>CAUTUX010000007.1:0-76781 GCA_963542015.1 uncultured Clostridia bacterium | reverse complement strand
TTAGAATTTTTTTATATCTAATAAATACTTTTTACACAACAATTCTTACATTCCCCATTAAGCTTCAAATTCATTAATTTATTTATAGAGTAGACCTTGATGCCATTAATTTTGGTACAATCTGAATTTAAAATAATTGACCTGAAAGACACCTCAATTTTAAGAGGATGCATCACATTACCGTAGTGAATAAAAAATCTTTTTGTAGTATCTATGTCTTTTGCAATACGATATATATATTTATTTTTAGAACAATAGGTATCAACAAATTTTTTAATTTTGTTTTTGTTATTGCTATCAAGATCTATATCTTCTGAAAATCTATCTAAATGATAGCAAGTTAATAACGCAGTACCACCCTTTAAAACATATTCGTCACTAAATGAATTCAAATATTTTAAAAAATCATATATAACTTTTTCATGTTCAATTTGCCAAGATGTATCTTCTTTTGAAAAAACATTCTGTGATTTGCTTCGCTGTTCCATATATTCCTTATATGAAATCCACTTGAGCATGTATTCTTTTTCCATAAAAGCATCAATTTTCCCCCAATTTGGAAGCACTTTCATAGTGTATACTTTTTGAAAAATCTCATCATCGTACTTGTCAGTTTCAATGAAATTGTTTCGCATTCCTTTAAGGTATGCGAAATTGTCCAATTGAAACATATCTAAAATTGCTCTTACATGATTTGCAACATTATATTTTTGTGTATTTTGCGGGATTGTTTTATTCTTCTCAATCCCATAATTCTTAAAAAACATTTCTTCACTTTCATAAAGATCTAAAGTTTTCCAATTTACAGACGGAGCATGCCAGTCTCCAGGAGTATCAAGAGAACAGAGGACATTCAGTGCTGGAATTCCCGAGATATATTTCATTTGATTTTCCTCTTAGTATTTAAAAATTTTTCAAGTAATGTCGTATACGGCATTAGTGACTCCTTAAAAATCTATGTATTTTTTTATCATCCGTTATGTCGATATTATACTGCATCGCAAATAAAAGTTCTTCACCGCTGATTTTTGTGAAATCTTTTTTATTTCTTGTCGGAATTGTAGAACCAAGATCAGGAAGTTCATTTAGATATCGCCTTATAACTTTTGTTCTATATTTTGATCTCCGTATGTGCTCATAACCCTTTGGAGCGATATCAAACACCCTTTTCTTGTCAGACAAAAGTAGCAATGCTGGAAGAACAAACAGCACGAGTATTGTACTGATGATAGACCCTCTTGCAATTAATAGAGTCATTTCTTTAACGACTAAATTTGAAGACACAAAATAAACGCTTAGACAGGCACAAGCCATTATAAGGGCAGAAGTTAGTATAGACATTACGGAAGATTGAGTAGCCATATAAGCACTTCCTGTTGGGGAATAGCGTTCTCTATTTTTAAGATATTTTGTAGTCACAAGAATTCCATAATCAACAGTTGCTCCAAGTTGGATGGCTGTAATGAAAAGATAAGCCATGAAATTGATAGTTCCACCAGTGATAAACTGGAGTACCAAATTTAACCAAATCCCAAACTGAATTAATGCTACTATAAGGAAAGATAGTTTTATCTTTTTTAAAGATACGATTAGTAAAAGCAAAACGACTGCGATTGACACCAGAGTGACGATGAGGAGGTCTCCTGGCGTTACTTTCGCAAAATCATATGCACTTCTTGCAATACCAGTAGAGTATATCTTCCCGTAGCCATTAAATTCTTCTTCAGCAAGTTTTTGTATCTTATCTAGCAATTTAAAGCATTCATCACTTTCAATGTCTATTTTTGGATTTATTCCAATTGTATAGATGGTGTATCCATTTGAAAACAGTTGCTTTATTTCTGGAATTTCACTGGCAAATAATTGTGACAGCTGAAGAATATTCTTTAATGAGTAATCAATTGATTTGTTAGAACTATCCACAAGGAAAGGTTTGAGTCCACCATATTTATCCGCTAGATTCTTATCTTCAATCAACTGCCAAACTTTTACACCTTTGATTGTTGCATTCACTGGGAACTGTGAATAGAGTCCAAGTACTGAGTCTACATTTTCAACTTGTTCTAACTTTTTAAGAAAGTTGTAATTTTTTTCAATCAAATACTCAGTTGAACCATCTTCATTGACATATGTTGTTGGAAGCATGAACATAACTTGATTTCCAAGAGTCTCAGCCATTTTGTAATGTACACTTTGTTCGGTATGTTTAGGTAGGAAATGCACATAAGTATATTTGAGGTCTTTGGTAGCAAAGAACATTGGGAAAAACAGGAGTAGCAAAATTATAGCCGTTATATGTCGTCCTTGAATTGATTTTTTAATTCCGTATTTAAAATGCACATTTAGAGCCTTATGAGCTGTATACATTCTTGCCTTATCAAGCATCAACATAAGTGCTGGTTGTAAAAAGAGAACTGTGAGGCATGAACAGAAAATCCCTTTAGCAAGAGAAAGCCCTAAGTCATAACCAATTGTAAATTTCATTGCAAGTAGGGAGAGTAGTCCACCAATAGTTGTAAGTGCTGATGTAAGAATCGCCCTACCTGATTTAGGTATCGCATTTGCGAGTGCAGTTTTTGCATCTGAGGTCTTTTTTAATTCATCTCGATATTTATGCAATAAGAATATTGCATAATCCATACTTAATCCGAGCTGGAGAATAGCAGTGCATGCAAAGGTAATAATGGATGTAGATTTGAATAGTGCGTTTGTAGCTAAGTTTATTAATATCGATATTGTTAGTGTGAGAATCAGAATAATTGGTTCCGCAAGTGATGATGTTGTGAATCCTAAAATTATTAAAACAACAATTCCGCCAATAAGCATGTACATAATAATTTCATTAAAGACACTGTCAAAGAGGGCATTTGCCTGTTCCGTCATACCAAACAATGAAAATGAATTTGGAGCATACTTTTGAAGTATTTTTTTTGTCTCTTTAAAAATCTTTATAGACTCTGGGTTTGATGGAGGTGAACTTAATCCCATTAGCAAAACATAATTATATTTCCCGTTGCTGGCTTCCAAGGGAGCATCCGTCATAATCTTCCGCAACTTTAGAAACTTATCTCTTTCAGCTTGATTGTTTAAATCATATATTCCAAGTTTGTGTAAATAGTCAATCTGGTCAGCCCATATAAGAGTTGTGACTCCATTAATTTTTTTAAGCTCATCGGCTATTTTTCGGACAGTCTTTTCATCAGTATTTACACCAACTTCAATATCTCCATGAATATTGAAATGTTTTAAGAATTTATATCCTTCTAGAGTAGAGTATCCAGCAGGCAAATATGAGGTTAAATCATAGTTAACCTTGTGTATCATTTTTGGTAACAATACAGTGGACGCCACTAAAAAAATAGCAAACAGACTAACAAAAAACCAACGATACTTGACTACAAATTTCCCCACAATTTAATTATAAAACTTATATTTTATAAAACAATATTGAAATAATTTTTAAAGACCTAAGAATAAAATATAAGAAAATTTTTGCAAAATATTTTTTAATATTTCAGCATATCTAATCCGTTTAAATATATAATAATTGCACAATATTCAATATTTTTTTCAAAAAATTTTATTTTTGAAATTAAGGATTAATATGTTAAAATTAAAAACATTATTGTTAAAGGTGATGTGAATGGAATATACGACAAAAGATCTTGCAACTCTTGAAGGTATAGAAGCGGTCAGAGTAAGACCAGGAATGTACATTGGTGGTACAGGCTCAAGAGGTATGCATCATTTACTTTGGGAAATTATGGACAACAGTACTGATGAGCTTGCAAACGGACATGGTGACACACTAACCGTTGAGCTTTTTGATGACAATGTTGTAGAAGTAAGTGATAACGGAAGAGGAATGCCAGTAGATGTAGATAAAAAACAAAAAATATCTGGTGTTGAAATAATCTTTACAAAACTTCATGCAGGCGGAAAGTTCGGCGGAGGAGCATATAAGTTTTCTGGCGGGTTACACGGCGTTGGAGCTGCAGTTGCTAACGCTTTGTCAGAATGGCTGGAAGTTAGAGTATACCGTGATGGCTGGGAACACTTTATAAGATTCAGAGCTATTCAACAAGGAAAGCAAATTAAAAGCGGTATTGCTGAAGGTAAGCTTGAAAGGACAGTTCCATCATTGAATGTTGGTAGTAAGGTTAAGTTTAAACCTGACCCAAGAGTTTTTAAAGATGAGAAATTCAGTTTTGATATTATTCATGACAAAATGAGAATGTTGTCATATTTGAATAAGGACATACATTTTAAGTTAGTAGATTCAAGATCTGTCTTACAAGGTGGTAAAGGTAAAACACTAGATTTCTATTCAACAAAGGGAATTGCCGATTATCTTGTAAAGATGAATACTGGCAAAACAGTCCTATTTGATAAACCAATTTACATTGAAGTACGACATGATGATTTTGAGTTATATGCTGCAATTCAATATGTCGAAGACAGTTATAGCGAACAAATTTATTCATATGTAAACAATGTTCATACATCAGATGGTGGGACTCATGAAGTTGGCTTTAGAACTGCCATAACAAAGACATTCAATAACTTCGCAAGAAAGAATAATCTTCTCAAAGAAAAGCAAGCGAACCTAACTGGTGATGACTACAGAGAAGGAATGGTAGCCATTATATCCATAAAGATGGGAAATCCAGAGTTTGATGGACAGACAAAAACAAAGCTTGGAAATCCAGAAATCAAAACAAAAGTTGAAAGTATATTATCTGAAAAATTAGATGAAATACTTTCAGGTAAAGCCAACAGACAGTCGTTTGATAAAATACTTAACAAGGCGATGGGTGCTGCAAAAACAAGAGAAGCAGCCTCAAGAGCAAGAGATATTTCAAGAAAACAAAACAAACTTGCAAGCATGAAGTTGTTAGGTAAACTTATGGCATGTAGGGGCAAGGATGCAACAAAGAATGAGTTGTTCATAGTTGAAGGTAACTCAGCTGGAGGAAGTGCAAAAGATGCAAGAGACAGTTTGTTTCAAGCGATATTGCCATTGAGAGGTAAGCCCCTCAATGTGGAAAAGGCGAAAATGGATAAGATACTTGCCAATGAAGAACTTAAAACAATAATCGCAGCACTAGGTACTGGTATACAAAGAGACTTCGATATATCTGGGTTGAAGTATGACAAGATAATAATATTGTCAGATGCTGACCAAGATGGTGGACATATCAGATCTTTACTTCTCGCATTCTTCTATAGAAAAATGAGACCACTCATAGAACAAGGACATGTCTTTATCGGAATGCCTCCGTTATATAAAGTAGAGACATCAAAGAAATCAATATACTGTTATGATGATGAAGCTCTTGAAGAAGCTAGAAAGAAATTAGGTAAAGGACTTAAGTTGCAGCGTTTTAAAGGACTTGGAGAAATGAATCCTTCACAGCTTTGGGAAACAACTATGGATCCAGCAAATAGAAAACTCATAAGAGTTGGTATAGACGATGTAATGGCGGCTGAAGAGAGAATGACAATTCTCATGGGTGATGATTCTAAAGTAAGAAAAGATTATATAAATGAGCATGCGAATTTTAATAAGGTGGATAACTTCAAATTGCAAACATCCCCAGAAGTAAAGGAAGATTAGAAATGGCAAAGAAAAAACAGGCAGAAGAGATAGTATATAACGAAGAGATTATTGAACAGAATCTTGAAGAAGTCCTACACAATTCAATGCTTCCATATTCGGAGCATGTAATTCTGAACAGAGCAGTTCCAAGAATTGAAGACGGACTCAAACCAGTGCAAAGAAGAATTTTATATTCCATGTATCAGATGGGGCTAACACCAGACAAACCATATAGAAAATGTGCAACAACAATTGGAGATGTGTTGGCAAAGTACCATCCACATGGAGATTCATCAGTTTATGATGCATTGGCAAGAATGGCACAGCCCTTCTCTATGAGAATGAAGCTTATAGAAGGTCAAGGAAACTTTGGTTCAATTGATGGAGATCCACCAGCTGCATACAGATATACAGAATGTCGTCTTGAAAATTTAGCATTAGAACTTTTAAGAGATATTGATAAAGAAACTATAAAGTGGAGTTTAAACTTTGATGACAGCAGAGAAGAACCTGTCACATTACCTGGTAGATTTCCAAATCTTCTTGTTAATGGTACATCTGGTATAGCAGTCGGTATCGCAACAAACATACCACCACATAATATTGGTGAAACAATTGATGCGACGGTGGCAATGATTGAAAATCCAGATATAACTATTGAAGAACTCCTTCAAATCATTAAAGGACCTGATTTCCCAACTGGAGGACTTGTATATCAAGATGACTCATTTGTTGATATATATAGAACTGGAAATGGGAAAGTTAGGGTACGAGCAACTGTAGTAGAAGAAAAAGAAAAGAATGGAAAAATTGCATTAGTTATGACAGAAATACCTTTTGCAACATCAAAGACCAAGATACTTGAAGAAATAGCAGACCTCCAGGAAAGTGGGAAATATGCTGAATTGGATAACATAATTGAAGTTGTGGATGAAAGTGATAAGTCTGGTATGCGAGGGGTTATAAGGTGCAAAAAAGAAGCAAAGATTGATAAGATACTTAACATCCTATACCAGAAAACAAGCCTAGAGACTACATTCGGATACAACATGTTTACTATAGTAAATGGTAAACCTGAGTTGCTTGGTCTCATTGATATCCTCAAACATTACATTGAATATCAGAGAGTTGTAATTGTTAAGAGAACAGAATATGAATTGAAACAGGCAGAAGAAAGAAGAGAAATAGTACTTGGACTCATTATAGCAATTGATAATATTGATGAAGTTATTGCAATTATTAGGTCATCAGAATCAACGGCTCATGCAAAAGAAAGACTGGCTGCAAGATTTGATTTAACAGATCGTCAGACACAGGCAATTGTAGATATGCGACTTAAGAGACTCACAAGACTTGAAATTGAAACTTTAAGAGAAGAACTTAGAACACTTGAAAAGATAATTGCATATTGCCAAGCTGTCCTCAAATCAAAAGCAAGACAGTATACAGTATTGAAGAAAGAGTTGCTTGAAATAAAGAACAGATATAATACTCCAAGACAGACAGTTATTTCCGAAGATTTGAGAACTGAGCAGAGTAAAGAAATACAGAAAAAAACAATAGTAGAAAATATTGAAGGTATAGTTGTCTTATACAAGAGTGGTTTAACAAAATTCATGCCTAAAAAAAGTTACGCTATAGGAAGAGTTGACCTAACAAATTATGAAATTGACGATCTTCCAATTCAAGCTATAAATGTAAATAATCGTGGAACAACATTTGCATTCACAGACAAAGGAAATATTATAAAGGTTGATTTGAGCAGACTTAAAGAACGTAAGTGGAAGGACAAGGGATTAACAGCAGTACATGTATGTGATGAAGCTGATGGAAAAGAAAAGATAATTAAATACTTCTTCTTCAACTCAACACCAGTAGGTGAATTTGTATTCTTTACAAAAATGGGAATTGTTAAAAGAACTGATTTAAATGAGTACAGAAACTTGAAGAAAATCGGACCAGCCCTTACTTTAATTCCAGGAGACGAGCTACTCAATGTAGACATGAAAGTTGATGGAGATGAGACAAGAGTACTCCTTGTAACCAAAGGTGGTATGACTTTATCATATAACATTGATGAAATTTCCTTATTAGGTAAAAAAGCACAGGGTACAAGAGGAATTAAATTAAAGGAAAAAGATGAGTTAATTCTTGGCACACATATTGCAGATGAAGGTGAAGTTGTAATTGGAACTAAAAACGGATATTTCAAAAGAGTAATAATTCCAACACTTGTTAAGACTAATAGAGGTCTCATAGGAACAAAGATAACCCAGCTTGAAATAACAAAGAATAATAAGACTGTTGAGGATGAATTGTTATTTGTCGGTATCGTTTGTGAACCATATGATATATTGGCATTTACATCTAAAAAAATAGAGAAGATAAATACAGAAGCAATAAAAGTCTCTACAAGATTATCATCTGGAGAACAGATGGTTAAAATTAAAGTTGATGAAATAATTCCGGTGCTAACGGACAGTATTGATTAAGGTGAAAATATGAAAATCGGTTTTGATAGTGAACTTTATATGGAAAAACAATTTGCCCAAATTATGGAGCGAGTTGAAAAAAGTGAAAAGCTGTATTTAGAATTTGGGGGTAAACTTTTCGATGACCTACATGCTGAAAGAGTATTACCTGGATTTGATAAATCAGCGAAAATAAAGTTACTAAAAAAACTGAATGATATTTCAGAAATGATCATATGTATCAATGCAAACGACATTAATGAAAATAAGATAAGAGCTGATTATGGGATTACATACAGCAGTGAAGTAGAGAGAATAATTGATAATACATCAAAAGCAAAAATTAAAATAAATTCCGTTGTAATAACAATGTATGATGGTCAAAAGGGAGTTCTGGAATATAAACAGAAATTAGAAAACAGAAAGATTAATGTATACATTCACAGACCAACTAAAGGATATCCAACGGATGTTTCAACAATAGTTTCAGATGAAGGGTATGGGGCTAACCCATATATAGAGACAAAGAAACCACTTGTTGTTGTGACGGCACCAGGACCAGGAAGTGGTAAGCTGGCTACATGTTTAAGCCAGTTATATTATGAATATAAAAATCATAAGACTGCTGGGTATGCTAAATTTGAAACCTTTCCTATTTGGAACCTACCAATCGACCATCCTGTTAACATGGCATATGAGGCAGCGACTGCAGATCTAGGTGATGAAAATAAAATAGATCACTTTCATTTAGAGGAATACAATGTTATGGCCGTTAACTACAACAGAGACATTCAAGTATTTCCAGTTGTTAAAAGCATATACGACAAAATAACCAATAACCATTGTCCATATAAGTCTCCAACAGACATGGGTGTAAATATGGCTGGGCTATGCATAACTGATGATGCAGTATGTAGACAAGCAGCGAAGATGGAAATCATACGCAGATATTTAAAAGAGTTGTGTAATAGTAGACTTGGAAAATCTAACGCCAACACAATTGCAAAACTTGAACTGCTGATGAGTAAGCTTCAGATTTCTGTAAACGATAGGACAATAGTTGCAGTTGCAAAAGAAAGATCCATAAAAGTAAATAGTCCAGTAATGGTAATACAGCTCGAAGATGGAACTATGGTAAGTGGAAGACGTTCAAACTTCGTATCAGAAGCGGCAGCATGTATTTTAAATGTAATTAAAGTACTTGCGAACATTCCAGATGAAATAAAGTTAATAGATCCATCAGTTATAGAACCTATCATAAAACTTAAAACTAAGATATTAAAAGAGAATTCAAATACATTGTCATTGCAAGAAGCACTTTTGGCATTGCAAATTTCGGCAACAACAAACAGTCATGCAAAGAAGGCATCGAACCAGCTGGAGAAGTTATATGGTTTGGAAGCACATTCATCGCACATAATGAATAAAGCTGATGAACAGCCAATTAAGAAGCTAGGAATTAACTTAACTGAGACAGCAGAATTCTTTGATGAAAATTTATATGATGGCTAATTAAAACAAGGAGATGAAATGAAAGTTAGACTTAGAGAAGAAATAGAAGAACAGTTTAAATGGAAAATCACCGACATATATGAAAGCGATGAAGCATTTGAAAAAGCTCTTCAAAAATATAAAAAAGATTCAGAGAAAGTTCTAGAGTATAAAGGGAAACTAGCTGATGAAGAAATTCTTTTGAGTTTTATGAAATACAAAGAAAAACAAAGTGGAATAATGGCAGACCTTATGCAATATGCTCACATGAAGAAAGATGAAAATGCAAATAACACGAAAGCGGTAGACATGGCAATGAGAGTTGATTTTATCGCAAATGAAGCTTCAACATTAAGTGCATTTGTTATGCCAGAAATATCGAAGTTTTCAAATGAAAAACTCAAAGACATTATAGCTAATAAAAAATTTCAGAAACATTCAAGATATTTTGAAGAAATTTTGAGAGATAAAAAATTAATATTAAGTGAAAAAGAAGAGAAGCTTATAAGAGAATTTGGCTTATGTCTTGAAGGTTATCAAGATACTTTTTCTATGTTTGATAATGTAGATGTAAAATTCAAGACAATTAAAGATGAGAATGGAAACGATGTTGAAATTAGTCACGCTACATATTCAAGAATGTTGCAGAATAAAAATAGGAAAGTAAGGGAAGATGCTTTTAATAGTATGTTCACAGAATATAAAGAGCACATAAATATGATTGCATCAAACTATGCTGGAAGCCTTAGAGGAGATTGGGTAATGTCAAAAATCAGGGGCTTCAAAAGTACGTTAGAAGCTGCAATGTACAATGAGGAAGTTTCACCAAAGTGTTATGAAACATTAATTGAATCATTGAGTGCAAATTTGGCACCAATGCATGAATATATTGCATTAAGAAAAAAAGCACTTAATCTGGATGAAATTCACTTCTATGATTTATATGTTCCAATAACCACTGAAAGCAGAAAAGAATATGACTATGAAACTGCAAAGAATACTGTATTAAAAATGACAGAAATCCTTGGCGATGATTATAACAGGCAAATAAATGATGCATTTAACAGTGGTTGGATTGATGTATATGAAAATAAAGGAAAACGCTCAGGGGCGTATTCATGGGGAAATTATAATTCTCATCCATTTGTTTTATTGAATTTTGAAGGAACCACCCACGACATCTTTACAATAGCTCACGAGCTTGGACATTCAATGCATAGTTTTTATAGCAATAAAAAGCAACCATTATTTAAATCACACTATGTTATATTCCTTGCAGAAATAGCGTCAACGGTAAATGAAGTGTTGTTGTTAAAACATCTACTAAAGACAGCTGAAGGAGAGGAGCGAAAGTTCATCCTTTCATACTATCTAGACATGTTTAGAACAACAATATATAGGCAAACAATTTTCTCAGAATTTGAAGTATTTGCCCATAAACTTGTTGAAAATGGAGAGGCTGTGACGGCTGAGGTGCTTTCCGAATACTATAACAAACTCAATAGAAAATATTACGGAGAAGATATCATTTTAGACGATTTAATTAAATTCGAATGGGCTAGAATACCTCATTTTTATG
Organism: uncultured Clostridia bacterium; assembly: GCA_963542015.1. Taxonomy (GTDB): domain Bacteria; phylum Bacillota; class Clostridia; order Christensenellales; family CAG-917; genus CAUTUX01. Next base: position 65,641 of record CAUTUX010000007.1, on the reverse strand, counting down.
AAGCATACTATGTATACAAGTATGCAACTGGATTAACGGCAGCTGTAAATATCGCAAATAGAATAATAAATGAGGGAGAATCATATGTTAAAAAGTATAAAGAATTTCTTTCAAAGGGTTCAGCAATGCCACCTTTAGAAATTTTGAAAATTGTGGATATTGATTTAACTGATAAAAAAACTTATGATTATGCCAATAATGAATTTAAAAATACACTTGAAGAGCTTAAGAAACTAATATGAAAGAGAGAGCAAGATTAATTTTAGAAAAAACGGCAACTGTGGTAATTGTGGTCATGCTATCAGTTGCTGTTATTTTAAGTATTATTTATGGTTCCACTTTAAATAAAACAAGAGGATCATATGATAGTTTGGTAGATAGGGAAAACAAACAATCATACTATTACTACATCAAAGCCTATTATGAAAAGGACAAGAATTCAGGCAAATACATTCAACACAGGTATGTATATATTCTTAACAGTCCTCAAGTATCTGATTTAAGTAGCCTTAATGATATTGAAAAGAAGTATACGACAGGAGATCCTAAAATAGATAAGGCGTTTCCAAGGTTAATAAATAAAATTGATGCGAAAACCAAGAAGTATATTGGTGAAAAGCTTGATTATGCCACCCTTTCAAAGTTCCATGAAAACAAAAAAGCATTTGCAAATAAATATAAATACAATGTTTCAATAGATACTGAGAAATTAAAAGAAGAGATTAGCAATAAATTTAAATCAAAATATGAAACTAAAATAGAATCTATAAAGTATGTTTTGAGCGAAAGAAGATATCATGATTTAAAAAGGAATGAGAATTATATTAAAACAAAACTAGAAAAGACAACATCTGTTATTTCATTAGATAAAAAAACAAGTTTTGATGTTTATATAACATATCCAAAAACGAGTGCTATATTTGGACTGTTAATAGGGATATTTACAACAGCTGGCACGATATATCTGATTGTAGTAAATGTGCTGAAAGTTAAAACAAATCCAAAGAAAGAGGAACCCTTAAACAAGGAAGAAGATCTTCATACTTTAAATACCCCTTAGTTTATGTAGGTATTTGCCAGTTATACTTTTAGCATTCTGTACTATTTCATCTGGGGTTCCACATGCCACGATAGTGCCTCCAGATACTCCGCCACCAGGTCCCATGTCAATAACATAATCTGAGTTTGCTATTACATCCAAGTCATGTTCAATCACCAATACAGTTGCACCTTGGTTTATTAGAGATTGAAATACATTCAGAAGGGTATGTACATCAAGTGGGTGAAGACCGATAGTAGGCTCATCAAATACAAATAATGTGTCATTTTGACTCCTTCCAATCTCAGACGCCAACTTTAGTCTCTGAGCCTCGCCACCAGATAGATTTGGAGTGGCTTCGCCCAGCGTAAGATATCCCAAACCAAGGTCATTGAGTATTTTAAGTCGGTTATAAATTTTTGGAACATCTTTAAATTTTTTCATAATTTCAGATACAGTTGAAGCCATAATGTCGGTAAGAGACATATCAAGATATTTGATATTTTCAATTTCCCTTTTATACCTACTTCCGTTACACTCAGGGCATGGGATGTCCATATCTGGTAAAAACTGGACATCCATAGTTATCTCTCCAGTGCCATCACAATTTGGGCATCTAAGGGAACCAGTGTTATATGAGAAGTCACAATTCTTGTATCCAAGTTTTTTTGATTCATCAAGATTTGCATATAATTTTCTCAAGTCATCAAGTACCCCGCTGTATGTCGAAACAGTTGAGCGTACATTTATACCTATTGGAGAAGCATCAATTACATTGACCCGATTAATAGCATCTGCATTTATGTTTTTAACATGAACTGGCATTTTTGTCCTGTTGATTTTTGTCGTTAGTGCGGGAACAAGACTTTCAAGGATAAGAGTAGTCTTTCCTGACCCAGAGACTCCCGTTACACAAATCAGCCTACCCTTAGGAATTTTTAAATCCAAATTCTTAACGGTATGTATTGGCAAAGTTGCTATGGCAATCGTTCCCTCAGAGAATATATCTTCACTTGGAATTCTTTTTCTAACAGCAACAAATTTATCTTCCTTTATAAATGGAGCAATTAATGATTGTGGCATATTCAGCACATCTTTTAGGTTTCCTTGAGATACAATCTTGCCACCATTTTCACCAGCACCTGGTCCCATCTCAATTAGCCAATCAACATTTTTTAGAAGTTGAGTATCGTGGTCAACAAGCACAACCGTGTTGCCCTGTTTCACTAGATCCTTTATTAATTCTAACAGCCCATCAACATTTGCTGGATGTAGTCCTATAGATGGTTCGTCAAGCACATATAGGACACCAGTTGTTCGATTTCGAACAGCTCTTGCAAGTTGTATTCTCTGAAGTTCGCCAGTTGAGAGAGTAGGACCAGTTCTATCAAGTGTGAGATATCCTAACCCCAAATCAATCAAGTGTTTTACCGTATTTAAAAATTGATTTGTAATACTAATTGCAATTGGTTTAACCGACTCAGGCATTTGCTCTGGGATTATTGAAATCCACGGTATAAGTTCATCCAATGTCATAGAACAAACTTGTGGAAGCGTTAGTCCACAGAGTAGAGTGGTGGATGCTTTCTTGTTAAGTCTTGTTCCATGGCATTCTGGGCAAACATCTTTTTTTAAAAATTTCTCAACTCTTTTCATGTTCTTTTCGTCTTTAACTTTTGCCAAGGCATTTTGCACAGTGTAGACGGCATTGTAGTATGTGAAATCAAGTTCGGTAGCTAATTCGGAATTTTTTGCTCTGTAAAGAATATGTTTCTTAACAGCTGGTCCATGCAGTACGATTTCTTTTTCTTCTTGAGTAAGTTGAGAGTATGGAATATCAGTCCTAACTCCCATCTCTCTACAAATATCTTTCATTAATGACCACATAAGTGTATTCCATGGAGCAACAGCACCTTCATCAATAGAAAGACTTTCATCAGGTATAAGGGTACTTTCATCAACGGCAAGTACAACCCCTACACCATCGCATGTTGGACATGCTCCATGACTATTAAATGAATATTGTTCAGCAGACAAAGGGATAACTTTCATTCCACACACAGGACAGAAAATATCTTTTTCCGCTGCCACATTAATACTTGGCTCTACATAATGTCCATTTGGACAACGATAGTTGCCAAGTCTTGAAAACATAAGTCGGATGCTGTTTAGCAACTCAGTTAAGGTTCCAAATGTGCTTCGTATACTTGGAATGGCAGGACGCTGATGAAGTGCAAGTGCTGCTGGAATATTATTAATACTTTCTATGTTAGATTCAGAAGCTTGAGTCATTCTTCGTCTTGTATATGCTGATAGAGATTCAAGATATCTTCTAGAACCTTCTGAATATAAAACACCCAATGCAAGAGAGGATTTGCCAGAACCAGACAATCCTGATATTCCCACCAATTTGCCAAGAGGTATATCAATATTTATGTTCTTGAGATTGTGCACATTGGCACCACGAATTTCTATATTTTCATGCATAAAGTAACCTCGTCAATAACTATTATAACAAAGTGAAAACTTAAAACGATATTCTAAAAGTAGGATTCCTAATGAAAGAAATAATGTTCAATAATATTGAATTTGGTATAAATCTTGTATTTAAAAACCCTATAAACGCAGCCCTATAAAAATCTATAAAAATATATAATCATATCGAGATGAGTAGTATATACTTGGTTTTTTCGGTGCACAGGAGTTCGGCTAGTCTGTGTAGCAAAATCAAGAAAATGTAAGAAAAATCAAAAAAGTAAAAATAAACGCACAGTAAGTTGGAAAAAGGCTAATATAGGCACTCAAAAAAAAAAAAAAAAATAGTTCTCATGCAATAATTATCTTGAGGTATTTCTAAGCAGGTACCGATTTATAAACATATATGGAGGAAATAATGGCAACAAAAAGCACAATGACAACAGGTGCGTTTTTAGAGAAAATGCTTCAGGTCGAGCCAGTATTGGTTGCGGACTTCTTTATCAACAATAGAATAGTGTTTCCAAAGAAGATAAAGATGGACATCATGAAGAATGCTCTAAGAGCATATGTCGTCAAAACAAGAAAGGAATGCCTAACATTGGATAGCAGAAAGAACTATAGACTTCTTTGGTTTAATATCTTTACCGAATTCCAATTGGAAATGCTTCTTGATGAGGTACACGATAGAGAAGATATCCAAATGGATTATGTTAGGAAACTGTATCTGAAAATATTAATACAGATGAAGATGAACTCTATGGACACTTTAAAGATGTTCGTAACCTATCTTGAAGATCAACCAAAAATAGACGAAGGAACACAGCTAACAGGAAGTATGATTAATATAGCATTCAGAGATGTGTTCTATGAAGCTGAAGATGAATTTGAAGGAGTACCTAAAGATAAGTTCAGAGCAATAGTTCATAACAGTGCAACTCAAGAAAACTTGAATATACTTGCGAACAAGTATGGAATAACAATACCAGAAAAATTCAGCGGAGATACATTAAGAGACTATGTAATGCAGAAGCTGAAAAACAAAGGTTTACTAACTGAACCGCTAAAGGACGAACTTCTTACAGCAAAAATTTCTGAAGTACGGAAGATAGCAGTAGAGAATAAGATAAAGAATATAATCACCATGAACAAAAAGGAAACCATAGAATACATACTTGAAAGAGTATGGGAAGACTATAAGGAACCAGAAAATCAAATGGTGTATGAAATGTCCATACCAATTAACCCAGATGAAGAAAAGTATTCAACACTGTTGTTGCAATATGAACAAATGGGGGGAGATATTCAAGAGCTTAAGAAAGAACTTGAGCAGCTTGGCGGTGATGATAGATTAGTAGCGGAATCAAAGCTGAAAGAAAAAGAAAAAGAACTTGAAGAAACAAAGGCTCAGTTGGAAGATATAACAAAAAGATTTTCCGTATTGGAAGTACGAACAGGAGCCGAGCTTGATAATAAGCTATACAACAAATTCGATGACAGAAGCTCATACGAAGGTCTTGACCAACAGACTATAAATAACTATATAACAAACAATTATTCATTCACTGACAACAATACACAAGGAGAATTTGCAGACAATATACCAGAACAAGAATTCGCCGATTTGAATGAAATTAATGAAGACAGTGAGTCAAGAGACATAATAGTTGCAAATGAAGATTTTAATGAACAGGGTAAAGAATTAGCATTATTGGAATATGAACAACATAAATTAGACCTTATAGAAAAATTAAGGTTGATGGCAAATGCAACTGAATATTCAGCCCTGCTTGTAACTTTATATGTACTGCTCATGGTTGGAGTTGGGTTGGCATTCTTTTTAATTTTGCTTGCAGCAATATAGGAGGATCAAAATGACAATAGTACCTAAAAAGAAATTTAAATTAGGAGTTCTAATAACATTAATATTGTTAGGACTTATGGCATTAATATTAGCAACCGTAGCGGGAACACTTGGAAGTGAATCTGGTGTTAATGTCATACAGCAAAAATATGGAAAACTGGATTTTAAGAACAGAACATTTACACCAGATATTGATAGCAATCTTGCAGCCGAGTTCGCAACAAAGAAGGATAAAAATGGGAAGATTGCAATCAGTTATAAAGAGCTCTTTAAAGATAGCAATAGAACAATGAAGAAGTTTAAACTTGATGGGGATTTCGTTCTAAGCTCTGAAACTAAAGAAATTGAACTTGAATATAAATATAGAGAAACACTTCACAAGAAGAATAAGAAAGTTAAGTTCAAAGTAGATTGGAAGAATATATTGTTCGGAACTGATGAAAATGACAAAGAAGTATTCTCAATTAAGAAAGCAACCTTAGCTGAAAATCCTAAATACAGCACTATAAAGAAAGCTATAAACAGCAGAAATAGTATTCTAAAGAATAAGTTTGATATTTCAGAATATGATTTGGTAACGAATAATGAAAATGAGCCGTTGTTCCTTGATAAAGATGAAATTATGGAATATAAGGGAGCTCAGTTTAACAAGTTGAAAGCGGACATAAACAAATCAAATGGATTACATCTTTATATGAAGAATGATAAGTCATCCAATAAAGTGTACCAGATTAGACAATACGAAATTGATGATAACAAAAGAATTTTAAAGAAATTAGATGTTATTAAAAAAGGCGGGCTATTTGATCTTTCATCTTTGCAAGAAAAGTACATGGAAATATATAAATATGACACTGATTCAATACAACAAGAATACAATCCAACAGACATTTATAAGAAGAATGAAATAGAGGATGTCCAAGGCTCTGTTTATTTGTATCTTGTTGGAGAAGGTAAAGTTAAGGCAAAATTCATTCTTAAATATGAATTTGAGTATGATACAAATAAATATAATGAAGATTTTCTCAAGTTAGCTAAAACAAGTGAAACAAGATTTGTATCAAAGAATAGCAAGATAAATATCAGTCAGTATGAGTTACTAAACAAAAACTTTAATGAAGAAAAATTCAGACCAAGTAAGACAAAAGATGAGACAAATGTAGGGTATGAGTTAGAGGGCACATTTATTGGTATGAATCCTGTTATTGATAATGAAATAGAAATCACAAAGACAAAAGAATACAAAATCACATTCAAGTACATACGAAAAGAAAAGACTTTAACACTTCAAAGTGAAAATGGAGCAGAGCTTGAAACTGCTGACTATGCCAGATTAGGGTTGAATAAAATATATAAATTTGGAGACAAAATTAATCTACCAGCATTGGATAAGACAACAAGCGGAAAAGATTTCTCACATTGGGAAATTCAAGAAGGCAAATTTAAAGGAACAAAAGTTCAAAGTGGTGAGTTTATATTCAATGAAAAGTATCTTGATAGTGAGACATTAGTTCTAAAAGCAGTTGTTAGTGAAGATATAACTAAGATAGATGTAAACATAAAGTTATTATTTGAAAAACTTGATGGAGAATATGAAGAAGTTCATACAGCCCAACTTGAAAAGGCAACAGGGGAAAAGTGGAATTTAGAAGATGTTGCTGATATCACCAACTACACAAAGACAGTTGGGAATCCATTCACAGCTGAATTTGATAAGTATGATTTTAATAAGGAAAAAACTCTTGAAGATGCGAATTTAACTGAGAACGCAGGGAAGTTTGAGTATAAGGTGACAGAGAAGAGTGTAACGGCAAAAGTATACTTCAGCAGACAAAAGACGAAGGTAACGGTTAATGTTTATAAAGAAAACAACGGCAACTATGAGAAAGCTGGTTCTAAAGAATTGGATAAGGAATATAAGGCGGGAGAAGAGATTGATGTAACGGAATATACAAAGACAACTGGAAATACAATAACTGAAATTGATGACGAAGTATACGAATTTAATTCTGAAGAGACAACAAAAGTTGGAGTTACAAAGAACGCAGACAACAAGTATATATTTAAAGTGGAGAATAAGAGTTCAAAAGAAGTTAATATGTATTTCAGTAAGAGACTTATTGAAGTAAATGCTCAGATATATACGGAAGATTTAAATGCTGAAGAAACACAAGCAGATGGGCATTCTGAAAAAAGTGAAAAGTCTATTGAAGGTCCTATAAATGGAAAATTTAAGGCAGGTACTGCTATTGACCTAACACCTTACACTAAGAAATCAGGGAATCCAGTAGCTGGAGTTAATTTTATAGGGTTTAAATTTGATAAAACAAAGACACTGAAAGATGGGGATATAAATGAAGAAGGTGGAGAGTTCAAGTATAGGGCAAAGGGAAAAACGACAAAGGTATTAAAGTTCTATTTTTCAAGATTGAGAGGAACAGTCACACCGATAAATGCAAAAGCATCAGAAGGCACAGCAACCTTACCAACTACATTTGCAACAATATTCGGTCAAAAATTAGATGCTAGTTTGAGACCTTCAAATTTTACACTTAATAGTAAACACCCCGTTACAAATCAACACTTTAAATCTACATTTAGAGGGTGGAGTTTAAAAGCAAATGATAACAAAGTACTTGATTTTGCAGAATTTAAATTGAATGATGAACTATATTTTGATGAAAGTTTAAAATTGTATTCGAGATGGAATGCTATAGAAACAGAGGTATATGCTGAGACAATGTTTGAAACATCCGAAGGCAAACCAGAAGAGGATCCGTCAACATTTACGGATGGTATTAGTGAAGGTTATGTTGTTGGTTCAAATAAATTTAAGATTGCCATTGTTAAAATCCCGTTTGACGGACAGGATGGCATGGTAATTGATAATTCAGCATTAATTGATTCAACATTTAATTTGATTAATGAAAAAGATCCATTTAGAAAAGAACAAGTAAAGCTTAAAAATAATACGGGCGAATTAATGTTTTCAGAAACAAATTTATTATTTAAATATGATGTCTATCGCAAACTTGTTAAATTCAAATATAATTATGCCTGGACATATGAAATTGCTAATACAGGTGAAGCGAGTATATTGTATAAAATATATAAATATGGGCAGTCTTATACAAAAGTGTATGCTCCAGACTACGGTAGATATAAAAAGAGCGATGGAGAGTTTGAATTTAGCAACTGGTCATTCTTTAAATATTGGACTACAGACCCTAATGAGATAGAAAACTACTATCCAAAATATTTTCGTAAGGAAGCTATAAGTAAAGCAGATGGACCTAGCGATGATTCTATGATAAATTCTAAATTTTTCGAATATGAATTTGAATCTAATACAAAATATTCATTGGTTAATTTGTATACTACATACGATTATACACGTTTTATACATAAAGAAATATCTGTATATGGAGAGGATAGTGATGTGGGTACTAATAGAATAGTAAGTTACAGTACCGTAAACCTAGATAGAAATTACACTGAAGGAGACAAGGTTAAGATTAGAGAATTAATGAGTAATTATAAGTATACTTCATTTCTTAGTAACCTTAGTGAAGAGTATTATAGCCCTCCATATTATGGACTCCATGCTGTGGGTGACAATGCCTTTGATGAGTCAGGTGGCGTTGACATTGAAGTAGATGGGAAAAAGGTAGATAAAGATTTTGAGTATACGATAAAACCCTTCATATCAGAAGATATAAAAGTCACATATCATAAGTTAAAAAGAGGAAGATTAACTTTAAATATGACTAATAGTGGTTATACGGGAGAAATTCCTAATACAAGACACAGGGTTATAGGTTCTAATCCTGCTGTACTAGAGTATAAAATAGGTGATTATTTACAGCAAGAGGATGAACCAAAATTAGGTCCAAAAAATGGAAAAGAATTTGATGGATGGTATTATAAACAAGGTAGTAGTGAATACAAATTTTATTTTGGTGAGACTAGTTCCTATTCAGATCCAAATGATCCTATTAGTGTACCTGAAGAATATGCTTATTATAGGTTGTACGATGGACAAGACCGTACGCTATATCCAAAATGGGAGACATAATTAATAAATATTAAAGCGTAATTAAGACAGCCTCTCGGGGCTGTCTTTTTTTGCTTTAAAATGCCATTGAATGGGGTCATTGGTTAGGGTATAATTAAGATGTTTCGGGGAGGAAATATGAATAAGCAAAAGTTGAAATTTCTGGAAGAGAAGGCATTAAAACTGCGTCATGATTGTATTGAAATAATAGGGCACTTTGGGGTGGGACATATAGGTGGTTCCATGTCGGTTATGGATGCTTTGACATGTATTTATTATGACAAAGCGAATATAGATCCTAAGGATCCCAAAAAGGCAGATAGAGATAGGGTAATAATGTCAAAGGGACATGCTGGTCCAGCGATGTATGCCGTATTGTGTGATTTGGGATTTTTCCCTAAAGAATGGATGACAACATTAAATCAGAATGGAACCAACCTACCATCTCACTGTGACATGAATAAAACACCTGGAATTGATATGACTGCTGGATCTTTGGGTCAAGGGTTATCAGCAGCAGTTGGAATGGCAATAGCTGTAAAATTAGATAAACTGCCATCTAAAATATACTGCTTTATTGGTGATGGAGAAAGCCAAGAAGGACAAATTTGGGAAGCTGCCATGCTTGCAGGAAGCAAGAAGCTTAACAACCTTATAGTTCTCCTTGATAGCAATAAAATGCAATTGGACGGTCCTGTTGAAGAGGTTAATGGTCTTGAGCCGATTGCAGATAAGTGGAAAGCATTTAATTTTAATGTAATTGATATTGATGGACACAATTTGAGTGAAATATCAGATGCACTCGATAAGGCTAATAAAGAGAAATCAAAGCCTACAATGATAATTTTAAGAACAATTAAGGGTAAAGGAGCTTCCTTCACAGAAGGCGTAGCCAATTGTCATAGTATGCCAATTTCGGAAGAATTGTGGAGAAAAGAAACGGGGAGGAACAAATAATGTTAGACGAAAAAGAAGTAAGACAAACAATGGCTGAAGAGCTAGTAAAATATGCAAAAGATGACAATAGAATTGTTGTATTGGATGCGGATTTAATGAGTTGTCATGCAACGAAATGTTTTAAACAGGAATTCCCTGATAGATTTATAAATGTAGGGATTGCAGAAGCTAATATGGTTGGTGTTGCTGCTGGTATGGCTGCGATGGGTAAGATTCCATTCATATATAGCTTTGCACCATTTGCAACAAGAAGATGTTATGACCAGATATTTATATCTGTAGCATATGCAAAACAGCCAGTTAAGATTGTAGGAAGCGATCCTGGAATTATGGCTGAAGCTAATGGAGGAACACACATGACTTTTGAGGATATGACATTAATGAGAGCTATACCTAAAATGGTAGTTTTTGAACCAACAGACGCTACAATGCTTAAAAAAGCCTTGCCTGAGATTATAAGCCATAATGGACCTGTATATATCAGAATGTTTAGAAAGAAAGCTGAGAAGATATATGATGATAGTCTTGATTTTAAATTGGGCAAAGCCTGTACTTTAGTAAAAGGAAATGATGTCGGAATTATAGCCTCAGGTATTATGGTTTCAAGAGCTTTAGAAGCTGCAGAAATACTCAAGAGTAAAGGTATTAAAGCTGAGGTACTGAATATACATACATGGAAACCAATAGATGATAAGGCTATTGTTGCTCTAGCAAAAAAGACTGGAGCACTTGTAACATGTGAAAATCATAGTGTATTTGGTGGCTTAAATAGTGCGGTATCAGAAGTCTGTGCAGAGCAGTATCCTGTAGCAATTGAACGCATTGGCGTTATCGATAAATTTGGAGAAGTTGGGAAGCAAGCGTATTTGTCTCAAGTATTTAACCTAACAGTAGATGATATAGTTGCTAAAGCTGAAAAGGCAATTTCTAGAAAGAAATAATAATATAGGTATTTAGTAAATAAAGAGAATTTGGAGTAGAGGTATTATTTATCTCTATTCCTTATTTCGACATGTCTTATTTTCCCAGATGTTGTTTTTGGAAGTTCATCGACAAACTCAATTATTCTTGGATATTTATATGGTGCCGTTACAGACTTTACATAATTCTGCAATTCTTTTTTAAGTTCTTCGCTTGGTTGGAATTTCTTATGAAGTACAATTGTTGCCTTAACAATTTGTCCTCGGACTGGATCTGGAACTCCAGTTATTGCACATTCTAAAACTGATGCGTGTTCCATAAGTGCTGATTCAACTTCGTATGGTCCTATACGATATCCACTAGATTTTATAATATCGTCTTTCCTACCTTCAAACCAGAAGTATCCGTCTGGATCTGTAGATGCAAGATCTCCAGTTCTGTAGAATTCACCGCCTAAAGCTTTTTGAGTTAATTCGGGATCATCTTTATAATTCGCAACAAGTCCAACCTGATTCTTTTTTATTCGTATTGATATTTCCCCAACTGTTCCATTTGGCACAATATTTCCTTCATCATCAAGTAATTCAACATCATAAATAGGACTTGGAAGCCCTAATGAACCGAGCTTCATTTTTGAAAATGCGAAGTTTCCAAGAATAACTGTTGTTTCCGTTTGCCCAAACCCTTCATATATCTTTTGTCCAGTAAGTCTGTAATATTGTTTAAATACTTCTGGATTAAGTGCCTCACCAGCTGTAGAGGAGTGTTTTAAACTTGAAAAGTCATATTGTGACAAATCCTCTTTTATTAAAAATCTATAAATTGTTGGAGGTGCACAAAATGTGGTTATATTATATTTTTTTAATAACGGTAAAATATCTGTTGGAGTAAATCTTCCATTGTAGTCATATGCGAATACTGCACTGCCAGCAATCCATTGCCCAAAAATCTTACCCCAGCTACACTTTGCCCATCCTGTTTCTGCCATGGTAAAGTGAAGACCATCATCAAGTACTTTTTGCCAATATTTTGCAGTTATTATGTGTCCAAGAGGGTAGTAGTAATTATGCTGTACCATCTTAGGCATTCCAGTTGTTCCAGAAGTAAAATAGCATAACATGTTGCCATGTGAATCAGGTCTTTTAATTTCAGGATTTAAATCCTTATTTTGTTTTTTTACTAAATCCTCAATAGTCTTAAAGCCTTTAACTTTTTTAGTGTAAAAGCATTCTTTGATTGTTGAACATTTACCTAGAGCGTAGTTTATATGCTCAATAAGATCAGGTTCACTTGTTGCAAATAAATATTTAGCACCTGCACTGTTGCATCTATAGGCAATATCTTTTGGAGTGAGAAGATGGGTTGCTGGAATTATAGTTACACCAACTTTACAGCACGCATTTAATACAATCCAGTATTCCCAGCGTCTATTTAGCATAGTAATAATGCTGTCGCCTGGTTGTAGACCCATTTTATGCATTGCATTTGCAAGTTTATTTGATTGTTCTGACATTTCTTTAAATGTGAAAAACTTTTCTTCTTCATCAGAATTACACCAAACAAGTGCCATTTTGTCTGGGCTTATCTTTGCATATTCATCAGTGACATCATATGCAAAATTAAAATCTTCATTAAAAGAGAGTGATAATTTTTTAAAATCATCATAATTTTCAAAATCAGTTTTGTTTAAAAATTTTGAAAGTAAATTCATTCAAGCTCCAAAGAAAATATACATTTAATTTTAATTTAATTAAGTAATATTGTAAATTAAAGACAGGGAAATTTAGCATCAGCAGAGCAAATTTGACAATAACAGTTAAATACAAATAAAATATAAGTTAGCAGAGGTAGCAAATGAATATATATGATTATAAAGTAAAAGATATGGACAATAATGAAGTTTCACTTTCAGACTACAAAGATAAAGTGCTTCTAATTGTTAACACCGCAACTGGATGTGGTTTTACTCCACAATATGCTGGATTGGAAGCAATGTATAAGAAGTATAAAGATAAGGGATTTGAAATACTTGATTTCCCTTGCAATCAATTTCTAGGACAAGCTCCAGGAACAGCAGAGCAGATTCATACATTCTGTACATCAAAATACAATATCTCTTTTAAGCAATTTGCAAAAATTGAAGTTAACGGCAAAAATGAAGAGCCATTGTATACATATTTAAAAGAACAACAAAAAGGGTTTGGAGGCAGTAAGATTAAATGGAACTTTACAAAATTCCTGGTAGCAAGAGATGGGAAAATTGTAAAGAGATTCGGACCTGCAACAACCCCTGAAAAGATAGACAAAGAAGTAGAAAAACTAATTTAAACGATTAGCAAAAAAGTTTAAATTAGTGGATATGAAAGCTTGACACTTATAGATGTCAATTATATACTTTATTAGTCTTCGAGAAGAGGAATAAAATTCAATGTCGGGGCGTAGCGCAATTTGGTAGCGCATCTGGTTTGGGACCAGAGGGTTGGGAGTTCAAGTCTCTTCACCCCGACCAAAATTTCAGGGCCTTTAGCTCAGTTGGTTAGAGCGGTCGGCTCATAACCGATTGGTCCGCGGTTCGAGTCCGTGAAGGCCCACCATGAAATTTTTTGGCTCTGTAGTACAGTTGGTTAGTACGCCAGCCTGTCACGCTGGAGGTCAGGGGTTCGAGCCCCCTCAGAGTCGCCAATGCTTGCCTCGGTAGCTCAGTTGGTAGAGCATAGGACTGAAAATCCTTGTGTCGATGGTTCGAGTCCGTCTCGAGGCACCATATAAATATATATGCTGGTGTAGCTCAATTGGCAGAGCAGCTGATTTGTAATCAGCAGGTTGTTGGTTCGATTCCGATCACCAGCTCCAGTTGGGAAGGTTCCCGAGTGGCCAAAGGGAGCAGACTGTAAATCTGTTGTCTGAGACTTCGATGGTTCGAATCCATCTCTTCCCACCAATAGAGTAAACGGACTGCTCAAAAACCACAGTCCGTTTTATTTTTTAATTCCAAGAATTTTATTGAAAATCTAAAAAATCAATTAATCAATAATTTTCCAATATCCGTCTCGTTTGCTTCCCATAGAATGATCTTGTTAGCATTTCTAAGAATATTAATGTAGTTTGGTACAACCCTACGACTAATACCAAGGTTTAAGCCAATAGCATCTTGAAAAATAGAAGGTTCATTTTTTATAATCTCTTTAATGTTGGATATCAATTTATCATCATTAATATCTGCTGCACTCATAAAATAATGTCCTGGTAAGGCGGTGCTTTGGTGCTTTGGTGCTTTGGTGCTTTGAAATCATTAATCAAAGCACTTTTTAATGCTTTTAAGTGTATTCGTAATGTGTTGCCAGCTAATTCATATTGTGGAATTTCAGCTCCTAATGCCGTACATTCATTGCATGTTTTTTGTATTACTTGTCAATTTGTGCATTTGCAAAGGCACATATCCACTTTAGATATTCATCGTGCCATGATTTTTTATATTCAATACTTTGATTTTCTGACATCAAAGTGCCTCCGTTTTTATTAGTTATAACACTATTTGTTTTTTATAAAAACTAACTAATCCAAGCAAGCAATTTTGATTGCACAGATGTCGGGTTCCGTGTTAGAATTAATTCACTTGAAGGTGAGCTCGGCTCACTTTTAATTTTATATAGGGATATGAATACTAAAGTATTAGAAAAATATAAGGTTAATGAAGCAAAAGCACATGAAATTACCGAAGCCATAAGTGCCACAGTTGCTGATTTGGGTTATGAGACTGTTGAAGTTGAATTCAGTGATTCATACAACAGTTTGAACATATCAGTGTATATCTGGCATAAAGATGGAATTACTTTCGATGATTGCGAGAAAGTTCATAACAAAGTATCTGAAATACTTGATAGGTATGAAGAAGAGTTTGGAGAAGCATATTGCTTAAATGTCTCATCACAGGGACTAGATAGAGAGATCCTAACAGATGATGATTTCAGAAGAGCTCTTGGAGTAGACATTGAAGTTAAGGGTGGAAAGTCTCATGGTATTTTGATTAAATATGATGAAAATACTGTCGTTATAAAAGTAGGAAATAAAGAAAAAGAATATAGCAGACAGGCATATAAATTTAGACCATACATTAAATTCTAGGAGGAATTATGGCAAGAAAGAAAAAAGTTACGGGTATTGATATTGAAGAATTTTTCGATGCATTAGATTTGCTTGTAAAAGAAGGTAAATTTGAAGAAGAAAAAGTCATTAACGCTATTCAAGATGGTATTGCATCTGCATACAAAAAAGAATTTGGCGAGCAATTCCCTATAAAAGTAGTTATGAACAAAGAAAGTAGATCTGTCAGTGTATACGGCTACATGAAAGTTGTAGACAAGGTAATTGATGACGATACTGAAATTTGGATAGAAGATGCAAAGAAAATAAAAGCTGATGCACAGTTAGGTGAGATGATCCTTATAGACATAAATCCAGCAGTAATTTTTGGAAGAATTTCTTCACAGGCTGCAAAACAAGTTGTCCTACAAAGACTAAATGATGAAAAGAAAGAAAGAATAAATAAAGAAATGAGTGGATATTGTAATGAGATTGTTCCTGCTGTAATAAGAAGAGTTGATGGTGGTTTTGTATATGTTGAAATAACTGCTACTCAAATGGAAGGAGTAATGTCTAGACAAGATCAAGTAAGAACTGAAACATACAATGTTGGTGACCGCATTAAAGTATATGTAAAGCATATAAAGGAACATGGGAAATCTTTGCAAGTTATAGTTTCAAGAAGTGCCCCAGGATTTGTTCGCAGACTGTTTGAGAATGAAGTTCCTGAAATAAAAGCAGGATTAGTTAAAATTAAAAATGTTGTAAGAGAAGCTGGTTTCAGAACTAAGATGTCAGTTTACTCCGATGATATAAATATCGATCCAGTAGGTGCATGTATTGGTCAAAAAGGATTGAGAATAAATTCTGTCGTACAAGAACTAAATGGTGAAAAGATTGATGTTATTCAATATACAGATGATATACAGCAATACATCACACATGCATTGAGCCCAGCAAAAATACTTATGATTATGCTTGATGAAGAAAATAAGAAAGCTGAAGTAATTGTTGAAGATGAACAGTTAAGTCTTGCTATTGGTAAAAATGGTCAGAATGCAAGACTAGCTGCGAAACTCACTGAATGGAGAATTGATGTTAAACAGTATTCATCATACAGCAAGGAAATTGAGAGTAGCGTAGATCTTCCAAAAGATATTGAAAACTTTATATCATCCGAAGATAGCGAAGTTGTAAGCCCTGGACTAGAGGAGTTGCTGAAGAATTAATGGGTAATCTTGCAAAGAGTACAAGACGCTGTATTGTCTGTAGAGAGCATGCGGACAAAAGTGAATTAGTAAGATTTGCAGTTATCAACGGTGAATTGATATTTGATAATGAAAAAAAGATAGCTGGACGAGGAATGTACATACACAATAATGAGAGCTGTCTAAACAAAGCATGCAGAACAAGAGTTTTAGATAAGATCTTAAGAAAAAATGTTGCAGAAAGTGAATATGAAAAATTAAAAAAATATATGAAAGGTTAAAGATGGAAACAAAAGATATACAAAACATTTTATCAAAATTAAAGCGTGATTATAGTGAACTGCATGAGAAAACAGAAAAGAAGATAAATGACCTTATAGAAAAAAAGAAGAATGAAGAACTTGCAGCTAAGAAAGCTGATGAGGAAGCATTAGCAAAAAGTAAGGGAGAAGAGGTAGAAATACCAGCTGAAGTAGAAAAGAAAGTTGAAGTTAAAGAAAAAGAGCCAGAAGAAGTAAAATCTGTAGAACCTGAAAAAAAAGAAGAAAAAGAATCAACTGAAGTAAAAGTTATTGAAGTTCAAGATAGAAGTACTGGATATATCATTAAATATAGTGATGGCAAAACAGTATTTAAAAAGAAAGACAAAATAGAAGAAAAGCCAGCTACAAGAGAGAGAAAACCATTTGTAAATAGACCTGTACAAAACAGACCTACCAACCAAGGTGGTGTCAGTCAGTCATATATGGCTGAAATTCCAACAGCTGCAAAATCTCAGCAAAAGAAAACAAAGAATGATTCAACAAAGAAATTTGAAGATTCAAAGAAAACAAACATTCGTGATCTGATGAAAAGAGGATACATTATAGATGAATCCAAGGCGGTTGAAGATGATGATGAACTTTCAGTAAGGTTATATGGAAAAGTAAAAAAGAAGAAACAAGCATCGCAACAGAATCAAATAGTTATAGAACATGCAGTTATAACCCAGAATCCAGTGCCTATAAAAGTATTAAGTGAAAAGATAGGAAAGACGGGTGCTGAAATTATCAGAACATTATTCCAGTTAGGAATAAATAAGACAATCAATGAAGATATTGATTTTGACACTGCAGAATTGATAGCTGGTGAATTTAATATAACTCTTGAATTAAAACCTGATCAGACAAATGAAGAAAAACTAATGGCGATGTTGGAAGAACAGGATATTCAGGATATTGAAAAAGCTGAGGTTAGACCACCAGTAGTAACTATCATGGGACATGTAGACCATGGTAAGACATCTTTGTTGGATTATATTAGAAAATCAAGTGTAACTAGTGGAGAAGCTGGCGGTATCACACAGCACATAGGTGCATATACAGTAATGTTGGATGAGAGACCAATTACATTCCTTGATACTCCTGGACACGAAGCATTTACCACAATGAGAGCAAGAGGAGCAATGGTAACGGATATTGCAGTACTTGTTGTGGCTGCTGATGATGGAGTTATGCCACAGACAATTGAAGCAATAAACCATGCAAAATTGGCAAATGTTCCAATCTTAGTTGCTGTAAATAAAATGGATAAACCTGCTGCAAATCCAGATAGAATCCTACAGCAGTTATCAGAACACAACATAATTCCTGAAGAATGGGGTGGAGATACAATAGTAGCTAAAGTATCTGCAAAAACAGGTTTGGGAATACCAAACTTACTCGAAAGTATTCTAATTCTTGCTGAAACAAGAGAATTAAAAGCGAATAAAGATAGAAAAGCAGTTGGTTCAATAGTAGAAGCAAAGATGGATAAGGGACTAGGTAAAATAGCGAATGTACTTGTTCAGAAAGGAACATTGAAAGTTGGTGATTTCGTTATAGCAGGAACAGCAACTGGAAAAATTAAAACTATGATTTCGGATAAGGGAAAGAATATTAAATCAGCAGGTCCTTCGATTCCAGTATCTGTATCTGGTTGGGATGAGGTACCTCAAGCTGGTGATGTACTTTATGTTCTAGAAGATGAAAAATTTGCAAAACAACTTGCAAATGAAAGAAAGATTAAAAAAGCAACCTTTACAGGAAAGGAATCCAAAGTTTCTCTGAATGATTTGTTTGATAAAATTAAGTCAGAAGATTTAAAGACTTTGAAGATTATAATAAAAGCTGATGTTCAAGGTTCAGCAGAGGCATTAAAAGAATCACTTGAAAAGTTAACCAATGATGAAGTTGAGATCAATGTAATTCATAGTGCGGTTGGTGTTATCAACGAAAGTGATATAAACCTTGCGGATACTGCTGATGCAGTTATTATAGGGTTTAATGTAAGGTCAGATTCCAATGCAACATTACTCGCCAAAGCAAAACACATTGAAATCAAATACTACAATGTAATATACAATGCAATTGAAGATGTTGAGAATGCAATTAAAGGAATGCTTAAACCAACATACACTGAAAAACTCAATGGTATTGCTGAAGTACGTAATATATTCAAGATAACTGGTGTAGGCGTCATAGCTGGTTCACATGTAATTGATGGAAAGATTATAAAAGGATGTAAAGCAAGAATTATAAGAAATGGAAAAGTTGAATATGATGGATTAATAGCATCTTTGAAACATGAGAAAGATGATGTTAAAGAGATGAATATCAACTTTGACTGTGGTATTCAATTGGCAAACTTCCAGGATATAAAGGTTGGAGACACAATTGAATGTTATTCTCTTGAAGAAGTAGGAAAATAATGGCGGACATCAAGATAAACAGAATTAATGCTGAAATTCAAAAACAGGTTACTTCAGTTATATCAAACTTAAAAGATCCAAGACTTGCGGATGTCCTTATAAATTGCACTGGTGTAAAAGCCACAAAAGATCTTAAATATGCAAAGGTATATTTATCAATTCTTGATGATGACCTTAAAGTAAAAGAAACATGTTTGAAACTCATAAAAGAGGCTAAAGCCTTTATAAGAAATCAGCTGAAAGATTTAATGAGTATAAGAAACATTCCTGACTTAATATTTGAATTGGATAACTCAGCAGTATATGGAAGTAAAATTGATGAAATTTTAAAAGAGATATCAAAGGATGAAAGAACAGATAATTGATGAAATAATCAAGTCTATAGACAGTGCAAAGACAATTTCATTGTATGGGCACATCAATCCTGATTGTGATGCAATTTCTTCAGTTTTGATTATGTATGAATTGTGTAGGAAAAGAGGTAAGGAAGTTGATATGTATATCGACTCTGACATACCCGCAAGATTTCTATATTTTCAAAATGCAAGGCTTATAAAACACGAGAAAGACTATAAGGTACACGACCTATCTATATCTCTCGATACTGGAGATAGTAAGCGACTTGGGGCAATGTACGATTCATTTATTTTGAGCAAAAATACAATCTCTATAGATCATCACAAGAGTCACATTCAATTTGCAAAACAGTTATGGCTTAACTATAAAGCAGCTTCAACTACGGAACTGTTATATGATCTCGTTATTGCAATGGGAGGATTAAATAAGCTCATTGCATCATACATTTTTGCTGGTATAGTTACAGATACTGGGTGTTTCGCTTTTGATAGTACTACCAAGCACACACATGACATATCTGGGATACTCTTGGACGAAGGAATCAATTCTGGTGAAATAATTCAAAAACTTTATAGAGATGTTTCTGTAAATGCTTTTAAATTAAGAAATAGAGCATTATCAAAATGTGAGATGTTTGATAATAATAAAATTGCTTTTGTAATCTTTACAACCAAAGACTTTAGAGAAACCGACACTGTTTCATCAGATACCGAAGGAACAATTAACATGTTGTTAGATATTGAAACTGTAAAAATAGCTTTTGCAATATCTGAAAGTGAAAAGGGATTTTCAAAAGTAAGTATTAGAACAAAAGATGAATACAATGCCATAGACATAGCTAGTAAATTTAATGGTGGAGGACATGTTAGGGCGGCTGGATGTAGAATAGACGGAAGTCCCATGAAAGCAAAACAGCTATTGTTAGACGCTGCAAGGAGCTGTATAAAATAAAGTGAATGGTTTCTATAATCTCTATAAGCCAGAAGGATGTACATCTAGACAGATTGTAAACAAAATTTCATATATATTAAAAAAACAGTTTAACATCAAAAAAGCTGGACATCTTGGAACACTTGATCCGATGGCAACAGGAGTTTTGCCGATAGCTGTTGGTAACTGTACACGATTTTTTGAATACTCACTCAATAAAGATAAAACATATAATGCAGTTTTTGATTTTGGATATGATACAGACACATACGATAGAACTGGGGTTAAACTCAACACAACTACGAATATTCCAAAATTAGAAGAAATTGAGAATATACTTCCTTTATTTTTAGGCAGACAGGAACAAATTCCACCAGAGTATTCAGCAAAATCAATTAATGGAGTTAGAGCATATAAATTAGCAAGAGAAGGGATAAAAGTCGAACTTAAACCTTCAGTCATAGAAATAAAGGAAATTAAAATTCTTAGTTATTTTGAGAACAAACTTGAGCTAATAATAGAGTGCGGTTCAGGAACATATATAAGATCAATTTGTAGGGATATGGCGACAAAGCTCAATTCTTTAGCTACGATGATTTCACTCGTTAGAACTAAGTCTGGTAACTTTACGATTGAAAAATCACATACAATTGAAGAAATAGAAGCTAATCCAGAAAAATTTTTATTGTCTTCAGATTTTCTTATAAATAACATGCAAAAAAAGATAGTGAATGAATATGAATATAAGCGACTTATGTATGGACAAGAAATACATGTCGGAAGCGGGGAGGATATCGCATTATATTATAACGGTACATTTCTGGGATATGGCTGCGATACAAATGGAGGATTTAAATTTAAAGTACGCTTATGAAGACAATAAATTTTAACAAATCAAATATTGATAAGGCTCCAATTGTTCTTGCTTTAGGTTATTTTGATGCTTTTCATTTAGGACATAAGGCATTGTTAGTATATGCTCAAGAAGAAGCTGAAAAACTAAATGCTAACCTTGCCGTCTTTACATTCTCAAATGACATTTCATCATATACTGGGAAAACTGAACCAATTTATGATTTTGAAAAAAGAAAAAAACTTTTTTCAAAGTTAGGTGTTCAACTTTTAATCAGTGCCACAATGGATCAATCATTTAAAAATATGTCAGCAGCGGATTTTTTATCAAAAATTAAAAAACAATACAATATACAAGAAATGGTTGTTGGAGAAGACTTTAAATTTGGCAGAAATAGAGAATCTGATTTTAATACTTTAAGAGAACAAGGTTTTAATGTTCGAGTCGTTACCCTACTCAAAGACAAAAACAACAATGTAATTAATACAACCGACATTAAAAAAATGTTAAAAAATGGAAACATTATAGAAGCTAATAACTTATTAGCTTTTAGCTATAGTGTTAAATTAAGAAACTGCGTTGAGGGTAGTGTCGGAGAAATTACAGCTGATATTGACACAATTTTAAAAAACGGCAATTATATCTGTGCATTAGGATGTTCAGACGAGCATAGTTCTGAATTTCCATGTACAATAAAAGATGGCAAAGCTTTATTCAAAAAAAATATAGATAGTGGAATAATTGAAGTTAAAGATTTGAATAGTACAGATTTATTAATATTAAGAGAAGATATATAAAGGAGAAAAATAGTTAATTATGATAAGATTCGGTCCGTCAGGCAATTCAGAATCATTTTATGCAGACGGTTATGAAGCGACTGTTGATGCCCCAAAATGGGTAAGTGAAAAAGGAATGAATGCTTTTGAATATTCGTTTGGCAGAGGAATAAGAATCAGTCAAAGTTCTGCATCTGAAATTGCAGAGCAATCAAAAAAGTATGATGTGGAGATTAGTGTTCATGCGCCATACTTTATTAACTTTGCATCTGACGATGAAGTTAAAGCATATAATTCAATTGACTATGTTACAAACTCATTGCGTATTTTAGAATACTTTGCTGGACATAGATGTGTCTTTCATGCAGGGTCACAAGGGAAACTAAGTAGAGAAGATGCCGTTAAAAATATAGATTACATGGTACATAAGCTTATAGAAAAAATGTATCGTGATGGGCTTGATAAATTTATAATCTGTCCTGAAACAATGGGTAAGGCAGCACAGATTGGGTCTGTAGATGAAATCATTAACATCTGCAAGATAGATAAGATTTTGTACCCTTGTTGTGATTTTGGACACATAAATGCAGTAACTGGGGGAACATTAAAAAGCAAGTCAAATTTTACAGACATTTTTGATAAAATGATAGATAAGCTTGGATTTGATAAAGTTAAAAATATGCATGTTCATTTTTCAAAAATCGAATACGGACCAAAGGGAGAAATTAGACATTTAACATTTGAAGATGAAAAGTACGGACCACATTTTGAAGATTTCATTGAAGCTGTTGTTGAATATAAATTAACTCCATTTATTTTATCTGAATCTGCGGGAACACAGGCTGAGGATGCAAAACAAATGAGAGATTATTACTACAAATTAATAGGAGAAAAATAATGTATTTTTGGAGAACTTTCGTAGCTGCGATTAAACCTAGAAACTGGGGGTTACTCATATACATCCTTCTTTCTAACGGTTTAATATTTGGATGTGGGTTTTTAATAGGAGCAACAGTCATGGCAGGGAATGGAATACAAGCTGTTGGGGAGCTTAGGTTTGATTTGTTCCTTGGGGAAATTTTCGTTGCTGCTAATGTAGGACTTTCATTTTTGATGTTAAGTGATATCGGAGAATTTTTTTCCAGAATCCTATTATTCAAAAGCAGATTAATTAAATACAAACCAGGAAAACCTTATCCTGAAGAATATGACAGATTATATAATCTTTTTCAAGAAGCACACGAAGAAGCTAGAAATAAATCTAAACTAGTTCCAAAGAGAATAAAACTGTTTATAGCTCAAAGTGCAGACACGAATGCATGTGTTATTGGAATGCATACAATGGTGGTAAATGAAGGATTGATAGCTCAACTTGATGATTTGGGAATTAAAGGGGTGCTAGCTCATGAATTTGGTCATATGTCAAATTCAGATACAGTTCTATCAATGACAAAATTAAGTGCAAACACACTGTTATCTTTGATTGTTGGATTCATAGTAGCAATTTTGAGGCTAGCAATATTAATTGGGTTCGTCACTGAAGATAGTGACAATACTGCGGCTAGAGTTTTTGGTTTCATAATGAGATGGTTCATTGGAGTTATCTTGTCTTGGATAGTAAAGGGAATTTTGAATTTATGGATGTTAATCGGATTCATGTTTGAAATGTTTGCATCTAGAAGACAAGAATATAAAGCGGATGAATTTGCAGTTAAAATTGGTGAAGGTAATAATTTGCTTAATGCCCTACAAATCATAGACGACTCACCACATAGAAGAACAAGTATATTTGATGGAATGACTTCAACGCACCCATATACTGCAGATAGAATTGTTAGGCTCAAAAAGTTGTTAGGTGAAGGGAATACAAATGGTCAGATTGCTCAACCAGGAATAATAATATAAAAAGAGAAAAACATATATGGGAAAAATTTTTGATAAGTGGGACAAAAGATTTATGGAAATGGCTGAATTCGTTTCTACATGGTCGAGTTGTGCTCGTGCTGGAAGAAATGTTGGGGCTGTAGTCGTTAGGGACAAAAGAATTCTAACAACAGGATATAATGGAGCACCAGAGAATATTCGGTCATGTAAGGATAAGGGCTATTGCATGAGAGACAAACTTGGTATTCCTTCAGGCACACAGCATGAAAAATGTTATGCCGTACACGCTGAACAGAATGCAATCGTGCAAGCAGCAAAAATGGGAGTTTCTTTAAAAGGAGCAACATTATATTGTACCCATCAGCCATGTACAATATGTACGAAAATTATTATAAATAGTGGAATAAGTGATATAATTTATAAATATGATTACCCTGATGCTTTTGCACAGGAGCTTCTTAAAGAAGCAAAAATAAATGTATATAGATATCAAGCTGAGGAATAAGTGGGATATAACGCAATTTATAGAAAATACAGACCAAAGACATTTGATGATGTTGTAGGGCAAGAACAGGTAATAACTATTCTAAAGAATCAGTTGAAAAACAATCAGTTGAGTCATGCTTATATTTTCACAGGTACAAGAGGAACTGGAAAGACAACAGTAGCGAAGATATTTGCTAAGGCTGTAAACTGTCTTAATCCAAAGGATTATTCCCCATGTAACACTTGCGATTGTTGTAGTGATACAAATTCAATGTCTGTTGTTGAGTTTGATGCTGCATCAAATAATTCAGTTGAACAAATTAAAGAAATTATTAGCAATATTCATTTAATGCCAACAAAAGGCAAATATAGAGTATATATAATTGATGAAGTTCACATGTTGTCAAAAAGTGCTTTTAATGCATTTCTGAAGACATTAGAAGAACCACCAGAACATGCAATATTTATTTTGGCAACAACAGAAATACATCAAATTCCGGCAACAATCTTATCAAGATGTATGAGACTCGATTTTAATTTAGTGCCAAAAGAAATAATTGCTGGAAGGATTAAATATATACTTGATGATTTAAAGGTAAAATATGAAAAAGAAGCTATAGAAGTATTAGCAGAAACAGGTCAAGGCAGTGTTAGAGATGCATTATCCATAACCGATACATGTTTAAGCTACTTGGATAATTATTTAACATACAATGGAGTTTTAAAGTGCATAGGTGCATCAAATCCTAATGAGATAATTGATATAGTTGAAAATATGCTTAAAGGAAACATGGGTGAAGCATTAAGTGATTGTAACCAGCTACTAATTTCAGGCAAGAATCCAAGTATTATATCAAGAGAAATATCTACGGTATTAAGAAACGCAATATTTCTAAAAGCATCTGATAATGCGAATATCTATTTAAACCTTCCTAAAAGCATTCTTGAGAGGGTAAAGCAGATCACTCGAGATATACCAGTAAATCAGTTGAGATTGTGCATGGAAGAATTTGTTGAGCTTGAAGGTCGAATGCGATACTCAACGCAACAAAAAATGTTGCTGGAAAGTAAAATAATATTGTGTTCATCACCACTGCACGAATTAGAAGCACTGGTGCAAAAAAAAAAGATAGAGGAATTAAATACAAAACTTGACCACAGTTTAATATATAGAAAAATGTCGGATGAAAGTCCGGCTTTGGCGGGAATCTTTATTCAATTTGAAATGAGGGTAGAAAATGATAAAATCATTCTGTCAAGTGAGGATGCCAATCTTTTAGATTTATTTAAAACGAAAGGCGGAGTAAAAATAATTAATAATATATTGAACGAGAAAAAAGTTAAGTTAAATGTTGAATTGGAGCATGTAGCTTCAATAGAAAATAAAAATATAAGGAAATTTATAGAATTATTTGGAGATACATTAAAGGTATACTAGGAGGATAAAATGGGATTTAATGGATTTGGTGGCGGTGGAAACATGGCTAACCTAATGAAACAAGCACAGCAAATGCAAAAACTCTTTACAGAAGCTCAAGAGAAATTAGCAGAAGAGGAAGTTGTAGGGTCAGCATCTGGTGGATTGGTTGAAGTAACAATGAAAGGTAATAAAACTATTGTTGGAGTAAAAATCAAACCTGAAATAGTTGATAAAGATGATGTTGAGATGTTGGAGGACATGATTCTGGCAGCAATAAATGATGCACAAGTAAAAGCCGAAGAACTCTCACAAAAAACATTAGGACCTCTTGGTGGTGCAAAGGGTTTACTCTAAATGACAGAACATGTTGATTCAATTGCGAAGTTAGCTGCCAATTTGAGCAAGCTACCATCTGTTGGCGAAAAAACAGCTTTACGTTATGCATATTATATTCTTAAGGCAAAATCCGAATATGTTGATGACTTAATTAATGCAATTAAAGATGTCCGTGAAAAAGTAAAGTTTTGTAAGATTTGCGGAAATTATTGCGAAGATGAAGTTTGTGAAATATGTTCAACAAGAGACCATAAAGTTATTTGCGTTGTAACTGAACCCAAAGATATAACAGCAATTGAAAAATTAAGAAATTTCAAAGGTGTATATCATGTGCTTAATGGTGTTTTAAACCCTATGCTTGATGTAGGACCTAATGATATTAGAATTAAGGAGCTTATTGCTCGACTTAAAGATGTTGAAGAAGTTGTAATCGCAACAGATACAGATAGGGCGGGGGAAGCAACTGCATCCTATTTAAGTAGTTTAATTAAGCCATACGGTATCAAAGTTACAAGAATTGCAAGGGGACTCCCCGAAGGAGCTTCAGTTGAATATGCGGATCAAGGCACATTAACACGCTCATTTGCTAACAGATATGAGATGTAAAACCAAAAGTACATTTAGCGGATTAGATATACTGTTTTACATAATATAACACCAGATTATCTGGCGATAACCCCAAAATGTGGTGTTAATTTCAGTTTCCAAGATGAGATCGATAGAGATGAGAAATATTGTAGATAAAGCAAAAGAAATTTATTACTGATCAAACTAAAATAATTAACGATAGAGTTTAAAAAACTCATTTTTTTATCACTTTAGTTCCTAGTAGTCTAAAATTAAATTTTTATTTTAGATTACACTTTCTATAAACTTAACAAATTCACTTTGTGATTTTTCATCTTTCTTAAACACAGCAGTTGTTTCAAGAATCTTTTTACATGCTTCGTTCACATAGTTGGTAATAATTTCACCAGCTTCTTCAGTACTTAATTGTGTGCCGTGATTTTGAGCGAGTTGAGCTATTACAGACAAATGCTTATGTAGTGGATCCTTTTCATCAGCCAATTTTTTGAAATCTAGTTTTTTAGACGAAGTGAGTAGATCTTTTATTTCATTAAGCTCAAAGTTAAGTCTTCCAGGCAATATAAATAATCCTTGAGCCTCTATAAGTCCAATAGCCTCTTGTTTGATATTGTGAAGGGATTCGTGCGGATGGAATATTCCAAATTTATACTTATCATTTGTTCTGTTATTTCTTAAGATTAATAAGAACTCATATTCATCATCATCATTTTTTAAGCATATAGGGTTAACCGCATTGTGAGGTACCTTTTCGTCATCATTCATTGTAAATGGGATTATTTCAAGTTCTTCATTCTTATAATCATTCCAAGCAGTATAGAAATCTTCAACAGCTGAAAGAAGTTGTGCAGTATCTTTGCTTGATAAGCGTATAACCGAATTGTGCCAATTAACAATAGAGATGTTAACATTTGGATACTTTGAAGATGTAAAGAAGTTTTTCCCTTTTTGCTTAAAAATAGGTAAAACTTTGGCACCTCCTTGATAATGTTCGTGTGCCAATATAGAGCCTCCAACAATAGGCAACGCTGCATTTGATCCAATGAAATAATGTGGAAATAGTTTAACGAAATCTAGTAACCTAAGAAATGTAGTTTTGTCTATATTCATAGGACGATGTTCTTTTGAAAATGCTATTAAATGTTCAGTGAAATATACATATGGCGAATATTGGAAGAGCCATTCTTCGTCATTTAGAAAAATTGGAATAGATCTCAAATTTTGTCTTCCAGGTTTTGCACTATTTCCTGCGAAACCAAGATTTTCATAGCAAAGAGGACAGAGTGGGTATGACGATGTGATTAATTTTGCTCTAGCTACTTCAGCTGGGGTCTTTTCTGGTTTAGCAAGATTTATGGAAATAAGTATATTTCCAACATCATTTTTATACTCCCACACAATATTCCTATTAATTTTAGGCATATTTAAATATGTATTGTTCTGCGATAGTTCATATAGAAATTTGCATGCTTTTTCGGAATTAGATGTTGCAGCAATATCATCAAATATCTCTATAATCTTTGAGGGCATAGGAGTAATCATTCCGCAAATTTTAGATAAAAATAATCCTTGATCTGCCAATTCATAAATTCCTTTTGAAACAGCAAACGCAAATAGTTCAGTGGTTATTTGATAAACATCCTTTTCTTCAAATTCAGATGGCAACATACCTTCAATTTTTAGTAAATCAAAAATTTGATTTTGTATGTAAACCTTATCTGCGAATGGCATGTATAATTTTTTTTCAGCGTATGACAATAAAGCAGCTATATTAGATAAAGCGGTTGCAACATTAGCATCATTTGACATAAATACCTCTTGAATAATAATTAAATTTTCATTTGTTTTGTTGAATTTATCTTTTTTTGAATTATTAATTCGCAAAATTGAGTAAATAAATGATACAGCAAATTGAGAAAAATAGCAATATTGAATGGGTAATGTCGTTATTTTATAATTATTTATATTTGTTTGAGGGGAAATAAAATGGAAATTTTTAAGACTGAAAATATTAGAAACATTGCTTTGATTGGACATTCTGGAGAAGGTAAAACATCGCTTGCAGAAGCAATGATGTATACCGCTGGCAGCATTGAAAGGTTTGGTAAGGTTGATGATGGTAATGCCCATCTTGATTATGATGACGAAGAAATTAAACGTAAAATTTCAATTAACCTATCGATTGGTTATGCAATACACAAAGGAACAAAAATCAATATAATCGATACTCCAGGCTTCTTTGATTTTGAGGGTGAAGTATATTCTGCACTCACTGTAGCTGGTAGTGCAATCGTAGTTACATCCGCATCAGGTTCGATGAGTGTAGGGACTGACAAGTCTTTATCGTTATGTAAAAAAAGGAATTTACCAGTTGTAGTTTTCGTGAATGGTATAGATAAAGAAAATGCAGATTATTTCAATACAGTTGATGACATTATGTCGAAATATAAAAACACAGTTCCAGTTGAACTTCCAATCATAAAAAATGGAGAAATGATTGGATATTACAACATCATAGCGGATAAAGGATATGCAAATGATGATAAGACTGAAATTGAAGTTCCAAATGAACTTAAAGAAATGTCTAAAAAATATCGTACAAAGATAACTGAATGTGTTGCTGAAACAACTGAAGAGATGATGGAAAAATATTTTGCTGGAGAAGCATTCACAAATGAAGAATTAGATTTTGGAATGAGAAAGAGCATAATAGCAAAAACACTTAAGCCTATTTTTGTTGGTAGTGCACTTAAATTAATTTCAATTAATCGGTTATTAGATAGAATAGTGGACATATTGCCACCAGCAAGTATGAAGACCCCACCTGTTATGACAGTTGAAGGTGTTGAGATTCCATGTGTAGCAACAAATCCATTTGTTGGACATGTGTTTAAATCTGTGGTGGATCCTTATGTAGGCAATCTCCTCATATTTAAAGTTCTTTCTGGAAAAATTAAAAGTGGAGACACTGTAATAAACGCAAGTAAAAATAATGCCACAGAAAAAGTTGGCACTTTATACATTTTAAAAGGGAAAAAACAAGAAGTTGTTGATGAGTTAATGGCTGGCGACATTGGAGCTTTGGCAAAACTTGCCCATACAAAACTTAATGATACTTTGTGTGATCCAAAACATCCTGTCCTTATTCCACCAATAACATTCCCAAAACCTGTAATTTCATATGCGGTATCTGCAACTAAAGATGAAGAGAAGGGCATACAGATGTTAATTAAAATGCAAGAAGAGGATCCAACATTTAAAGTTGAAAAGAATAACGACACTGGGCAAGTTTTAATTAGCGGTCTTGGAGAAACACAACTTGATATAATGTGTAACAGAGTAAAAAAGAAGAGCAATATTGCAATACAGTATGAATTGCCAAAAGTTGCATATAGAGAAACTATACGTAAAGAAGTATCTGCAGAAGGTAAACATAAAAAACAATCTGGTGGTGCTGGACAGTATGGAGTCGTACAAATTAAATTTGAACCAGGTGCGGCGGATGGAGAATTTGAATTTGTCGATAAAATTGTGGGCGGAGCAGTATCAAAACCATTTGTTGCAGCAACAGAAAAAGGATTGAGAGAGGCAATAAAGAAGGGTGTTCTTGCGGGGTATCCAATGATCAATATAAAAGCTACATTATTTGATGGGAAAGAACATCCAGTAGATAGTAAAGAAGTTGCCTTTATAAGTGCTGCAAAGCTTGCATATCAAGAAGCTTGTGTTAAAGCATCTCCATGCTTCCTTGAACCAATAATGGAAGCTAAGATAACAGTTCCTGATGATTTCTTAGGAACAATCTTGGGAGACATAAATAAGCGTAGAGGAAGAATATTAGGAACACAGTCACTTAACGGTAAACAAGAAATAATAATAGAAGTTCCTCATGCTGAAATGTTTAGATATGCAACCGATTTAAGAAGTATGACGCAGGGTAGAGGATCTTTTGAAATGCGTTTTGTACGATACGAAGAAGTACCGCAAAATCTAAATGATAAAATTATTAAGGAATCAAAAGAAGTTTAGTTAATAACAACATTTTGTGGTGCCGCTGGCCAGACTCGAACTGGCACGGTGTTGCCACCGAGGGATTTTAAGTCCCTTACGTCTACCTATTCCATCACAGCGGCATGTTGTTTGGAGGCACCATCCAGATTTGAACTGGAGATGAGGATTTTGCAGACCCTTGCCTTACCACTTGGCTATAGTGCCACAACGGCATTAATAATATCAAAATTGAATTAAATATGCAAATATTGACGATTTAATTTTAATTTTATTTTCTATCATAGAGGAAACAGTACAGACATAATAATTTTAATGGATTAGAATACCTGTTATCTCAATAGTTACCCTTACTATATAACTTTAAGAATAATGATATTTTTAGTTATTCAAGGTTCAAAAATCCGCTTGACACTCATTTTATCGTATAGTAAACTAACAAAAATTAACGCAAGCTTGCATTAATTAAGGATACCATATGAAAAAATTAATAATAGTTGAGTCTCCTTCGAAAGCAAAAACAATAGCGAAATATCTAGGTAATGAGGTTACAGTTGTTGCATCGAAAGGGCATATTTGCGATCTTCCAACAAGAACTTTAGGAATAGATATCAAACAAGATTTCAAACCTCAATATATTGTAAGTGAAGATAAGAAGAAGCTTATAGCATCAATAAAAAATACAATGTCAAAATGTGACGAAGTATACCTTGCAACTGACCCTGATAGAGAAGGGGAAGCCATAGCAATGCATTTAATGAATCAGCTTAATATTGATAGCGACAAGAAAGTACGAATTGTATTTAATGAAATTAGTAAGAAAGCTGTACAGAATGCAATACTTGAACCAAGAGAAATTGATAAGAATCTTGTTGATGCACAGCAAGCAAGACGAGTTTTAGATAGATTAGTTGGATATAAAATTTCACCAGTTGTTTCAAGAGCTGTTCAAAGTGCGAAATCTGCTGGTCGTGTTCAGTCTCCAGCACTTAAAATGATAGTAGACAGAGAAATTGAAATTGAGAACTTTGTTCCTAAAGAATACTGGACAATTTCGGTTTATTTAAAGAATAACGCTTCACAGCAAGTTAAGGCTTTATTTAATGATATAAGCGGTAAAAAGATAAAAGTTGAATCAAAGGAAGTTGCTGATGCAATAATAAAAGATCTTAATGTAGCATCATATATAGTAGACGATGTTAAAAGGTCAGTTCTCATTGCCAAACCAGCACCACCATTCACAACTTCAACAATGCAACAGGATGCCAACAATAAATTGGGTATGACTTCTGAGATTGTTATGAGTACTGCTCAAAAACTTTATGAAGGTGTTGATATTGAAGGACTTGGACTTCATGCTCTGATTACATACATGAGAACGGACTCAGTTCGTGTATCACCAGATTTCCAGAAGAAGACAAGAGAATATATCGTAGAAAATTTTGGTGCTGAATTTGTTCCACATGAAATCAATGAATATAAGAAATCTGCAAATGCACAGGATGCTCATGAAGCCATAAGACCTATCACATTAGAGATCAGACCTCAAGATATATACAATAAGGTCGACAATAGAATATATCGTTTGTATAAGCTTATTTATGAAAGGTATATGGCATCTCAGATGAGTAATGCAGAATATGATACCCTAACAGTTCATATCAATGCAGATAAGGGGTCAGCAAATAATGACTCAGATATAAATGACAATCCATACAACAAAGTTGGTTTTGTTTTAAAAGGCAAAACAATCAAATTTAAAGGATACACAGCAATATATACAAATACAAATGAAAGTGATGAAGAAGATGAGACGCTGAATACAACGCCTGATTTTAATGTAAATGAAATACTAAACTACATTAAATATGAAGCAGAACAAAAATTCACAAAACCACCAAAGAGATATACTGATGCTAGCTTGGTAAAGGCGATGGAAGAAAATGGAATTGGAAGACCAAGCACATATGCATCAATAATTTCTGTTCTTATTTCAAGAGGGTATATAACTAGAGAAAAGAGAATAATATACCCAACAGTTCTTGGTAGAGCAACAACCAAATATCTCGAAAAGGCATTTGTTGATTTGATGGACTTAAAATTTACAGCTCACTTTGAAGTGCTTCTTGATAAAATTGCGGAAGGTGAAAAAGGTTGGGTTCAAGTAATAAGAGAATATTATGACAACATGGTTAAAACAATTGATTCTGCCTTGAATAATATGGGTGAAAGAATTTCAACTGTTGAAGTTTCTGATGTGATATGTGAGAAATGTGGTGCCCATATGCTCATAAGAACTGGAAGATTTGGAAAGTTCCTTGCATGTCAAAATTATCCTCAATGTAAAAATACTAAGCCTATACTTGATACTGTTGGTAAGTGTCCAAAATGTGGTGGAAACATATACAAAAGAATGAGCAAGAAAGGCAAAGCATTTTTTATATGTGAAAACAATAATCAGACAAATAAAACATGTGATCTGATAACATGGAAAATTCCAGCTGACCATCTTTGCCCAGAGTGTGGTTCGGTTATGGAAATGCTTAAAAAGGATAATGAGATTCGCAATAAATGTACGAGTTGTGGTCATATTGAAGTAATCAAACTTAATGATGAAAACAATTAACATTGTTGGTGGAGGATTAAGTGGTTCTGAAACAGCGATTCAGCTGTTAGAAAGAGGATATGCCGTTAACCTTTATGAAATGCGTCCAGACTTTCAAACTGGAGCTCATAAGACTGGTGATATTGCTGAACTAGTTTGTTCAAACTCACTAAAATCAATGGACGAAGGCACTGCATCAGGAACTTTAAAAAAAGAGTTAGAGGTTCTTGGTTGTAGGTTGCTTGAACTTGCAAAGTTGTGTGCAGTTCCTGGTGGAAGTGCACTATGTGTTGACAGAAAAAAATTTTCAAATAAAGTTCTTGAGAAATTAAATAGTTTTGATAAATTCAAACTTATAAGAAAAGAAGTCATACAGATTGATGACGACGGAATTTGGATTATAGCAACTGGGCCACTAAGTAGTGAAAAATTATGCAATGAACTTTTTCCAAATAATAGATTTCATTTCTATGATGCAATTGCTCCGATAATTGATGCAGATAGTATTGATATGAATAGTGCATTTTTTTCATCACGATATGGGAAAGGAGATGCGGACTATTTAAATCTTCCAATGAGCAAAGAAGAGTATCTCAATTTCTATAATAATTTAATTTCTGCTGATGTAGTTGAATTGCATGACTTTGAAAAACGGGAACTATTTCAAGGGTGTATGCCTATTGAATTAATAGCAAAGACTGGGGTTGATTCAATGAGATTTGGTCCACTAAAGCCAGTTGGGATATATGGTCAAAATGGTGAAAGATACTATGCCGTTGTTCAAGCTAGAAAAGAGAATATACAAGGCAACTGTTTTAATCTTGTGGGTTTTCAAACAAATCTCAAATATAGTGAACAAAAGAGAGTATTCTCAATCATACCTGCACTCAAAAATGCAGAGTACTTAAGATATGGATCAATGCATAAAAATATGTTCATTGACAGTCCAGAACTTTTAAACATGAATTTTTCATTAAAAGATAATGAAAACATCTTTCTAGCAGGTCAAGTTACTGGAGTTGAAGGGTATGTTGAAAGTATTATGAGTGGCTTATATACGGCAATTGCTGTTGATGCCTATATAAGAAAAATTGAATTCAAAATACCTGGAGAAAACACCATTTCTGGGGCATTAATCAGATATATCCATTCTAAAAATGTTCATTTTCAACCGATGAATGCCAATTTTGGGCTTTTAAACAAAATAGAGATAAAAAACAAGACAGAAAGGAATAAAGCATACTATAATAGAGCTTGTATAGATATAAACAAATATAAACAAGAGGTTATCAATGGATTTTAAGGGAACAACAATTTGTGCAATTAAAAAGAATGGAATTACAGCAATCGCTGGAGATGGTCAGGTAACTATGGGTGAAAGAGTTATCATGAAAGGTAATGCTGTTAAGGTAAAAAGAATATTTAATGAAAAGGTAATTTTAGGTTTTGCAGGGTCAGTAGCTGATGCCTTTGCACTTTCTGAAAAATTCGAAGAAATGTTAGAAAAATATAGTGGTAACTTAATGAGAGCTGCGGTTGAATTGGCACAGCAGTGGAGAAAAAATCAGTCAAGAGTTTTGGATGCATTGATGATTGTTGCAGATAAAACTGCGATGTATCTCATAGCTGGTTCTGGTGAGGTTATTGAACCTGAAAGTGGAATATGTGCGATTGGTAGTGGCGGTAACTACGCATTGGCAGCAGCAAGAGCACTTAATGCAGAAACAAATCTCAGTGCTGAAGAAATTGCAAGAAAGTCATTAGAAATTGCAAGTGAACTTTGTGTTTATACAAATAATCATATTACCGTTTTAACAATTTAGGAGTAGCACAAATATGGCAAAAATATTTGAAGAACCATCAAGAACATTCAGTGAATATCTTTTGGTACCTGGATATACTGATCAAAACTGTATTCCGAGCAATGTATCACTTCAGACACCTTTGGTAAAATTCAAAAAGGGAAAGAAACCTGAATATTCTTTAAACATTCCTTTAGTGTCTGCGATCATGCAATCTGTATCAAATGATACTCTTGCAATTGCATTAGCAAAGCAGGGTGGAATTTCATTTATATATGGTTCACAAAGTATTGAAAGTGAAGCTCAAATGATAAGAAGAGTTAAATTATATAAGTCCGGATTTGTGGTTTCAGATAGTAATTTAAAAATAGGCTCAACGCTTCAAGATGTAGTAGATCTTGTAGAGACAAAGGGACACAACACAATTGCCGTTACAGAAAACGGTGAAGCAAATGGAAAGTTATTAGGTCTCATAACAAGCAGAGACTATAGAGTTTCAAAGATGGATTTAAAAACAAAAGTTGAAACTTTTATGACTCCAATTGAAAAATTAATAACGGCTGAAGATGGAATAACTTTGAACGATGCCAATGACATAATCTGGGAAAAGAAAATTAATGCCTTACCAATAATTGATAAAAATGGGCATCTACAATCTTTTGTTTTCAGAAAAGACTATGAAGAACACAAAGAAAATCCTAATGAACTTCTAGATGTTAATAAAAGCTATTTAGTTGGAGCAGGTATCAACACTCTGGATTACGAAGAAAGAGTTCCAGCATTAGTTGATGCGGGGGCGGATGTTTTGTGCATTGATTCTTCTGAAGGTCATACGATTTGGCAAAAGAACACTCTTGAGTGGATCCACAATAAATATAAAGGCAAAGTTAGAGTCGGTGCTGGAAATGTTGTTGATAAGGACGGGTTTCTCTTTTTAGCAAATGCTGGGGCTGACTTCATAAAAGTTGGAATTGGTGGTGGTTCTATTTGTATCACTAGAGAACAAAAAGGTATTGGTAGAGGACAAGCCACGGCCTTAATTGAAGTTGCAAAAGCAAGAGATGAATATTTTAAAGAAACTGGAATTTATATACCAATATGTTCTGATGGTGGTATCGTACATGATTATCATATGACCCTTGCTCTGGCTATGGGGGCTGACTTCATCATGTTAGGAAGATACTTTGCAAGGTTCGATGAGAGCCCAACAAACAAAGTGAACATTAACGGAACATATGTTAAAGAGTATTGGGGCGAAGGAAGTAACAGAGCAAGAAACTGGCAAAGATATGATTTGGGCGGAAAGAGCAAATTGAGTTTTGAAGAAGGTGTTGATAGCTATGTTCCATACGCTGGAAGTTTAAAAGATAATGTTTCAAAAAGTTTATATAAAGTAAAATCAACCATGTGTAACTGCGGGGTAACAACGATCCCAGATTTACACAAAACAGCTAAGTTAACCTTAGTTTCAGCAACAAGCATTGTTGAGGGTGGAGCACATGATGTAATACTTAAAAACAATGCATATAAAGATCGTTAATTGGTGATTTGATGATCTTGGATGGTAAACTTGTTTCACAAAAAATAAAAGATGAAGTTAAGGAAGAAATATCAAAACTAAATAAAAATGGTGAAACAGTTTGTCTTGCTGTTGTTTTAGTAGGCAATAATAAAGCCTCTGAAATTTATGTAAGAAATAAGATTAATTGTTGTGACTATGTTGGTACGCAGTCAAAGCTAATACGCTTAGATGAGACGGCGAATCAAAATGAAATAATTGATGTTGTTAATCAGTTAAACAAAGATAAAAGTGTTAATGGCATAATTGTTCAACTTCCGTTACCAAAAGGTATTGATGAAGATGCAGTATTAAATAGCATAGATTTTCATAAAGATGTAGATGGTTGTCATTACATCCAAAAAGGGAAATTATTTACACAAAAAAACCAACTTGTACCATGTACTCCATTGGGAGTTATGGAACTGCTAAAAGAATATAAAATTTCTGTAGACGGGAAGAATGTGTTGATAATTGGAAGGTCAAACCTTGTTGGAAGACCATTGGCTGAGTTGATGTTGCAAAGCAATGGGACAGTAACGATTGCACATTCACATACTAAAAACATACCAGTATTAATTAAAAATGCAGATATTGTCTGTGTAGCTATAGGTAAGGCGAACTTTGTAAAAGCTGATATGTTAAATGAAGATTCAGTTGTAATAGATGTAGGCATAAACAGAGATAGTGATGGTAAATTGTGCGGAGATGTCGAAAGAAGTGCAATTGATAAGGTGAAGTACATTACACCAGTGCCAGGAGGCGTCGGACCTATGACAGTTACAATGTTAATTAAAAATACTTTGACAGCATATAAATTTCAAAAAGGGGCAGAAAATGAAAAGCAGTAAAATAGGGCACATCGGGGTTATAGTAGATGATTTGCAAAAGGCGGTTGATTTATACACCAAAGTGCTTGGTATAAAGAAATGGTATGAAATAATTTACGATGATGGTATTAAAATTAAGTATCACGGTAAACCTTCAAATTCTTCAGCAAGACTTGTGTTTGGTGGAAATGGTCATACAGTTATAGAGCTAATAAAAACAGAAGGTGAAGAAAACATTTATACAAATGCCTTAAAAAATAAAAAATCTCACATTCATCACATTCAGTATGATGTTAAGAATCTTGATAGTGCAGTTGCAGAGGCTGAAAGTGCTGGTATGAAAGTATTTCAAACGGGGCAATTCAAGAGTGGAGGAGCAAAGATAAGATATGCATATGTGGGTCTTGATGAAACCGAAACCGTACTTGAATATGTTGAAACAAATATTTTTGGAAAAACAATGAAGTTTAATATGTGTGGCGAATTTGAACTTGGGTTGTTGAAAGGCAGTTATAAAAAGTTTGAAGGTAATTAAAAAATTAACTGTTAAAATTAACTTTTCAATGTGTTAAAATAAAAAAGATGGGGTATATATATGGGGAAAGATCAATTAATTCAAGATTTATTAGGTAAGTTCGGCGATTGGTGGAATCACGGTTTTGATACACCAAAGATGACAAATAAGTTGTATCCTTATAAAAATATTTTTTCACCAGTTCAGGTAAACACATGTACTATCAAAAATAGACTTGTAATGGCTCCAATGGGAAATATTTCAATGTGTGAAGAAACTGGTAGACCTAATGAAATGATGATTAAATATTTCGAGGAACGAGCCAAAGGTGGAGTAGGTTTGATTACAACAGGACTTATTCCTGTAACATATGGAATTGATACTTCACTGATTGAAAAAGGAAAATTAACATATTTTCCAAGAATAGATAGATCAAGAACAGTCTTTAGTGGATGGAGAGATCTTGCATCAGCATGTCACGCTCATGGTTCAAAAATATTTATACAGTTAACAGCCGGGCTTGGTCGTGTTGGAAATCCACAGTGTTTAGTTAATCAATTAAAGTTTCCACGCAGTGCTTCATTTAATCCAAACTGGTACATGAAGGAAGTACCATGTTTAAGATTGTCAGATTCTTCAATTAACAAGATAATTAAGAGAATTGGGCAAGGTGCAGCTGATGCTAAGACTTGTAACCTTGACGGTATATATATTCATGGACATGAAGGATACCTTATCGAACAATTAACAAATCCAGCATTTAATAGGAGAGTATTAGGTAAATATGCAGATTATCAGCGTTTCGGTATTGAAATGGTTGAAGAGATAAGAAAAAGAGTAGGTGATAACTTCCCAATAATGTATAGAATTGATTTATCACTTGCACTTGAAGAAACATATAAAGACAGAATGAATAAAGTTTCAACTTTGAAAAAGTTCAAGGGTGGAAGAACAATAGAACAATCACTCAGCTATATGAAAAATTTAGTTAAAGCTGGCGTCGATATGTTTGATGTGGATATTGGATGTTATGATAACTGGTGGTTGCCACATCCACCTGCATCAATGCCATCAGGATGTTATTGTGACATTGCTCAAATAACGAAAGAGTACTTTAAAAAGAATAATATTTTATCAAATAAAGGATTAGAAATACCGATTGTTGCAGTTGGTAAGCTTGGATATCCAGATCTTGCAGAACAAGCATTGATAGATGGTAAATGTGACATGGTAATGTTGGGAAGACCTTTACTTGCTGATGCTGATTGGGCAAACAAAGCATTTAAAGGTGATGTGAAAGACATAAGACCATGTATTGGATGCCAGGAAGCTTGTGTAAATGAGTTTGTTGAGGGTGGACATCCACAATGTGCAGTTAACCCAAGAACATCATTTGAATTCGAGTTGCCTGAAGAAATTCAAAAGGCAGAAAAGTCTAAAAAAGTAGCAGTAATCGGAGCTGGTCCTGCTGGTATAGTTGCAACAGATGTTCTTTTAAAGAGAGGACATTCAGTTGATCTTTATGAAAAAGATGTAAAAATTGGTGGAAATGTATTTAATGGTTCTGGTCCGAAAATTAAATATGAGGTTGCGAACTATTTAGATTATTTAAAACATTGCGTTGAGGATAAGTTTACTAAAAATCCAAAATTTAAGATGCTAATGAATATTGAAGCGACGCCAGAGCTTTTGAAAGGTAAATATGATGCAATTTTATTTGCAACAGGTTCAAATCAAATCAAGCCTAGAATAAAAGGGATTGACGGTAAAAATGTATATACTGCGATAGATGTTCTAAATAATTCAGATATTTTGAAAGATGCCAAAAATATTGCAATTATTGGTGGTGGCGTTGTAGGTTGTGAAGTTGCATATTTCTTACGCTATGAAAAAGGATATGATAAAGGAACTATCAGTGTTATAGAAATGTCACCATACTTCATGAATCATACATGTACCGCAAATAGAGGACATATAATCCACACACTTGAAGAAGGTAATGTGCAGTTATATAACTACACTAAATTACTTGAAATTAAAGAAGATAGCATAGTCCTTGAAAAGAACGATGGTAAGAATACAAAGGATGCATATGTTACATGGGCACCAATTTTGCCTGAAAATGTAATTAATCCATTAGAGAAAAAAGTTAAAGATAAATTTATTAAGCAAAATCTTAAAGTTGATGCAGTAATACTTGCTATGGGAGCCAAACCAAATAATGCACTTTTCTATGAAGCACAAAAGACAAATTTAGCTAAAGAAGTATATTTATTAGGCGATAGTTTCTCTGTTGCAAAGATATTTGAAGCAACAAAGGGTGCATACAGAAAAGCATTAACAATTTAATATCTTATAACTTTGATCAGTTGTTTTTTGCTGATTCTTATTGGGTTTTAAAGAAGTTTGCCTTGTGTTAGCTATTAATTTTGGTTGGTGCAAATAATAGGATTCGAACCTATGACCTCTTGCATGTCAAGCAAGCGCTCTAACCAACTGAGCTATATCTGCATGCGTTTTAAATTATCCTAAATTCCCTTTATTGTCAAATTGTTACTTTTTCTTTACTATGTTTATATGGTCAAGGAACTATATGACTTAGTAATAATTGGTGGTGGTGCCAGTGGACTTTTTTTGGCTAATCTTTTACACGACAAATGTAAGGTCGCCATTATTGAAGCTAAAGATAGAGTTGGAAGAAAGATATTAGCATCGGGTAACGGTAAATGTAATCTATTAAATCAAAAGATAGATCCATCTAAATACAATAATCCTAAATTTATTAAGAGTGTTACAGAGCGCATAACAGTTGATGAAATCATCAATAAATTTTTACACCTTGGATTACTATGCAAAAACATTGATGGAAGGATATATCCGTATAGTGAAAACGCAAATACAGTACTTAATATACTGAGAAAGAATTTAAATAATGTTGATGCCTATACTGATACGAAAATTACAGACATAAAAAAAGATAATATTTTTACATTAACAACTGATGGCGGAAAAGAAATACATTCTAAAACAATTGTTTTAGCTACTGGCTCGAACGCTAGTGGTGGAATTGATAGTACTGACTTATATGTAAAGCTGGGGCACTCAAAAGTTGATTTTCAACCTGCCCTTACATACATAAAAACAGATAAAGAAAAAATTAAAGGGTTATCTGGAATAAGAGTTAAAGTAACCTTAAGCATAACCAATCAGCATGAAACTGGGGAAATATTATTTAAAGATGATGGAGTTTCTGGAATAGTCGCATTCAATATGGCAAGTAAAATTCAAAGAAGTAACTCAACTCAACTTTATATTGATTTCATGCCGGACTATCAACTTTTTGAAGTTAGGAATCTTATAAAAGAAGTTGGATTAGATGGCATATTTCATAGCCGTATTGTCATGAATTTAGAAAGATACGCACAGTCAGTTGGAATTGTTGAAGCAATTAAGAAATATAGACTTGATATAGTTGGCTACGGTCAGTTTAATACAGCTCAAGTCGCTACTGGAGGGTTAAATTTATTCGAATTTAACAATTATTTAGAATCAACAATAATCCCTAACGCATATGCAACTGGAGAAGTGCTTGATATTGATGGAGAATGTGGTGGATATAACCTTTATTGGGCATGGGCAAGTGCAATGATAGTTGCTCAAAGCATATTAACTAAGTCTAATACTGTCTAAAAAATAGTACAATATTGAGAATAATTATATATATTTATTTTAAATAATGAGCGATAGATTCAATTGCCTATTATGTTGTCAGTGTGTTAAAATTTATAAATTAGCAAAATTCATTGGAGGAATGGAATGGCTGGATATTCAATAATTAAAGAAGACAAGGAAAATGGTGAATTAATCATAGGTACAAAAGTATCACCTAAGGAATTTGATGAGTTGATACATAACGCTTTTGTGAGATCTAAAAGTAAATTTAAGATACCTGGATTTAGACAGGGTCATGTACCTTTTTCAATAATTGAAAAAACATATGGAAAGCAAGTGTTTTATTCAGATGCAATAGAAGAGGCATATAGTAATTTAATAACCGCATTTCTAAAAGAAAGTGAGAATAAGTTTTTGGATGAAATTATTGGAAGTCCTCAACCTAAAAAAATGGATATAACTAAAGAAGTCGGTCTTGATTTAGAAGTTTTATTTTTCATAAAGCCAGCAGTACATTTAGGCAAATATAAAGGTTTAGGGATTAAAAAAGATGCTGTTAAAATTTCTGCAGATCAAGTGAACGCAGAATTAAAAAAGTTACAAGACCGTGCTAATACATATGAAAATGAAAATAAAGCGGCACAAGATGGAGACGAAGTATTTTTTGATTTTTTAGGTAAGGTTGACGGTGTGGCATTTCCAGGCGGAGATGCAAAGGATTATAGATTAACTTTAGGTTCAAAAACTTTTATACCAGGATTTGAAGAACAGCTAATAGGTGTAAAAGCTGGAGATAAAAAAGATGTAAAAGTGAAATTTCCAGATGATTATCATGCCGAAGAATTAAAATCAAAGGAAGCTATTTTTGAGTGTACTATTCATGATGTATTTACATTAAAAAAAGCAGAATTAAACGATGAATTCGCAAAAGAAAATTCAGACTGTGCAACATTAGACGAATTAAAGAAAAAAATAAAAGATGAATTGACGAAAAAAGCTGAGTCAGAAGCAGATGCAAAATTGTTAAAAGAAATTATGGATAAGATAATTTCTGACACAAAAATCAATTTACAAAATGAGTTTTTGGAAGAATTGGCAAATAGGAAATTTGAACAGTTAAAAGAATATTATTCAAATATGCATTTTGAGCTTGAAAAACTACTTAAATATCAAGGACAGACAATGCAAGAATTTAAAGATAATATTTTTAAAGAACAAAAAAACAGTTTTGTTGAATGGTCAATTATGGAAGCTATAGGCGAAGTTGAAAAGATTGAAGTTACAGCTGAAGATATAGATAGCTATTTAATAAATGAAGAACATATAACTAAAGAAAATTTAGAAAAACACAAAAGCGAAATGCCAAAAGAAGCAGAAGAAAGAATGAAAACAATAATCTTTAATATTAAAGTGGAGAAATTCTTAAAAGAAAACAATTAATAAA
The DNA here is from genome assembly GCA_963542015.1 of uncultured Clostridia bacterium. Lineage (GTDB taxonomy): Bacteria > Bacillota > Clostridia > Christensenellales > CAG-917 > CAUTUX01. Next base: position 22,252 of record CAUTUX010000007.1, on the reverse strand, counting down.
ATAGAAGATATTTAAGAGGTTAGCATGAGTAAATTAATACCAATGGTTATTGAGCAAACTGGAAGAGGAGAGAGGTCTTTTGATATATATTCAAGAATGCTTGAAGATCGTATTATTTTTTTAACTGGTGAAATTGATGACGATGTGGCAGATTTAATTGTTGCACAGCTAATTTATCTTGAAGGTAAAGATAGCAAGAAAGATATTTCGTTATATATTAATAGTCCAGGCGGTTCAGTTTCTGCTGGTTTTGCGATATACGATACTATGAACTACATCAAGTGTGATGTATCAACAATATGTATAGGAATGGCAGCTTCTATGGGTGCATTTTTATTAGCAGCTGGAGCTCCAGGGAAAAGAAGTGCTTTACCTAATTCAAAGGTAATGATTCATCAACCATTGGGTGGTGCACAAGGTCAAGCAAGTGATATTGCCATACAAGCAGAGCAAATTTTGAAAACGAAAGCCAAAATAAATTCGATCCTATCAAAAGTTACAAAGCAACCATTGGAAAAGGTTACATTAGATACAGATAGAGATTATTATATGTCAGCTGAAGAGGCGAAAAAATATGGTTTAGTTGATTCAGTAATAGAGCATAGGGAGTAACATGAAAATAGAAAAAGCAAAATGTGAATTTTGTAATAAAAATGAATCTGAAGTAATTGGGTTGGTTGAACTCAGCCCTCAAAAATATATATGTAATGAGTGTTATGAGTCTGCACACAAATTATTTACAAGATATCTCAGAAGAGAGGTAGGTAAGGACAAAGAACAGGAAGTTGTAGAAACAGAAAAGGATATAGTTGCATTTAAAAATAACTTTACTCCAAAGAAAATAAAGGAAAAACTTGACGAATATATCATTGGACAGGACGAAGCAAAAAAAGTATTAAGTGTTGCAGTTTTCAATCATTACAAAAGAGTAATGTTAGATGAACTTGGCAATGTAGATGAAAATGGAGATCCATGTCATTTGGACAAATCTAACATTCTTTTGTTAGGACCTACTGGAAGTGGAAAGACTTTACTTGCTAAAACTTTGGCAGCAATATTAGATGTTCCATTTGCTGTTGCTGACGCTACGACTTTAACAGAAGCTGGATATGTTGGTGATGATGTAGAAAGTATAGTTCAAAAGCTTTATTACAACGCCGATGAAGATATTGAAAAAACAGAGATGGGTATTATATACATTGATGAGTTTGATAAAATTGCAAGAAAAAGTGGAGAAGTATCTATAACCCGTGATGTTAGTGGAGAAGGTGTTCAACAGGCGCTATTAAAAATAATCGAAGGTACTAACGCTACATTCCCACCAAAAGGCGGAAGAAAACATCCACAGGCAGAAATGGTTTCAATTAACACAAAGAATATTTTATTCATATGTGGTGGTGCTTTTGTTGATATTGAAAAAGTTATTGATAAAAGAAAGAATTCATCTTCTTTAGGATTTGGATCTAAGATACGCACAAAAGATGAAGAAAAATATATGGAATTAATTAAGGACATTGCTCCAGTTGATTTAATACGTTATGGACTCATTCCAGAATTAGTAGGAAGAATCCCAGTTGTAGTTGGCTTACATGAAATAACGGAAGAGATGCTTGAGGAAATACTTGTTAAACCTAAAAATTCATTAATTAAACAATATCAACTTCAGTTTGATTTAGATGGAGTAAAACTTGAGGTAACTAAAAAAGCTGTAAATGAAATTGCAAAGAAAGCAATTGCATTAGGTACAGGTGCCAGAGGTTTGAGATCTATTTTGGAGAACAAGTTACTTGACTTAATGTATAGAGTTCCTGATGAAAAAGATATTGTAAAGATAATTATTGATGGTGATACAATTGCTAAAGATTTAGAACCAGAAATAATAAGAGAAAGCGAAAAGAAGGAACAAACAGAAAACAAGGCTGTAAAAAAAACAGAAAGAAAAACTAAAGCAAAACAAAGTGAATGAAAATTAAAAGTGCCGATTTTGTCATTTCAGTTGCAAAGCCCGATGCTATTTTAAAAAATACATCAAATGAGTTTGCAGTTATTGGCAAATCAAATGTAGGCAAGTCCACATTTATTAATTCAGTTCTCAATAATAAAAAAATTGCAAAATCTTCTTCCAAACCAGGATGCACACGGCTTATAAATTATTTCAAGATTAACGATGGCGATTTTTATTTTGTTGACCTACCAGGTTATGGCTACGCCACAGTTTCAAAGGAAGAAAAAATCAAATGGGGAAAGCTTATTGAAACTTATCTTATCCAGTCACAATCTTTAAAACATGTGTTTTTTTTAGTGGATGTAAGGCATAAGCCAAGAGAAGATGACATGCTGATGATGAACTATTTTAACCACTATCGTATCCCATTTACAGTAATCGCGAACAAGATAGACAAACTTTCTAAAAATGAATTAGTTAAAGCAAAAAAAATAATATATTCAACTCTGGGTATTGGAATAGATAATATTATTGATTACTCTGGATTGAAAAATCTAGGACGAGATAAAGTCTACGAGAAGATCGACGAAATATTATCGTTATAAATTGATTTCAACTAACTTAAAATCAATTTGATCTGCTGAAGTTAAGTAGTATTCGATATTGTTGTGTGTTTGATAAGTAGGGAATTTTATTGACATACCATGTAAGTGTCCAAATACAACAGCCTTAACATTAAATTCTTCAAATAATTTTGTAAATTCACTATTTGTATTTGGATATGCATATGGTGGGAAGTGGGTAAGAACAATTATTTTTTCATTATTGGTTTGTAATTTCTTAGCTTGATTTAATGAAAGTTTTAATCTTTCTATTTCTCTATTATAAATTTTAATATCTTCTGGGGTTGAATCCTTATTCGGGATATCCCAACCTCGTGTTCCACAAAATATATATTCATTAATTTTATAGGCATTATTTTGTATAAAATATAAATCTGGGAAAGCCTTCTGCATCTTAGATAGTGAATTCCAATAGTATTCATGATTCCCTTTGCAAATAATTTTGATTCCAGGTAAGTTCATAAAAAGAGAGTAGTCCGATTTAGCTTCTTCAATATTCATAGCCCAGCAAATATCTCCAGCTAAAATAACAATATCTTCATCAGTTGCCTTAGATAGCCAATCGCTTTTAATTTTTTCAAAATGATTTATCCAATGATCTCCAAATATTCCCATCGGCTTGTCAAATGTTGAAACATGAAGGTCGCTAATTGCAAAGATTTTCATATTTAAAACTATAGCATATTTTTAAAAATCAATAAATTTGAAGAATTTTGGAAAGAAATTAAAGAATGTTGTGGCAATTTTGTCAGCAAATTATGGTTTGCAAATAGACTCCTAGATGATAGTTAAAAAATTAACTAATTTTGTTTAAAATATGCTTAAAACTGAAAATTACATTGATGTTTTTAATTAAAATTTAAACTAAAATGCAACATAAATCCAAGATTATTAATTATTGGGGCAATTTTGTTAATTAATTGGTCAAAATGGGTTGACTTGGGTCAAATGCCTATAGTATCTTTAAATTACGCCACAAAAAGGAGCGAATTGTGAAAGTAATAGGGAAATCCAGTCATCAACTGGATGAAAGAAACAGATTCAGAGTACCTACAAAATTCAAACCTTTTTTTAGTGAAAATGAACCTTTATATATTTGTCCTGGCAGAGAATTGAAATGCTTATATATACTCACAGAAGATAAATTTGATGCACTTATTAGTCAATTGGATGTTGGATTCTATGGGAACAGTGAATTGGCTGATGTTAGAACATTTATCATGTCTAACAGCCAACAAGTTGAAATTGACAATCAAGGAAGAGTGACACTTGATATAAATTTGGTTAATTTAGCAAATATCAAAAAAAACATTTCTACCATTGGAATGGGCGATTACATAGAAATATGGTCTGAAGATGATAGAAATAAGATAGATGAAGGAATAAGTAAGGCTAACAACTTTGCTGAGGTCCTAAGGAAACTTGAAAATTTAGGTAAGTAATGGAATTTAACCATAAACCGGTTTTGTTGTCCGAATGCATAGACGGACTTAACATTAAAAATAACGGTGTTTATGTTGATTGCACATTAGGTGGTGGCGGTCATTCTGAAGAGATTTGTAACAGGATTACGAATAGTAAATTAATTTGTATTGATAAAGACATTGAGGCAATAAACCATAGTAAAGAAAGGCTTAAAAGATTTTCAAATATTACATATATCAACAGTGATTTTAAAAATTTAAAACAAATCCTCGCAGATTTAAAGATTGAACAAGTTGATGGAATTTTGGCTGATTTAGGAGTTTCTTCATACCAATTAGATAATCCAGAAAGAGGATTCAGCTACATGAAAGATGCAAACCTTGACATGAGAATGAACAGAAATCAAGAGTTAACAGCATATACAATATTAAACACATATTCAGAGCAACAAATAGGGAAAATATTAAGAGACTATGGAGAGGAGCAAAATTGGTATAAAATTGCGAAAAATATCGTAAACGAAAGAAAGAAAAATGCGATTGTAAGTACGACCCAGTTTGTAGACATAATTAAGATGTCTTATCCGGAAAAATTTTTACACACAGGTTCTCATCCAGCCAAAAAGGCTTTCCAAGCAATAAGAATAGCAGTTAATGGTGAGTTAGAAGATTTAGATTCATTTATAGATGATGCAATATCTCTTCTAAAACCGTCTGGCAGAATGGCGGTAATAACATTCCATTCTTTGGAAGATAGAATAGTCAAATCGAAATTTGTTGAATACAGTCAAGGTTGTACATGTCCAAAAGAATTACCTAAATGTGTGTGTGGAAAAAAAGAAATTATAAAACTAATAAACAAGAAACCAATATTAGCTACTCAGAGCGAGTTGTTAGAGAATAAAAGGTCTCAATCAGCAAAACTGAGAATAATAGAAAAAAGGAGAATAGAGTCATGATAGCAACAGCGGTACAACCAAGAACATTGTTTGATTTAACTACAGAAGATTTAGTAGTTACGCAACAGGGAAATGTAATAAGTATTGAAAGACTTGAAGATGACATATTCGCCAGTTGTTCTGAAGTAGAAAGAGAAATGGATTCAATTAATTGTATGATTTCAAACTTGTGTAGCTTTATAGATTTAACAAGCAGTGATAATCAAAATGCAATTTGTTCTAACAGTCAATCAGATTTGATTGTTGCATAAAGGGGAGGTATATGATGGCAGTAGCAACAGAAGAATTAGTAAGAGAAAAGACAGACACAATGATGAGTGCTTTTCCTACATTTGAAGAATATACCGGTACCAATGTAGGATTTCAAACAGTACAAAGACCATTTTTTGGTTCAGGAATTCAAAATACTAGTACTGAAACAGAAACCACATCAAATAAAGCTGCAACTTCTGACTTATCCGCCGATACATATGAAGACGCTACTGCAGTTGCTCAAATGCAAGAAGTTGCATTAGCAGAACAAATCAGAGAAGAAACAAATAAAAGAGCTAAGAAAAAAGCAAAGTTAAATTGGAAAGCAAAACTTTTAGTAACAGGATATGTAAGTTTCGTAGTTTTAGTATTGGGTTTAATACTTGGAAATTATAAAGCTATAAATGCTGGAAGAGTAAAAACTCCAATAAGTTCTATCAAACAAATTTCATTAGAAAAAGTAATCAACAAATAAAACATATAAAAAACAACAAATTTTGTTGTTTTTTATAGAAAATACTTTACATCAAACTTCCAATTGTTTATACTTATAGCATGAACAGGTATTTAACGATTGGTCAGACAGCTGAAATTTTAGGTGTTTCAATACAGACATTAAGAAATTGGGATAAGTCTGGTCAGTTGGTTCCAGATAAAAAGACCCAAGGTGGAGCTCGTAGATACAGCTATGAGACTCTTTCAATATTTAAAAGAAATAGTTATTCAAATAATGAAAATCGTTTAACAATAGCATATGCAAGAGTGGCAAATAAAAATCAAATTGTTGATTTAGCCAGACAAATTGAAGTTCTAAATAAGTATTGTGCTCAGCAAGGTTATGATTACAAATTGATTCAGGAAGTTGGGAGTGGGCTTAATTTCTACAAGAAAGGTCTTAAGGAACTTTGTGCTTATATTGCACAGGGCAAAGTTAAGCGCCTCATATTAACTCATAAAGACAGGTTGTTGAGATATGGTGCGGAAATAGTTTTTTCTCTGTGTGAGGCAAATGGAGTTGAATTATTGTTCATTAATAACGGTAATGAGAACATGAGTTTTGAAGAAGATGAAATTAAAGATTTACAAGAGGCTTTGAAGGTTTGCGACACATCAGATATAAGAATAGCAATAGGAGCTGGAAGATAGTATGCAAAGAGATATCCTTATAATTGATGTGGATTCAAGAAAAATAACAGGTTTAGTAGGCACAAAAAAGAGTGCTGGCATTTTTAGTGTAAAAAATGAAATTCACAAAAATTATTCTGGATTTTGCGAAGGGGATTTCTTAAATGTAACTGAGGTAAGTGATACAATTATAACTATATTAGAAACATTAAAGAGTCTCACAAAAAAATTACCTAGAGAAGTTTATATTAGTGTTCCAACCGAATTTTGTTCTTCAAGGAAGTCAACAGTTAATGTTAGTTTCGGAAGAGAAAGAGAAGTCGTTGATGATGACATTAAATTTTTGATTCAGAAAGGAAACACCTTTAAATCAAAGGGATATACTTGCATTAACAAGTCGTTGATTGAGATAAAGACTGATAAATCAAATGAATCATTTTATGATGTTAGGGGTAAGAAGGCATCGAAGATTCAAGGCAAGGTTACATATATATTTGCTGAAGACAAGTATGTAAATGTGATGCTTGTAATTTTAAAGAGATTTAAATTTAAATTAATCAAATTCATTTCTACAGCTTGGGCTCAAGGGATGTCCTTGTTGGATGATAATAGACGCACAGTGCCTTATATTATGATTGATATTGGTTATTTGTCTACATCAGTAATCCTTGGTAAGGGAGAAGGGATACTTGATATGAAATCAATTTCTACAGGTGCAGCTGACATTGTAGCTGACATGTATGAGCTGGTTGATTTGCCGTTTGATACTTTAGAAGAATTTTTATACAGCATGGACTTCACTATGAATTATGCAGAGATAGGAGTTGAAGTATTTAAGGGTTATGAAATTGATACATATTATTTGTATCAAATTGTTAAATCAAGAATAGATTTAATATTCGATTTAATAAAAGAAGTAATTGGATATAATTTAGAAAAAGTTCCAGAATACAGTCCTATATATCTAACAGGATATGGACTTTCAGGTATAAGAGGAATTAATCGAATTTTAGAAGACAAAATAGGGAAGAATGTTGAATTGATATCTTCAAACTTTCCTAAGTTTAGAGAGCTTTCAAAGGTAAATATAGCTTCATTGATGCAGTTAATCAATGGCTACTACAATAAACGGATTACATATTATTAAGAGGTGAATATGTTAGATTTTGAGAAATTAGGATTAGGTAAAGTTGGTGAAAATCCAAGTGAAGAATTTGAAAAAGAAGAGCCAAAAGTAGTTGAAGAACAAAATATTGATGATTCTGAAGATGAATTCGAATCATATATTATTCCGTCAAATGCTGAAGAAGTTTCATATAAGAAAATTGGTGAAGCTAAGATAGTAGTTGTTGGAATAGGTGGCGGTGGTAACAACGCTGTTGATAATATGATTCGTGCTGGTATTGAAAGTGCTCACTTTGTTGTTATGAACACCGATATGCAAGCATTGTCAAAATCATTGGTCGAACCTTCATCCAGGGTTCAAATTGGTGAAATGAAAACTGGTGGATTGGGAGCTGGTGCAAATCCTGAGGTTGGAAGAGCTTCTGCTGAAGAGTCTATTGATAAAATCAGAGAAACCCTTGAAGATACTGACCTTCTTTTTATAACAGCTGGAATGGGAGGTGGAACAGGAACTGGTGCTGCACCTATTATAGCTAAAGTTGCAAAAGAGATGGGGATCTTAACAGTAGCTGTTGTAACAAAACCATTTGATTTTGAAGGCGTAATCAGAATGCGTAATGCTGAAATTGGAATTAGAAACTTAAGCAAGTTTGTTGATACTTTATTGGTTATTCCAAATCAGAAGTTGCTCGAAGTATTAAATGCAAATGTTTCATTCAAGAGAGCATTTGAAATTGCCGATGATGTTTTGAGACAAGCTGTCCAAGGTGTAACAGATGTTATCGCAAACCATTCACTTATAAATTTAGATTTTGCCGATGTTAGAACAATACTTCTCAATAAAGGTTTAGCACATATGGGTATGGGTAAAGGTAAGGGAGAAAATCGTATTCTTTCAGCTGTTAAAGGTGCCGTATACAGCCCATTACTTGAGACGGATATTGAAGGTGCTACAGGTATTATAGTTAATATCAAAGGTGGAGAAGATATGATGCTTAGCGAAGTTGAAAGTGCATGTTCAATTATTAAGGAAGTGGCTGACGATAAGGTTAATATGATCGTTGGAACAGGTTTAGAGCCTGGAATGACTGATATTGAGATTACAATTATTGCCACTGGTTTCACTGATAAATTTGCTAAGAATGCAAGCGTTTCGGTTAACACTAAAAAAGAGTTGGACAAACAATATGATAGTGCGTTGGCGAGTATGCAAAGTTCTTTGAATAATAATTCGACATCTGCTTTCGCTACTCAAAGACCAATGACTGCCACGGCAAGTTTTCAGCCTACACCTCAGCCTGAGCAACCTGTACAGCCTCAGCCACAAATATACCAACCAAGACCAGTTGAAAATGAAACTGTAGTAAATGCATCTCGAGTTTCAGCAAGAAATAAAGTTCCTGAATTTTTTAAGAAGTTTAGAAAGAATAAATAAGGAAGTAAAATATGAAGTGTAAAAATTGTGGTTCAATGGAGAGTAAAGTTCTTGATTCACGCCAAAGTGAAGATGGTCTCTCAATTAGAAGAAGAAGAGAATGTATTAATTGTGGGGAAAGATTCACCACATATGAAACCATTGAAAGCACGCCAGTATATGTTGTTAAAACAGATGGAAGTAGACAAGTTTTTGACATAAATAAGGTTAGAGTTGGTATAATGAAAGCTTGTGAGAAGTGCAAGATTCCAATATCAAAGATTGACGAACTAATTAAAGATATTGAGAAGAAAGTCGCAAACGAATGTAATGGGCATGAGATTCAATCAAGACAGATTGGAGAGTTTGTAATGGAAGGGTTAAGAAAGACAGATGGGGTAGCTTATATAAGATATGCATCTGTGTATAAACAGTTCCAGGATGTAGAAAGTTTTGTGAAAGAAGTTAACATGAGGGATAAAGAAGAATGACAAAAAATAAAGTTGATGTATGTATTGTCGGAGCTGGTCCAGCTGGCATATTTACCGCATTAGAACTACTAAAACTTAAATCCAAAATGAAAATATTGATTGTTGAAAAAGGCAAGTCAATTGAGAAAAGGTTTTGTCCTAAAAACAACAAGCAATGTAAAAATTGTAAGCCATACTGTCATATAACGACAGGCTTTTCTGGTGCTGGTGCATTTTCAGATGGCAAGCTCTCATTGTCGTATGAAGTTGGCGGTGAATTACCAGATTTGCTTGGTGGTGATTTTGTCCAAGATCTCATAAATTATACTGATAAAATTTACTTAGAATTCGGTGCAGATAAGCATATTGAAGGACTTGGCAATGAAGAAAAAGTTAAAGAAATTAGACGTAAGGCAATTAAAGCTGGTCTTAAGTTAATTGATTGTCCTATCAGACATTTGGGTACTGAATTGGCTCATGACCTTTATCTAAGTATTGAAAAATATTTATTATCAAATGGTGTTGAAATAATGTTTGATACTCAATGTTCAAACATTATTCTAGAAAATTCTATATGTAAAGGTGTGTACATTCAAGATTCAAGAGGAAAAGATCTCGGGACAATAGAAGCTGAGCATATAGTAATAGCAACAGGTAGAAGAGGTGCCGACTGGTTGGAAAGGCTATGTGTGGAACATGGTATTGATCATGGACCTGGAGTTGTTGATATTGGTGTAAGAGTTGAAGTTAGGAATGAAGTAATGGATGAAATTAATGAAATTCTTTATGAATCTAAATTAATTGGTTACCCAGATCCATTTAAAAATAAAGTAAGAATTTTCTGTCAGAATCCGGGAGGATTTGTTTCACAAGAAAATTACGATAATGATCTTGCTGTTGTTAACGGTCATAGTTATAAGAATACAAAAAGCAACAATACTAATATGGCTATACTTTGTTCACATTCCTTCACAGAACCATTCAATCAGCCAATAGAATATGCAAGAAAAGTAGGTGAGCTCACAAACATGTTGGGAGCGGGACATATTTTAGTTCAAAGATATGGGGATATTTTATCAGGAAAGAGAACATGGCAAAAAGAATTATCTATGTCTAATGTTAGACCTACGCTTCCAGACGCTGTAGCTGGTGATATAACTGCTGGGATGCCGTATAGGGCAATGTTGAATATTATCAACTTTATTAAAGCAGTAGATTATATAGTTCCTGGATTTGCAGGGTATGAAACATTGTTATATTCGCCAGAACTTAAATTTTATAGCAATAAAATCAAGATGGATAAGGATCTAAAAACTTCAATTAAAGGATTATATTGTTTGGGTGATAGTAGTGGATGGACTAGAGGACTTATGATGGCATCGTGTATGGGCGTTCACATGGCTAGAAATTTAATTAAAAATAAAAATATTAAATAAGGGAGAAATATGAAAAAGAAAGTTGGATTAAATATATTTTTAGTAGCGATACTTGCTTTATGTCTTTCAATTTTTGTTGGATGTAATAAGAAGAAAGATGACAAAAAAATTCAAAAACTTCCAGAGCAAAAGGAAGAGAAGATAACAGATAAGGGAATTGAAGATATTAAGAACGCTTTGGCGATGTTAGATACTAAGAATTTTTCTGCGAAACAAGTAAACAGTAAGTATACTAGCTATTTTAACAATTATGATTTCTATAAATCAGAAAACAAAGACGGTGATGTATTTATTAAAAATATATATGATAAGTCAAATAATAGAATGTATGTTGGTACATATAACAACAAAACTGAGAATTTTGATTGGAAATATACAAAGAAGGAAGAAGAAATTAATAGAATTAAAAATGAAAGTGAACCTGAATTAATTGACTACAAATCATTCTTTTCAGGGCTTCTTAAAATTGGTGTAAAAGAGGGGAGTAATTATAAATTAGATAAAACTACAAACGAACTTAAATATAGAGTAACCGATGATTTAAATCCAGGGGATGAATCAAACACATTTGCAACAAATAATACCAAAGAAAATGCACAAATTCATGGGATAATTGATTCAATAGTTATTAAAGATGGTGAAGTTAAAGTTACATACCATGAAAATGGATATAAAGATAAAGATGGTAAGTGGATACTTGATAATACAGAAGAAAAAACAGTTGTTTTAAAAAATGAAGATGTTAAATCTGAAATACCTGAAACTGCAACGGAGTTCTAATAATAATGAAAGACAACTGTATTGGAAAGTTTAAAATACTAGATCTAATAAATGAATACTGTACTCCACTTTATATTGTAGATGCTGAGATATTAAAAAAAAGAGCATTAGCATTTAACGATGTAAAAAAACTTTCTCAATATAATGTTGATTTTGCATATGCAAACAAAGCATTATGTGCAGTTGCCGTGGCAAGAATGCTTAGTAATTTAGGGTATAAGTTTGATGTTGTAAGTGCTGGTGAAATTGCAGTTATGTTAAAAGCTGGAATTTCTGCAGAGAACTTAATATTTCATGGGAATAATAAAACGGCTTCAGAGATTGAATATGCGATTAAAAATAAAGTGGGTTATTTTGTTATTGACAATGCAAGTGAGTTAGCAAAAATAAATTCACTTGCTAAATCAAAACAAAACATTTTGGTACGAATAAACCCTTGCATTCATGCACATACACATAAGGCTGTAAATACATCAGCCTCCGATTCAAAGTTTGGTTTTATAATAAATTCAAAAACAGTTGATATCATTAAAGAAATAAACGAGAAACACAACTTTTTGGGTATACACATACATATTGGTTCACAGATTTTTGGTTCAGAACCATATTATGATGCTGTTGACAAAATAGTTGATTTTATAAAAGAACTCAATAATTTAAAAATAGTTGTTAATACTTTAGATCTTGGTGGTGGCTTTGGAGTTAAATATACTGCTTCTGATCCTTTAATTACAAATCAAACATACACAAATACAGTAAAAGAAATTTTGATGCATTTGAACGAAAAATGTAACGAAAAGAATGTAAAAATTCAAAATGTAATTTTTGAACCAGGGAGAAGCCTTATAGCCGATGCTGGGTATACGGTATACACAATTGGTGATATTAAAACATTTGAAAATGGTAAGAAATATATAGTAGTTGATGGTGGAATGTTTGAAAGTCCGAGACACGCATTGTATGGATCAAACTATACTATTTCATCAGTTGAGCATTTTGATAAAGAAAAAAATCAAATTGTCTCAGTAGTTGGTAAATGTTGTGAAAGCGGTGACATTATAGTTGAAGATGTAAAACTGCAAAGTGTAAATGTAGGGGAGCACATAATTATTGAATCCACTGGAGCATACAACTATTCAATGGCATCAAATTATAACTTAAATTTAGTTCCACCAATCTTAATGATTGATGGATCAAATAAAGAAATAATAGTAAGGAGACAGAGTATGGATGAAATTTTGTCGTTACATGCTTTGCCAGAGTGGTTAAAATGAGTGAAATTGCGGTTTTAGAAAGAGAGGTAGCTGTGGATACAACAATTGAAAATATACAAGATCCTGAAGTAAATGCTTTTAATGAAAATAATGATAATCAAAATAACATCATATATTCAATTGGAGACTTTGAGTGTCCGTTAGACATGATTCTTCAGATTATCCACGATCAGAAGATTAATATTGAAGACATATTTGTATCTTCATTGACAAGTAAATATATGGAAGCGTTAAGGAATACACCTAAAGAGCAATTGGATTATGAGTACATGTCAGAATTCATAAAGACTGCTGCAGAACTTGTTCATTTGAAAGCGAGAGCCGCAACAACTATTCCTGAAGTAGAAGAATATGTTGATGATGAATGTCAAGACTTTATAGATAGAGTAAAACTATACGATATATTCAAACAGCAAACTCCAAAACTAAAAGAAAGGGAAGTTATAAATAGATTCGTTACAAAGCCTAAATATTCCGAAAAAGATTATCGTGTTCAGCTTAAAGATTTTGATATTGATAAATTGGTTCAAGCATATGCAAATGCGATTGTTAATGGTGAAGTAAATAGAGTTAAAGAAACTCCAAAAATAATCAAAAAACTTAAGTTCTCAACTAAGGATAAAGAAACTGAAATTAGAGACCTTATTGTTAAAAGAAAATACATGAAGTTCAGTGATCTAATACAAGATGATTTTGATAATGGAGATATAGTAACAACATTTTTTGCAGTATTGAGCTTAGCAAAGTTTGGCATTTTAGAAACTATGCAAGAGCAAATGTTCGGTGAAATTGATTTAATTGGTACAACAGATGCCGATATAATAGAAATTGTAAACGAGGAGGAATTAAATGTCGTCAATGCGGGATTATAAGCAAGTTATTGCTTCAATTATTTTTGCAGCAGGAAACCCTATTGCACAAAGTTATATTTTAGAGAAGTTACCAGAGTTAAGTCTTGCAGAATTAAAAGAAATAATAGCAAGTTTAAAGGAAACTTATTCTGGTGATAACGGTATTCTATTATTAGAATTCAATAAAAAATATCAATTTGCTAGCAATGAAAAGTACGGTGATATCGTCACTGAAGTATTAACAGAATTAAGAGAAAAAGATTTAACAAGCAAAGTTCTTGAAGTTCTTGGAGTTATTGCATACAGACAGCCAATTACTAAAGCAGAAATTGACGAAATAAGAGGTGGTGCAGATTCTGATTATGCTGTATCAACTTTAGTTAAATTTAATTTAATTGAAATAAGTGGAAGAAAAGATGCTGTTGGTAGGCCATATTTGTATAGTACAACTGATAATTTCTTAAAGAAATTTAATTTGAATAAGATTGAAGATTTACCAGATTACGAAGAAGTTTTAGAAAAAACATTTGCAATATATAACCCTATTTCTGAAGAGTTATTTGTTGAGAAAACAATGAAAGATGAAGAAGAAGTAGAAACCTCTGGAGAACAAGAATCTGAGCCAAAGACATCTAAGAAAGTAGAAATTAAAGAAGACATGGAAATAAATGCTGATGAACTTCCTGATTTCTTAAATGACGGCGATAACATCGGTATATATAAGTAAATGAGAATAAACAAATATCTAGCTGAGTGTGGCGTATGCTCACGGCGTAAAGCTGATGAATTAATTCAAAACGGGAATGTTTTTGTAAATAAAAAAATCCTTACTCAGTTAGGATATGATGTTGATGTAGATAATGATGTTGTCTATGTGTTTAATAAGAAAGTATCCTTACCCACGCATTATGATTATATTTTGTTTTATAAACCAAAGGGCTGCATTTGTACGGCTAGCGAAGAAAAGCAAATAAGTAAGGACGGTTCAGATACAACAAGGAAAACAATTTTTGATTATATTAAAACAAATAGAAGATTATTTTCTATAGGAAGATTAGATTATGATAGTGAAGGTCTTTTGTTGCTTACTAATGATGGTGATTTAAGTCATGCACTTTCTCATCCTTCATTTGAAATTCCAAAGACATATATCGTTAAAATAGAGGGCGAAATATCTGAATCTGATTTAGCGATTGTGCGGAAAGGAGTTAAATTTAAGGATATTCAATATGCCCCATGTAAAATCAAAGTTCTTGATTATGAAGATAAGTTCACCAGACTTGAGGTTAAAATAACCGAGGGAAAAAATAGAGAAATAAGGAACATGTTTGAAGCTGTGGAGAAAAATGTCGTATTTCTTAAAAGGATAGCTATTGGAGATTTAAAATTGGGTGGACTTGCAAGAGGCGGATATAGAAATTTAAACTCAAAGGAAGTAGAATATTTAAGAAAATTATGCCAAATATTTTAATCACAAATGATGATGGAATTAAAAGCCGTGGAATTATTCAATTAGCTGATGAATTGAGTAAAAAATTTAATGTATATGTTGTTGCACCTCATAAACAAAGATCATGCATGTCTCATGCCATTAAATTTTTACATGGCGTTTCGTATGAAAAAATATCTGATGAACCATATCCAAAATATTCAGTAGATGGCACGCCTGCAGACTGTGTAATGTTTGGTCTAAAAGTTATATTTTCGGATATAAAATTTGATGCAGTAATTTCAGGAATAAATGATGTGCTTAACATAGGTACAGATTATTTATACTCAGGTACCGTAGGTGCAGCACAAGAAGGCACGATGCTTAAAGTTAAAAGTATTGCTCTTTCTGTAAATGAAAATAAAAATAATAATTATGCAGATATTGCAAAATTTGTTTCAGATAATTTTGAAAAGTTAATTAAGCATGCTAGTAGTGAAATAACATTAAACATTAATTTCCCTAATGTACCTTTTAAAGATATAAAAGGTGTGAAAGTGTGTGAAATTGCTCGTCGTCAGTATGAAGAAATTTTTGTAACAAATCCTGATGGCAAACACATTTCAGTCGGTAATCCATTGCCAATTAAAAACTATGACGCAAACACTGACGAAACACAAATTGCCTTAGGATACATTACCATTACACCGATTAAAATATTGTCTAATGATTTTGAAAAAATTAAGGGAATGTCCACAGAAACATTTGAGTTAAAAGCCTAAGATGAAAGTTGGAATTATCGGCGGTGGTGCGTCGGGATTGTTTTTAGCAACACTGTTAGAAAAAAGTAATCATGAAGTTATCCTTTTTGAGAGGAATAACAAACTTGGTCGCAAGTTGCTGATAACAGGAAAGGGTAGATGTAATTTATTAAATTACACTGATCCAGAAGAGTTTTTAAATAATGTAGTTAGAGGGAAAAATTTTTTTAAATCATCTATTTACAAATATACTCCTAAGTTTGTTTTTGAATATTTTTCAAATCTTGGTCTTAAGTTAAAAATTGAAAGAGGCAATAGGGTTTTTCCAGAAAGTGATAAATCTTCAGATGTTGTAGATACACTTGTCAAACAGTTAAAAAAAACAACCTTGAGACTGAATGAAAAAGTAGTTAAAATAACTGGCAATTATATAATAGATACGGATAAAGATAGAGTGCCAGTTGACATTGTAGTAATTTGTACGGGTGGGATTAGTTATCCAAAAACTGGAAGCGATGGTTCTGGGTACAAATTAGCAAAAGGATATAATATTAATACCATTACTCCTTGTGCCTCATTGGTTCCTCTTGAAGTTGTTGAAGATGTATCTTCACTTGAAGGTATTTCATTAAAAAATGTACGGGTTACAGCAATAAAGAATTACAAAATAATATTTTCTGATTTTGGAGAGATGCTCTTTACAAAACATGGAATGTCGGGACCAATAATTTTAACTTTATCTGCCTATTTAAACAGAGAAAAAAATTTTGAGATTCTACTTGATTTAAAGCCAGCTCTTAATAATTCTGTTCTTGAAAAAAGAATATTATCTGATTTTGATAATAGAAAGAATCAAGAGATTCAAAATGGTATTCGAGGCTTATTAATAGAAAGAATAAGCGATTATGTATTGGAGAAATCTTCAATTGAACCATCTAGAAAAGTTAATTCCGTCACGAAACAAGAAAGAAAAGAATTGATTAAAAATATTAAAAATTTAAAATTTCACTTTAAAAAATTTGCTGGAAACGATCAGGGAGTTATAACTTCGGGTGGTATAGACTTAAATGATTTATTGCCAACTTTTGAAAGTAAAATGCATAAAAATTTATATTTTATAGGCGAAGTAGTAGATATAGATGCATTAACTGGAGGATATAATCTACAAATTGCATTTTCTAGTGCATTAAAAGCATATGATGATATAATTAAAAAATAGCTAGGAGAAAAAATGTTAGTAATTGCAATAGACGGACCTGCTGGATCAGGTAAAAGCACTGTAGCGAAGCTGATTTCAAAGAAATATAATATTCCTTATTTAGATACTGGAGCTATGTACAGAGCAGTAGGATACTTTTTAAATATTGAGAAAATAGATGTGAACGACGAAAAAGCAGTTATAAAAAAACTTGACGATATTCAAATGCAAATTCAGTTTGATAATGAGGTTCAACATGTAATTGTTAATGGAATTGATACAACACCATTTATAAGAAATTATGAAGTATCAAAACTAGCAAGTGATGTTTCAAAGCATAAAGATGTAAGAATTAAATTAGTTTCAATACAGAGAGAATTTGCTGAAAATAATTCGGTGGTGTTAGATGGTAGAGACATAGGCACTTATGTGCTTCCAAATGCGAAATTTAAATTTTATTTGACAGCAAGTCCAGAAGAGAGAGCCAAAAGAAGATGTAAAGAAATGAAAGAAAAAGGTCTTGATATAGAGTACAACGCTGTACTTGCTGATATTAATCAAAGAGACTATAACGATTCACATCGTGCATTTGCTCCTTTAAAAAAAGCTGATGACGCAATAGAAATCGATACAACGGGATACAGTATAAATGAAGTTTTAGGTCTTATAGAAAAGGAAATTAATAAATGAGTTTATATAGATTTGTTCGTTTCTTTGGATTGCCATTTGTAAGAATATTCTGGCCCACAAAATTTATTAATAAAGAAAATATGGATAAATGTGAAGGTGCCGTAGTTATTTGTAACCATTATTCAAAACTTGATGGAATAATAATGGCAAAAATTTTCAAGAAAGAATTACATGTATTGATTAAAAAAGAAGCATTTGCTGAAAGCAAATTTTCAAATTGGTTTTTAAGAAAATGTGGTGGAATTCCGATAAGCAGAGGTGATGCCGATCTCTCCGCAATAAAGGGTGTTTTGCGTGTATTAAAAAACAATAAAAAAATTCTAATTTTTCCAGAAGGCACAAGAAATAAAACTGGCACCGATGAAATTCAAGAATTTAAAGATGGTGTTTCAATGTTCTCTTTAAAAACAAAAACACCTATCATTCCTATAATATTGTATAAATGCCCTAAAATTTGCAAGAAGAATTACGCATATATCGGTGAACCATTTGAATTAACGGAATATTACGACAGAAAAGACAGAGAAGTATATACAGAAGCTACCGAAAAAATTTTCAATGAAATGAAGGCTACGCAAGAAAAATGTTATGAATATGTGGCTGGATTGAAAGGTAAAAAGAAAAAGTGAAAATTGTTTTAGCTGATCAACTTGGGTTTTGTAATGGGGTCAAAGCAGCTATAGAAATTGCCACAGCCTTAAAACAAAAATATAGAAATGTATATACTTTAGGAAATATAATTCATAACGAAAAAGCAGTTGAAGAACTTAATGAAGCTGGAATAAAATCAATTAATTTAGAACAAGCATTATTACTAAAACAAGATGAAATTTTAGTATTAAAAGCTCACGGCACACCTGAAGAAATTACTTTAAAATTAAAAGAAAATAAGATAAATTATGTTGATGGCATTTGCAATGTAGTAAATAGGATTCATAAATTAATTGATGCTGTTGAGCCAAATAGGAATATTTACATTTTTGGTAATAAAAAACATGATGAAGTAATAGCTTTAGCCTCACATGCGAACAATAAAATTAGACAAGTAGCAGTTATTGAAAATCCTGAAGAAATTGATTTTACTGCAAAATCGGCAGTATTTTTTCAAACAACAATCAAAAAGAATTTTTTTGAAAATATAAAGAAATATATAGATGAAAAAAACCAAAGCAATAATAATTTTGTTGTTTATTATAATACTATTTGTTACAATACTATCGCACGTCAGAATGAAGCAACAAGATTGGCTGGAGAAACTGAATACTGTTTAGTTCTTGGGTCAAAAAATAGTGCCAATACAAATACTTTATTCAGCGAAACATTAAAAAACAATAGTAAAACATTTTTTATTCAACAAATAGAAGATGTGGAAAAAATAAATTTTAATAATAGTAGTGTATCAATATTATCCGGTGCTTCAACTCCGGCTTCTTTGATACAGGAGGTAGTAGTTTATATGAGTGAGATCACAGAGAACCAGCAAAATGTTAAGAATGAAATTAGCATGGAAGAAATTGCCAATTCACTAGATGCAAGCAAGGAAAAAGTAGGCAGTATTGTTAAATGCATCGTTGTTAAATCCGATGAACTGGGGTTGGTCGTTAATGATTTAAAGTCAAAATCTGAAGTTAAGATTTTAAAAGAAGATATTGGCGATGATTATAATCCTTCACAATATAAACCAAAACAAGAAATAGAGGCTGTTTATCTTGGTAGGCAAGGCAATAAGAATAAATATTCAATTAAAGAATTAAAATTACAAGAGGAAGCTAGAAAACAAATAGCTTCTGCATTGGAAAATGGAATTTTTAAATGTCAGTTTACAAAATGGGATGACAAAAACTTTTACGGCACATTAGGTAAAGGGAACTGGGCATATAAAGTGATTGCTCCTATCCAAGAAGTTATGTATAGTAAAAAACAAACACAGCCTGCAAGATTTTTAAAGAAAACATTTGAATTAAAGGCTATACCTAATCCAAATCCAGAAACTAATACTGGGAAAAATGTTATATTTGCTTCTTTAAAAGAAATTATAATGGAAAAAAGAGCCAAAGAAGATGCAATGTTTGTTGAAAAAATAAATGTTGATGATGTGTTAAATGGTAAGGTTGTAGGAACACAAGATAGAGGAATTCTTGTAGATTTTGATGGTCATATAGCCTTTGTTCATGCAAGTCAGTTAGCATGGAAGCATTTGGATGCAAAAGAAATCGAAAAGATGTTTAAGGTAGGTGAAAAGTTTGATTTCTTAGTTTTAGAAATAAATCGTGCAACAAACAAAGTTGTAATTGGACATAAGGAACTTACAGATAAACCTATTGAAGCAGCAAAGAAAAAATACAATGTTGGAGATATTGTTAAAGCACAAGTAAAGAAAATATTTGATTATGGTGTACTTGTAAGCTTTGATACTGATTTAACAGGTCTTATCCATATTTCACAGTTGGCAAACAAACATGTTAAAGATCCTAGTGAAATAGTAAAGGTAGGACAAAAGATTGATGTAAAAATATTGAATTTTGATGATGATAGAATTCAACTTTCATATAAGAGTGTAGTTTCTGACAATGAACAGCCTGAAGATAATAGTGATACTAACAAATCAGAAAAGAAATCTAATAAGGTCGCTGAGCAGAGTGAGTGGAGAAGTGAGGGTCAAGCATCAGCAACAATTGGTGAATTATTTAAAAATTTAGATACAGAAAAGAAATAATTAAGAATTCAATGAAATTAAAAAAGAGCCTCTAAGGGGCTCTTTTTTTTGTATAAATTTAGAATATTGGGAATAAGAACTATTAGTTTAAATTCTATGAATTACTTTTCAAAGGAGCAAATCCGAGACCACCATTTACTTCAGTGGCTTTTGTTAAATACATGAATGCACCAGGATCTAATCTTAATATAGCTGTTTTTACTAAATTAATTTGTCTTCTCTTTACAACACAGAGAAGTACATTTCTTTCTGATTTACTGTAATGTCCTGTACCGTGAATTATTGTTACGCCACGCTTAACATTTAATATTAATTCGTCTGCAATTTCTTCTTCTTTTGATGAAATAATATGAAATACTATCGATGTTTGGAATCCTGATTGTATTATGTCTGCAACTTTTGATGTGGCTATTAGTGAAATAAATGAATATATGATAGGGGAGAATACCTCCATCAATTGGTTATCTATACCAACCACACCTTTTTTAATTTTAATAACACCAAAACTTCCAGCCAATAAAACTATCAAACAGTCACATGCAAAAATCCACCATTGTGCATCTGCAGACGGATTATATTTGTATATAATTTTCCCAACAATATCGGTGCCACCCATAGAAGTATTAGAGCGTAACATCAGACCTAAACTTATACCAGCACCAGCACCACCAACAATTGCTTCAAGTAATTTAACGGTATTTTCATTTGCAGAAATATTAAATTTTGGGAATTTACCAATTTGATGTAGGTGAGCAAATAATGCCATCATTCCCCCAAAGAGTGAAACGCAAACGAAAGTGTTAAACGCAAACTTTTTATTTAAGAGAATAAAAGCTGGAATTAGTAGCGGTAAGTTTAAAAGAAAAATTAAGAAACCAGCATTTGTAAACAATTGGTAGGCGACATTCATGGTTCTTTCTGGATGACTTACGCCAACCGTTTTTTGTATAAGTTCGCTTATTAGTAATGCGAAACCGCTTAATCCACCTGGAGCGAAACTGTTGCCTTCTAAAAACACATATGTAAAAAATGCACGAATGAAAGAGAGTAAAACCATATATGCATAAAATTTGACTAGGTTTAAAGCGATTTTATTGGTTTTTTCCCTATTGATTTTTTTTAAACTTGGTGAGATTGTTGTTTCTTTTTTTAAGACAGTTTTAGATTTATTATTCTCATTTTTTTCCATATGTTTTCTCCAATAAAACATATATTACTCTTAATATATATATAAATCAATTATAACACTTAAGAATAAATTTTGATAAAACGAGTCTAGCCTGTAAGCCGAGTTCTGTATTAGATGACCATCTATCTAGACCGATAATTACTTATCGATTCAAGCGATTTCAAGTACATGCGGATAACATATTATACTTTTTCTTGCACCAAGTGGGGTTTGCACCGCGCATTGTCACCAAATTGCGGGTAAGCTCTTACCTTACCTTTCCATCCTTACCTTTCGGCGGTTATTTTCTGTTGCACTATCCTTGAAGTCACCTTCACAGGCAATTAACCTGCACTCTATCCTGTGGTGCTCGGACTTTCCTCATGAAGATTCATGCGGTCATCCGGCTAGCTCGCTCAAATAATATATACAAAAAAAACAAAGTTTGCAATATTTTAAATAGTCAATACTAATTTTAAAAAACTATCTAATTTTAACGGATTAGATATACTATTATTTATCTTTACAGAGCTATAATTTCCTTTAAAAAAGTATATAACCTGTCTTTTTGACTTCGACGTAAAATATGGTGCTATGACACTATTTTAAACT
>CAUTUX010000006.1:0-77919 GCA_963542015.1 uncultured Clostridia bacterium | reverse complement strand
TGAATTTTCTTTTTTAATCAAAAAGATTTATGGTGCTAAATCAAAAAGACGGGAATTGTCAAAGCAGTACTCAATGCTGAGAATATGAGCGAAACTGGCATTAATGCCCTACTCTTTCCCATGTACTTACCTATCTGTTTAAATACGGATTCTTTCTTTTTTTCAGTTTTCATTTTAGCCTCTAAAATTAAAGATTAATAACTTATTTTTAGAATAACATACTGTGTTATTTATTGTCATTTAAATTCAGTTTTGTAGAGGCATTTCTTATGTCACACCAAGCTTTTAGTTACTAAAATCCTCATGAACATTATTATTTGCTAATAATTTTTTCACATATTATATCGCCACAAATCCATATGGTTCATCTGATACTGACACGAAATCAGTACCTAATGTGTTAAGTTCATTGATTATATCTGATTTAAAATCTATATAAAATTTCTTGCCAAATTGTTTGTTCAGTGATTTTAATGCTCGGATATTATCATTAAATTCTGCTTGATTCTCACAATACATATGTATTGTCTGTCTGACACCTTTTGAGTCATTAAATGTATATGTTGTGGATTTGTAGTAATCAAAATCTGTTACTGCTAACACGGAATACATATTCTTGCTCTCTTTGTATCCTCTTTTAAATGCGACCACATCACTAAACAAAAATGACCTATGTGACAAGTATGCAGTTTGTCGTTTTCCAAGGAGCCCACCCTCTATCACTGAATATTCGCCATGCGTTGTATCAACATTAAACCACTGAGCCTTTGCTTTGTTTATTGACAACAATACCTTATTCCATGCATGAGGACCTCCTGGGATTGTGCCTGTAACCCGAGTGGCTGTTATCTTTTCCATTCCACATAAAAGAACAAATGCTTTTGACTTGCCATCACATACTGCAGTCCCGCTTTTAAATACTCCTTCAAGGAAATAGCAATATAAATCTTTTAAATCTCTATCTTCCACTTGTTCTTCATTCATATTAAGTGCTTTATAGTCATATGGAATTTTTCCAGAAAGATACTCATATATTGCTAACACTTTTTCATAGTCACTCATTTTGTCATCGATAATGTCAAGAAGTATTTTTCTCGCTACATCATATATTTCTTGTATGCGTGTCGACTTAATATTTGGTTTCTTCCATGCTTCTAAAGCTAAATATAAGTCTTCACTTGTTTCAACATCCATCTCCTCATCAAAATCATCAACTGGTAGCCTATCCCTTTTATTTACATCCATACCTAGTATATCTTTCCTAAATGTACGATTTGAATATAGTGCATTTTCTGCTGGTTTTCTATTGGTAGGCAGTGTAGGATTGCTTGAATTTGGCTTACTAGCATGATCTGGAGTAGCAAAATCCAAATCACTTGAAGATGTGACGGTCAATGTTAAAATATTGTCATTTGTTGACATACTATATTTTAGGGTGCCAGCTGTAACCGCATATTTAACTATATTTGATTCTTCTTGTATAAGAGAATAATTATCACTTAATTTATCTGACATATATAATTCTTTGTCTACATTGCTCATCTGTTTGCTATATTGATACCCATATGCCAAATTGAAATCTTCAATATCTTTTAAATATGATGAACGATATCTCCCGAACCAAAACCACTCATTATCAAGATATTCTCTAACTTTATTGAATGTCTTATTCTGTTTGAAATAATATACTTCAAACTCAACACCCCTGCTGTTATCTGCCTGCACACTGATTACATTCTTGCCCTCTCGCAATTCAACAACTGTCTCTCTTAAATCTTTCTGTACTGCTGCAACTTCTGTTTGCGTTGTTAGTTTTCCATTAAGAGAATCTTCTGAAGAAATTGTATATTTCATTTCTTTAAAATACCCATTAACTTGTGGCTTTATCTTAATTGTATTGTCGCTGTAGTCGATTTTGTAGTAGTAATGTTTGCCCTTAATTCTCGTGGCACCTTTGACATTATCGCCATCCACTTTTGTCACTGTTGCAACATTTACATCCGATATTTTTTCAACAACTGCTGCTAGATGATATGTTTTTCCAAGGTATGTAACTTCAAATTTGATTGTTGTTTTTTTATCCAGATTTTTTAGTTCTACTCGTTTGAATTCTTTGTCTACAAAGTTTTCATTTGTCTCATTTACATCATAGATAAGTTTGTTTTCTGAATTGTAAACTGAAATTTTATATTCAATTCTATTTGTTTCATATACATTATTTGTATCTAATACAAATCCAAATATAGCACTATCTTTACCAACTATTTCAGTTTTTCCAGCATTATTTATCTTTTCACCATCAACTGTGAGATATGGCGTTATCTCAATTACTTTTACTTGTATAGTTATGATGTTACTTGTAACAGAGCTTTCCCTTGACTCTGCTTTAATTTGATAACTTCCAATTTCCCAATTTGATGTATCAAATTCAAGTTCTGTATTGCCGTAACTATAATGTTCCCAATTCTCATCTCCATATTTCGTGTACCATGTCAGTCCACCTTCAATATTTTTTTGCTTACTTTTTACTACAAATTTGTCACCCTTATAAAAAGTTCTACTACCCTCACAAGATATTGAAAGCTGTGGCGGATCTGACTTTTCACCTTTAAAGAATTTTGATAGGCTACATGCACTTAATGCCAACATCGCACCAATCAATGCAGTTACAATAAAAAAATAAAGAAAAGCACGCTTAACTGATTTCATAAGCACCTCTTGTAAAATTGTATCAAATAAAAAAACAACCCGCCATAGCGGGTTGTTTTAAGATATTAAATTTAATGATTAGAATACTATATTCAGCCTATACCCTATAACCATTTCTGCAACCCATGTGGTTACACTAACTCCACTAGAAGTACATCCGAAAGACGGAACAGTTGCATAATGACCTTTTAACAATATTCCTATGTGGTAGCTAGATTGCCTACCTGCAACAATTGAACTTGTCCAAACATTGATCTTATTCCCATCTACTACGGGAATTGCTCTCACTTTCTGATAATTACTATTAATAGCTTCTGTATACTGCGTCGCCTTTGCATAATATTTTGAATAATAAGAAGAATTTTCTACATTTGCTTTAAAACTATCATACTCTTGTCCCTCTACTACTCTATGCAAGTCATAACTCCAGTATGTTGACATAAACGCTTCTTTTACTCCCATTTTTTTTCGAATAATTTCAATATATTTTGCATAATAGCTTTCTGGACCGCTTTCCGTTGGATTCCCACTATCATGATTATAGAACGTCGCATCTATGACATACTTTGTCCAAAAATTACTTGATGGATACTCAACTTGATTTTTTACTAATTCAACCTTAGAATACTCAAAATACTGATCCTCAACTTTTTCATATTTTACACCTTTATACCAACGAACTTCCCATTCATTGTTTAAAGAACGACTTCCCTGGTACTGATAATTTACAGTATAACTGAATTTTTCAACAACAAATGGTGTATTATTGTCAACATCATTGTTTGTAAGATTTTGAGGATATGTTCCTTTGTATTTATCGCTATTATCTCTAAAATAAGAGGCTACACTCGTGCTACCTGTGCCTGATACAGTAGATGACGAGTAATTTACAAATAATGCAGGTTTATGAGATGAACCATCATAGAAATTCCCTTTGAGTGTTTGTAATGTATATGTAGTTCCACCTACTACCAACAACTCAATCTTGTTTATTCCTTTAGAAAGCACGACTGCATTTCCACTACTGTCTTCATATCTTACATCATCAGAACGATAGTTATTCATATTCAATGTTACTCGTAATGTTGGTTTTCTTTCTAAGGAAAGCATCATATTCCCCGTTATTTCACGTGTTCCATCAAATTTATATTCACCACTATAGAACCAACCCTTGAAGAACTTTTCACTATTTCTGTAAACTGATGGTTTGTTTGCTGGCTTTTGTCCATATCTGTATTCAAGTATTGTATTCTGGCTGTTAATAGTCTCTTTTACCCTTGTAGGTCCACCAAATATTATTTTATCTTCTTCTGTAAGTTTTAATTCTATTCTAACTTTAACTCTTACAACCTTTACTGTTACTTCTAATGTTGGGATATTTGCTTTGCCCAAACTCGATACATCCCATGTCCCTTTTTCATTATTGAAAGCCGATGACAAATGAGATCTAACAACATTGTCAACATCATTTAATGTCAACTGTTGCTCATAATCATAACCTGCCCTTGAAAGTATTTCAGGAACATCCCACCTTTCATATTCGCCATTAAACTCAGCTTTCTCTTTTAACACTTTATAACGTACAGTCAAATTCTTAATTGACCCCCATACAGGATATATATTTTTAATTTTCTGTACATTTTTTGCAAACAATGATTCATCATCAAATATCTTATCCGCTAAATGGTAATCCGCACCCGTTGTGTTATAAGCATTCTCATCTGCTTGTACTTCTTCTGTCCAATATTTAAGATATGCATACCCAGTTTCCCAAGTGTCTCTATGGTATTTCAAATTATTTTGTAATCCATTAAGTATTGATGGCATTTGTGCTCCATATCTTATTGTTATCTCTGTTTCAGTCGGCATAAGTGCAGCATTCAATAATTTATCGCTACTTGGCATGATCCATCTAAGTGTTATCTTTTTGATTGCAACCTTATATGTAAACAATAACTTATTCGCCGCAATCTCAACATTACTCGATCCATCATTGCCACCTTCACCAATTGAAGTACCATCAAACTGCATAAATGTATAATTCATATAAATATTATTATTTTGAATCGCATTATATACCGTCTCTCTGTAAGCATTAGGTTTTACTTGTGTTGACACTCCTCCATCAAATCCAATCTCAACATTTCCTAATGATACTACATCGTTATCATCGGGGTTCAATGTTGAAGCTCCAAAATTACCCTGCTTATCCTCATAAAGTCTCTTGGCTCTCAGTTCAACTACTCTATTTTTCCATTTTGGATATAATGTAACCCCTGATGTTGTCCAACTTTCTTCATTAAACTTAAATGTATTTTCCTCTATTTTTGCACCAATACTGTTATCTTCTAAGCTCCAATAGTCAAACGCAGCACTTCCACCACCATTATGTATAAAGTTGCCTACCGTTAACCACTCAGGAAGCAATTTGCTACCAAATGCAACTCTAGTATTTGCTGGCAATGGAGAAGATAATGTGCCTGCTCCTTCATTTCTACCCAATGAGAATCGTACATCAATGGCTTTTTTCTTAAAATATACATTGATGTATGCAATCGGTGTTTCATTTGCGTTTGTTGTATATTTATATGTTCCAGGTGTACTACCATAATTTATAGTATCTGGTTCTATCGTTTTTGTTTCATCAAACTCATATCCTTTCAGATTTGCATCTCCAACAGGATTACCTGTTGTCTTTGTATATCTAGTAAAGTCAACATCTGTTTGCGGCTCAATTGTATATCCGTCTGCTGGCTCATCTTCATTTGCTTTTCCACCTAAGCTTGTAACATCTGGATATTGTACATCTGACAAATCGTAGTTCTTTTGTCTAAATACTCTAACACGAACTTTTGTTCTTCTCTTATCAGCAAATACTGGTTTAATTTTTACATTTTGTCCAGGCATTATGAATCTTCCATCCTTTGTTAATAAGGCATCTGAAATTTTCTCTCCGTCAGAATATTCCCATTTCGCAAAACCAAAATGTTCTTTGTTACTTGTAGGTGTGTTTAAAGTTACCGAATCCATATGTGTAACTTCTTGTTCTTCATCATTTCCAAGATCATCGGTATCTGAAGTTTTTTGAATTGTAAGTGTAAATTTATTAGGTTTATATTTATACACTAATTTAATCTTACTCTGTCCTTCATTCAACATATATTCATCTTCGCTATAGGTCTTATCTGAACCATTAACAGCTACTTTATCAAGAATATAAGGTTTACGCTTATAATTAGATTCTGTACTATCAACACCGATGTCCATACTTCCAATATTGCCAGTGTCTGGATCAATCATTTCAATTTTATCCTTTATGACATAATCTTTCATGTTAAGTACATATTTGCCTTGATTGTTTCTATATATTCTTTTATCTACAGGATCTGCATCTTGATTATTGAAATATGGTAAATTGAAGTTTAATTTACCAAGTCCATTCAATTCACGATCGATCATTCCGTTATTTTGTCCCTTCAAATCTTCAATATTTTTTGAAACATTGCCTCCTGAATATTCGAAACTTTGTTCAATATCCAACTCTCTACTCTTTCTATCAACATTCAGTTCTATTTTATTTTCAGCATTTGCTTGTAAAGTAACTTCTAGATCTCCTCCAACTGTTGCTTTTAATGCGTTCATATCAAATATCTTATCGAATTCTGCCCATCCTCTCTCTGCAATTCTTGATACTATTTCATTAGTCAACATTCTCTTAAACATAGTGCTGTTGATTAACAATTTCCCTAATGAAGGATCGTTGATTTTATATCCTTCAAGTCGCATTTGTATGTTTTGCAAAGGCTCATTACCATCTTCTTTTGCATATGTTTTGTTCCGTTGATCTGCCAAATTAACATCAACATTTAATTTAACTATTTGCTTCCAAACAGCACACAAATCAATTTCGCCTTCAAGTTTTAAAGGTTCTGTAATGTTGATTGATGTTCCGCTATTTTTAAAGATCCACCCTATTAACTGGCTATCAACACCAGGCTGTTCTATCACCTTACCAATTGCATTTTTTGCTTTATCTGCATCACTTAATGTTGCTCCATAGAATATATCAACTGTTGTCTTAAATTCAGAGTTAAACTTAGAATCATCAATGTACTCATTTTCACCATCTCTAGTCTTGTTGAAATTTATTTTTGCTTTTTTTCTCAAAAACCTAACTTCTATCTCCATATAGTTTGTTTGGTTAATCTTAAGGTTATGAATATTATCAATTATTTTTCCTGACTGTCTCTTATCACGATATTCAGTGGCATAATATTCTTCCGTGTTTGGAGCTTGCTGTAATGTAATATAGTTATCAACATTTATTGTGCTATCTTTCTGAATTTCGCTCTTATTGATAATGTTATTATTTTTATACTTATTATCATCAATATCTTCAAAGTCACCTTTTGTATTCTGTACCTTATAGTTAAAGTATAAACTTACCCCACGCTCATTTGTTTCTGATGTAATTGCCGTAATCGAAGCATTCATATCCTCAGATACAATATTTTCATCAAGAACAGCTTCAAGCCCAATCTGTCCTTCAGTATTTTTTGTTGATGTAAATTTCCAACCTTTGAAAATAAAATCGCCGAGAAGTTCTTTTGCAACAACCTTTGAACCAAACTTGAACTTCTTATTTAACCCCAATTCCTCAAGTTTTGTCTCATCTGTTATCTGAGTACCTTTCTCATCAAATACTTTTAGCTTTATTTCTTTAGGTGAATATGTAAATGTGAGTTCATATTTGCCGTCCTCAGTAATATTCTCAAGCTTCTGATTATCAGTTATTTCCGTTACATCTGCACCTTTCTTCAACTCAACTTTTGAAAGCTCATATCCTATACCTTTTTTATCATTCCCATCTTGATCTTGCTTTAAATAATCGTCTTTCTGTGGAATAAACTTTCCTTTTTCAAAGTTGCCATCGTATAAATTATATGTATTCAAGTTTAATGTATCATTGCTCTCTACAAACCTTGTATCAGAACTGTTTTTCAGATCTGCGTAATCAAATTCTTCTCCATTAGGTCCTTCAAAAATATGTCTTATCTTAATATCAACACGCTTGCTTGTGTTTTTTGCTCCATACAAAAATACGGGCTTTCTAATCCCTTCAATTGTCTTGCTTACCAGTGTTTTTGAATAATCGGGTTGGCTTCCCTCACCTAAATACCATCTATCATACTTCTCATAATCATCTGGTATTGTGAATGAACCATCATGAGGTACTGATTCAAAACGCATCAGTTTTGTTTGCCCATTTGGACTAATTTCATAAAGACGAACTCCAACATTTGAGTGTTTATATTCTTTAGTTTTATCACTTCCTGTTCTCGCATATAAGTTAAATAATCGAGCTTTCTTACCTAATACTTCACTCTTTGCTTTTTCCTTTAATGTTCCTAATATGCTGTCTTTATCTGAAAGAAAAGGCATACCGTCATATGTGGTGGCAAGATCATAATCAAATTTTTCTGTCCCTAGTTCCTGTCTTCTAAAATCAATTGCTTGGTTTATAGTTTCCCATGTGTAACTTCTTTGCAATCTATCTTTTCTCATTGACACAACACTATTCCCATCTGGATCTTTTCCAAATAGCACATTTGACCAGTCAACAGTATACTTTTCTTTTCTATATGCTGGTTTTCTGAATGTCTGTTTGTGTCTATATCTAAGAACTATTTCTTTTTGATTTTCAGATAATTTAAAGAAATCACTTCCATCTGGATTCTCAGCTTCAAAATTATAGTACTTAATTGATTTTTCACTATTTTTAAACAGTTGAGAATATTTCATTCCAAGCTCTACACCATTTGACCATTCTGTAATCTTGTTGTTTTTCTTGAGTTCGTTTATGTCTATATCATCGATATTTGGTGTAAATGTCTTTTTTATTTTGTTCAATTTTCCATATTTTGTATCTATAACATCTATATTTGATTGAATCCCAAATACCGTTGTTGCTATAGCAAGTGCCATTGCTACGAAAAACAAAACAGTCAAAACTACTGAAATGAGTCTCTTAGCACTTCTTTTTGGCATTATTTTCATATCTGCCCTCCTAAATTATTGCAGCGAGGATAAAGAATACCCCGATACCAACTAATATCATAAAAATAAAATAAATAACCATAAGCAATGATGAATATCCTGTTGATGTTGCCATTGCTTTAAGTTTTGTCATGAAATCTTGATCTTCCTCATCTATTAATGAAGGCAATTCAGATACATGCTTCGTTTCCTCATATATAGAAACTGCATTGTTGTTGTATCCCTCATATGGTTCTTCTATGATTGCTATATCTCTATTTTCATCATTGAAGTTTTCATCAATTGGTGTTGCTGTTGGAATATCACCCATATTTAAATCATCCGAGATATGATCGGCATCAAATGAGTAATTATTAATTTCATAATTGTTGATTGTTTGCTGATCAAGTCCTTCATATGCTTTCTTGTCATCAAATTTGTTATACAACTTATTATCCATTTCATCTCCTGTCCGTACTTCCAATACGGAAAATCTTTTAGTTATATCATCTAATTGAGCTTTTGTTTCTTCAAGCTCTTTTTCCTTTTCTTTAAGTTTCGACTCTGCAATAAGCCTATCTTCCCCACCGAGTGCCTCAAGTTCTCTTCTTAACTCTTGAATGTCTCCACCCATTTGCTCATACTGCAACAATAATGTTGAATACTTTTCTTCATCTGGATTAATAGGAATCGACATTTCATAAACCATAGCATTTTCAGGTTCCGTATAATCATCCCATACTCTTTCAAGTATATATTCTATGGTTTCTTTTTTATTCATAGATATTACATTTTTAATTTTGTTCTCTACTGCTATCTTCCGTACTTCAGAAATTTTTGCTGTAAGAAGTTCGTCCTTTAGCGGTTCAGTTAGTAAACCTTTGTTTTTCAGCTTCTGCATTACATAGTCTCTTAATGTATCTCCGCTGAATTTTTCTGGTATTGTTATTCCATACTTGTTCGCAAGTATATTCAAGTTTTCTTGAGTTGCACTGTTATGAACTATTGCTCTGAACTTATCTTTAGGTACTCCTTCAAATTCATCTTCAGCTTCATAGAACACATCTCTGAATGCTATATTAATCATACTTCCTGTTAGCTGTGTTCCTTCGTCTATTTTTGGTTGATCTTCAAGATAAGTTACAAACATCTTCAAACTATCCATAGAATTCATCTTCATCTGTATTAATATTTTTAAATACAGTTTCCTTACATAATCCATCTGGATATCTTCTCTGTCGTGTACCTCATCAAGAAGCATTCCTAATTGGAATTCAGTGAAGATATTAAACCAGAGAAGTCTATAGTTCTTTCTACTATCCAATGTTAGGCATTCTTTTCTAGTTTTAACAACATACGCTCTTAAAGCATTCTTCATGATGTCCATCTTTATCTTCTTAGGAAATACTATTCTATTGCTGATAAAGAAGTCCGCAACTAATACAGGCTCAACCTGAAGCATTTTCTCTAAAAACGCACCTGTTGTCATTGTGCTTTTTGTTGCCATTATTTCCTCCACACATAGTTAAAGAGATATCTCTGTTGAAATATCCCAACATAATTATTACATATCTTTGTTATTTTTTTTTTTTTTGAATAGCGATATTGGGCAATTATGCCAATTTTCTATCATTGTCTTTCATCATTTTATACAATTTTTACAATTTTCTTGCTTAAAACACTTTTTATACATTGCTAGCACTGCAGTCTGTTGACTGCTAATGCACCCAAACTGCATACCAGTTTCGCAAAGTATATGGTACTTGATATACCTCTCCTCAAATTTATTATTCCTTATCCCCACAGTTTTTTATTTCTACAAAGAACACTTACAACCATCGCTCAGACTTTCAAATTGCACACTCTATTTTTGTTATAGTATACTTGTTCTACGAGGTTTTAATGTTTTTAAGTTTCGAGGGATGCGAGGGCGTCGGCAAATCTACACAAATAGAACTCTTAAAAAAATATCTGTCTGATACTGGGCAAGATGCTCTTTTTTTTAGAGAACCTGGTGGCACCGAGATCTCTGAAAAAATCAGAGATATAATTCTAGATATTAAAAATAAGGAGCTAAGTAACGAAACGGAAGCATTGCTGTATGCTGCATGTAGAACCCAGCTGTTACACGAGCATATAATCCCAGCTATTAAATTAAATAAGCTCATAATCTGCGATAGATATATAGACAGCTCACTTGCATATCAGGGATATGCTAGAAAACTTGGGCTTGATTTCGTAAGGAAAATAAATTCATATGCGATGCAGTATATGCCTGAATATACTGTCTTTATCGATCTTCCACCTGATACTTCTTTTAGGAAAGTAAAGACTCAAGATCGTGTTGAACAAGAAAATATTGATTTTCACATGGCTGTATATAGAGGATTCCTTGAGATCGCTAAAAATGACCCAAAAAGATTTATTTTGATTAAGCCAGAAGATAATAAATTTGACACATCAAATAAGATAATTAAAGAATTGCGTGACAGGAACATTATCAAGTGAATGAACTATTTTTTAATATTCTAAAAAAAACTGAAGCATACCAAAATATCAAAAAGGAACTATTAAACAATCCTTCACATGCATATCTGTATCTAACAAAAGATACAGAAATTGCTAAAGCTTTCTTTTACTTAATTTCTCTGACAAAATTTTGCACAAATCATTCTGCATGTATGAATTGTACTGAATGTATAAAAATTAAGGATAACGCCAATCCAAATGTGCATTTCATTAACAGTGATGGGCATAAGCTATATACCCAGGAAGTTCAAGATGTGATTGATGGTTTATATCCTCCTCCACTATTTGGAGAAATTGATTTATACTTTATTCAGAATTTCGACGAGATTGATGCAACTGCTCAAAATAAACTTTTGAAATCATTAGAGGAACCACCTGGGCATGTTATTTTCTTTATCAGTGCCTCAAATGAAAAACGAGTTTTACAGACAATCAGATCAAGGTGTAGGATAATCAATCTTGATACTTTTAGGGAAAGTGAGATTACCGATTTTCTCCTTACATGTAATGTGCCTTATGAAACAGCTAGAATTGCTGCCTCATTCTGTGATGGACAAATCCAAAAAGCCTATGACTTCGCAATGGATGAATCCTTTTCAAATCGTTTTACTTTTCTTAAAGATATGTTGCTTGATATACAAAGCAGTAAAGATATTATTAAGTATTCTCAAAATCTTTATTTTAAAAGCAATCCAAAAAAAACATTGGATTTGTTATTGTTCATCTTTACGATAATTTTAGACTGTCATGTGGATATGAATTTGCTTAACAATAGACTTTCACAAAATGTAGCTACCACTCTCGTACAAAAATTTAGCAGAAAATCATTATTAGCTATAATTGACCGCATTACGGATACTCTTGAGGAACTTACTTATAATGTTAATGAATCACATGCAATGGACAATTTAATGTTCAATATTATGGAGGCTAGATATATATGGAAGTCGTAGGGGTAAAGTTTAATTTAAATTCTCAAATATATTCATTTGACCCCAAGGGCTTAAAATTAGCCGAGGGTGACAAGGTTATAGTTGAAACCTCTCGTGGAATTGAATGGGGAGAAATCAAATCTATTAAGAATATGCCAAAAGACCAGATTCAATTTGAGTTGAAACCTGTTCTACGAAAAGCAACTGAAGGTGATAAAAAACAAATTAATACAAATATCGCTGACGCCAAAAACGCTATCCCTAAAATTAAAGAAAAAGCCAATGAACTAAATTTAAAAATGACAATTAAAAATGCTGAATATACTTTGGATAGGTCTAAGTTCATTATATACTACACTGCCAACGAAAGAATTCCTTTTCAAGACATTGTTAAATACACTGCTGGCATGCTTAAAACAAGAATAGAAATGCGACAAATAAATAGTCGTGAAGAAGTCCTCCTATATGGTTCATTAGGTGTATGTGGACATCCTTGCTGTTGTACAAGATTTGCACCACAAGGGATTAAAGCAACAACTAAAATGGGAAAGATTCAAGGACTGCAAACTAATCCAGAAAAACTTGCTGGCTTTTGTGGGAAAATTATGTGTTGTCTAGCTTTTGAAAATGATGACTACGAAAAAATTCAAGCCCTACTCCCCGCTGTCGGTGCCAGTGTGAATACCCCTGACGGTATTGGAACAGTATTTGAAACATCAAATATAAAAGAAACCGTTACAGTCGAATTTAAAGATGAATCATTAATTAGGATTCGTACATATCCACTATCTGAGATTTTAACGGCAAATGCAGATAAACAACAAAATCATAAAAATGAATCTATACAAAATAGTACTGATGACATCTCTACGCCACTTGAAGATAAGACTGAAAGCACACCACATGAAGAACCAGAGCATAAATCGGACAATAAGAAAAAAGGTAACTTTTTTAAACACAAAAAGAAAAAGTGGCATAAGCCACCAGTTAAGCAATAAATCTTTTATTTAATTTCTTACTTGTTAATCAATTCAAAATTGTCTCATGATATGTTGGGACTTCGCGTTAATTTGCTTATGTTTCAGACATGTTCTTTGAGGCGAAATTACATACCGTAATGTCTGACAACTAATTATTGACTTTAGCTATTCAAGACACAGCTCATCTTCTTTCTCTCTAATTCTACTCATTGCTGGTTGTATTATGTGTTGATATCTGCTTAACATTGATTCCATGTAGTATGCTTTTCTCTGCTTAGAAAAAACTTCAATGTCCTTATAGTTTTCTGGTATTTCAGAAAAAAATCTTTTTATTTCCACAAGCCTTTCTTTAAATCTCTCCCCTACATATAAAATGGCTTCATCTAAGTCCCTATTATTAAAATTAAAAATATCTGCATTTCTTAAATGATTGCCTTTTGCGTCATAATATCCAGTAACCCCATTTAGAACACTACTCATCAACTTCGCAGGATCTGACATCAAATTATTAATCTTACTTTCTGAAACTTTGCTGTGAAAAGACGCCCCATTGTCATAAATAGGTGCCAAATTATATTCCTTCTCTTTTACAGAATAAATTAATCCCCAGTTGTCATCATTTCGATCGTTATTATTTATCAATAAATCCATAACGACAACTCTCCAAAACCTTTCCTTAGCCCCCGCAATTTTGCTCAACACTGTATTTTCTTCCAACTGGCGTGTTATTTCTTCTAAAGTATACGCCCCATATGTCGCCTCTTCTGCTAGCCCTATGGCTTCTAGCTTACTATCATTTCTTAACATGGTGTAAGGGACAAGTAGGGTTTCATCTTTCAAAAAATCCTTACACCCACAAACTAACTTGTTTCGTTTCCCATCAAAAAAAATGCCAAGTCTCACCTCTTGAACATCAAACCCCATTATCTCATATATTTTAGACCCAATATATTCACTCAATGGGGCTGAGGAATACGACATGCCTATTTCGTATCGCAATTCTTTAGTATCTTTTGGAAACTTTATCATCCAGAAATCACCGTTGTACATCACGCCTCTTTTAACGCCTGCTCTTCCACCATATTGCATATTTCGTGAGCTTAATTCCAAGTTTGTAAAATCTATAATTTTTATCATACTCTAAACCTTCTTACTAGCGTTTCCCACTGATAATCACTCAGCAACCTCTTTGCTGTCGCATTTTTTGCATTTGTATCTATCGCAGACGCAAGATTTATATATAAACCATAATCATCTTCTAAATCCGCTCTTTCTGCATCGTCTACTAAGTTTTGAATATTTCGTGGTAACTTAAAATCTATCTTTATACTATCATCTATATAATTATACTTGGTGTTTCTTTTTATATCTTCCTCAACTAACCCAATAATATATTGTGTCATATTACCGACCTCACGCAACCTATTGATCACTTGCTGATTTTCCTTACGAATTCTGAATTTAAAAGTCACATAATTGTCCTTAATATATTTATTTACATACTCTCTATTTGTTTGCTTCTCTTGCTCCATGTCTTCAATTTATCTCATTTGGGGGCAAATGTAAATATGGCTAAAAAATAAGCTCTACAGTCCCAAAGATAATGTTGACTCTACCTATCTCAGCTTTGACAGTTGTACACATCAAAACCCAATCAAATCCTAGCAAAATCCAAACTTTTTTTAAGCACTTTTTGCCAAAAGTTTTTATTGTGTTTTTTTCTTTATTTACTTTTTGGTATCCATTTTTTTAATGATTAAAACTTCCTACTATCTTGATAATTATTTATTTAGCTACTACAAAATGGCATGTGGTACTAGTTAAGTAATAGTTTTTTTATTTAACTTTCTGCAAATTTGACAGTTTTTCAAAAAATTAATGTCTTTTACACAATTTTGTTGCCATATAGGGATAAAGTTAAGTAAAATCTTTACAATTTAACTTTATGGTGTTAGAATTTAATTAACATATATGAGGAGGTAATGAAGTATGCCTAGAATAATTAGTGATGATTGTGTAAAGTGCGGTGCCTGTGTGGATGTATGCCCACTCAATGCCATTAAGGAAGGAGATGCAAAATACGAAATCGTAAAAGACATCTGTTCTGATTGTGGTGCTTGTGAAGGTGTTTGTCCAATGGGAGCCATTTCTAAGGAATAATCTTATTATTACCTGAGGTAAAAAAAGATCGCTTAGCGGTCTTTTTTTATGCCTTGTGCTATAATTTTTAAGATGAAAAAGAGGCTTTCTGATCTTTTTAAATTATTCACCACTTTCTTTTTCATTGGTCTTTTCTCCTTCGGTGGTGGCTATGCAATGCTATCTATGATAAAGGAAAAAGTCGTTACTAAACACAAATGGTTGGACAGTTATGCTCTATCTGAAATTTTTACAATTTCCGAAATGAGTCCTGGACCGATAGCCATAAATGTCGCAACCTTTATAGGTGGTAAAGTTGCTGGCATACCTGGAGCAATTGTGGCAACGCTTGGAGCTTCTCTCCCATCCTTCTTTATCATCATCGGCATATCAATTTTTATATCCACATTTAAAGAGAATAAAGCCCTATTGGCATTTTTAAGCGGTATGCGTGCTGCTGTCATTGTGCTGATTGGTAGGGCGGTTTCAATGTTTGTAAAAAATATGAAACATAATTTCTTTAGTTTTATCATGGCAGCTGCTGCCTTTGTCGCTATGTTTATTTTAAAAACAAATGCTATCTATATTATTATTTTGGGTTTTTGTTTTTCTGCAATTGCAATGATGTCGATTAAACCAACAGAAAGAAGGTTATACTAATGCAAGCACTTTCACTCTTTACAACTTTTTTTAAAATTGGTCTCTTCACATTTGGTGGCGGGCAGGCAATGATACCTCTAATAATGAAAGAAGTTGAAAAAAATGCATGGTTCTCAAGTAAAGAGCTTTTAGACTTTATTGCGATATCAGAAACAACCCCTGGACCTTTTGCAATTAACATCGCAACATATACGGGATATACCACGCATGGCTTTTTAGGAGCATTTTTAGCCACTTTGGGGGTTGTCCTTCCATCTTTCATCATCATTATGACAATCGTACTTTTTGCAAATTTAATTAGAAAAAATGTGTTAATGAAAAAAACACTTGGTTATATGAGTTCATCTGTAACAGGAATAATTGCAAGTGTATTCTTAAGTTTATTGATTTTAATTGTTTTTAATATGACTTCCTTTAGTGATTTTAAAAATTTCAAATTTAACGAAACAAGTTTAATTTTAATACTAATACTCTTTCCTATTTCTAAATTAAAAATAAATGGAAAAAAATTCTCAGCCGTTTGGCTTATCCTAATAAGCGGACTTTTAGGGCTGTTATTTTACTACTTATAATTTGTCAGATTTATAGACATTTGTCTGTATCATAAAATTTTAGAACAAGCCGTGCTTCGCTCTGTCATACTTTCGTTTTGTAAACACGGCTTTCCTGTTAATTCTAATGAGTGATTTTTGTAACTCCTTCACTTGCATCAAGCTCTTCACGGATATTGTCTTTTAATATATTTACAAGCTTGCAAGCTCTCCTTACTCCAAGTTTGCTATTCATCTTTAATTGGAAAGGAACTATCTCATATACTCTCTTGTGAGACATATCTAAGTGCGGCATTGTACCGTTACAGAATTCTTCTAGTGTTGGATCGAGAGCGAGATTTATTCTTAATGATCTACCTATGATTGTTATCTTTATAACTATTTCACCATTATATCTAAATGCATGACAATGTTTATTTACCCTACCTTTAATCTCTATATCTTTCTTTGAGTCTCTTCTTAAAATTTCTTGTTCAACTATTTTGTATCTGTCTTTCAGATCTTGACTCGCTAATACATATTTTTCAGCAAAAGTTAATGGCATCCTTCTTTCTTTCTTGATCATGACTTTTTCATAATCAAAAGTCTTACCAAGTGATTCTATGCTATCTACCTCTACACCTTCGTCTGAATCCATATCTTCATCAGTATAATCATCTGCAGTTTCATCCCATGTAGCAGATTCATCAGACTCTACTTCACCTTCTACAATTGGAGCATCTTCAAATTCATCCGTCTTTTCTTCTTCGTCCTCTTCTGCAAAAGACTCCATAATATATGAACCGTCTTCAACTTTTTGTTTTACTTCTTGAATGTTAATTTCCTCAACAATTTCTTGTGCGACATTTTCAACCGACTCAATCAAACCTGCAGACTCATCACCTATTTTCAGCAATCCTTCATACAAATCATCTTGCTGGTGAGTATTCATATATTTCGTCATTGCAACCGCACAAGGGTTAGGGATGTACTTGTTACAAAATACACAGTATGAATATGTTCCACACATATCATGTCTTCTGTTTTCAGAATCTAACCACTTGATAACATCAAGCTTGTCTTGTAACTTTTTTAAATCTCTCATTTTAATACCTCACTGTTTTATTTATTTAATTATCTATTGAGTCACTCAGTTAATATCGCTTTTATTCTTCTTACTCCCTGAGATGAACTTTGTTCTTTTACAATCTTAAATTCCCCAAGTTCAGCTGTATGCTCAACATGAGGTCCTCCACATATTTCTTTTGAAGGACCGATGGTATAAACCTTAACAATATCTGAGTATCTATCTGTGAAGATCCCAACTGCTCCCTGTTCTTTAGCTTTACTAACCGACATCTCTTCACACTTTACTATACTGTCATTTTGTATCTCTTTATTTACAAAATCCTCTACCTTTTTAATCTCATCCTGCGTAAGTGGTCTTTCAAAGTTAAAATCAAATCTCAGTCGTTCTGGAGTTATGTTGCTACCCCTTTGGTTTATATTTTCATCTTTTAACACTGTTTTAAGGGCTTTATTAAGCAAATGTGTTGCTGTATGCAATTTCTTACTCATCTCTCCATCATCTGCGAGTCCACCCTTAAATTTCTTTTCTGCACCTTGTTTTGATTTTTCTCTGTGTGCCTCTATGGCTGCACTGTATCCATCTTCGTCTACATCATACCCTTTTTCTTTTGCCAACTCTTTTGTCATTTCTATTGGGAATCCAAATGTGTCATACAATCTAAAAGCTGTCTTGCCTGGAAAAACATTTCCATTAACATACTTTAATACCTTTTCAAATTCCTTTAATCCAAGTTCAATTGTTTTTGAAAATTTATCAATTTCTTTTGAAAGTTCGTCATATATTTTGGTTTCATTAGTTTTAAGAAATGAATATACATCTTTATATTTCAGAACATACATTTTCGCAATATTACATATATGTTCATTTCCTATGTCAAGCAACCTCATATATCTCATGGCTCTTCTGATAAGTCTTCTTAAGACATAACCCTGGTCTACATTTGACGGTGTTATTCCCTTTACATCTCCTAGCATGAAAGTTGCAGTTCTTAAATGGTCTGCTATTATTCGTACAGCCTTAACTTTTTCATCTTCTGAAAGCTCTACATTTGCACCAATATGCTCATTTAAATATTTAATAACATCAGCAAACAAGTCTGTATCATATACAGATTTAAACCCATTTAAAATACAAATAACTC
Source organism: uncultured Clostridia bacterium (assembly GCA_963542015.1). Taxonomy (GTDB): domain Bacteria; phylum Bacillota; class Clostridia; order Christensenellales; family CAG-917; genus CAUTUX01. Next base: position 59,173 of record CAUTUX010000006.1, on the reverse strand, counting down.
TTTCAAGTCCCATTCCTGTATCAACATTTTTGCGTGTTCCAAGATTAATTTTCCCTTTGTCATCTTTATAGAATTCCATAAATACATTGTTCCAAATTTCAACATATCTACTATCATCTGGGAATGAAGGTTTTTCGTTTGGTCTTAAATCTATGAATATCTCGGTGTCTGGTCCGCAAGGTCCAGTCTCTCCAGCAGGTCCCCACCAATTGTGCTTAGCATCCATAAAGAAGATATTCTCTTTTTTAATACCTACATCCTTCCATATTCCATATGAGTATTCATCTTTCGGAGCATTTTCGTTGCCTGCAAAAACTGTGACGGCGATATTGTTCTTATCTATTTTTAACACCTTTGTTAAAAATTCATATGACCATGTTATTGCTTCTTTTTTAAAATAATCATTCAACGACCAGTTACCCAACATCTCAAAAAATGTGCAGTGCGTGGCGTCACCAACTTCATCAATATCTCCTGTTCTTACACATATCTGAACATCTGTAAGGCGTGTTCCTCCTGGATGCTTTTCTCCCAGAAGATATGGTACTAACGGATGCATACCAGCTGTTGTAAAAAGGACTGTTGGGTCATTTTCAGGTATCAGCGATGCTGATGGGATTATCGTATGTCCCCTTTCTTCAAAAAATGATAAATATTTGTTTCTCAGTTCATCTGATGTCATCTTAATCATCATGTTCTTCCTCATTTAATGTTTTATCTAATATTTTAAATACTTCACTGATTAGCTCAATATTTTTAATTTTTGATGTTGCACTCAAAGTTGTCTTTCCATTAATTGAAACCATGCCAAAATTAATAGGGTTGTTTTTTGAAATATTCAAATTAAGAACATATTCATCAACACTTTTTACATCAGCAACTTTTCCAATATTGCTAAAAATTACTGTATGTTTGGACTTTGCATGCTTAACTGTTGGTTTAATAATCATTTCCTTAAACCATAATGGGATTATTTTCAATATACCTGTTGCAGTTCTGTGTGAAAGATTTATGAATTTCTGAAAATACTCTTTTGTAACTTGAAACTTTATTTTTTCGTTTGCCTGTTCTATAAGAGTGTCTAATCCAGTATCTCTATTTTCAAATCTCAATCTTACAAAACTCACGAAATTTCTCTTTGATGCCGATGGGAAAAGTCTTCTCAAATCAACTGGCAACATTATAACTATTTTTTTACTGTTGTCATCTATACACTTTAACGATGCCTTTACCAATATTCCAACAATTACCGCAGATATGGAGACTTTGTGTTTCTTTGCATACTTAGTTAACGATTCCATTGGGAAACTCTTAATATACTGTTCTGCTCCAAGTCCCTTAATATATTCACCTTTAATTGTCGCAACATTTTTTTCAAGCAGTGAGGTTAACGGCATGTCAAGTTTATCTTTATTTGATTTTGTAGCAAATGAGTTTTCATAATGTTCGGATTTGTTTAGAATATTATGCTCATATGGTTTATCTTCTATTAATGAATTGTATTTTTCGATTAGTGCCGTAAGGAATTCAAAACCTACATTTGCATCACAAACCCCATGAAATATTTCTAATCTCACAATCTTCTCACTAACACTAACTCTCATTAAGTGTTTGTTATTAACTTTAGGAAGAATTGGTATCATTATCCTACTTGTATAATCAGAAATTTTTAACTGTCTACTATTATATGCAAATCTGTGCCATGCATATCCTCGTTTTAACTCAACAGAAAAAGTTGGATAAAATCTAAGTGTTTCATCCAATGCTTTCTGCATTAAATTAACATTGATGTCTTTTGACAATCTTGCCTCAACACAAAATATACTTTGAGCATCTTTTCTTGAAATTATCGGATAATATTTTGCTGAATGATCAAGTTCGCCGTTATACGATTTGATCCCCATATAGTAACCACATTCTAACCCACTCGATTTAAAGCTGTCAACAATTTTCGATATATCTAACGGGCTCAATTTATTTTTTGAACAACAAATTGTAAGAAAATTTCAATCGATTAGAATACTCATTATGTTTTTATACTGTTGCATGTTTATAGCTAAACTTTTATTGCTTTGGGTGCATTTTTTTCACATTTTATGAATTGAATACTGATTTCCATAATGTGCATATTGTTTATTTCGGTGCATTTTTTTCTACGGTTGAGAACTTTTTTAAAAGTCAGGTTTTACACACGGATCAAGGTGTTCACTACACATCAAATCAGTACATTCAATTGCTTGAAACAACGAACATTCAAAGGTCTATGTCACGCCGTGGAAATTGCTGGGACAATGCTCCGCAAGAATCATTTTTTGGTCATATGAAAGATGAAATTTCTGAGAAAATTAAAGGGTGCGACCCTATTGAGATTAAGAAAATAATCAATGATTGGGTTGATTATTACAACAACGATAGGTGCATTTGGAAACTTAATAAATTGCCACCAAAACTTTATTATCAGAGTCTGCTCGGCGTACTTCCCCTAGGGGAAGATGGTTGTTTGTATAAACAATCAATTAATTAATTTAAATGACTAATTGTCCTTGACATGGGGAGCACATTAAACGGTGAGTGCAGAGACCTTAGAATGCGATGAAATGGTTATAAATGAAATATGGACATCGGCTCAGGACTTTACTTGGTTATTGTTTTACCTGTGTATCCCCAAACAACTTTATGCTTTTTGTCATTATCAAAACTTTTGTTATCCCACTCATCAGACCATCCATTCGGTTTTGACTCAGCGACGCAATATATCTTTTTTAGCCTCTTGCAATTTGAAAATACAAATTCATCCATCTTCTCTACGCTATCTGGAATTACTACTTTACTAATTTTTGTATGGTCAAAAGCTGTTGGACCTATACTCTTCAATCCTGAGTTTAAATTTATAGTACGCAAGTTTGAACAATCCATAAATGCACATTCACAAATTTTTTCTACTGTACGTGGCAATGACATATTCTTAATTTTCGTAGAAGCAAATGATGAATCTCCTATTTCTTTTAGTCCATCATTACAAATAATTGACTTCAGTTTATAAGCACCATACAATGCCCCACCATCAATCTTCTCAACTGTGCTTAGAATTTCTAGTGCTTCTATCTCACTATAAAAAAATGCATTTAACCCTATTCCCTTAAAATCCCTTGGAACTATCCCTGTTTTCCCAACTGAAATTATTTTTTTTGTTTTTTTCTCAATCAGACAATCCCCTATTACTTCATAATTTGGATTCTCTTCTGCTACTGCAAAAATAATCTTGTTGAATGAATCGCCGTGTATTTTTCTAACAGTTGATGGAATCGCAATAGATTCTATTTTTGTTCCTTCAAATGCCGATTCACATATTTCCTTTAGCCCTTCATTCAAGACTACTGTTTTTAGTTTAGAGCAATATATAAATGTCGCCTCTTCTATTCTTTCAATACTACCTGGAATTTCAAGCGACTCAATTTTGCTTTTATAAAATGCCCCTCTATCAATTTCTTTAATTCCAAATGGTATAACTGAATTTACATTTCCAGAAACTAGTCTCTTCGTATCTTTTTCAATTAAGCAATTATCTATTACCTCATATCTCTTATTACCATCAGCAACACTTACTTCTATATCCACAAAAGCCCCACCACCAATTTCCTCAACAGTTGATGGAATTGTTATGCTTTTGATTTTTGTTCCTACAAATGCTTCACTACCAATTTTCTTCAACCCTTCGTTTAGTGTTACATTTTCCAGTCTTGAACATTCATAAAATGCTTCTCTTTTAATTTCTTCTACATTGCTTGGAATAACAATTGATTTCAAATTACTACCTTGAAACATATCCTTATTAATGATTAGAAGATTATTAGAAATGATTTTTCTATATTTTCTATCTATTGAAAAGCACTTCCCTCTATTATTTTCTACACTTTTATTCTCTTTACTTGATAAATCCAACATATGTTTTCTCCGCTAAAATTTTCCGCCGACATCTTTTCTACTAAAAATTCCGCTTTATGATTATCTACTAAAACCATTCTATTTTGGAAATCCGAAGAAGAAATGTGACTTATCATTAACTTTGTAAATATGATAATGGTCATAGTAACCTTTTTTACTTGTTTCGTGTAAAATCGGATCATAGCCATTATTACATTTCTTCGCAGCAAATCTTGCTTTGGATTTTCTAACAGTATAGAAACTTTGTTTTAATCTCGCGGCATATTTGATTTCTTTGTCGCTGAGAACAAATGGCGAGATATATACTCTATTGTCCTCACCGATGAAAGCCAAAAAAACTTCTTTGTGTGGTAGTTTCTTTTACAAATACTAAATAATCCCCATATTTCTTTATAGCACAATTGTTAAAAAAACAAATATTGACTGCATAAAAAGTATCGCAAATATAAATTTTTAAAAAGAATAATAACTACAATAAATAACAGAATGCAAAAACATTGATCTAAAAATTTAACTGATTCTAACATTAATTATCAACATATGGAATTAATTTATTATCATACAAAAAAGTAAAATAACTATAACTATACTGGTGCATACCGCATCGTAAAGGCATTGGTTTGATGATTTTATTCCTTCATCTAATTTTGATAGTCCCTGCAGAATTAGTGGATTTTATCATTATTTTTCAACAATTCTTCTCAAAGGGTTACCCCTCAATGTTTTCAAAAGGTATTTATATTGCTTTTTAAATATACCGTGGCTATAATTTTATTATTAATCTCAAACAGAGAAAAGGAGAATACATGTTCACACGATGTCCTAGTTGTGGAAGAGAAATTGTCTTTACTCCACCTGAGAATGCGGAATTTCTACCTGATGGATACAGACATCGGTTACAGTGTCCTAATTGTGGCATTGCAATTGGTGTTAAAATACCTAAACCACCACCAAAAGTAATAGAAGAAATCAATGTTGATAATTTGGTCAACCCTAACAATGAAAGCGGTTTGGTTTTGGTTAATCAAGATGAAAAGAAAAGAAGAAAAAGACACCGTTATTATAGAAGATATGAAGAAGGGCAAATTTCAAAAAGCCTCGCAATGTTTTTCTTTGCTCTATTCTTTTTTATATGGCCATTCATTGCATATGGGTTAAATGCATTAAGGGGTGGTGCCATCCCTAATGATGTAAATTTATATTTCTTTGACATCGACCCTATAGGGTTCTTTATTAAACTTATAGAAGCATCTAAAAATGACGGTAGCCATGGAGTGCAAAAAATTTTTAATGAATATGCTGGTGGCGGAACAGCAGACATGCTTGGTTTCTTGATGATGGTAACATCTGCCGTTCTCCTCGTATTTATGATTTTGGCTTTAGTTGCGAAGAAATATCCAAGAATACTTCCTATGGTTTTTTCATTAGTTATTGGACTTATTTCCCTTGCTGTTCTCTTATGGCCAATGTTTAAGTCATTAAGTGTTCCTGGCGGAATGGCTGGATTCTTTAATGGTGAAAACGGAATAATTAGAACAAAGAAACTTATATATATAGCATATCCTATTATTGGATTCGCCCAGATGTTATGTGGATTTATCTTCATGCGACCGGGAGATGAAAGCGAAGAATAAGCTTTCGAACAGCACCGCAAGGTGCTGTTTTTATTTTATGTATTTAACATTAAGCAATTTTGCGATATTATTAAAACATAAATTAACTGCGAGGTTTTTATGGACTACAAAACAAACCACAATGAATGGCTAAACTCTGGTGAACTTTCAGACTCGGACATTGCTATGCTTAAGGCTCTAGACGAAGAGTCAATTAAAGATATGTTCTACTCTCCTCTATCATTCGGCACTGCTGGTATGCGTGGCGTAATTGATTTAGGGCCTAATAGAATGAATGGCTACACTGTCAAGAGAGCAACTATTGGACTTGCAAAATTCATTGTTTCTAAAGGCAAAAAAGCTATGAATCGTGGAGTTGTAATTTCATATGATACTAGAAAATTTTCAAAAGAGTTTGCAATTATCTCTGCTCTAACTCTTGCTAAATTTAAAATCAAAGTTTTTTTGTTTGAAGATGTACGACCTGTTCCATTCTGTTCCTTTGCAATTAGAACATTAGACGCTTTTGCTGGAATCATGATAACTGCATCTCATAATCCTAAGCAATATAACGGTTACAAAATTTACGGTGATGATGGTGCTCAAATGGGGCTTGAATCAACTAATAAAGTTGTGAAATATATCGACTCAACAAAATTCTTCCATGAGCTACCTATTCTACCCAACGAACTTTTTTCTCATGATGATATTAAACACCAAGAAGGAAAGATACTTCACGATTATATAACTATTATTGGTAAAGATATTGATGATAAATACTTTAATGAAATTGAAAACCTAAGCTTATCAAAAGAAAGCATACAAAAATATGGTAAAGACATTAAAGTAGTATATACCCCAATCCATGGAACTGGCTATATGCCTGTTACCACTATCCTTGAACGCATGGGTATTTCGATTAATACTGTTCCTGAACAGTGTACTCCAGATCCAAATTTTTCCACCGTCCCTATTCCAAATCCAGAAGATCCAAATGCTTTGAAAATGGGAATTGAACTGGCAAAAAAGGTTGGTAGCGATATTGTAATCGGAACTGATCCCGATGCAGATAGAATGGGAATTGCTATACGCAACAATTCTGATGAATTCGTTTTATTAAATGGCAATCAAATCGGTTGTTTACTTGTTTCATACATTTTAGAAAGACTACATGATACAAAAAAACTTTCTACTAATGCTGCAATTGTTAAAACTATAGTTACAACTGACTTGGCTGCCAAGATTGCTGAATCATATAATGTCGCTTGTTTTGATGTTCTTACAGGCTTTAAATTCATCGGCGAGAAAATAAAAGAATGGGAGAAAAACTCCAAGTTCACATATATATTTGGCTTTGAAGAAAGTTATGGTTCTCTTATCGGAACTCATTCTAGAGATAAAGATGCTGTCGTTGCAGCAATGATGTTTGCAGAAATGATGTGCTATTTAAAAAGCAAAAATATATGCATATCAGATTACATAAACACTATTTTTGAAAAGTTTGGATTCTACATTGAAAAATCTATTTCAATTGCTTTCTCAGGAATAGATGGAATGCAAAAAATGAACGACATAATGAAGTTGCTAAGAGATACCAATTTTGAAACTATTGGTTCTATTAAAGTAAAGAGCAAGGAAGATTATCTACTCGGCACAGCTTTTGTAAATGGCAAAAAAAAGAAATTAAAATTACCTAAGAGTAATGTTATAAAGATAATTCTTGAAAATGAAGATTGGGTTTGCATACGTCCTAGCGGTACAGAACCAAAACTTAAAATATATGCCTCGGCAAAAAGAAGTGACATGAATTTAGCACAGAATGCATGTGACAACTATTTGGCACACCTGAAAAGTTTTATAGATAAAAAATAAAAGATAGTTTTTAAAGTATTATTTCATCAGATGAGATAAATATATCAAGATCTACTGATGCTGACTTTTTTGGTGCTACTAGTTGTTCATTGTTTGAACTATTATTTTGTATGCTTTCTTGTTTATCATTGCTATCAGTTATCCCCAGTTCATAATTATCTAAACTACTGTTTATCCTATTTGCAGCATTTTCTATTTTCCTAATTCCTTCTTGGGCTTTACCCATAGTTTTTTTAACACTCACTACTTCATCTAAAAACTTAACTAGGTCGTGCTTAAATCCCTTAATTTCTTCAACTACTTTATGCACTTGTCCTGAAATCTGTGCTGTCCTGTATGTTGCCATCAATGCTTGCAAAATGGCGATAATAGTCGTAGGACCAGCTGGTATGATATTTAATTCCTTATATAAATATGCTAACAAATCTGTATCTTGCACTATCAGTGCAAATATTCCTTCGGTTGGCAAATACATGATTGCGTGCGGTGTGGTTTCTGGCGGATTAATGTACTTATTACTTATTGACTTTGCTTCTTCTTTAATCTCCTGAATTATATTTTTACGCTTTTGTTCGATTATATTTTTATCGCAACTAGATAGTGCCTCAGAATACTCATTATATTTGGCTGATGGAAATTTAGAGTCTATTGGTAATACTACATTACTATTATCTGGTGTTATCTTGATCGCATAGTCTACCTTGCCTGTCTTGATTGGATACTGACTATATACGAGATTAGATGGCAAAACATTTTTAAGTATATTCTCAAGCATTATTTCGCCTAATATCCCAGCTGTTTTAACATTGCTAAATATTCCCTGTATTTTTTTAACTCCATCATTTAATGTATTTAATTCACTAATTTGTTGCTTAACTTTATCTATTTGATCTGCAACTGGTTTAAATGCTTTATCGAAGTTGTTGCTAATTGATGTATGCATTTTTTCTTCAACCATTTGCTTTATTTCTGCAGTCTCTCTTATGTTCTTTTCCTGATTGTTATACATCTGTGCATTCATTTTATCGAGTCTTGTTTCAAGCTCTTTCATTAATGTCTCTTGGGTGCGTCTTCCAATATCTGTTATTTCTTTAAGTTCACTATTTATTTGATCATGATTAGCCTTAAGTTTTACTGACTCTATATCCTGTTGTGCTTTTAGAGCATCAAGTATTTTTTGTGTCTGTTCTTGTGACTCTGTAGTGTTGTCTTTGTTTTTCTTTTTTGCAATAGAAATAGCAAACCCTGCTGAAACTCCTATTAATAATATAACTACTATTACCAGCACTATCATTAATATTGTATTCGTATCCATATTTATTCCTCCGGCGATTCCTAATACCTCATCCTAACATATTCCATTGCCATACTTCGTATTTCTTGCCTCGTAAGCCCCTTTCTATGAAAATTTTCATTTTCTATGCATTCTTTCCACAGTCCATCAAGTGCCTCACTTATATACCTACCATGTATCCCCATATTTTTTAAATCTGTTCCATCTAACGGTAACTCTTTAAGACTCATTGGAATTTTTATTTCATGCATGTAATTAAGCATTTTATTTATCCTTTCTGCGTCTTCTCTCTGTTCCGCCGTACCACCACTTTTTAAAGTTAAAATACCTTTGAGAATATTCTTGTTTTGAATAATGTACCATACCAATTTATTTTTTTCCTTTGGCACACAATCAAACTCCATAGCTAACTGTAATACATCCTTTACTAGTTTTTTATGCCCTCCCATCATATTAAAAAATTCATCAATTGTGTTTTTTCTTGTTTCAATTGGAACACTTAAAAACAAGGATGCATATCTCTCATAACTACAATCTCCATTTAAATTTACAACTGCATTTTCTTTTAAATTTTGTGGAAATATATATTCACTAATTCCCAATTCAAAAATTGATGACATAGCCAATTTTGATCTGTTGTTGTTAGGACTACACGCATCAAGATTTATCATTCTATCTACTTCTTCAAAGATTCTTTCACTAGCTATATCCTTTATTCTCCACCGATTTTTTTTGGCTGACTCTTTTGTGTTTTTTTCTATATTAAATTTTAGAGTCCCTGCAAATCTACATAACCGCAACAGCCTTAATCCATCTTCTTCAAATACGCTTTCTGGATCTCTAGTCGTCGTTATCATTGCATTCTCAATATCTTTAATGCCATTTAAAGGATCAACTATTTCGTTCGTGAGGATGTTTTTATATATTGCATTCATTTTAAAATCTCTTCGTAAAGCATCGATTTTAATATCCTTTACGAAGACAACTTCTTCAGGGGTATGCTCTCCGCTTTCTTTTTTATATACATCTTTTCTGAATGCAGTATATTGATATGTGTTTTTGCCACACCTTATCATTGCAGTGCCTGTTTTATCTATAACTGCTGTTACTTTAAACTTTGTATCTTTAAGAATTTTTTGTACATCTTTGGTCAATACTGGGGCAGCGATGTCAAAATCTTTAATATGCTCTTCTCCCATCAACTGGTCACGAACTGCTCCACCTACCAAATATAAAGTGCCGTATGGTTTGAAAAGTTTTGCGAGTTCTAAAAGAAGTCCTTTATCCTCTATCGCAAAGTCACTTTGTATAGACATCTTTCTTTAAAATACAAACTTCTGGAATATTTCTATATCTTTGATCGTAGTCTAATCCATACCCAACAACAAACTCATCTGGAATTGTGAACCCAACATAATCTCCATTTAATTCTAACTTTCTCCTAGATGGTTTATCTAAAATACTACATATTTTGATACACTTAGGATTCCTTGCAAAAAGCATTCTTTTTAAATATGAGAGTGTTGTACCCGTATCAATTATATCTTCTACTAATATAATGTTTTTGTCCTTTATTGGAGCTCCAAGGTCTTTTATAAGGTTAACTTCTCCACTTGTTGTAGTCCCCGAACCATAACTGGAAACTGAAATAAAATCAATATCAACATCTAAATCTATTTCTCTCAAAAGATCCGCAAAGAATACTACACTGCCTCGTAGAATACAAACTAGTGTAATTTTTTCGCCTTTAAAATCTTTTGCTATTTGCTTCCCAAGTTCTTTAACTCTCTGTGCAATTTCTTCTTTCGTATATAAAATTCTTTCAATATCTTTATGCATAATCTCACCTTTCTTTTTTTATTATTCTAACTATATTTTTTGTATTGTTTGTAACTGTAACTTCCTTGCTCACAGTATATCCCACAACCGCCAATATCTTACTACCGTCAGCAAGTACTATTATATCTGAATCTCTATCTTCTCTCTTAATTTTAAGATCTGTTAGATAGTCTGCTAACATCTCTTCATGCCCATTTGTTTTGATTAACTTATCACCTTTTTTGCGATGTCTGAAAACTGCATTTGAAGATATTTTATCAGCATCGAGATATTCGCCATTCTTTTCAAATACCTCTGAATTCAATACCAGCACTTCCAGATATTCTCCGATACCAGCATACGCTTCTTCACACTTTTCTTCTTTAAAGACTATAAGGTGTTCTTCTCCTCTCATTACCTTAATGTTATATGGCATATCCAATGTTGTACCAACTTCTCTGTTATATTTTAAATCAAGTAGTATTTCATAATGTCTTTCTTCAATGTCTTGCATAACGCCCAAATACTCTGCAGCTTTTTTAAAATATAATTTTGTTTCAAGATTGCTCACATTCAAATCAATATATACTCTATTATTTTTTATGAGCTGTTTATTTAATTTGTTATATACAAATTCTTTCCACTCAAATGCATTTTTTGCTAATTTCGCAATTCCCCTATTAAATTCTGGATATCTAGTATTTATATCTTTAACAAGTTCTCGAATGCCATTTCTCTTATATTTAATATCTTGATTCGTTTCGTCTTCAACATACTGTATGTTGTTTTCTACAACATACTCATCTATTTCTTTTCTGCTTATATTGAGTAACGGACGCAGATATCTGCTTTTTTCTTGTATCATACCGCATATACCCTCAACTCCTGTCCCTCGTAGTATACGCATCAGCACCGTTTCTACCTGGTCATCAAGGTGGTGTCCCAACACAATAAAGTCGCAGCTGTCTTTAAGGCATTTTTCAAATATCTCATACCGTAATTCTCTTGCCGCCTCTTCTACTGTATATTTTTTTTGTTTTGAATGCTTTAAAGCATCAACAGTATACGATAAGCACCTTATGTCATGTTCATCACAATAATTTTTAACAAATTCGGAATCTGAAATACTGTTTTTGCCACGTATCCCATGTTCTATGTTTATAACAAAAAAATCATATTTTTCTTTATAAAACAAATGGAGCAGAACCATTGAGTCCCGCCCACCGCTTACGGCTACACCGTATCTTTTGTTTCTATCAAGTGTTAAACTGATCAATTTTATTTTTGCTTATATAGCTTCCGTATCTTTCTCTTTGTGCTACTTGAAATCTTTCCAGCATTCTTTGATGATTGTTTTATATCTTCTGTATCTTCTTTCTTTTGCTTTTCATATCTTGATGCCAATACTGACTCAAACATCCTATCGTATATTGAAACTGCATTCTTATCTCTATAGTGATTCTGATAAATAAAGTGACTTGGCAAAACTCCACTGTCCTTATTGTATGTTAAAGATTCAGTTACTGTTTTTTTATGCTCATCTTTTTCAACTTCGCCGTCACTATTTTTCTTAATACCGTAAATATTTTCATCCCATACTGTTCTTGAATTATATAAGAAGAATACTCCTGCATATGCTGATGATTCTTTTATTTGTGCTGTATCTTTTGAGCCTGAGAAACTATCTGCCACAATATATGATTTTTCATAACTTCCATCGCTTGAATATGTACCTGAACCTCTTTTTATAAGCTCTCTTGCATGAGCTGTAAATTCAGGAATGAACTGACCCTTACCATCACCTTGTACAAAGTATCCAAGCCCACCATTATTTGAACTTGATGATGTAGAACCTTCATCATCTCCTACCATGTGAAGCCATGCTGTCGCTATCTTGTGCTTCCAATATAGTTTTTGATTCTGTGAAAGCTCATCATTTTTATCAACCTCATCCAAACTGTTATATATTTGTTCTAAGATCCCGTGAGTTCCATATAATTTTACTTTATCTAAACAATATGGCATGTTTGCAGCTTCCTTAGCTCCAAACTTAATTTCATAATTTCCTTTATCATCCTTACCTAAAGAAACTAACTTTGTATAATCATTCTTTTTATTGTAATAGCTGTCTTTCTTATTATATTTGAAATTCTTATCCGTCATAGGATCAACTATTTTTGAAATGTCGTATACAGGACTTCCTTCAGTTGCAGTTTCATCTTCAAGCATCAATGAACCATCATCCTTTTTCAACACTGCTGTATTTTTCTTATACATTGGATTTGAAATGCGAACTTCTTTCTTCTTCAACATTTTGTTTCTTTCATTTTCAATTGCTTCTTTGCTTGCTCCGTTATTCGCCATATCAACAAGCTTCTTTGTTTGTTCCTTGCTCAGTTTAAATAAGATATTAATTACAAATCCACTTGATTTGTCCGCATATCCTTTGTGATATAAAGCCGTATTGTTTTTTTCTTTGAAATATGATTGATACTTTTTTAATCTCTCTGAATTTTCATTAGCGTACATATCTGTATCATTTTGTGTAAGTGCATCCAATTGCTTTCTTTGAATTTCAACATTTACATTATACTCGTTCTCAACTTCCTCTTCCTTGACGCCTGCTTTAATCAATTTTTCAATATATCTTCCTCTTTTAGCAACGAGAACTGTTTCTAACTGCTCTTGATAAAATCTGTCATACTCTCTGTCAATCTTTGCATTATCAGATGCTTGTCCATTTCCCTTTGCACCAAGTCTCGTTTTAATTGTCTTTTTTGCCGTTTCAAAGAATTTATATTTCTTTATACCATCTACTTCATAGAACCATTTAACTTCATTGAACTTCAGTTTATCTCTTCCTGTGCCAGTTAACATTTTACCTTTTTTATCTACACAGTCATATTCTCCTGCGTTTAAAAGATCAAAGAATTTTTTTGTTATTTCACTTTCAGGAATTTCCTTATCTGGATCATATGCCTTGCTTTCATTTTTATAATTTGGATTAATGTCTGGCATTTGTGTTCTTGGTTTTTCATAAGGCTCATAATATGCTTCTAAGGTGATATCTGAAGTAATTCTATTTTTATCAAAATCAAACAACTCATCTGTGCCTTTCTTCTTCCAACCATGAATCTTATATCCGTCGTATGTAGGGTCTTTAGGTCTCTTTACCTTTGAATTTTCTGCCACCTCGGTTTTTTCTGGTGCATCCTTATCCTTTTTACCTTTCCCATAATCAAACCTTACGATATATTTTTTTGCCTTTGGATTTGGTCTTGGATCATTTTCTTCATTGTTCTTCTTATCATCATCAATCTCAGACTTAACAAGTCTCGCCAATTGGGTTTCAAACTGCTTGTTTGTTTCCTTTACTGCTCTGTCTATCTCAGATGTTGTAAGCAAATCTTCAATGTTGCTGTATTTGTCTTTTTTTAACTTTTCTGCCACATAAGCTCTTGCTTTAAATACTCTTACATACTTTTCAACAATTTGTTCGATTGTGGCATCTAGTGCTTCATTAAATGTTTTGCCCTGTTTTAAATATTGAGCTGCCGCTGCACTGAAAATAGGTACAAAGTCTTTTTTCTTAACTACTTTTTCATAGCCATCATATCGTATGGTTAAGTATGGTGTCTCACCGTCTTTATCTCTATTCACCTTAAATATTTCAGTACATGCTGCAAGTGAAACTGCCATAAGTAATGTCAGCATTATTACCGAAATTATCGAGATAATTCTTTTTTTCATAAGTTTCTCCAATAGATATTTATAATATTAAAATAATATATAAATGTGTATTAGCTTGCAACAAAAAAGCATCCAAAACTTTTTCTGTTGTGAAGTCATTTATTTAGTATTTTGATTTTATCGGATTAGATATACCGTTATTTATATTACGCTTCAGATGCATAAGCTGCACATAGTGATTCCACATTTTCATCAGTTTCATCTACAGCTAAACCATCACCTATTACTTTTGCTCCAGTGTTGCGAATATCTTCAAGCCATGTTTGCATATATTCGCCACCTCCCCAGCCATATGAACCAAATAAAAGAACCTTTTTACCCTTCAATGAGTTTTTAATACTTTCATAATATGGTTCAAAAACTAAAGGATCTATATTTTCCGCACCTTGTGCCGGACAGCCAAGTGCAATAACATCATAATCTTCCACAGTCGGAGCCTCTTCTGTTACATCAGCAATCGTAACCTCGTACTTCTTTTTTAATACATTTGAAATTATCTCCGCCATGGCTTTTGTATGTCCATTTTCTGACCAATATACTACTAATGCTTTCATGTTTAATTACTCCTTTTTCTTCAACAATCTTATCATGTTTTATAGATTTTTACAAAATTTTATAGGTATCATTTTTTTTGTATATTGATAATTTTTTTCCATATAAAATAATAAGAGACCGTGGCTGATCTCTTATTATTGTGATTAAAATAATCACTAAACATATATGAGGACTAATTTGTATATTTCTATTGAACTCCCTTTGCATATTCAATACAACGATTCACTATATCGTCTTCGTCTTCTTGAATGGCAAAACCTTCGTTTTTATATAATATCGCTCCAGCTTCTTTGGCATCTTCTACCCAATTTCTCATCCATTCTCCGTCACCCCAGCCATATGAACCAAACAATATTACTTTTGTTCCAAATAATTCATTTCGTATGGATTGATAAAAAGGTTCGAAGACATCTTCTTCAAGCACCTCAGAACCCATTGCAGGACATCCTAGTGCAACTAAATCATAGTCTGACACCTCAGGCAATTCATCATTTACATTTACGACATCAACACTGTATCTATCCTTTAACCCTTCAGCAATTGCATTTGCCATTGCCTCTGTATTTCCTGTTTGTGACCAAAATGCTACCAAAGCTTTCATATTTAATTCTCCTTAAATAACTCTTCTATTCTATCAGTTTCTTCTATTTTCTTTGAAAAATCTTTTGTGTATTCATCAAATTTTTCAAACATTTCCTTTTTTTTATCTACATCTTTATATACTTTCCACAATCCCACTGCCATGCAGTTATCTCTGTTGTTTATAAATCCCTCTACATCTTCAATTGGATATCCTAAAAAAACGCCAATTTCGTGTGGAAATTCTTGAATGCCAGATTCCATTTTAAAAGATAATGTAGAGAGACAACTATCAGCATTGTCGTTGTGACCATACCCATATCTCTCAAGAAATTCTCTATTTTTCTCATCTTTTAGATGTTCTTCTAGCCTTTCACTATTGTATGCAAATATCAATGTTCTTTTACTGTTTTTATGCAGTATTTTTACTTTAGACCCTGTTTTCGCAAGCTTAGAATTTAGCTCGGTTATTGTATTCTCCACATTCCCAATTTCTGCTTTAAGAGAATAAAGCGATGCAGCTTTTAATCCTGATAACCCTAGGCAACACCCTTTACAAACTCTCTTTTCTAATTCGCTCATTTGTCTTTACTAATGTTAATCTTCATTAACAAATACAGTAAAGCACATTTAACATTTGCCGTCAACAAACGATTTTTCCATTATCTGCCACTTTTTTGCATTATCTTAACTTTTTTGATGTCTTTATTTAACTTTTATTTGTTTACAGTACTTGACTTTGTTATCATTAAAAAGAGGTGAAACAGTGAAAATAACACAGTCAAATGAAGATTATTTAGAAGCGATTTTGCTGCTTGAAAACAATGGTTCCACCCGCTCGATTGATGTTGCAAATTTATTGAAGGTTTCAAAGGCGGCTGTGAGCATTGCCATGAAGGATCTTATGGACAAAGAATTGGTTGAAAAAGCTCCTTATGGTGATATTTTCCTAACAGCAAAAGGAAGGCAAATTGCAACGGAAACACTAACAAAGCATAATCTGCTGAGAAAGTTCTTAATGCAGATTGGTGTAGATGCAGATACCGCAGAGGAAGAATGTTGCAAGATTGAACATATTCTCTCGGCAAATACTATAAAATGCATTAAATCATTGTCTGAAAAATTGTCTCAATCAGAGTTTTAACAAAATTTGTTTAACTTTTTGCTTAACTTTTATTTTGTGCAATTTTTTTGATGATTTTGTGTATTTTTACATTTTTAAGACTTTATAAATGACATTGGAGGTCAACATATATGAGTTATAAATTATCAATGGATGGAAATACCGCAGCGGCACATGTTGCTTATGCTTTTTCGGATGTCGCAGCAATATACCCTATCACACCTTCTTCTCCTATGGCTGAAAGCTGTGATGAATGGGCTGGTGGTCAAAGAAAAAACATTTTTGGCAATATTGTAAAAGTTGTTGAAATGCAGTCAGAAGCTGGTGCTGCTGGTGCTGTGCATGGTTCTCTTGCAGCTGGTGCCTTAACTTCAACATTTACAGCAAGCCAGGGACTCCTCTTAATGATCCCAAACATGTATAAAATTGCTGGAGAACTGTTGCCATCTGTTTTCCATGTATCAGCAAGAGCTGTAGCAAGTCATGCATTAAGTATCTTTGGAGACCATTCAGATGTAATGGCATGTCGACAAACAGGATTTGCAATGCTTGCATCTAACTGTGTACAGGAAGCTATGGATTTAGCTCTTGTTTCTCATTTAGCAACATTAAAATCTTCAATTCCATTTATTCACTTCTTTGATGGATTTAGGACCTCTCATGAAATAAGCAAAATTGATGTTATCGGTTACGATGAAATGAAAAAACTTATTGACATGAATGCGGTAATGGAATTTAGAAAGAAGGCATTAAATCCTTCACATCCTCATCAAACTGGTACTGCCCAGAACCCAGACATATTCTTCCAGAACAGAGAGGCTTCAAATAAATATTATGATGCTGTGCCGGCTATCGTTCAAGAAATGATGAATAAAGTTGGAGACCTAACAGGTAGGAAATATAATCTCGTTGACTATTACGGAGCACAAAATGCAGACAGAGTTATCGTACTAATGGGCAGCGGTGCTGAAGCCGTTGAAGAAACTGTAGACTACTATAAAAATAAGGGTGAAAATGTAGGTCTTATTAAAATTAGATTATATCGTCCATTCCCAGTTGATGCGTTTATTAATGCTATACCAGAAACTGTAAAATGCATCACTGTTCTTGACAGAACAAAAGAACCAGGTGCTCTTGGCGACCCTTTATATCTTGATGTTGTTGCTGCACTTAAGGCAAAGAATAAAAACATAGATGTTCTTGCTGGTAGATATGGATTGGGAAGTAAAGAATTCAACCCTTCTATGGTCAATGTAATTTACGAAAATATGCTTAAAGATAAGATTGACCACTTCACGGTTGGTATCAACGATGATGTAACTTTCAAATCTCTTGAAGTTAAAGAAAAGATTGACGCATCCGATGCATCAACGATTTCATGTAAATTTTATGGTCTTGGTTCAGACGGTACCGTCGGTGCGAACAAGAACTCAATCAAAATCATTGGTGATAATACCAATAAATATGTTCAAGGATATTTTGCCTATGATTCAAAGAAATCTGGTGGTATAACAATATCTCACCTTCGTTTTTCAGATAAGCTTATAAGGAGTACCTATTTAATTGACCAAGCTGACTTCGTAGCATGTCATAACGAATCATATGTACTGAGATATGATATGTTGAGCGACCTTAAAGAAAATGGCACTTTCCTTCTCAACTCTCAATGGTCTGTTGAAGAAATGGAAAGCAAGCTCCCTGCTGCTGTTAAAAGACAAATCGCCACAAAGAAAATAAATTTCTACAACCTTGATGGACAAAAGGTTATAGATGAAATTGGGGCTAAGAAAGGCGTTAATACTGTAATGCAAGCTGCGTTCTTCTTCCTATCGAAAGTAATCCCATATGAGACAGCTGAAGAATTTATGAAGGCAGCAATTAAAAAAACATATGGCAAGAAAGGTGATGCTGTTGTTGCAATGAATATTGCTTGCGTTGATAATGCAATTAAAAATTTACAAAAGATTGATTATCCACAATCTTGGGAAACTACAACAGAAGGTGCTGCTCCGCTCCCTGTTCCAAATGACAAATACTTCAAAACATTCATATCTCCTATAACAAGTCAAGAAGGAGACAAATTACCAGTATCTGCTTTTGATCCTGCTGGCGTTGTACCTACAGGAACAACAAAGTTTGAAAAACGTGGAATTGCTGTGAGCGTTCCAACCTGGGATATTTCAAAATGTATTCAGTGTAACCGCTGTTCTCTTGTATGTCCTCATGCTGCAATTCGTCCTGTTCTTGCAAAAGCCGATGAAATGAAAAAGAAACCAGCAAGTTTCACAACTAAACCAGCTGCAGGTTTTAAAGAATATGAATATAGAATTCAAGTAAGTCCTTTTGACTGTACTGGTTGTGGCAACTGTGTATTTGTTTGCCCTGCAAAAGAGAAAGCATTGACTCTTGAGCCTACAGAGAAAGTAATAAAACAAGAAGCAAAAAATTGGGAATATTCTCAATCTCTAAAAGAAACCACTGCTGATTTTAATGCAAACAATGTTAAAAACAGTCAGTTTAAAAAACCTCTATTTGAATTTTCTGGAGCATGTGCAGGCTGCGGTGAGACTCCATATGTTAAATTAATTACCCAACTGTTTGGAGATAGAATGGTAATCGCTAACGCAACTGGTTGTTCGTCTATCTATGGCGGATCTGCTCCTACATGTCCATATACAACAAATGATGAAGGAAATGGTCCAGCGTGGGCAAACTCATTATTTGAAGACAATGCTGAATTCGGATACGGAATGAGTATTGCTTTTGAACAAAGAAGAAATGTACTTGCTGACATTCTTAAAGAGCTTACTAATGAGGCTATCTCGCAAGAACTAAAAGATGCAATTAACGGATGGCTTGAAGTTAAAAATGATGGCAATTTATCAAAGAATGCTTCTAAGACGCTTGAATCTGCCGTTAAAGCAGAAAAGAAAGTTGCCAAAGGTTCCTTGAAAACTTTATTAGGAACTGTTGAAAAAGCTTCAGATTTGTTCGTTAAAAAATCAGTTTGGATCATTGGTGGTGATGGATGGGCTTATGATATTGGCTATAACGGTGTTGACCATGTGCTGGCTAGCGGAGATGATGTAAACATTCTTGTTCTTGATACAGAAGTTTATTCAAATACTGGTGGCCAGGCTTCAAAATCAACCCCAACAGGTGCTACAGCTAAATTCGCTGCTACTGGAAAAAGAACAAAAAAGAAAGATTTAGCTTCCCTAGCTATGGACTACGGCAATGTATATGTTGCTCAAGTCTCAATGGGTGCTGATATGAATCAAGTTGTTAAGGCTTTTGCAGAAGCTGAAGCATATAAAGGAACATCCATCATAATCGCATATGCTCCTTGTATCAGTCATGGTATTAATATGTCAAAATCTCAACTTGAAATGAAGAAAGCTGTAGACAGCGGATACTGGCAATTATTTAGGTACAATCCTGATTTGTTAGGAACCGAAAAGTCACCACTAACAATTGATAGTAAAGACCCAAGTGCCGACTATTCAGAATTCTTGATGGGTGAAAATAGATATGCATCACTCGCAAAGCAGAACCCAGAAACAGCAAAAGTCTTATTTGCTGAAAATGAAGCTGAGGCTGCTCAAAAGAGAGAGTTTTACAAGAAAAAAGCTGAAATGTTAAAAGGTGCTCCAAAAGTAGAATAACAAATAATTTAGATGTGGTTCTTAAATAAGAATCACATCTTGTATTTAATACTGTTATCTGATTATTTCTTTAGAAATATTTTAGTTGATTTTACTGTGCCATCTATAATGTCATTGAGTGAGTATTTACTTGATGCAATTATTACCTTTATACCCTGTTTAACTGCATCTTTTATATATTCAAGCTTTGCTCCTGCACCGTTTGCCCCTTCTCTTGATGAACCGCTACATCCCTTTCTCATTTCTTCTATTTTTGCCAAAAGTCTATCAATATTTGTATCCGAAACTTCCTCAATTAATGTATCTGCATTTAAATGATCCTTGTAAATGCCATCAGTCGTTGAAAGTATTACCAATGTCTCACATTCAACAAGACAAGCAATTTGGGCTGCTGTTTCGTCATTATCTATACATTCAATTGCTCTACCGTCATTTTTTTTCTTGTAATCAATCAGCTCGTGCCTTCTGTTTTCTTCATAACTTACAGCATCATTATAGTTAACTATAGGTATGGCATTTTGCTTTGGGGCTCTCGTTAAAAATTCTTTTAAGTGCTTTCTTTTTATATCATCATTAAAGTTTGAATGTTCAATGAGAAGTTGTCGTACGCTATATCTGCTATCTATATACTGTCTATACGTTTGCATTAATATTGACTGACCCTGTGCCGCATAATCTGTTTTATTCTCTTCGTCAGTTCCATTAAGCGTTGTTCCATTTCGTTTTATATAATCAAGTTTGCCAGTTTCAACAGCACCAGAGGTAACCAATATATATCCTGGTTTTAATTCACGAGACAACCTCGATATGATGTTGTAGTCGATATCGTTGTATTCTTTGTTTATAAGAGCCATTGAACCTATTTTACAAACTAATTGGATGCTTTTTTCTTTCATGCCTACAATTCTAGCACAATCGCTGTATCGTAACAAAAAAATAGCTGTTACTCTAACCAGTTTAAGTTGCATCTCCATTCGAGTTAATTCCCTCTTTCTTTTTACTCCATCAATATATTGTGTCTAACAAGTTACCCATATACTACTTCTTGTGTTTAAAATATATTCTCAATATATAAATTGCAATATGTCTTAAAACCCTGTAAAGTTTCAGTACTATGACTGACGAAAAATGTTTATATACCCTTGATAACAGAGACACTAAACTGGCAATCCTCATGCTTTTTGACAAAATGGGCATTGCAATTGAAGAAGAAACTGTTGCTCAAATTTTAGCGGTTGAAAACAATTGGATAACATATGTAGATTGCAGACAGGCTCTTTCTGAACTTCTAGAAACAAATCTTGTGTTTAAAGTGAAAAAAACAACAAAAGTCAGTATTTCAAAAGAAGGCAGTGAGTGTATTTCACAATTCTATAAAGATTTACCTGCCTCTTTGAGAGAAGGAATAACTGAATACTGTCGTGACCATAGACTACAATTAAAACAGTCTCAGACATATATTGCAGACTACTCAAAAAATATGGATGGAACATATACAACCAGGTTAAAAATTATGGGAGATGTTGACAGCATTATGGATTTAAAACTTAATGTTCCAAACAGACAGACTGCAAAGTATGTATACAAAATGTGGAGAGAAAAAGCCTCTCAAACATACAGCACAATATATGAACTTCTAATTGAATAAATTATTTTATTTTGACCGCTATTAGAGAATTATCGCCATTCGCAAATCTGGTAATTGCATCTTGAATTCCCTCACTATCTATATGCTCTTTAATAAGTCCTTCGACATTAACAACTTTTGTAGCTAATAAGTTTATTGCAGAAGTATATTGCTTGCATCCGTTGTTAATTGGAACAATTCTTATTTCATTTTCAATGACATCCGACATGCTTTTAATTCCAGCGTTAGGGATACCCGTGACGCATGCAGCTACTGATATTCCACCATGTTTTAATAATTTTAAGCTCTTTTGGTATGCATATTCGTCATCGTACAAATATGCAACATAGTCACCCATTCTGGCTGATGTGTCTTGTAAAACTTCTTTTTCAATATCGTCATTTTTGCTATCATGACAAAAATAAATTCCAAGTTCTTTAGCTTTTTCTAATATATCGGGATTTGATGAAATTAAAATCGGTATCATTTGGTAATATCTCGCAATTTGAGCCATTATCAGACCCATAGCGTTGGAAGACACAATGACTATTGTCTCACCCTTCTCGCTATCAATACTATCAAAAATATTCAACGCCACAGCTACATATGGAACAAACAATGCCTCATCATCACTCATTGAATTAAGTTGGATGGTAAGATTTTCCTCAGGTATAGAAATAAAATCTGCAAATAGACCTTGCTCGTTTACACCCAATATAGATAATGAGCCATTGCTCTTCTTTAAATATGGATTGATAAGAACTTTTCTGCCCAGATGTAGGCTCTCATCCATAGTGTTGTATTCGTTTGTTAAAGCTTCCTCTACAAGCGGATCAAGTTCATTATTGGCATCAACTGCAATAATTCCTATTCCACAAGTACCAATAGTCTTTATGCCGTTTTTCGCCTTAATGGATTCTAAGTCAAGTCTAGACAGCAAAACCTGTCTCATCTTGACTTTAATACCGTTATCAACTCCGCTGAAATCCGTCTCACCCACGGTGATTTTGGATAAGTTGCTAAAATTCCACTTTTTCATGTTTTAATTACTTATTCAGTCAACAGTTATAGATTTAAAAGAAAGTTTCTCTTGCTTGATCTTTGATTTCTTGTGATGC
The DNA here is from genome assembly GCA_963542015.1 of uncultured Clostridia bacterium. Classification (GTDB taxonomy): domain Bacteria; phylum Bacillota; class Clostridia; order Christensenellales; family CAG-917; genus CAUTUX01. Next base: position 36,214 of record CAUTUX010000006.1, on the reverse strand, counting down.
TGAGAAAGGTACTCTTGTTGTATAGCCTGCTTTTGCTGCTACAATTCTCTTTGCTGGCCATTCTTGTATCTCTTTATTCCACTGATGAACTGCATCATTATACAAATCTCTTGCAGCTGTAATCTCTCTTTGAAGGCTTATGTTCTGTTGCATAGCATCTGCGATAACAGCCATCGATTTTAATTCAGGATATCTTTCAAAAGCTACATTTATTTCTCTAAATCCATTGTCTATTTGATTTGATAAAATGTTTCTTGTGGCATCTTCATTTCCCTCTGGTGCAGTTGGTCTTACCCCACTTCTCAATGCTGCAATAGCAGTAAATGTATCCTTATCTAATTTTGTTGCTTTTTCAACGAGTCCAACTACATTTTTTAATACTACAACTCTCTGTTCTAGATAATTATCTACTGTTGATGCTTTTACTTGTAAATTCTGTTCTAATGTCGCAAGCCTTTCTTTTGCCTTTTGCTTTTTAAACACAAATATTAGTCCTGGGATTATAAATGGGAACCACAGGAAAAACTGAAATACTGCCGACCATTTTGTTACCTTTACTGGAATTTGTTTTTCTATTACAAATAAATCTCTACCCGCACTATTTGGTTGTGCTGTCATTTCATTTAATTCGTTTGCCATAATTATCTCCTTGTTTCAATGCATTAAATATACTACTTACGCGCTTTTTTATCAAATTATTACTCTGCATCCGTTTCATCTACATCGAGTGATTCAACAAGCTCCTCTAAACGATCTTCAAATTCCTCAGTGACTTCTTTATCTCCTTTTTTCAATCCATTCTTAAGATCATCTAAAGTTTCTATTTTAGGTAGCTCTACTTTGTTTATAACAGGATATGTGCTTTTTAAAGTTTTGCCTAGCTCTGAATCTGATACTTCATCTTTAAATAAAAGTGCAAATAATGAGTTTGACATGGCAGATCTAGATTTTTTTAGTATCTGCTTGTTTTCCTCATTCTCTTTCATTACATTCCTATATTCAGGTATTGTAAGCTGCGATTCCATTACTCCTATCGTGCTTGTTTTTTCAACAGGAATATATTCATCCCAATAAACAGGAACATTGTGATAACGCCCATCCCCGCCGTACACTGCAATTTCAGTTACTCTTGGAACTACATTAAACCCATAAGCTGTTGCCTTTATTCCATCTCCGTATTTATTTGTATGGAATGCTTCTGTTTTTACTATACATTTTGTTTTGCAATCCTCATGGGCAAGATCGCTATTTGCGAATGCATTGGCAATTGCTTCATGTTGCCAGTTGCAGAATTTTGTCCCATACACATCTTTATAAATATACTCTGCTGACTTTGTATCTTGATATGCATTTACAGCTAATATAGGTGCAAATGCAAAATAAATACCATAGAAATATTCATTATTAAGTTTAATAAACCTTCTCTTAACTTCTTCATAATCGGCACCACTAAAATCTAAAGGCTCACTTGATATGTCTGTTCTTTGTAAAGTTCTAGTTGTTATTTTTGTAAGCATTTTATATTTTTCAAAATCAAAGTCATCATATGGTATTCCCGCTTTTGTGCCAACTATCATTTTTTTCATTTCAACTTGTGTTTGTGGCGTTGCAAACATTCTGAATTCATGTTCATTATCTCTATTTAGTGCTCCAAAAATTATCTCAAACTCTGTATTTGACAATGGTGTAAAATCACGACCTGCCTTTGTCTGTCTCTCAGAATATTTATTAAGTTCTTTTTCTTGTTTGTGAATATATTTTTCGTATTTTTTCTCATTCATCAATGATAAATTCTTTGCATTTGGTCGTCTGCTAAAGCTGAGGTTTGGCATTGCTTCACTTGCAAATACAATTGAGTTAGTTTCACTATATTTTGCAACTGGCTTGATTAAACTGGCATGAAGTGTCTCACTTCTTGTAACCCACTCTTTCCCATTATACTCGCTCCAATGTATTGTCAGTGACCCCGTGTATACATGATCAACCATTTTCATGCCACGCACCCTACTTATCATAAATGGTGACCCGTTGATGTGTCCTGATTGTACATATAGAGCACTTCTATCCTTATTTGCTTTATTGTCATACAGACCATATTTTTTACACATCAGTTCGAATTTTTTACTATCAAAAACTGGATCAAATGTTATCATTGACCATGTTTTTGTAAACAACTTTTGATAAGTATGTGTTTCAAACAAATCATTTAGAGGTTGCATCTGAGATACTGCTTCTCTACACTTCTCCTCTGCAATCTTACTACTCTCAAGAAATATTTTATTTAGTTTCTTTACCTTTTTGGCAATCAGTACTGAAAACATAATAAGCAAGGCAATTGAAACAATAGGTATGGCAACAAATCCTAACACTTCTGACATTTCCTCTATTTCAGACACACTCAATCTTTTTATAACTAAATATCCTATGAAGTTTAGTGCCAAAATACCAAGCAATACGCCCTGTATTATTCCAATTACTTTTAATGTCCTTAGTTTCTTGTATGTCTTCTCGCTTAAGGACTCTGCTTCATTAAATTCTTTAACAGTCTTATTATTTGCCTGCACATCAATCCCAGATTTCTTTGTGAGGTCTTGAAAATATTCCTCCACATTTTTATTGTGCTTGTCCTTAAATTCATTAATGTAACGATCTGTAATATCATAAATTCTTTCTTCCATTTGCTTTACCTCATAAAAAAAGGAGTCTTACGACTCCTTAATTATACAACATACTTTATTAGATTCTAGCTTATTTTGTTTCTGTAGGTTTTTTTGCTGTTGATTTCTTTGTTGCTGTTGACTTCTTTGCAGCAGGAGCTTCTTTCTTCTCTTCTGTCTTTACTTCTTCTTTTTTCTCTTCAGCTACTTCTTCTTTTGCTGGCTCTTCTGCAATTTCAACTATCTCTTCTTCTACTACAATTTCTTCAACTGGTGCAACTACTGCTGCAGGCTCTGCATTGTTTTCTTCTTTGATTTCCTCTTTTACTTCTTTGTTTTCTTTTGCATTCTTCTTTGCTTCGATAAGTTCTTCAGCTTCTTTTTCAGCAGCAATTTCTTCTGGTGTCTTTGGAGCTGGTACTAATACTTCTGCAACTGCCTGGCTTACCATGCAAACGAAATTTGGTGCTTCTTCTGTTCCACAGTTAACAATGATTGTGTTATCAACATTTACTTGTGTAATATAGCCTAACATTCCTGCTGCAGTTCTTACCCTTGCACCGACTTTAATCTGTGAATTTAATGTTGCCTGATTCTTTTTATTTTTCTTGTTTGAAATGAATGAGAAAACAATCATACCTACAAGTACAACTGCTAAAAGTCCAAACATCAAACCTTTTTTCGCTCCATCATTTAATGCTAATAATAATGTGTTCATTTTTTTTCTCCTAAAAGTTAATCGTAAACTAGTCTACATGATTTTGCCCTTTATGACAACAAAATAATGCCTTCAAGTGGCTGGTTTAATTTTTAATCATTTAACTTTCCCAACAAAATTCTTTCTAAAATTCTCAACATAGTCCAGATACCTATCTTCCATGATTGCCTGTCTGATTTCTTCGGTGAGTCTTTGTAAGAACCTTATGTTGTGAATAGACAATAGTCTTCCCCCAAGTATTTCTTCCGCTTTAATAAGATGTCTTATATATGCCCTTGTGAAATTTTTACATGCATAACAATCACATCCTTTTTCAATGGGAGTAAAATCTTCTTTGTATGTTGCGTTTCTTATCGTTGAATATCCTGTCATCGTCATCGCAGTTCCGTTCCTTGCAATTCGTGTTGCTAAGACACAATCAAACATATCTATTCCTCGCAAAATACCTTCAACAATATAGTCAGCACTCCCTACTCCCATAAGGTATCTCGGCATTTCTTTTGGATATAATGGCTTTAGCACATCCAGCATTTCATACATCTGTTCATCAGTTTCACCAACTGAAAGTCCGCCTATTGCTATGCCAACTTTTGCATATGGGATTGTTCTCTTTAAACTTTCAACTCGCAAATCTGGGAATATGTTCCCTTGTACTATCGGAAACATCACTTGATGTGACTGCAAAGGCACTTTAGAACATTCATCTAACCATAATAAAGTCCGTTCCATTGCTTTGCGTGCTTTATCGTGACTTATTCCAATTTCAGAACATTCATCAAACGCCATTACTATATCTGCTCCTAATGCCCTCTGAACTTCTAAAGATTTTGTCGGCGTGAAAAAATGTCTGCTACCATCTATATGACTTTGGAATGCAACTCCTTCATCAGTTATCTTTCTTAATTTAGAAAGCGAAAAAACTTGAAATCCGCCACTGTCTGTGAGGATTGCCCCGTCCCAATTCATAAATTTATGAAGTCCACCAGCTTTTTGAACAATGTCTTCTCCTGGTCTTAAATGTAGATGGTATGTATTGGACAGCAAGATTTTAGCGTTCGTTGCCTTCACTTCGTCTGGAGATAATCCCTTAACTGTGGCTTTTGTACCAACTGGCATAAAACATGGCGTAATAATATCTCCATGTTCTGTGCTGAGCCTTCCAACTCTAGCACCGCTTTGTTTACATTCATGTATTACTTCATATTTCATTTTTAATTCTCACTATAAAAAAATGTTGCATCTCCAAATGAAAAAAATCTATATTTCTCTTTTATCGCTTCATTATAAACTTTAAGAGTTTCATCCTTCCCAACTAATGCTGATACCAACATTATTAATGTCGACTCAGGCAAATGGAAGTTGGTTATCAAATTTCGTACAATTTTAAATTTGTATCCTGGATAAATAAAAATGTTTGTTTCTCCCGATGTTGCCTTCACATGTCCATATTCATCTGCCACACTTTCAAGCACTCGTACTGATGTTGTCCCTACACATATTATCCGTCTCTTTTCATCCACTGCCTTATTTATTTTATTAGCAGCTTCATCAGATATTAAATAACTTTCACTATGCATGTGATGCTCTTCTATATTTTCAACTTTAACTGGTCTAAATGTGCCTAAGCCTATGTGAAGTATTACTTCTGCAATTTCGACGCCTTTCTGTTTTATTTTCTCAAGAAGTTCATCTGTAAAATGTAATCCTGCAGTAGGTGCCGCTGCCGAACCCAGTTCTCTACTATATACTGTCTGGTATCTCTCTCCATTTTCTAATTTTTCTTTAATATATGGAGGTAATGGGATGTTCCCTATTTCTTCAAGAATGTTTTCAAAAACTCCATTAAAATTAAATTCTATAAGCCTTTCGCCATCTTCTTTTATACCAGTAACTTTGAATTGCAGTTTATCCCCAACACTTCCAACAGTACCAATTTTCATTTTCTTCCCTGGCTTTACAAGTGCTTCCCAAACTGAATAACTCAATCTTTTTAAAAGAAGAATTTCTACTTTACGGCTGTACCCTTCAATATCGACAAAGATTCTTGCTGGTATTACTCTTGTTCTGTTAACTACCAGAACATCCCCTTTTTTTAGATAATCTGCAATATTTCTAAACTGCTTATGCTCAATTTCTTTTTTATTAATATCATAAACTAGAAGCCTTGATGCATCTCTTGGTTCAACGGGATGTTGTGCTATCAGTTCTTCAGGTAGATTAAAAAAGAAATCCGAACTTTTCATGTCCCTCTTTGTCTTTCTTTAAATGATGATATGCAAGTGCTGTACATTCTCTTCCCCTTGGGGTTCTTGATATAAATCCCAATTGCAATAAGAATGGTTCGACGACATCTTCTATTGTACCTGCATCTTCACCCGTTGATGCAGCGAGGGTATCAAGACCCACTGGTCCGCCATTAAATTTACTTATAATCGTTTCTAAAATAAGATTATCTATTTTATCAAGCCCTAGATCATCTATTCCAAGTAACGAAAGTGCCTTTCTAGTTATTTCAAGATCTATATTCTTTTTGTCATCGTATTCAGCAAAATCTCTTATTCTCTTTAAAAGCCTGTTTGCTATTCTTGGGGTTCCTCTGCTTCTTTTCGCCAATTCTTCTGCAGATTCATTATCAATTTCTATATTTAAAATTTTAGCTGATCTGATTATGATTTGTTTCAATTCTTCTTTGTTGTACATTTCAAGCCTTTCATTGATACCAAATCTTGCTCTTAAGGGACTGGATAACATACCAGCTCTCGTTGTTGCCCCTACAAGAGTAAATTTCTGTAAAGGAATACGGATGCTTCTAGCCATAGCTCCCTTGCCTGAAATAAAGTCAAGACTGTAATCTTCCATTGCTGGATAAAGAACTTCCTCTATGTTGCTTCTAAGCCTATGAATTTCATCTATGAATAAAATATCTCCCTTCCCGAGATTGGTTAAAATTGCTGCAAGATCTGCCGCCTTTTCAATTGCGGGACCAGAAGTGATTTTGATTTGAGAACCCATTTCATTTGCTATGACATGTGCCAATGTTGTCTTACCAAGTCCTGGAGGTCCATATAACAAAATATGATCAAGGGCGTCTGATCTATTTTTTGCTGCTGTAATATACACAGACATCTTATCTTTGATCGCTGCTTGCCCTACATATTCATCAAGAGATTGTGGTCTAAGGGTTAAATCTTTATCACCCTCCCCCAACACCATACTGCTTATTATTCTTGTACTGTCTTCCATTTTTTATACCTTCTGAAGTGCTGCTCTTATGATATTTTCTACTCCAGTTACTTCTTTAGCTACCAATGCAACGACCCTAATAGCTTCCGATCTGTTAACTCCCAATGCCTCTAATGTATTAACCGCATCCTGCTCATCATTTGTTTCAAGTGATGGTGGTATCATGTCTGATTGTAGCTTTAAATCAACATTCCCTTTCATGTTAACTATAATCATTTCGGCAGTTTTCTTTCCTAGACCCTTAACTTGTGTTAATGTCTTCACATCTTGTGTCGCTATTGCTGTTCTTAATGTTGCAAGATCGTGTGTCCCTAGTATCTGAATAGCACTCTTTGGTCCTACCCCATTTATATTTATGAGCTGATTAAAAAATATTTTTTCTTCGCTTGTTAGAAATCCAAACAGCTCCTGTCTATCTTCCTTTACATACAGATATGTATATATCTTAACAATATCTCCTACTTTTAATGTTGCAGATATTCTTTCTGGAACAGTTACTTCATAACCTATATCGTTACATTCTATAACTAACTTGCCTATTCCGATCTCGTCCACTTTTCCTTTTATAAAACTGTACATGTTACCTCTTTAATTTATTCTACATCTATTTAACATCTTACTTGTCTGAGCATGACATAATGCTATAGCCAAAGCATCCGCTGCATCGTCGGGTTTAGGAATTGTCTGTAGCCTTAAAATTATTCGTATCATCTCTTGCATTTGTTTTTTGTCTGCTGACCCATATCCAGTTAATGACTCTTTTATTTGATTAGGAGTATATTCATATATCTTATCTGGCAATGCTTTTTGCAGTACATTCACTGTGACTCCTCTTGCTTGTGCTACAGCAATTGCAGTCTTTATATTTTTAGTAAAAAATAGCTCTTCAATTGCAACAACATCTGGTTTATACATATCAAGGATTTCTTGCAGCATTTTTTCGATATGGACTAATCTCTGTGGCAATGTAAGTTCCTTAGATGTTGTTATCACCCCACAGTCAATGGCAGTACATTTGCCATTTTCCTCATCTAATACACCGTACCCGACTATTGCTAACCCTGGATCTATTCCTAAAATACGCATGTGTAAAGTATACCACACCAAAGTGTTTTTATTCACTGTTCTTATTTGGTCTGCACTTTTTTGTCTTTGGTATTTTTTCTGTTAGTTCTTCCTGCAAATTTCTTTATGAGGATATAGGCTGTAAAGAAAATAATTGAACTTAAAATCAATACTAAAAATGATGCATATATTGGAACTTCTTTGTCATTAAAATATTTTAATTTCCAATCAAAAATTTCCCTTAATACTCCGTGTGTATCTCCTATCTTTTTTGCAACTTCATCAACTGCTCTTCTAAGATATCCTTCTTTCAGTACATTGACTGTATATGTACCTGGCAACAACAACACTGCCTTTCTAATAAAGTTGCCAAGTTGGCTTAATGGAACATATGCCCCGAGAAAAAATCCTGAAGTTGCCCCTATAATAGCTCCCAAAGTACTTACCTGTGTTGCCTTGGTCAATCTTTCTACTATAACAATAAATATAGTGCTTGCAGATAAGACCCCAAAAAATATTAATGCGATATTTATAAATACATCTGCGACTGTCATGTAGAATGCCCCAGTTGCTGCAAGAACAATCATGGAAATGAAATATACGATAAGGTTTATCATAAAACTAGTAAAGAATGTGGCTAATATATAACTGCCCGTCAATACACTGTTCTTTATAGGACTCGCCATGTACAAGCGTGAAATTCCATTTATTTTGTCATCAACTATCTTGCTACATGTCGCAAATGAAACAGTTATGATTGATGTGGTCACCACTCCGCCGAACATATCATTTAAAACTAACTTAGTAATTTCTTTTTTGAGATTAACACCGTTCCCGTAGAGTCCGATTTTTTTCAAATATCCCAACGTTGCATCAACTTGAATATTCTTGAGAAATAACAAGAAGACGAGAATTACAACAAGAGGTCCGAGCAAAGAAAAGAATAGTGCCAATTTGTCTTTCATAAATACGAGAAAATGTCTATTGGATAAATGAATGAGCTGTTTAAAGTTATTAATTTTTTTATTCATTTACAAACCTCTTCCCAGCTATATTTATAAATACATCTTGTAAATTGCCTTTTACAATTTCAATGTCTTTTAACAAATTTTGAAAATCCTCATCCTGTACTTTAAGGAAATCCATATTATCTATTTTTATTGAATAATGATCCTTATCGTATTCAATATTGTTAAATATTTCTTTCAGCTTATTCGCATTGCTATCTGTTTCTTCAGCATATATTTTCAATGTGTTTTTTGAAAACTTCTCTTTTAATTCGATAGGTGTACCCTCTGCAATTATTTTCCCTTCATCAATAATTATTACATTGTCAGAATATTCTGCTTCCTCCATGTAGTGCGTTGTTAGAAATACTGTAATCTCTTCATCCTTCACAAGATGCATTATTGCTTGCCATACCTTATCTCTATTGATAGGATCCAGCCCCGTAGTGGGCTCATCAAGGAACAATAACTTTGGCTCATTCACAAGAGCAAGTGCGATATCTGCACGCCTCTTCTGACCTCCTGAAAGATGTTTGTACTTTTTTTTGTATATTGATTTTAGTTCTAGTATCGAATCAAGATATTCAACTTTATTTAAAAAATCACCCTTACTTATACCAAAAATATCTGCCTTGATTTTAAGGTTAGCTTTTATTGACAAGTCTCTATCTAGACAAGAATTTTGAAAAACTATACCAATATCTTTTTTAATCTCATATCCATACTTTTCAACATCTTTCCCAAAAATCTTTACACTCCCCGCATCACTTTTGATAACTTGGCATAGTATGTTAATCGTTGTAGATTTCCCAGATCCGTTTAATCCAATATATGAAAATAATGTGCTTGTGGGTACCTTGAAGGTTACTCCCTTAAGAGCCTCAACGTCTTTATATGATTTGTGCAAATTTTCTATTTCAATTGCATAACTGTCGTTTTGTTCGGGCATGGAAATATTATAACAAAATAAGTCGAATGTTACTTTATTCTTGAGCCTGTAGGAATATCAAAATACATCACTTTAGACATATCTATGTCAAATGAAATTTCATTTGTTGGCTTGTTTGAAATGATTGTCATACTGTTGGTTAAAGTGTGCAGATATCTATCGCCTATCAAATTTGTTTCCTTAACTTTAAATGTATTACTATTTCCAGCAATAAAGGCATCCTCTGGTATATAGACATAGACAGATGTTTTATCTCCTAATATTTCATCTTTTTTTAGCCCCACAATTTCACCCATTCTGTCAATCAACTGATCATTCGCAATGTCACATGTCAGTATGTTGTTCTTATTTTTCAATGCTATAACGCTATATACATTTTGTGGGTCTTCTATAATTTTTTTCTTGTCACCAAATTCCTTTAATTCACAATTTGCGACAATACATATCCTGTTCGCAATTTCAAAAGCTTCTTCACTGTTTCTTGTAAAGTACAAAACTGTCTTTTTTTTATTCTTTAATTCTTCCACTATCCGTTTGAATAAATGGAATGTTTGTTCTCTGTCTTCCCCAGCCAGTTTCCTAAATGCATCATCAACTAAATAATATTTAGCATCCCTAATTAATAATCTGCCTAAACAAACTTTAATCTTCTCATATTCTGACAGCTTATATATTTTCCTTGTGAGTATGCTTTGAAGTTGTAGATATTCAACAACTTCATTTAATTTTATGCTAATGTCTTCCTTTTTAACCTTTCTTATTTTAAGGGGGTATACCAGATTGTATTTAACTGAATAACTTGAAAATAGTGCATGCTGTGAATATAACGCTATAATTTCATCAGGCTTTTTTCTTAATAATTCTCCATCGTATAAAACAGTTCCTGTGTATTGTTCCATCCCTATAAGGATTTTAAATAAAGTACTTTTGCCACTCTCTTCATCTCCAAGAACTGATACTATCTCTGAATCATTGAACTGTATGTTTAAATTATCGAAAACTTTTTTTGCAAATTTGTACTGACATGAAACATTGTTAAGAACAATCATAACAAGTCCAGTTGCTTTCCATATGAAGGCAAACACTTTTGCATAAAGAATTTGAGTTCTGGATATTTTTCCCAATATGCAACCAGGATTTTTTCAAGGTTTTCTTTTGCCAATTCGAATTCTTTATTTCCTCCAGCTATTTCCTCTACGCACTTAACATATGCTGAAAGTTTATCGGCTATCTTCATAATCTGGAATTCTTCGCTGTTCTCATCTGGTTTGAGATAACTGGTATATGTTTCTTTTGTGAAATTTGGAACTTTTTCAAGCATTTGTTCAATTATGTTATTTTCAATTGCTTTATATGATTCCATAATATCTTTGTTGTAATACTTGACGGGAGTTGGTAGGTCGCCAGAAACTACTTCTGCCATATCATGATATAAAGCAAGTGTGGCAACATAATCTACATTTATTTTTTTATTAAACTTTTCATTTGCTATAATTGCCAATGCTTGACCAAGCATGGCAACTTCGCATGTATGCTCCATCAAATTTTCACGATGAATAGAACGCATGAGACCCCAGCGTTCAACAAGCTTCATCCTACTTATTAAGGCATAAAAAGTATATTGTTCCATTACATTATATATTTTGAATCTTTTGGTTTTGCTTTAAGCATCTCTGCTTTTTTCTCTTCATATCCCTGTCTATTAAATAAGGCATATGTCGCATTCTTGCCCTCTTCAACTCCTGGTTGATTAAATGCATCTATATTTAACAAAGCTCCCATATATGCTGTCTGTATTTCAAAGTATGCCATCAATTGCCCAATTGTGTTTGCTGAAATTTCATCCAACATAATTGTTTGATTCATCTTTTTTGCTTTTGTAAGGGCATACTCCGTAGCCCTTCTTTCAGTATTAATTAATTCTGATAATGTATGACCACATAGAAAATTAACATCTGGAAACTCTTCTGCTCCTGCTGGAATAACTACATCTTTTCTAAACTGTTGTACTCCGATAAATGTAATTACCTTATCAAAAGGTCCTTCAGTATATAGCTGTACTTGTGAATGTTGATCTGTAACGCCTAATGCCTTAACAGGTGTTTGTCCGTAGTTTACAATTCTGCCACTTAAATCTTTTTCCTTTCCAAGACTTTCTCCCCATAACTGACAATACCAATCAGCCATATATCTTAAAGCATCAGAATATGGCATCATAACGGATACATTCTTACCTTTCATCATTGCAATGTATTGTAAAATAGCTCCAAATAGTGCAGGGTTTTTTCTCATTTTCCCTATGCTACATATTTTATCCATCTCCGCTGCACCACGTAATAATCCAGTTATGTCTATACCTAAAACGGCTGCTGGTAATAATCCCACAGGACACAGCTCAGAGAATCTTCCACCGACTCCGTCTGGGATGTAAAATGTTTTAAAGTTTTCTTGGTTAGCTATTTTAATTAAGTTACCTTTCTCTGCTGATGTCGTTGCTATTATGTTTTCTCTGTATTTATCGCCTAGCTTCTTTTTAAGAATATCTGTGATTATTAAATATTGACTCATCGTTTCAGATGTAGCTCCACTTTTGGTAATAACATTGAAAACTGTTTTTTCTACATCTATTACATCAAGCAATGCAGCCATTCTCTCTGGATCAACATTGTCTTCAACAAAAAATTTAACACTTCTGTTTTGAGGAGCAAGATCGTTATATCTTAGGTGCGTTAATGCATTGAACACTGCAAATGGTCCGAGTGCACTTCCACCTATCCCGAGGACTACAAAATTGTCATAGTTTTTTCTTATGCGAATTGCTTCTTCAATTATATCCTTAACTACCTCTGTTTGATCATATGGAAGTTCTGTCCACCCAAGCATCCCTTTGCCACGATTAGCTTCAAATGCTTTATGTGCTTCTATTGCTTTTTCTTCAAGCAATTCTAACTCTTTTTCTTTAATGCCTTGTGAACCTATGGCACTTTCCATCATATTATTAAAATCAAATGTCAATTTCATACCTGCCTCCGTCTGTGACTTATTCATTATTAAACAGTTTTGAGCTGATATCAATTAAATTAAACTCTTGATAAATTCTACAGCATCTTTTAATTGATCATATGTATCATAATCTTCTGGATACTGTTCAATGATCAGAGGGCCGTCATATCCTACATCTCTTAACCTTGCAATTAATTCTTTAAAAGGAAATTCACCAGTACCTACAAGTGCTGTCTGATTATTTTTTACATCGGAAATATGTATATTTCGTATAGTATTTCCCATGACATCAATATATTCACGCCAATCGAATCCACTTTGTCGTGCCTGCTTTATATCAAGAACTGTGCCTATATTTGTGATTTTGGGTTTTAGTTCTCTGAAAAAGTTCGGACTATTGAATGCTGCCCAATGAACATTTTCAAGACATATCTGAACATTATACTGTTTTGCGATATCTCCAATTCTAGTTATATGATATGCGAAGTCATCAACATTTATTTTGGAAGTAACCTTAAGTCTTGTCGTCGCATGAAAAGTATAGTAATGAGCTCCCATTTTTTGAGCATTGGCAAGTACTTTTTTTAATATAGCTTCCGCATCATATCTTGTTCTATCAACTCGATTGAATAATTGTGGTTCAAATTGTGTATTTAAGGCATGTACTGAATAAATTTTTAGTCCATCACTTTCACGAACGAATATATCCCCGAATTCAGGTTCATATTCGGAATATGTATTCATAAAAACTTCACAGACTTCTGCACCGCATTTCTTAATAATAGGAAATGTTTGCTCCGTATAGAGTTTTGTATAAAAAGTCGCTGTCGAAATGCCTACTTGCATCTAATCTTTTTTATTCTTCTCCCAAATATCTTTTTGTTTTCTTATCTGTCCTATTATTTTTGGAATCAGTTCATCAATATTATCAAAAGGATTAAATCCCTTTGCTTCTGCTCTGTAATTCTGAGCTTTATGCACAACAGTCATTTCACTTATGTAATGCATGCCATCTTTTATAACATTTAGCCTTACCAATGCATTTTCATCAGATTTAAAGTACTTATCTAACTTCCGGCACTTTTTCTCTGTTATATCTTTTAATAAATCGCTTACATCGTAATCTTTGCCAAAATATTCAAATTTCATACTTCACCCCGCTAATTCAAATATACTAAATTTTTGTGTTTTTGTGAATATGGTTTTCTACTCGATCTGCCTTTGAGAATAATAAAAGTAAAGCATACTAAAATTATTAACTGTGTGTTTTAACGGATTAGAATAACTGTTTTTTTAAATTGTTTCTATTTTAAAAAACTTGAGCTTATCATCTTGCATTTCAATTGAGATGCTGTCCCCCTGTGCAATCTGACCTTTTAAAATCATGTCGCTCAATCTGTTTTCTAAGAACTTCTGGATGGTTCTTTTCAATTCTCTTGCTCCAAAATCTGGATCATATCCCTTTGCGGATACATATTGCTTAGCCTCATCTGATATAACAGCTCTTATATTCATATCATCAAGTTTGTTTATTAATGACTTAAAGAAAATTTCAGATATTTTTGATATATCTTCTTGAGTAAGATGTTTAAATGTTACTATCTCATCTATTCTGTTAATTAATTCAGGTCTCAATGTTTCTGCTAAAATTTTTCTCTGCTCTTCTTTTTCTTCTTCAGTGTCATCATTATGACTTCCAAATCCAAGTTTACTCCTACCCGCATACTCTGCTCCGAGGTTTGTTGTTAGGATTATAACTGTATTTTTAAAGTCAGTTATTCTTCCACGGTTATCAGTTAATCTTCCGTCATCTAACAATTGAAGCAAGATATTAAATACATCTGGATTTGCTTTTTCAATTTCATCAAATAAGACTACAGAATATGGATGCCGTCTTATTCTATCTGTCAATTGTCCACCTTCCTCATAACCTATATATCCAGGAGCAGCTCCAATAAGTTTTGACACATTTATCTTATCCATGTATTCGGACATATCAAATCTAATAAGTTTGTTTTCATCTCCGAACATATTCTTTGCCAGAGCCTTTGCCAATTCTGTTTTTCCGACACCAGTAGGTCCCATAAATATAAATGAACCAATAGGTCTGTTTGGTTCTTTAAGCCCTGCTCTCGCTCTTTTAATTGCTGTTGCTACAGCTTTAACTGCTTCTGGCTGCCCTACAACTCTCTTCATCAACTCGTCTTCAAGAGACATGACTCCTGCTTTTTCTTTTTCTGTTAGTTTCTTTACTGGAATTTGTGTCCAATCGGCAACTACTTCTGCAATCTCATCTTCTCCTATTTCCATTTCTCTTTTGCCTTTTTGTTCCATCCAATGAAGTTCTTCATTGTCATACTCTTGTCTTTTATTGGCTATACTTTCTTCAATATTTCGCACATCAGAATACCGTCCTCTTCTTGTGGCTTCCAACTTTTTAAAATCAAGTTCTTTCAGCTCTTCTTCAAGTTCTCTAAGTTTTTCTGGGACTACAAATGAAAAATGTCTTTTTCTTGATGATGCCTCATCTATAAGGTCGATCGCCTTGTCTGGAAGGAATCTGTCCGTTATATATCTATCTGACAGTAGGACCGCAGCAATAATAGCATCTTCTGTTATGATCGTACCGTGATGTCTTTCATATGAGCCCTTCAACCCTTTTAATATTTGTATTGTATCCACAACTGATGTTGGTTCTACTTGTACTGGCTGAAATCTTCTTGCTAATGCTGGATCCTTTTCAAAATATTTTTTATATTCATCATTAGTTGTAGCTCCGATTGTTTGCAACTCTCCTCTTGCTAACATCGGTTTAAGTATATTTGCTACATCAACATTATCTCCAGTTGAACCAGCTCCAAGAATCATATGAATCTCGTCAATGAATAAAATTATATCTTTTCTTGATTGGATATTTTTTATCAGCTTTTTTAATCTTTCTTCAAAGTCACCTCTGAATTTTGTACCAGCTACTAATGAAGAAAGATCTAATGAAAAGATTATTTTGTCATATAGTTCACTTGGCACATCTCTATTCACGATTGCTTGTGCTAGACCATCTACCACTGCCGACTTACCAACACCAGGTTCACCAATCAATATTGGATTGTTTTTTGTTTTCCTACAAAGAATTGAAATTGTTCTTTCAATTTCTTTTCCTCTTCCTATTACTGGATCAATATTGTTTTTTAAATATTTCTCATTTAAATTTTGCCCAAACTCGTATAGGTCAAAATCCATTGCTTGTGGTGTTGGTCTATATGCCGAACCAAAGGCTGGTTGTCTATTTTCTTGTTGTTGGAAAAACTCATTGTTAAATTCTCTATTGGCACTATTATTAATTCTTACATTTGCTTTAATCTTTTTTCCAATACCCTCTTTAACATGTTCTATATTAACACCATTCTTCTCAAGTATTTTACATGCCCCAGTATTCGGATTATTTAGTATGGCATAAAGAATATGTTCTATTAATACTTCGTTGGCACCATTGCTTTCTGCCATCTGTTCCCCAGTTGCCATCGCAGCACTTATTGCTGGAGAGTGGGTAATGCTGTCATACCTTTCACCAAGAATTATACCCTTTTCAACCATTTCTTTTGTGAGATTGAACGCCGACAATATCTTACTTGAATATGTATCTGGACACTTCATAACTCCATATAAAAAATGTTCAGTCTTGACAAGACCTCCTGTTATTTGTGCATTTTTTACTGAAATCTGAATTACTCTTTTCAGATCTTGTGAGAATCTGATTTTAGACATTAAGATTTAATCCCTTTAAATGTTTAATCAAATCATCACGATATAAAGGATCTAAAAGTGCGAAATCAATATTCGCCAATATAAACCCTAACTTATTTCCGATGTCATATCTGTCTCCAACAAAGTCATACGCTACAACCCTACCTTTCTCGGCAAGTTCACTTAACGCCTCCGTTAGATATATTTCTCCCGTTACCTTATCTGGCTTCATTTTTGCCAGCACTTCAAAAATCTCAGGATGTAAAATAAATCTACCAAGCGAAACAAGATCGGATGGTAAATCGCCTTTTGGTTTTTCTATAATCCCATTTATATCAAAAGTTCTTTCATCAATCTGATCTTTTATCTTCATAACTCCGCAACGTCTTGCTATCGTTTCATCCGTCCTTTGACAGCCAACGACATTCTTTTCTAATTTCTCGTAAGCATCTATAAGTTGCTTAGTTACATTGCGGTCACATGTCTGTCTCATAACATCATCGCCAAATAACACAGCTATAGGCTCTCCTGCAGCGAAATCCTTTGCACACTCTATTGCCCTTCCATTACCATCCATCTTTTGTTGAATGGCAAAACTGATTTTCATTTTTCTTTCTTTGTTGGCTAATTTGTATTCCTTATCTTTTTTAACTTCTAAAAGAAATTTGTTTAAGTCTAGATTCCCTTCTATTAGTCTCTGGATTGCTGATAACTTCTCCTTAGAAACAATGAGCATTATTTCTTCAATACCTGCTTGTTCAGCTTCGTCCATTATGTACTCAAGTGTTGGGGTATCAATTATTGGCAAAATTTCTTTTGGTACCACTTTTGTTATTGGCAAAAATCTCGTACCAAATCCCGCACATGGGATAATCGCTTTTCTAACTTTCATAAAACCTCGTTTATTTCTGTGCTTTTTTGATTATATCATATCTGCCTTTTTTTGTTTATAGACATAGCTTCATTCGCAACAGCCCAATCCCCTTTGCTTTGTTTTATTGCTCTTGTGTTAAACTGTATTCATGAAGAAGCTAATTCTACATTGCGATCTAAACAACTTTTTCGCATCCGTAAATTTACTTTCACATCCCGAATATAGAGATATGCCAGTAGCTGTAGGGGGTGACGAAGAATTACGGCATGGCGTAATTTTGGCAAAAAATGAAATAGCTAAAAAGTATAATGTACAAACGGGCGAGCCCCTTCATTCGGCAAAAAAGAAATGTAAGGATTTAATAATCTTAAAGCCTCAGTACGATGACTATGCAAAATATTCAAAAACAGTATTTAATATTTACACAAGATACACAGATAGGGTGGAAAGGTTTGGCATTGATGAATGCTTCCTTGATTTAACAAATTCTGAAAAAATTCTTGGTCTACCTTTTGATATTGCAACAAACATAAAAGATACCGTTAAGGCTGAAACTGGCTTAACGATTTCCGTTGGAATATCCTTTACAAAAGCTCTTGCTAAATTGGGTAGCGATTTAAAAAAGCCTGATGCCATCACTTCTCTTTTGCCCGATGAATATTTTAATAAAATCAAAAAATTGCCAGCAAACTTTTTGATATATATCGGGAGTAAAATATATCGCAAACTTAATAATCTAAATATCTTTACCATTGGTGATTTATATTATGCCGACGACTCTCTGATGAAACAAGTCTTTGGCTCTATAGGAAAAGACCTTACCAATATGGCACGAGGATTATCAGATGATACTGTAAGACACTATCTTGATAAATCATTCCCTAAAAGTTTATCCAACGGTATTACAACCGCAAAAGATATGTTTAATATTGAAGAGTGTCTACCCATCATCTATGGTTTAAGTGAAAATATCGCTGTGAGACTTAGAGAGTATAATGTACATGCTAACCAAATTTCAGTTTCTCTGCGAAGATCTAATCTTTCTTTTGTGCAAAAACAAAGCAGCAGTGTATTCCCAATTTATTCAACAAACGATATCGCTGAAAATGCAATTGACTTAATTAAATCTTTTTATGATTTTTCACAACCATTAAGAAGTATATCAATAGGAGTATCAAAATTTATTTCAAACGACATTTCTCAACTGACCCTTTTCAATACAAAACAAGACAAGTTTGAACAGTCCATTGACTCTGTCCGAAAGAAATACGGTTTCACATCCATTACGAGAGGTGTGGTAAAAAATAAAATCGCTTCCGAACTGTTAAGCAACAGTGAAAGCGATTTCAAACCTTTTGGATAATTTTTCCAGTCTTATTTACTGAGTTCGTAGCGTTACTGCTGGATCCTGTTTCGCCGCCAGCTGTGCTGGTATAAATCCTGCAATTACACTAAGCAAAATACTTAACCCAAACATTATAAGACAGTGATACCAGGTAATACCTACAAGTCTCGGCTGTTCATATACATACTTCAAAACTAGATTTGCTATGCCACCTATAATTAAAGAGAATAATACTCCCATTGCTCCAGATATCGCACCAAGCATAAATGATTCTGCTGTAAATAGTCTTGATACATCTTTCTTTCTCGCTCCCAAGCTTCGCAGAACACCTATCTCTTTTTTTCGTTCTAACACAGATGTGTAAACAATTATTGAAATCATTATTGTTGACACTATTAACGAAATAGATGAAAAACTTACAAGTGTATAAATTATAATTTTAGCCATTTGTCGTACATAGCCCATTATTACTTCCAAGAAATCTATGTATACTATTTCTGCTTTCTTCTCTGGATTTTCATCTCCTAGTTTGTCGATAAATTTTGTTATAGGATTTCGAATATGCTCTCGCAGATTCATTTGTCTTATTTCAGCTATTTTCTTTTTCCCTCGCTCCTTTGCATCATATGATGAAAAATACAATTTAAGTGACTTAGGATTATTCAAATCGGCAATGCCCAATTCTCGCATAACTTTCTCATATGTTGTATCCTTCTTGGCTTCGTTTGGTATTGTTGCACCTTCTCTAAATTTTCCTTCTTTGATGAGTTTTGGATCAAACCCCATCCTTTCTAATGTTCTATCTGTAAAGTTTACTTTAAGAGTAAAGTTAGGACTTGAAAAATCTGCCAATGCATTTGCCTGTGCCTTTACGACTTCCGTATCAAGTCCTCTTCTAATAATGTATTCATTTAATTTACTCGAATATATTACATTGCCCGATAAAAGTGTTGCCTCAGTATTTTTCTTTGGTCTTATAATTCCAACTATTTTTAATTTTATTTCGTTACCATTTTTGTCTCTAAGAGTTTTATTTTTTATCCTCTGATTAATTTTCTCGATCGTGTCAGAGTCATCCTGTTTGTCAAAATATTTTTCCTCCAATTCGTTAAATGTTCCTGAAGAATCTTTTTCAAAATAGTTATATCTTGGAACAAGGTTGTATTCACGCCCAATTATGTTGCTTGGTAACTCTTTCATTATTGAATCTTTATTAAGCAAATCAGTTCCATCTAACAATCCAAGTTGACATAAAACATAATCGGGTATTCTATTCCGTTCATCAGTTCTCAGCATTACTTCTCTATAACCAGTTTCTGGATTATCACTAAACCATTCGCCCGCTATTTTTTCATATTGTGTCTTTAGTAGCTCGGTACTTGGACTTTCTGTCCATCCTTCAACCATTTGCTGAGAATTAGCTTTAGCCCTAGCTTTTATATCATCTGGCAAATGCAGTTTATCAAGATAACTCTCCATTACATCGGTATATGGGTGTACCTTCGTTAATTTACCTTCTTTATTCTCACCAAATACAGAAAAGTTTGTTCCATATTCACTTTTTACAAATCCATCTTTGCTATTCTCTCTAAAATGTTTTTCAAGTTCTTTCTTGGCAAATGCAAGGTCATTGGAATTTGCAGACATCTTTGTTAAAGAATCACCTAATATTGAACTTACAAGTTTGTTTATCTGTACCCTCTTTGTCTTAGGCCATTTCTTCGTCTTATCTGCTTCCGCAGCTTTCTTTACAAGTTCTAACATCCTATTAACATCAACACCCTCTCTTTGAATTTCTATAGGATATTTTGCCAACGATGCTTCTTCTGTCTTTCTTATATACGACTTAATTCCAAACGATATTCCCAAAACGAGAATAACTCCAACTATTCCTATACTACCAGCAAATGTCGTCGTGATAGTTCTATTCTTCTTTTCCTTAAGGCTGTTTGCGGATAATTTAAATGTTGTCCGTCTATCCATAGATGAATGATCTGACGAAACTTGTTTTTGTACCCAACGTCCCACCGCTGTCTGGAATTGATATCCTTGTGTGCCATATTGCCCAACTATTCTCTTTAGATCTTTTTCACTTGCGTTCGGTACGAGCCTTATTACCTCATCTAACTGAGTAATTGAATCCAGAAGTTCTCTGTTTGTTCTTGCTTTATTAGCAAGTTCACTACCTTGGTCGATTTTTCTGTCCTTTGATAAATTTCGCAATTTAAGCATATCGTTGACGACATCTTCTCTCATGAAATTATCGCTACACATCTTTCTTCTTATTTTTTTAAGAAGTTTTTCTACATTTTCTCTTATTGTATTAATGTCCGTGTTCTGTTTAAATCCTAGTCTCTCTTTAACTTTATCTTTCAAGATGTAGTCGTACTTAATTTCATTTACTTCACTTAGTGAAACTGTATTCGCTTTAGTAATAATTTTTTCAATCTCTATTATTTTATCAATAGCACTTTTGTTTTTTTCTGCTTTTTCTTTCAACTTCTCTATTGAATGTTCTTTGCCTACACATCTTTCAGGAATTTCATTCTCTCTAAGCTGTTGGATGTCTGAAAAAAGATATTCACTTATTCCGTGCTTTTTCATTATCTTTTTTCTTGCTTTATACAACCCGTGTTTTAAGTCTCCACGCATAAGTGTGAGTGCACTATATGAAATATCAACAAATTGCTTGCCATCCTTTTGTGAATCATATGGCTTTGTATCTGATACGATCGCACCATCTTTTAAATTGATTATTCTGTCACTATACTTTTCTGCAAGTTCTGGATTATGGGTTACCATCAATACAAGTTTCTTTTCTGATATCTTCTTTAAAATATCCATTACCTGTATGCCAGACTCCGAATCAAGTGCTCCCGTTGGTTCATCTGCAAGTATGATGTTAGGTTCATTAACAAGAGCTCTTGCTATTGCCACTCTCTGCATCTGTCCACCTGACATTTGAGTTGGTTTTTTTCTTAAATGATTTTTTAATCCAACAAGTTCCAATGCTTCTTGGGCTCTTTTCTTTCTCTCACTTTTTGCAACACCTGCAATTGTTAATGCTAACTCAACGTTTTGCAATATATTCATTGTTGGGATTAAGTTGTATGACTGAAATATAAAACCTATACTTTTGCTTCTATATGTATCAAGTTCTAATGCGTCAAAATCTTTAATTTTCTTGCCTTCAATGATTATGTCGCCAGCAGTGGCTTTATCCAATCCACCTATTATATTCAACAATGTGGTCTTGCCACATCCACTCGGTCCAAGTATGGATACAAATTCTTTTTCTCTAAATTCTATATCTATGTCATGTAGTACTTTTATAGATTCTTTTTTATTTATGTTGTATTCTTTTTCAATTTTCTTAAGTTGCAGCATTCTTCCTCCCATGCATAAAACTACAAAATTAATTATATCATATAATAAAAAAAGCCTTATCTGAGACCTCAAAAATTGCCCTAAATATATATAAGTTAGATAACATATAGTTAATATATATATGTTTTGATAAATAACGGTGCAAAAAAATACATATCTTAAATTTGAATTATCGTAAAATTTATCACTTGCTGATGCTATTTTTTTCTAAAAAACTATGATTTGTGTTGTCGATTTTTACAAATTCACTTGATGGAAATGCTTAGAATAACAAGAAAGAAAAATATACATCTTTGTAAATTAATACGGAATTTGTTGATTGAATTTTTCAGTAAACTAGCTTTTAATTTTTTTTTGTTTGGCGGAGATTTAGGGATTTGAACCCTAGCTACGTGTTACCGTACTACTCCCTTAGCAGGGGAGCCCCTTCGACCACTTGGGTAAATCTCCATAAAAGTGGTTTTAGCTTAACACACCAAACTTAATTTTGCAATTAAATACTGTTTTTTAAAAGGGCCTGGTGGCATTAAGTCTACTTTTTTCGATGTCATTAAACGCCACTTCTTTATGAGAAACATCTTTTCACTATATGTTATTTTTAGCGTTTCTAATCGGACTAATTTGTCGATTTATATATATTTTGATATGGAATTCAACCTTTTTTTAGGGTACAATTAAATATTATGAAGAGTTTAGCTATATCTGCTCTTGTTGTATCTTGCATAAGTACAATCATTTGCATGATATTTAACTTAAATGTGCACATAAAAAAATTTAAACTGCACTTGTATTGGTTGGTTCCCTTTTTTTCTGGTGTAACTCTTCTTTTAACTAAGGCAGTACCTTTCAATATGTTTCATAACAGATTGACAGATTCAAGCATGAATCCGCTGTTTATACTTGTAATATTCATTTCATTATCAGGTATGTCAATATTTCTAGATCAAACTGGTTTTTTTAGGTTAATTGCTGTAAAAGCTCTTAGAAAAAATGGACTCACTCAAGTTCAAATGTTTTTTATTTTATATTTTATTGTTGCCTTTCTTACAGTTCTTACAAACAACGCCACAGTCATTTTAACCTTCACTCCATTTATCTGCTACTTCGCAAAGAACGCTGAAATTGACCCTAAACCTTTTCTATTTGTTGAGTTCGTTTCTGCAAATACCTGGAGCATGTTTTCTCTTATTGGGAACATCACGAACAACTACATTGCTACTACTTTTGGCATAAATTTCATTGATTACCTAGGAATGATGACAGTGCCAACAGTTTTTGCCTCTGCAATGTCACTATCCATCTTGTATTTGATTTTTAAAAAGCGTTTGAAACAACCTCTATCGTTTGCACCAATGAATGTAAGGATTCTAAATCTTCCTGCTCTTGCAATTGGAGTAATCGGGATATCGGTATGTACTTTTTTATTAATCATTTCACAGTTTACAAAATTCCCAATGTGGATTGTTTCATTAACATCGTTCTTGTTTGTATTTGTCTCTGGAACAATTTGTTTCTTAGCAAAAAAACAGTCTTTAAAGAAAATACGGAAAACCCTAAGAAGAATGCCATGGCACCTTATTCCATTCTTACTCTCAATGTTTCTAATTGTTCTGGGATTGGAAACTGCAGGTATCACTCGTGATTTTTCTGCAATATTTAATAATAAAAATACTGTGCTTACTTCTGGTTTCTTATCGGTTATTTTTTCTAACTTATTGAACAATATTGCAATGAGTCTTCTTTTTACTAACATGATTAAAAACTTAAATTCATCTTTCTTAGTACTTGCAATTTTTGCAACAATTATAGGCTCAAATATCGGGTCACTCCTTACCCCAGTTTCAGCAATGAACGCAACTATGTGGCGTAGCACAATAAGGCACAAACATTTTAAACTTTCTTTTGGAGAATTTATTAAAGTGGGTACTATTGTAACTATTCCAACGCTTCTCGCCGCCCTTGCAGGGCTCTATATTATGAACTTAATATTCAAAATACAGATTTAAATTAAATTTATTTGGCAATTGGTAAATATATTATATATATTATATTCATATATGTTCAGTGCATAGGAGTTTTGAATGACTAAAAAATTATCTAAATTACTCATATTGTTAATCGTTTCTTTACTAGTTGTAGCCCTAACGGGATGTACAAAGAATAAGAAAAAAACACCTGGAAAAGATAGCGAAGCAAATATTTATGAGATAACCATCAAGTATGAAGATGGAACATCAGATTTAAAAATAAAGCGTAAATCAGGTGCAAAATTTACTTTTGACGAGAAAAACAAAGATGTTAATAAAGATGATAAAAGCAACCTTGTTTATCTTCCTCAAAAAAGCAAAACTGGCTACGACTTCAAAGGTTGGAGAATAACAGGAAAAAGCACTTTAACTCTCTTAAAAGAAGGAGATGAAGTCAAGGAGAATATGACGGTATCTCCAAAGTTTGAATCTCAAAAGTATAAACTTACTTTAGATGTCGGCAAGGGCAAAGATTTTGTAGATATTGATAAAGAACAAACAATATATTATGGGAGCAAAGATACTAAAATTAGTGTTCCTAAAGTGAAGTCTGGTAAGGAAACGGAATTCACAAATATCTGTGATAAATTCTTATACTGGTATATCAAAGATGAAAACGACAAAGAAATTCAAGTAAGTGATTTGGCAAAAAAGGGTGCAAATGTCGTTTCTTTGCTAGGTGAATGGAAATATTTAAATGTAAAAGAAAACAAACTTCACGCTAAATGGAGAACAGAAGCTGCTGACATAACTGTTGAATTTAAAGATAAAGAAACTGGAAATACAATAATTGCTAAAAAAACAATAAAAGAATATGACGCCGTTACTCGCACCGATGACATGTTCAATTTACCTGATGATAAAGTTGTTCACCACTGGTACTATGAAAAAGAATATACAAACAGCAACAAGGAAAAGAAATATACTGAAATCACATACAACTTTAAAGATGGAAATGTTGAAGGAGATCCTCTAAAAGAAAATGTAACTTTATATGCAAAATACTCAAGTGTCGAAACAATAGGTAGCGAAGACGAATACAATAAATTAGTTGGAAAAATTGAAACTGTAAAAAATAGTAATGATGACGCAAAAAAGAAACAACTTCAAGAATCAATTATTAAGTTAACTAACGATATAACATTTACTGGAGAAATAGAAGCCTTATTCTCAGATGCAAGTTTCCCATTCAAGGGTAGATTTGATGGAAATGATAAAAAGATTGATTTTGCTGCAGGTGCCAAAATAAAAGGATTTAATGGCGACGGCAACTCTAAGGCTTTCAGCTTGTTTGGTTATAACGAAGGTGAAATAAATAAACTTAATGTTGTAAATCCAAAGTTCGACACAAATGATGCTGATAAAAATTATGTATCTGGAATAGCACATGTAAATAATGGCAAGATAATCAACTGTACTGTTAAATTTGATGACTTGAGTTTAACAAGTAACAACGCAGTTGCATTTGGCGGTATTGCTTATCTGTCATTAAAAAGCTCAAACACTACTACTTCCATAAGTGATTGCTCAGTCACCGCAACTGTTGGATTGACTGCTAAATCAGTTGTGTTTGGTGGTATTGTTGCTAAAAATCATGGGTCAGCAATTACTGGTGATTCTACAGACATTAAAATAAAGAACCTTGACAATGTAAATGAGAGCATCATTGGTGGTATCGCTGGTGAAAATGAAGGACAAATCGAAAAGGTTAAAAATAAATTTGAATTGGTTGTTAACAGCCCTACCGCTAATTTAGGTTCTGACAATACCTATATTGGTGGCGGTGTTGGAATAAATTCTGGAGAAATCAAAACTGTATCTTCAGATACGACTGTGCGAGTTGACAATTCGGACGGATTCAAAATGGGTGGTTTTATTGGTGAAAACCGCAACATTGTTCTTGGTGTTGATTTAAAATTAACAGTAACAAATATTAATTCTAAAAACGAAATCTATTTTGGTGCTGTAAACTACTCTACATATAAAAAATTCACAGATAAAGATGCAACTGTTTCTTCCGTATTTTTACACGGGAATGTAAATATCAAGCTAGCTGAAAATGTAACAAAACTTCGTTTCTCATATTTTGCTGCAAGGCGTGATAGCATAAATGATAATGATAATATGTTGAAATATGGTCGTGCTGGATACCGCAAATTTTTAATTGATTTGAAAACTGAGATCGAATCTAAGAAGGGTGCAGAATACGATACGAGCCGTCTAGAGCTTGGACTTGACTGGTATGAAGACTTCAAAGATGACACATCTCTGGCAAGCAATATCGCTCTAATTTGTACTGCAGGAACTGGAGATAATAAATTCGGATTTATTAAAGTTAACGGTGAAGACTATTTTGCAAAAGATTCAAAAGGTGCAAACCTCAAAGATGTTAAAGTAAATGATCATAACCTATTTAGTTCAAATGCTAAAAAGACAAATGATAACCTTTACTTCCAGAATAATGAACCTGGCAAGGAACTAAACAATAATCCATTAACTCGTGATAAGAGTATTTGGGATATTCCTAAATTCTATGGTACTCCTGGACCTGATACTGGATATCCTAAACTTAAAGACCTCGCTTAAGACAACTTAAAAGAGACCCTTGGGGGTCTCTTTTTTTTATTGTGCTATCAACGCAAATTTAAACCCTATCTTCTATAATTTAATTTCTGAAATTCCTCCAAGATATTTTCTTAATACTTCAGGTACAACAATACTACCATCCTTGTTTTGATTTTGTTCAAGTATTGCAGGTATCAATCTCGATGTAGCTAATCCAGATCCATTAAGCGTGTGCACAAAGTCAGGTTTCTTTGTTCCACTATTCCTATATCTTGTATTATTTCTTCTTGCCTGATAGTCTCTCGCATTACTTACAGAGCTACATTCCTTATATATGCCCATTGATGGTATATATAATTCTATATCATATGTCCTAGCCATAGATGCTGAGCAATCGCCAGCAGCTAATTTAGCAACTCTGAAGTGCAACCCTAGTTTTTCAACAAGATCACTTGCCTTTCTCACAAGTTCTTCAAATGCCTTATCGCTTTGCTCTGGGGTTGTTATTTGCACCATCTCGATCTTGTTAAACTGATGTCCTCTTATCATTCCTCTTTCTTCTTTTCTGGCACTTCCAGCTTCTTTTCTATAGCAAGGGGTATAAGCAAAGAGCTTAAATGGTAATTTTGATTCTTCTATAATTTCATTTGAATACATGTTCACAAGTGCAGTTTCAGCCGTAGGTAGCATAAATCTATTCTTTTCTCTCTCTGTTGCACAGTCCAGCCAATACACTTCTTCAGCGAACTTTGGAAACTGCCCAGCTCCATATCCGCAAGCATAGTTTAACTGATGTGGCGGAAGAATAAATTCATATCCATCCTTAATGTGTTCTTCTATAAAGAAATTTAATAATGCCCATTCCAATCTGGCACCCATTCCTCTATATATCCAAAATCCGTTTCCTGAAAGTTTAACGCCCCTATCATAGTCAATTAACTGATGCATCGTGGCAAGTTCAACATGGTCTCGTATTTTGAAATCAAATTCTCTCTTAGGATTAACAACCCTTATAACTTCGTTGTTTTCTTTTTCTCCAGGTTTTAAATCGCTGTCTGGGATGTTTGGAATTACACATAAAATTGCATTGATTTCTTCTTGTACTTTGCTTAGTTTTTCATCATCTTGCACAATTTTATCCCCAAGCTGCCTCATCTCCTCAAATATAGGTGTAACATCTTTCCCTTCTTTTTTCAGCTTAGGAATTGATGCTGATGTACTATTTCTTAATGCTTTGAGCTTTTCGACTTCTTGAATTATTTCTTTTCTCTTGTCATCAAGTTTAATAACTTTAGAAAAATCTATTTCAAAGCCTTTGTTCTTTAGAAGTTTTTCTATTTCTTCTTTATTATTTCTTATTCGTACTATGTCTAACATGTTTCCTCTCTAAATTATAATGTTAACCAATTTGTTAGGAACTACAATTACCTTTTTAATGTCTCCACCTATTTTATCTTTAACAAGATCTATCGCTAGTTTTTCAAGCTTTGCCTTATCCATATTAGGCTCAACTGTTAATTTTCCTCTAATTTTGGCGTTGATCTGCACAACAATTTCTATTTCATCTTTAACAAGTGCTTTTTCATCAGTTACTGGAAAAATCTGGTTAAATACTGAGTACTTGCCTCCTATCATCTCCCATAGTTCTTCTGCTCTATGTGGTGCAAATGGAGCTAATAATAAAATTAAATCTTTTATGCTGTCTTTAAATATTACATGCCTTTTTTGTATCGATGAATCATATGAATATAATGCATTTACTAATTCCATTATTCTCGCAACTGCTGTATTGAATGAGAAATTTTCCATGTCATTTGTTACGCTTTTAATTGTATTATTTCTAGTGTAGTTCAGTTGCTTTTCTTCTTTTGTTAGATCCCCAGATTCATAAGTATGTTCTTTACTCTTTTCTACTATTCTTTCAACTCTTTCAAGGAACTTTGCTATCCCATCAAGTCCACTTTCACTCCATGGACCTCCCTCGACATAATTAAATCCAAACATAAGATAAAGCCTAAATACATCAGAACCATACTTTGATATCGCATCATCTGGAGACACAACATTTCCCCTTGATTTTGACATCTTTTGACCATCAGGTCCCAAAATAATTCCCTGATGCACCAATGACTTAAATGGTTCAGAAAAATGAAGATAGCCCATATCTCTCAATGCTTTCGTGAAAAACCTTGCATATAGCAAGTGCATACATGCATGTTCTGCTCCACCAACATATTTATCAACAGGCAACAGCTTATCCACTATCTTAGTGTCAAATGGGGCTTTATCATTTTTACTAGTATATCGGAGATAATACCAACTTGAACATACAAAGGTATCTAATGTGTCTGGATCTCTTTTTGCATCTCTACCGCACTTAGGACACTTCACATTCATAAAATCATCACACTTCTTCAGCGGTGATTCTCCGTCAGGAGTGAAGTTTACATTATATGGTAAAAGAACTGGTAGATCAGATTCTTCAACTAAAACTTCCCCACAATGTTCACAGTGTATTACAGGAATTGGAGCTCCCCAATATCTTTGTCTAGATACCAACCAATCTCTCAATCGATAATTAATTTTGAGCCTTCCACTTCCTTGTTTTTCTAAATCACTAACTATTGCCCTTCTGGCTGATGAAGTATTCAATCCATCATATTTTCCACTATTGCATAAAATTCCTGCATCTTCACAATATGGAAGCTCATCATTTGTTTCTGGATTCTTAATGACTCTCTTTATTTCAAGACCTAATTTTTTTGCAAAATCAAAGTCTCTATCATCATGAGCAGCAACACCCATTACGGCTCCTGTACCATATGTTCCTATTACATAATCTGCGACCAATATAGGAACTCTGTCTCCATTTACTGGATTGATAGCATATCCGCCTGTGAGGACACCTGTCTTTTCTCGTGTTGCCGACATTCTATCTATTTCTGAAACTCTTAAAGTGTTCTTTATATATTTATCTACTTCCTTTTGATGTTCTTTCGTGGTCACTTCTTTGACAATAGGGTTTTCTGGTGCCAAAACTACATAGGTAACTCCAAATAATGTGTCTGCTCTAGTTGTGAATACTGTTACCTTTTTATCGCTGTTTTCAATTTTAAAATCAACTTCTGCTCCCTCACTTTTCCCTATCCAGTATTTCTGCATCGCTTTTGTTTTCTCTGGCCAGTCGAGTGCATCAATATCTCTCAGAAGTTCCTCTGCATAATCAGTTATTCTAAAAAACCACTGAGTGAGGTTTCTTTTTTCAACTATAGAATGACATCTTTCACATTCCCCATTCTGAACTTGCTCATTTGCTAACACCGTATTGCATGATGTACACCAATTTACTGGAGCTTCTTTTCTATATGCCAATCCTTTTTTATATAGCTGAACGAACATCCATTGTGTCCATTTGTAGTAATCTGGTTCACATGTTTTTATCTCGTAATCCCAATCATATGTAGCCCCTATTTTTTTAAGTTGCTCTTCCATTGTTTCAATATTTTTTCTTGTGCTATCTTGTGGATGTATCCCAGTCTTAATTGCATAGTTCTCAGCAGGCAAACCGAATGCATCAAATCCCATTGGATGAAAAACATTATATCCTTGCATCATTTTAAATCTTGCATATGAATCAGCTGGTCCGTAATTATACCAGTGACCAGCGTGCAACTTTGCTCCAGAAGGATATGAGAACATTTCTAAAGCATAAAACTTTGGTTTTTTACTATTTATATCAAATTTATATAGCTTTGTATCTTCCCATTTTTTACGCCATTTTTTTTCAATTTGTTTAAAATCCATTGTAGTTTTTCCACCTTTCTCAGTTGTATATATTGTATATTCAGATATGTTAATATGCAAAAAAATAACCACTTTTATTCTTAGTTATAAATAAAATTTTTTATGAAATTTAGACAATTACACTTTATTCAATTCTATGTTTTGGTACTATTCTAGAAAATAAATAAATCGCAGAAAATTAGTCGAAATGTTAAATAATGTTTTGAAATGCGCAGCATTTTTTAATGAAATATCTTTAAAATACACGCAAATCACCATTCTGGTAGAGGCTATAGGACTCGAACCTATGACCCCTTGCTTGTAAGGCAAGTGCTCTAACCAACTGAGCTAAGCCTCCATTTTGGTGACTCCATCGGGACTCGAACCCGAGTTATCGCCGTGAAGGGGCGATGTCTTAACCGCTTGACCATGGAGCCAATTTTTTGGTAGCGGCGGTCAGATTCGAACCAACGACCTTCCGGGTATGAACCGGATGCTATAACCAGCTAAGCTACGCCGCCAAGTACTTAATTTGACCTGTGGTTGCGGGGGCTGGATTTGAACCAACGACCTCCGGGTTATGAGCCCGACGAGATACCACTTCTCTACCCCGCGATATTCAACGCCTAGTCAGTTTAAAATATTAAGCGTTGCTTGTCAAACAATTTTTTGTTTAACTTTTTTGAAAAACTTACCTATTACTCTTTTAATTGAGAAACAACAACACATTAAACTGTCAATTCAACAAAATTGGCAAAATGCTCTGCTACTAGATATTATAGCTGTTCTAATCGGCTAATTTATATCTACGATATTTAACCAACCGAGTAAGAAATCTCTTTCTTCTGGTTTACCCTTTACAGACTGTGAGGCTGCAACAATTGGTAACCAGTCTTTAATATACTGAATAGGTGTTTTCGTCTTTGATGAGAACAACTTCAAATACTTCTCAGCTATCTCATCTTTTTTATCAAGTTTAAATATAAGATATGTTCTCGCAGCATCAGCACTTGCATTCCCTTGTGTCGCATGTGACCAGTCGATTATATATTTTTTACCATCCTTTCCATAAATAATATTGCTTGGTCTAAAATCTCCATGACATAACTTGTTGTGTTTAGGCATGCTGTGCAACTTGGTTTGAAGCTCATACTTGACTGTGTCGTCAATTTTGGCTTCTTGAATTTTCATATCCATTTTTACTCTTAACTGAGTAAGTTTAGGAGCTGTGTGCTTTTGCATATCTATTTGCAAATTTACAAAATCTTCAAGATATTTATCAACATTTGCAGGATTCTTATCCATTAAGGACTTTAAGTCTTCTCCTTCAATGGATTTCATTTCTATGGCTAGTTGTCCATCAATCTGATAAACCCCATTTATTGGTGCAACACATACTCCTGCTTCTTCAACTCTTGCCTGGTTCAAAGCCTCGTTTAATACATCGGATTTGCTAAAGCTTTTTGAAAAAAGCTTTATAGCGTTACCTTTACCGTCTTTATAAACCTGTTTGTTATCTGTTGAATAAATAATATCTTTCATTCCTTCCCCTTATTTTTTAACCTCTTCACCGTAGTAAGCTGTTAAATACATTTTTTTGATTTCTTCCATTAATGGATACCTTGGGTTTGCTCCAGTACATTGGTCGTCAAATGCTTGTACTGTCATCTCGTCTAATGTGGCTAAGAAAGTATCCTCTGATATTCCGTAATCCTTGATAGTTTTCTTTATTCCTATCTTTGATTTTAGACTATCGATTGCCTTAAGTAAAGACTGAAATTTTTCTTCGTCTGTCTTGCCCTTTAATCCCAAGCTTTCTGCAACTTCAGCGTATCTTGCCAAAGTATGTGGGTGATCATACTGAGGGAATGTTCCCATCTTTGAAGGAACTTCATTTGCATTGAATTTTAAAACCTCATTTATCATTAAAGCATTAGCAATACCATGTGGAATGTGGTGGAATGCTCCAAGTTTATGAGCCATTGAGTGACAAACTCCAAGGAACGCATTTGCGAAAGCCATACCAGCCATAGATGCTGCATTCGCCATTTTTTCTCTTGCTTCAGCATCATTTGGTCCGTCATTGTATGCTCTAGGTAAATATTCAAATATTATTTTCAATGCCTGTTTTGCCAAACCATCTGTATAATCTGTTGCCATCATTGATGCGTAAGCTTCCAGTGCGTGTGTTACTGCATCAATACCTGAAGCTGATGTAAGTCCCTTAGGTGCGTTCATCATCATATCAGCATCTACAATTGCCATATTTGGCATTAATTCATAATCTGCCAATGGATACTTAACTCCACTTTCACCATCTGTTATAACGGCAAATGGTGTTACTTCAGAACCTGTACCTGCCGTTGTTGGAATTGCAACAAAATATGCTTTCTCTCCCATTTTTGGGAATGTATATACTCTTTTTCTGATATCCATAAATGTCATTGCGAGGTCTAAGAAGTTTACTTCTGGATGTTCATATAGTACCCACATAATCTTACCAGCATCCATTGCTGAACCACCACCAACTGCAATAATGCAATCTGGTTTAAATGCCTCCATCTGTTTTGCACCTTCCATTGCACATGCCAATGTTGGATCTGGAGCTACATCAAAATATGTTGTATGTTCTATTCCCATTTCCTCAAGCTTATCTGTAATTGCCTTTGTGTACCCGTTCTGATAGAGAAATTGGTCTGTAACAACAAATGCTCTCTTTTTATTGTAATAATTTTTTAGTTCGCTAAGTGCTACTGGCAAACATCCTTTCTTTAAATATACTTTCTCTGGTGCTCTAAACCACAACATATTTTCTCTCCTTTCAACTACTGTTTTAATATTAATAAGATGCTTTACCCCTACATTCTCTGAAACTGAGTTTCCACCCCAAGTTCCGCATCCCAATGTGAGTGAAGGTGTTAATTTAAAATTATAAATGTCTCCAATACCGCCCTGTGATGATGGCATATTTATTACACATCTACATGTTTTCATTCTCTTTTGCCACATTTCAATTGCTTCTTTCTGAGTATCTTTATTTATGAATAATGAAGAAGTATGACCATATCCGCCATCTGCAATTAGCTGTTCTGCCTTACTTACAGCATCTTCAAAATTTGTTGCTTTATACATTGCAAGTACTGGGCTTAATTTTTCATGTGCAAACTCTTCTGCAAGGTCAACGCTTTGTACTTCTCCGATCAATACCTTTGCATCTTCTGGTACTTTGCATCCAGCCAACTCAGCTATTTTAGATGCTTTTTGACCAACTATTTTGGCATTAAGTGCTCCATTAATAATGATCGTCTTTCTTACTTTTTCTGTCTCTGCAGGAGTTAAGAAATATGCTCCTCTGTATTTAAACTCTTCTTTTACTTCATTATATATGTCTTTTAAAATAATTACTGACTGTTCACTAGCACATATCATTCCGTTATCAAATGTCTTTGAATGAAGTACTGATGAAACTGCCAATTTAATATCTGCTGTTGAATGGAATATGGCGGGTGTATTTCCTGCTCCAACACCAACTGCTGGTTTTCCAGAGCTATATGCTGATTTAACCATTCCTGGGCCACCTGTTGCCAAAATTAAATCTGATGCTTTCATTAATTGTGCTGACAGTGCAACACTTGGTTCATCAATCCATGCAATGATATTCTCTGGTGCACCTGCTTTGATAGCTGCGTTTAAAACTATTTTTGCAGCTTCTATTGTGCATTTCTTTGCTCTTGGATGTGGTGAAAATACAAGACCATTTCTTGTCTTTAAAGCAAGTAACGCTTTAAATATTGCTGTTGATGTTGGGTTGGTTGTTGGAACAACTGCAGCTATAACTCCAACAGGCTCGGCTATCTTTTTAATTCCGTGTGCCTTGTCCTCTTCTAAAATTCCACAAGTCTTTTCGTGCTTATATCTGTTGTAGATGTACTCTGCTGCGTAGTGGTTTTTTATAACTTTATCTTCAACTACACCCATACCTGTTTCTTCTACTGCCATTTTTGCAAGAGGTATTCTCATTTTGTTAGCAGCCATCGAAGCTTCAAAAAAGATTTTATCAACCTGTTCCTGTGTATAGGTTGAGAATTTCTTCTGTGCCTCTCTGACTTCATCAACTAACTTGTTTAAAGTTTCTTCACTGTTTACTACATAGTCTCTTTCCATATTTTCTCCACTGTTTTTTTAATTGATAAATAAATATCGATATAATATTATCAATTACAATTTTATTAATCAAACAAATTTATTTATATTTTTTAATTTCATTATCCTTTCAATCGCATTTACGACAGGCACCTAATACTTCGTGTTTTTTTCCACTTTCTTAGTCTTCTTCGTTTACCCGCCCTATCTTGTTATATGGCACAAGATTGTAGTTCTTGTTTTCTTTGGCTATAAGACTATCTTTCTTTATTGCGTACCTACCTTTTGCCAAA
Source organism: uncultured Clostridia bacterium (assembly GCA_963542015.1). Lineage (GTDB taxonomy): Bacteria > Bacillota > Clostridia > Christensenellales > CAG-917 > CAUTUX01. Next base: position 1,411 of record CAUTUX010000006.1, on the reverse strand, counting down.
TCTGTAAATGATGCAGCTACTTTATCTTCTGAAATTCTGTATATCTTATTGTTCTCAATTTTTCCATTTTCTTTTACAACATCTGAAATTTTCCCTATCGTGCCATCCCTAGAAACTACAATATTTCCATGCACTGATCCATTAGGTGTTGCTGCACTGTTGGCATCTTTCTTTTTATCAAATCCAACCATTTTCATTATGTTACTGTATTCTGCCTCGCTTCTCTTCATAATTTCAACACTTTGAGGATCTTTAAGCCAATTGGCATATAATTGCTGTGCATCTTTCATTAATTTCCACTGCCTAGAGCTTGGAGTATTTACATTATTTTTATACCAACCACCATCAATACCATCATACGCTCTTGAGTCATATTCAATTGAAGTCTTAGCGTTTACTATGACATTGTCATATATCTTATGTTCTCTTCCTCCGCCTACAAGGAACCCACTACCTGGAATATTTGCTAGAAGGTTGCCATATGCTACTTGCCCAGCTAAACAGTCATCAAAGTATATACCATTTGGGGTAAACTGCCCACTACCAATATCTGTGACGGCGTTATATCTAACTACATTGCCGAAGTAACTTAAGTTTCTACCAGAATAAATAGCACCCGCATCCGATGATTCTTTAACTACATGATGAATATAATTGTATTCGATTATATGTTCATTCCCTGCATAATAAATCCCCATGTGTGGTGCATCAAATATTTCATTATGTTGTGCCTTGTTACCAACTCCTTGCAAAAATATTCCAGCAGTGTATGTTTTTTGAATTGCACCATATGCATGAATATAGTTATTCTTAACGATATTATTTTCCATTCTCAAGCCATTGAACCTAATATCATTAGTGACATTTCCTTCTACATACTTTAGTTCATGTCCAGCAACTATACCGCTCTTCCCTATATTCTCAATCTCATTGTCTTTAACTGTGTTATTTTGTCCTTCAATCCGTATACCATTAGATGACACATTTTTAACATGCATGTTGCTTATAACAATATTGCTACCTTTAATTTCAATACCGCTTCCTCGGGTATGTTTTATTGTCATTCCATCAAATGTAAGATTCTTTGATTTTTCGTTGGCATTTATAATGCTCTTTTTTAACAACGAAACACTTACCTTGGCATCTTTGTTTTTAGTATCTGAAAAATATACATATAAATTTCCAGTTACCCTATCAAGATAATATTCTCCTTCACTATCAAGTTCTTCAAACACATTATATACATAATGATTCTGTCCTTCTCTTATCCCATATGGAGAACTGTATTTAACATCCAACTGACCTTTAGCACTATCAAAATCTGCTACTGGCGTTGATGCATCTGCCCAGTCCCAATAGTAGTATCCATATGACCAGATGGAATTTAAATCACTGGCTGGTTTTTTCCAAT
>CAUTUX010000005.1:0-78199 GCA_963542015.1 uncultured Clostridia bacterium | reverse complement strand
TTTGTCACAAAATTCTGGCAACCCGTATTTTTTAGCAGATACCATAGTCTCTCCTTCTAAGCCATATGGCTTTCGAGGAGAGACTATGGTATCAAGCATTACACTACTATTTCCTTGTACTTTTTGCATTATTGTGATTAGCTCAGAATATCTTACATATATATCATTATCATCTTCTTTTAAATATCTTAAACTCTTCGTTTCACCATTTGCAGTATGTACTGTTATGTCTGTTTTCCCATTATAATCTCTATCGTATAAAAAGAAACACACACCACCTTTAATATCATTATGCGGAAAGCACTCTTTTGAATCTAAAAAATCAGATAATTTTCTAAATGACTCATTATTTATCATAAATTGTCTAAAGTCATCTAATCCTTTTCCACACATCATCCACCTTGATGGCATAATCATACTTATATATTTGGCACCTAATCCAATCGCTTGTTTTACAAATTTTTGATATATCGGCATCGCACTTGCTGCAGCACCTCCATCGCTCATTTGATATGGTGGATTCCCAATTATTACATCAAACTTCATATTTCTGTCTCCTTTAAAAAATCGATCTTGAAGATGTTCTAGAATTTTATCTTTATCAAAATGAATAAATTCGTATGCATATTTTTCTATTTGATCTTCACTATTATATATTGATTTTTTTGATATTCCACAATATTTACATTTCTCTTCTTTTTCTTTGCCCTCATATGTGTGATCTGTATTCGGCGTTAATATATTTCCTTCTTCAGTATCAAACCAAGTTCCTTTCCCGATAGCATATCCATTCTCATAGTGCCCATTAATTTTTTTCCCATCACATTTTCTATTCGCTTCACAGCAATAATACAAAGTGCGTCTTGCCACACTTGCGGTAAATCTTGTTTGCCCTATCGCAAAAATCATATTTTGCAATATATGTTTTCTTCTTGTTTCTTCATCTGGAATTTCATCTTTGAGACCTTCATCAAGTCTTAGTGCTATCTCCCTTTCAAATACTCCATTCTTCGTTGCGGGGTTCAGCCATTTATATTCTGAATGCTTCCAAATATCTTCTGGCAATGCATCAAGAAGCATTTCACATGTTTTTCTAGGAGTAAAAACTTCATCATTCCCAACATTCGTTATTGTTTCAAGTATGTCAAAATGTTCCAAATACTCAGCAGCATCTTCCAATAATGTAAGGTGCTTTTTTTCTGCTGCCAGCGCTTCGTTTCTATTCTTCATAATTTATCACCATCCCAATAACTTTATATATAAGATCGGTTTACCTTTCTCCCAATCCATTATCTTGCACCGCTTTCCATTATGATCTTTGGGATTGTCGGTAACACACCCGTTGCATTCTTCATATTCTTGTTGGGGTATATCATCAAATAAAGACAACTGTATCCCATCAATTTTTTCCTTATGGCATGTAAATGGAACAACCAATTTTAAACCGTCCATTTGCCATATATTCCAACTAATAATCTCAGCTATTTCTTTAAGCAATTTTTCATTGGGGTTTTTATGGAATCTTTCTTTAAAATTATCAACATATGTTGCCAAAAGATTTTCTCTTGCGACGAACAAATTGTCGCCCTGCAATTCATATCCATATATCGCTTTCATTGCTTCTTCTGAATATTTTATCCATTCTTCATCGCTATTAATATTTTCATTAATAACTCTAAATTTCCTATCTAAAATGCCTATTCTCTCTGAAAGGGGTATTCTCTTTCCCGTTACTGCATCATATCTGTTCACCAAATATGGAGCTTCACCACAACATATTTCCATTCTTATATCTGCAACATACCTCTGCCATGTATGCTGATCAGCAAATTTAATAGGCTTTATATTGATAAATGTATGATCTGTATTTTCCTTATTAAAAACATCCTTCCGTGAAAACCATTCTTCATCAACTATATTATTTTGAGCATTCACAATCCATGTAGGTGTAAAAACCTCTGCATTGTCTTTGCTCCTCTGTATCTGAGATTCTTCGTTTTTTTCAGCTCGTGTTTTTATCATGTGCACAAATTCTGGCAATATCTGTTTATCTTTTGAATATACTTTGCCAATTGACTCATATTGATCTGTCGCCCAAATTATATTTTCCCCTGTTGTCCTATCTAACAAAAGGATTTTTAAAATTTCTGGATTTTCTTTCAATATATCAATCACTTATAGTACTCCTTTTATCAACTCCTCTCACCAACATCTCTTTTAGCATATCAACTCTTTGCCTCAATGCGTTACACAATTTCCTATTTCTGACATTCTGGTTTTCATCATCAATAACCTTATTTAAAATTTTCATATACTCATCTTCAATGCCATCTAGCTTGGATAGATCCAACCAACTAAAATCTTTTAGTAACTTAATTTGCTCATCATGAAATTTTCTAAATGGCTTACTCTTTACTTTATCTTTTAGGTTAATTTGTTTTTCACTCTCATTTACCCACATGGATGTACCACTGTCATATATCGGAGCAATGTCAATATAGCATAGCGTATCGGCATTTCTTATAACTCCAAAGTTATTCCAATGCCTATCTGTATTTGCAATTATATAATCAAGTACAAGCATTTGATTCATTTTTAATTCTGCATCTTTTATTCCATATTTAACGCACTCATTAACATATGCCGTGTAGTAACTTTCATCGTTTCTTTTACTAATACATTCTTTTATTCTCGCACCTGGAACCAGTTCCGTGTCTGCTGAAATGAAGTTCTCACAAATTGAATACTTTTCATTTTCATTAGATACCATCTCGTATGTCACATGCTTAATATTTAACAACGAACAAATTGTACTTGCTAATATTTCATTCGCTATTTCTTGCTTAAACATACCTGTACCGCTTTTCAGCAAGTATCTCTTACCATTTATAATTTTCCATTTTTTCTTCAATATTCCATCACTCGTATTGTCTGGAGATAAAAGATCTAAACTATCGTTTAAATCAATAGGTTTGATTCCCGTTAACACATCTCCAACATCTTCCGAAAAAGCATTTTCGAAAAAATTAATTTTATGCCAGTCCAAATTTACATTGAACGGCATAACCCAATATTGATCAGTTAACGATAATCCGAAACTCTTTTCTAAAAGCTGCTGGGGGAAGTGCATGTTTTCGACTGCAAGCAATTCATCTATATTCTCACGACTTGCAGGAATTGTACGGCTTATCCACCATGTGTTAAGTCCTATCAAATCGACCTTTCCATTTTTAACAGTCCCAACAGGCATATGATCTACACTAATTGGAACGCTACATCTACTTATTTCAAATTTATAATCAAGCCAGATTTCTATGACATTTATATTTTTATGCTTCAAAATAAATTTCTTTTCTTCCATTTATTTGTTCTATTCCTCACGACAACCGCAATATAAGTATACTTGATTTCGTCCTTCAAAAGTATCTTTGATTTGTCTTGCTTCATTCTGAACACTGGCGTTATTCTGCAATAATTCCGTCTAGGTATAACCCCTTTGCTGTAACTTGGCATATTTCATTGCTATTTTTGCCTTTTGAATACACTTGAACATAGTTTTTTGAATGCCCAGATATGTATGCTCCTTCTGACGATTCAAACAAAACTTCAAGCTGCCTACCAAGCTGTTTTGTTAAGAAATCAAGTCTTAAGTGTTGTTTTACTTCATGTAGGGTGGCAAGTCTTTTACTCATTTCTTCGCTGCTTATAAGTTTATACTCTGCAGCCTTTGTTCCTTCTCTCGGTGAAAAAGGAAAAACATGTATGTCTGCAAATTTCATTTTTTTTATTTCTTCAACTCCAGATAAGAATTGATCTTCAGTTTCCATGGGATAGCCAACTATTACATCTCCTGTTATCGCTGGATTATCAAACTCTTCATTTATTAGCTGAACTGCTTTCTTAAAAGTATCCAACCTATATGCTCTTCGCATATCTTTTAATACTTCATCATTGGCACTTTGTAATGAAAGATGAAAATGAGGACAAAAATTTTTCAGTTCCTTACATTTGTCTATAAAGGCTTTTGTTATTATATTTGGCTCTAATGATCCTAATCTTATTCTAAAATCATACTTCTTAAGTGCATCCAATAAAGCAATTAAATTGGTGTGAATGTCTCTTCCATATGCCGAAAGATTTATACCTATCAATACAATCTCTTTTTTGTTTTCCTGTTTGTCTAATTCAGCAATAATATCATCAATTTGTCTCGAGCGACTTACCCCTCTTAAATAAGGGATAATACAATAGGAACATCTTGCGTTACATCCGTCTTGAACTTTAATAAAGTATCTGGTTTTAAATGATGCTGTGTCTCCACAATCGTTACATGTGTCTGATAAAGAAAAATCATCTGAAATTTGATGCTTGAATTCGCCATCTTGGGCAACTATTGACTTCGCTAAATCTACTTTATTTTTATTACCCTGTATATATTCAACATTTGCTTTTTTGAACTGTTCAAATTTGTTTTGAGATGCACAACCACAAACATATATCTTGGCTTCTGGATTAACCTTAATTATTTTTGTGAGTTCCTGTCGTGATTTCTTTTCAGCTTCCTTAGTGACGGCACATGTATTTACTATGTAATAATCTGCAGGTTGCAAATTGTCGTAAATGGTGTATCCCGCATCAAGAAATATTTTGAGCATTGCATCAGAATCGTACTGATTGACCTTACATCCGAGAGTTATAATTGAAACCCTCTTCATTACAATTCTCCTTTATTGCTCAATACTAAAGTTGTTGCTACGACTGCTGCCGTCTCTGCTCTTAAAATTCTATTCCCTAGTGAAACTGTTTTTGCGTTCTCTGCAATATCATTTGCTTCCGATTCGGTAAACCCGCCTTCGGGTCCAATCACAATTACAATATCGCTACCAAGTTTTAAACTATTTATTTTTGACTGTTTAGATTTTTCATATGCAAATATAACATCCGAATGGTTCTTTATTTTTGATAAAAATTTTTCATATTCTATCTGTTCCTCTACAACTGGAATTGTGACGGCTCCACACTGCTTTGCCGCCTCTTTTGCTATCTTATTCGCCCTTTCGGTATTAAATTTTGTTCCATCGCAATTTTTAAAAGTTACTGGAATAATTGTATTAACTCCAAGCTCTGTGCATTTTTGTATTGTGTAATCAAGCCTATTGTTATTTAATATTGCTACATATAAAGATATTGCGTAATCTCTAACTGCTATTTCTTTAATCCGCTCTATTGATACTGTAACCTCATCTTTAGTTATATTAATTATTTTGCCATATCTTTCGATACCATCATTTGCACATATAATGACTTCATAACCAATTTTATATCTCAATACTTTAGTTAAATGTGTATATTCATCATTACTTATATGTGCGATGTTACCATCTATATCATTCTGATCAATATAAAATCTTTTAATCGTCATCTCTTACGAACCTCATTGCAACCCACAGTGATTCATGTTTAATTTCTACTGGAACAAATCCCTGTTTTGCAAAATCTTCTATCACCTCATCTTGCCTTTCTTCTATTATTCCTGATGTCACTATTTCTCCACCCTTCTTTAAATGCTGTGATATTATTTTGCTCAACCGTTTCAAAATGTCGACTGTAAGGTTAGCAAATATTACATCTGCTTTTATCTCTTCGTTTATGAGGTCACCACATACTATCTTTACTTCCTCTTGTAGTCCATTTATTTCCGCATTTTCAACCGCATTCTTAATCGCTTCCTCATCTATATCTATCAATAAGACAGCCTTTGCTCCTAAAACTTTTGCTGCCAGTCCGAGAATTCCACTTCCACAACCAACATCAATTACAGATTTCTCCATCACATTCATCATTGAAAGGCACATCCTTGTTGTGGCATGCTCTCCACTACCAAAAGCCATGCATGGGTTTATTTTTAAAGTCTTTTCATTGCTTTTAGGAGTATATGCAATCCATTCGGGCACTATTGTAATATTAGGCATTCTAATCGGATTAAAATGCTTTTTCCATTCTTCATTCCAATTTTGATTCTCAACTATTCTTGATGAAATGTTGTATTTAATATCGTTAAACTGTAAATAAAACTTAATAGTTTCTTTAAGTTTATTTAAAAAAACCTCTTTATCATCATATGGAATTAATGTAGATGCTGTTGCTGTATCGCCATCTTTCAACACATCTTCATCAACATAATCCCAAATTACATCAGATTTGATTAGCTCTTTGTAATCGCTACTATCTAAAATGGAAACTCCGTCAGCACCAGATTCAAACATGGCATTTGAAATTATCTCAATCCATTTTGAATCCGTCTGTACGGTTACTTCAAAATACTTCATTTTGTTAAGGTCTTTATTTTCCTTAAGAATGTACCACGCTTTGGGAACTGTGTGTCAGCAAAACTTTCTTTCATTTCATTTATTCTTGCTTTCTGTAGTACTGTTGCTTTTGTAGGTATTTCAACAACTACCTTCAAATACAAGTCGCCCGAAGCAACTGCATTAAACTTTTTAAGGCCATATCCTTTAACAACAAATATCTGTCCCGACTGTGTCCCTTCTGGTACTTTAAACTTATATATCCCATTAAAGGTTGGTATATCCACTGAAGTCCCAAGTATTGCATCCATAAATGATATTGGTACATCTACATACAGATCAGAACCCTTTCTCTTAAATATCTCATGTTCCTTTACATGAACTTCTATTACCAGGTTGCCTCTAGGTCCTCCATTTCTGCCCGCACTGCCTTCGCCTGAGAATGTAATGCCTTGTCCATCCTGAATACCCTTTGGAATTCTAACCTTTATGGTTGACGCTTTCTGTACTCTTTGTCTTCCCTGACATACGCTACATTTTTGCAAAATGATCTTGCCAGTTCCACCACAATCTGGACATACTCCCGTTACTGCAAATTCTCCAAAAGGTGTTCTCTGTCTCTGTTTGACCTGTCCTGTGCCTTTACACTTTTCACATGTTTTATATGCAGTACCTTTTTCGGCACCTGTACCATGACATGCTTGGCAGTTCTCCATTCTTTTTAAAGATATTACTTTTTCAACGCCCTTGGCTACATCATCAAGTGTTATCGTTATGCCTGCTCTTATATCGGAACCTCTTTCTGGTCCGTTTGAACTTGCATATCCTGAATTAGATGAATATGAATTTCCGCCGAATCCGCCACCGCCAAAAATTGACGACAGTATGTCTCCGAAGTCCATCCCTCCGAATCCACCGCCACTACCGCCACTGAATCCGCTAAAATCAAAACCAGCACTGGATCCCGAGTATCCGCCACCACCCTGTGACGCACCTGCCCTCATAGGATCTTCGCTACCGTATGTATCATATACCTTCTTTTTTTGTGGATCTGATAAAACGGAGTACGCTTGATTTATTTCTTTAATCTTTGCTTCAGCTTTCTTCTTTTCGGCTTCTGAAGCATGCGTATAGAGATCTGGATGATATTTCTTTGCCAGTTTCCTATACGCTTGCTTTATTTCATCTACACTTGCGTTTTTTTGTAGCTCAAGAATGTCATAATATGATTTTTCCATATTCTTCTACTCTTTCGCTCTAAGTTGTAAAATTAACAATTAGTTATCCCAGCCGTCCTCTGGAGGTGTCATATTATCTGCATCTACTTCAGTTGCTTCTGCATCAACAGGTTCTACCTCTGGTTCTGCAGTTGCATCTGCCTCAACTTCACTTTCATTCTTGTATATCTTTGATACAATTGGGTCAGTTACTTCTGAGAAGTCAGCCATAGCACTTTGTACATCCTTTTCTGTTTCAGCTGTTTCAAGAGCTGCTTTTGCTTTTTCTATAGCTTTTTCGATCTTTTCCTTTTCATCATCTGAAAGCTTCTCATTCTTCTCTTTGTTAAACTTCTCCATCATGAAGATTATCTGCTCACCGTTGTTCTTTGCATCAACAAGTTTCTTTCTCTTCTCATCTTCTTCTTTATACTTCTCTGCATCTTTAATAGCTGCTTCGATATCTGCATCGCTCAAGTTTGTTGATGATGTAATTGTAATTGATTGTGACTTATTAGTTCCTTTATCAATTGCTTTAACAGAAACGATACCGTTTGCATCAATATCAAATATAACTTCGATCTGTGGTACTCCTCTTGGGGCTGGTGGAATTCCTACCAACTCAAAGCGTCCTAATGTCTTATTATCTTTAGCAAACTGTCTTTCACCTTGTAATACATGAATATCGACTGCTGTCTGATTGTCTGCAGCTGTTGAGAATATCTGTGACTTACTTGTAGGAATTGTTGTATTTCTTTCAATAAGTCTTGTGAATACTCCGCCAAATGTTTCAATTCCAAGTGATAACGGTGTTACATCCAATAACAACATATCCTTAACTTCTCCACCAAGAACACCACCTTGTACGGCAGCTCCAAGTGCAACACATTCGTCTGGGTTTATTCCCTTGTATGGATCTTTCCCAAGATATTCTTTAATTGCTTCATAAACTGCTGGGATTCTTGTTGACCCACCAACCATAATTACTTTTGCAATATCCTTTGGCTCTAATCCAGCATCTTTCAATGCTTGCTTTGTAGGAGCTATTGTCTTCTTAACTAAATCTGCAGTTAATGCATCAAACTTAGCTCTTGTTAATTCTAAATCTAAGTGTTTAGGTGTGCTTCCTGCCATAGCAATAAATGGAAGTGAAATCTTTGTCTTTGTAACTCCACTCAAATCAATTTTTGCTTTTTCTGCAGCTTCCTTAACTCTCTGCATTGCTGTTTTGTCAGTTGTTAAATCAACATTCTCTTTTGCTTTGAACTCACTTACTATCCAGTCAATAATTTTGTTGTCGAAGTCATCACCACCAAGTTTGTTATTACCACTTGTCGCCATTACTTCAAATACACCGTCTCCCATTTCAAGGATAGATACATCGAATGTTCCGCCACCAAGGTCGAAGATCAAAACCTTCTGACTTGCTGTTACATCTTTGTCAATACCATATGCCAATGCTGCTGCTGTTGGTTCGTTAATAATTCTTTTTACATCCAATCCAGCAATCTTACCAGCATCTTTTGTTGCTTGTCTCTGAGCATCACTAAAATATGCTGGAACTGTTATTACAGCTTCTGAAACTGGTTCGCCGATATATGTCTCAGCATCTCTCTTTAATTTTGCTAAGATCATTGCTGAGATTTCTTGTGGAGAATATGATTTGTCTCCGATCTTAACCATTCTCTCTGTACCCATATCTCTCTTTATTGATGAAATTGTTCTATCTGGGTTGGCTACAGCTTGTCTTTTAGCTATTTCACCGACTAATCTTTCTCCGTCATTTGCAAATGCAACAATTGATGGAGTTGTTCTTGAACCTTCTGCGTTTGTTATAACGATTGGTTCTCCACCTTCCATAACTGCTACACATGAGTTAGTTGTTCCTAAATCAATACCTATTATTTTTCCCATATTATATTATCTCCTCTTTATAATATATTTTTATTTTATTTTTTTGTTATTCACCTATTATTACTGTAACTGCTCTTACTTGCTTATCATTGATGCAATATCCTTTTGATACAATCTCAATAACCTTGCCTTCCTGACCTTCTTTTTTGACCCTTTCTTGAGCATTCATTATCTTTGGATCAAATGCGTCTCCAATCTGAACTTCAATTTCTTTCAGTCCATATTGTGACATCGCTTTATTTAATTGATCTTCCATCATTGTGAAGCCCACTAAAGCATCTTTATTTGTAATGTACTTCCTGGCAAGATTGCAGTTATCTAAAACGGCTATTAAATCGCTCATGATGATTTCTTGTCCCAGCTGTTTCATATATTCGCCATTCTTGGCAGTTCTTTTTTTATAGTTTTCAAAATCAGCCTGCAATCTCTGTGCAACCGTCTTGCATTCTTCGGCATACGCTTCCTTTGCTTTAACTGTTTCTATTAACTCTTTTTTTGTTTGTTGTTCAAGCGGTTTGTCTGCAACTGCATCTTCGTTTATGTTTTCCGCTTCGTTTTCAGAAACTGTTGTGGATTCTGCAGTTTGCACTTCGTCATTCACATCTTGAGTTTCTTCAACAACTTCTTGTAATTCTTTATTTTCTTCCACTTCTTTCCTACTTATTCTTATTATCTCTCAGCCAGGCTTTTATTTCTTTTCTGGCTCCTCTGTGTCTTAACGCACTAAATGTTGTTTTAAGTCCATTTAATACTGTTATGACTTTCCTATAATCCATTCTTTCAGGTCCAATAACTCCAGCTTGTCCGAGCACCTGATCTCCTATTCTATATGCAGCAGTTACTATCGCACATTTATCTATCGTATTGTCTTCCTTCCCGATCTTTATGCTGAATTCTATGTCATCATTGCCTTCGCTATTATCAACTACTGCTGGTAACATACCACTCAACGCTTCCTTATCAGAAACAACCTGAAGGAATTTCTTTGTTTCTTCTATATCCTTATAAGCTTCGTTCTCAACAAGTTTCAACTGACCTTCAACGCACAGTGGTGAGCTGTTTTCTTTGAGGTAGTTTTCTATCATTGTGAGCACGCCTGTAAAAATCTCTTTTACTCCATCTATCTCACTTTCAATCTGACAATCGATATCTGTAACGCTTGTTATTGCTTTCCCAACAAACACATTATTGATTACCCTAGTTGCTATGTCTATAATCTGTTGATTGCCTTCAATGTCAATATTCAGTGTGCTATCTGACAGTATTCCCTGATTTGTTGATATTACAATTATCAGCTTATTCTGTTTTAATGGCACAAGCTTCACTTCTTCCACCACAATTACTTCATCGATATTTTTCATAACAAACGAAGTGTAGTTGGTTTCGTCGCTTATAATTTTAGCTACTTCTTTTGATATGTCTTCCGCCATATCAATTCTTTCTGTAAAGGTTCCTAGCGGCAACTTGTTGTTTACTTTAACTGGCATGTTCTTCCCGCAAGTCTCATTGTTCACATACAACTTATATGCTTCTCTCAATGGAATCCTACCTGCTGATGTGTGTGGTTGCTCAATATATCCCATTGCTTCCAATGTTGCTAGCTCTGCTCTTATTGTCGCTGTACTGATATCGTTCATGTACTTTTCTTTGATATCACTACTCGAAACTGGAGTACCTGTATTAATGTAACAGTCCACTAATGCACAAACAATTTTAGATTTCCTTTCTGTCAATTCTTTCATTATTTTGGCACTCTTCCTTTCGCATTGCTAACAATTTAACACTTAGTCTGCTTGCATGTCAACAAAAGATTTTTGCCATTTTTTAACTGTTTTTACCCTCTTTTATGGGGTTTTTCAGGTAAGTATATTACCCTTTATTGGTTTTTCCCCATTTTCACCCACTTTTTGCAGAAAAAAGTTTTTTAAATTTTTTTGAACTTTTTGCAAAATTTACAAAACTTAGTTGAATTTTTATCTTTTTTATTTTTAGCAGTCTATTCTCCAGAGCAATAAGTTTTTCTTTGCGTTTCTCTATATCCTTTTACATCCACCTCTACTCCATCATTTAATAATAGCGATTTGGACATTCTCTGTACGATGTGGATTCTTTTTTGAAGTCCATTGAATTGTAACCTCTACTTGCCATACGGGTAAAATTTTGCATGATTGATGTGTTGTAATATACTGATATAACGAGGTGACGGAATGAAAATAATTTTACTTAAAGATGTTAACGGTCTAGGAAAAGCTGGAGATATAGTTGAAGCAAATGACGGATATGCAAGAAACTTTCTACTTAAAAAAGGTCTTGCAAAAGAAGGTACAGCCCAAAATATAAATACTGCAGTTCAGCAAAAAAAAGCTATGTTACATAAAATAGAAGAAGATAAAAAAGCTGCAAACGCACTTAAAAAAGAAATTGAAAACAAGACTTTTACAATAAAAGTAAAGGGTGGTGACAATGACGGAAAAATGTTCGGGAGCGTTACCAATGAAATGATTGCAAATGTATTAAAAGAAAACGGCTATAATTTTGACAAAAAACAGATTGAAACTGGCGGACAAATTAAAACATTCGGCAATAGCGATATTGTTATAAAATTGTACGCAAACATTTCTGCAAAGATTGTTTTAAAAGTAGAAAGGGAATAATTTGAAACAGCTTGTATCGTTGGAAATTGATGATCTGGCGATATACCAAGATAAAGGGATATACTCTTTTACTCAAGATTCTGTTATTTTGGCGAATCTCGCAACCATTACTCCCAAAGATAGGGTTATTGATTTTGGCTGTGGTAACGGAATATTGACATTTTTATCCCACTTTAAAAAACATGCATCGTTCTCTTTAGGTATTGAAATTCAAAAAGAGCTGTTTGATTTGTGTGTTGAAAGTTCTAAATATAATCACTGTGACAAAACTATATCATTTATAAATGGAGATGTTAGAGATATTAATAAGCTTGTTGAGCATGAAAGTTTTTCTGTTGCTCTCTGTAACCCTCCGTACTTTATAAGTTCAATTGATTCTGAAAATTCTTCCAAATCAACTGCCCGTACTGATAAAGATGATGCACTAAATGATTTCTGCAAAGGAATAGCTTTTGCCTTAAAGTTCGGAGGAGACGCTTACATATCATATAAGGTAAACCGCATGTGTGATCTCATATGCACACTGCGTAAGTATAGTCTTGAACCTAAAAAGCTCTTCCTTATATATACAAAACCTAATAAGGATGTTGATCTAATAATTGTTAAAGCCAGAAAAGGTGCCTCCCCTGGACTGCAGACTGCAAGCATAACTATTATGGACTCTGCTGGGAAATATACTTCTCAATTCATGGAGATAATTAAATGAGTGCTTTGTATGTTGTTGGAACACCCATTGGGAATCTTAAAGATATAACTCTGCGTGCCTTGGAAGTGCTGAAATTTGTAGATGTTATTGCTTGTGAAGATACTCGCACATCAATGAAACTTCTACAACATTATCAAATTTCAAAGCCATTAATCTCCTATCATAAGTATAATGAGACAGAACGCAGTGAAGAAATTATAGATATGATTATCAATGGGAAAAATGTCGCTATTATTTCAGATGCTGGCATGCCTGGCATTTGTGATCCTGGAGCTGTTGTCATAAGGAAGTGCAGAGACAAAGGAATTAATGTTTCGATAATCCCTGGTGTATCTGCAACAACTTCTGCATTTTCGTGGCTAGGTAGTATATACTCAGGCTTTACTTTTCTTGGATTCCTCCCCGAAAAGATGTCTGATAAAAAAAATATGATCTTAAATGTGCAATCGCTAACTCACCCTTTTATGTTATATGTGGCACCTCATGATATTAAAAATACAGCCTCTTTTCTTCTTTCTATATTAGGAAACAGAGAGTGTTTCATAGCTAGAGAACTTACTAAACTTCACGAAGAACTTGTTCAAACTTCTTTAGCAAATTTCAATTGTACTGAAAAAGGAGAAATGGTTCTTATTGTATTGCCAGCAAGCAATTCATCTGAAATTATAGATATGAGTATCAAAGATGCACTGATATTTTGTATCTCTAAAGGTATGGATAAGAAGGATGCAATTAAGTTTGTCGCTAAAGAAAAAAATATCACAAAGAATGATGTTTACACAGTTGCAATTACTTTAGACTAATCTCTTTTTCTATTAACCTTCTCTATTATTCTCTGAGGATCCTTGTTTGATATAAAGTCCTCAATACATTCTATGGCAACTGGGAAAACCGTCTTTATCTTTTCTTTGTCATTTGGCTTTATTTTTCCTAAGACATGATCAATTATCTGCACCTGTGCCTGTTTTAATTCGTCATTTTTAATTCCAAGCCTTAGTCTGGCTATATCCGTATTTTGCATTATAGACACAATATTTCTCATTCCGTTGTGTGTCCCAGCTGAACCTGACATTCTCATTCTTATGTTGCCAACTTCTAAATCGGCATCATCATAAATTATTAAAATGTTTTCCAACTTATTACTTGCATACTTCTCAAACAGCTTTTTCACACTGTTTCCAGATGCGTTCATAAATGTGGTTGGCTTCGCTAATACAAATTCTTCACCACAAAAATCTCCAATGCATATCTCCGCATCACACGCTTTTCTAAAATCTTTTAATCCATGTTTTTTCGCAAATTCATCAATAACCATAAAGCCGATATTGTGAAATGTATTCTCATATTGTTTGCCGATATTACCCAATCCGATTATTACTTTCATATATCTCTCCGATTATTTTTGATAACTTCTGTTACTTAACAACTTTCTTAAAGTTTAATTGCGTGCCATCAAAATGTCCATTAATTATTTTGATGCATATACTTCAAAATATTTATTTTTTACTTGAATTGGAACAACCTTATACTTCCGTTTTGCTGTCTCCAAACCCGTTGCCTTCAATTCACTTCTTATTGTCATTAATGCTTTTTCTCTTTTTATATTAAGTTTCTGGACTGCAGAATGTTCAATTGGAAACTCAACACTCCTCTCTACAGCGTCAACATGTAAATCATCCAATAGGTATGTGGCATACTTGTTAGCTATATTTAAATGATAGTCAACATGTTTCTCTTTTGCTTGTATGGCAAATCCATATATGTTTGTTATTAGAACTTTATTGATACCAGCATCCTTCATTGTCTTCCTTATTAGTATCATATCTTCGTTTGTTGCTATTGTTGGCAACTGAATAATTACATGATTGCTTTGATTGAGTTCTTTTAATCTCTGAATATTTTTAGTGCTATAACTATTCAGTTTAATAATAGTATCTTCATTAAGTGTTGGAATATTTAAGTCATCTGTATAATTTGTTACAACTGCTTCTTTTATTTCTGCCCTTTCATTGCTTTCTTTCTTTACTAGTTTTTTCTTATATACTCTAACCTTTTCATTTCTAAGGTCTTCCAATAAATTATTTCTTAATGAATTAATTTCTTCTAAGGATACTCTAGTCTCACTAATATGCTGTATCTTAATATCTTCAACTGTAAATTCCGTATCATATATATTGTATAGAGCATTCTTAATATATCTGTCCTCTACTGTCGTATCTGCTTTTGATTTAACTCTTGCTCCAACCATATGATTATTGTTTTTAATGTGTAACTCAAAGTCTCCATCCATTTTTACGAAATATGATATCTTTTGCTTCCCCAATGTCACTTTATTTAATTTTCTTGATATTAAATTTACATCATTACCTACTTTAACTTTAGTTTTGCTGTATATGGTATAGATATTGCCATTCTGTTCAATATTCCCAACTCCAAGACTTGCAACTTCAGATGTTCCATCAAAAAATTTAAGTCCATCTCCCGTTTGTATTTTTTCTTTGGATTGGATTTGTATTTTGTATACATTTATCCGATTAGACACACCAATTACTTTACCTATCCTCAATCCTTCGTGATTGTTGTTTTCTGCATATATGGTATTTGCATTTGGGTTGTCCAAGTAAAGCCTTTTTGTATAATTCCCTCTGTTATATGCTATTTTCAGCCTTCTTTCCTCGTCTTCAATTAGTTTGCATTCTTTACCCTTATTTATATCGTCTATAAGGCGTCTATATATCGAAACTGCCTCCTGGACATATTCTTGTCTTCTTAACCGTCCCTCTATTTTAAATGATTTTATTCCAATATCCGTTAATTCTTTTAGACTATTTGCAAGACATATATCTTTTGTAGAAAGAAAATATGCTGTTTTATTTTCATTAGGATCGTAATAACGATATCTACACAATTGTCTGCACTCACCTCTATTTCCGCTTTTCCCATTATCGCAATAGGACATATAGCAGTTGCCTGAAAACCCTACACAGAGTGCTCCTTGTACAAAAAATTCCAAATCTATATCTACATTTTTACTTATTTCAATTATGTCTTTTTTTGTTGTTTCTCTTGAAAGCACAATTCTTGATATGCCTAATTGCTTGGCAATTTGTGCTCCTTCCAAGTTGTGAATTCCCATCTGAGTTGATGCATGTATTTCTATTTTCCCCAAATCATATTCGTGGGTTAAGATATACAACACTCCAAAATCTTGAACTATAAATGCATCTATATCTGCCAATATTGCTACATCTATTGTTTCTTTAATTTTTGAAACTTCTTCATCTGAAACAATTGTATTAAGCGTTAAATAAACTTTAACATCTCTTTGATGTGCTTTTTGTATTACTTCTTTAATATTATCCCTTGAAAAATTTTGAGCTTTCTTTCTGGCGTTAAAATCATCTAAACCAAGATATATAGCATCTGCCCCACTTGCCAATGCCGAATTAAATGACTCAATATCTCCCGCTGGTGCAAGAAGCTCTACTTTTGCCATTTTGAATTTACATATTGTTTTAAAGAACTTAAAACATCTTCATCAAGTGCCGAATAACCCGCTAAAGGGTTCTCGATACCTAGTTCTTCATATTTCACAAATCCCATGGTGTGGAATGCTAACAAATCAATTGATTCTATACACTGCTTCCCGTTTAGTAACTTTAAGTATTCATCCATTTTTTCTTTTGTATCATTTAATCCAGGGACAACAACTATTCTAATCCATGTTCTTTTGTTTGTTTTTTCAAGATAATCTAATGTGTCGAGTGTTTTTTTTAGACTTCCCTTTATATACTTCTTATATTCTTCCTCTGTTGGAAATTTGACATCAAGCATAACAAGGTCTGATTCATCTATCGCTTTTTTTACATCATCAGTTAAAGCCACATTTCCACATGTGTCCAAATCATATCCTATACCAGCTTCTTTCAACTTTTCATTTACTTGCGTAATATATTTGGCATATAAAAGAGGCTCTCCGCCTGTAAAGGTTATTCCACCTCTATTTTTAAAATATTCTTTATATCTTACTACTTTTTTGAAAAGAACATCTGAAGGTACATAATTCTTAGGTTTTATGCACCATGTATCCGGATTGTGACAATACACACATCTCAACGGACAGCCATAAAAAAATACTGCAAACCGTACACCATCCCCATCCAAGGTAGCCATACTTTCATAGCTGTGAATGGGGGCGGTTAATATTTCACTATCCATTACGGTCTTTAAATTAGTCCTCTTATAACTTTGAGTGGAATGTTCTTGAGATTACTTCTTCCTGCTGTTCTCTTGTTAATTTATTAAAGTTTACAGCGTATCCACTTACTCTTATTGTTAAGCTTGGGTATTTCCCAGGATGTTCCATTGCATCAATCAATCTTTCTCTATTCAAGACATTTACATTGATATGGTGAGCCTTCTTTTCAAAGTATCCATCCAATATGCTTACAAGGTTATTTACACGACTCTTTTCATCTTTACCCAAAACATTAGGTGTAATTGAGAATGTATTTGAAATTCCATCTTGACAGCAGCAGTAGTTGAGTTTTGCAACTGAGTTCAAGCTTGCCAATGCTCCTTCTGCATCTCTTCCATGCATTGGATTAGCACCTGGAGCAAATGGTTGTCCTGCTCTTCTTCCATCAGGTGTATTTCCTGTTTTCTTTCCATACATAACATTTGAAGTAATTGTGAGGATTGATAATGTATGTCTTGCTTTTCTATATGCTGGAGTCTTTTTCAGTTCGTTGAAGAAGAATTCTACAAGCTCTGTTGCTATTGAATCAACTCTATCATCATCGTTACCATATTTAGGGAATTCACCTTCTGTCTTAAAGTCAACGATAATTCCTCTTTCATCCTTTACAGGAGTTACTTTTGCATATTTAATTGCACTCAAGCTATCTGTTAAAACTGACAAGCCTGATACACCAAATGCCATGAGTCTTTCTACCTTTGTATCATGTAATGACATCATCAATCTTTCATAAGCATACTTATCATGCATATAGTGAATGATGTTTAATGTGTTTACATATAGTTTTGCCATCCATGAAGCATATTCTTTAAATGACTTGATAACTGTATCATAATCAAGAACTTCTTCTGCATATACCTTTCCTTTTGGTCCGATCTGTTCTGCATAGATTTCATCTTTACCACCGTTCAATGCCATCAAAAGAACTTTTGTAAGGTTACATCTTGCTCCAAAATACTGCATCTGCTTACCAATCTGCATTGCAGATACACAACATGCAATACCATAGTCATCTCCATACATAGGTCTCATAACATCGTCATTCTCATACTGTATTGAGTCTGTATCAATAGAAACCTTTGCACAGAAATCTTTAAATCCTTGTGGTAACTTTTCTGACCAAAGAATTGTGATATTTGGTTCTGCACTTGGTCCGAGGTTATATAATGTATTCAACATTCTGAAGTTTGTCTTTGTTACCATTGACTTTCCTTCAACAGTTAGACCACCTTCTGAGCTAGTTACCCATGTTGGATCTCCTGCAAATATTTCATTATATTCTGGTGTTCTCAAGTGTCTTACAAGTCTTAATTTGATTACTAAGTCATCTATTATTTCTTGAGCTTCATCTTCTGTAAGGCTTCCTTCAGCCAAATCTCTTTCAGCATATATATCGAGGAATGTTGTAATTCTTCCGATACTGTTTGCGGCACCATTCTGTTCCTTTACAGCTCCAAGATATCCAAAATACAACCATTGTACTGCTTCTCTGAAGTTCTGTGCTGGCTTTGTGATATCACAACCATACTGACTTGCAAGAACAATAAGTTTTTTCATGAACTCAATTTGTTTGCTGATATCTTCCAATAGTTGGATATTTTCAGCTGTCATTGTTTTGTTGCCAATCTTCGCCTTGTCTTTTTTCTTTTCTTCAATTAAGAAATCCATACCATACAATGCAACTCTTCTGTAGTCACCTATGATACGTCCTCTTGCATATGCATCTGGTAACCCTGTGATTAATCCACAGTGTCTTGCCTTTCTCATTAAATCTGTATATACACGGAACACACCATCATTATGTGTTGTTCTATACTTAAAGGCTTCTCTAATCTTGTCTGACATCTCATAACCATATGCACGACAAGCCTGCTCACACATTCTCTTTCCTGCAAATGGGTTGATAGCTCTCTTTAAAGGAGCATCTGTCTGCAATCCTTTAATGATATCTCTCTCTCTATCTACATAACCTGGTTGATATTCATCAATAGATGTTATGTTCTCAGTATCAATATCATATACACCCTTCTCATTCTCAATGCTCAACAGTTTATTAACATGTTCCATTACCTTCTTTGTTCTCTCTGTTGCTGGTCTCAAGAATGATGCATCACCATCATATGGTGTGTAGTTCTTCTTAATAAAATCACTTACATTGATTTCATTACACCAATAACCTGTTTTAAATTTTCTCCATGCTTCCATTTCTGAAATTCCTCCATGTGTTTTTTACAACCTAATATTATGCCTATGACGTTCAAAAAACAAGTTTTTTTATCATTTTTTGTCAAAATTTAAAATTTTTTGTATTTTTTTAAAGATTTTTTAACAATTTTTTGCAAATTTTATAAAATTTTTATCGATTTTTATTCAATTTTTGTTAATTTTTTTACGATTTTTATTTAATTTGTTAAAATTTTGCCGATTTTCAGCATTTTGAAATTACAACTAACTTTTCACAATTTTGCACAAAACTACTATATATTGTGGTTTTGTTGCTGAAAAACCACAATAAGTTGTGTTTTTGCTGTTGACATCGCTTTTTGACGAGCCTATAATGAGAAAACAATCAAATCGGAGGTATCTTATGATAAATGTTAGAAAGAGAGATGGAAGTATCGTTTCATTCGAATTAGGCAAGATTAAACTTGCTGTTGAGAAGGCTTTTAAAGCTGTTGGTGTTGATTACAATCAAGAGATTTTAGACACCCTTGCATTAAAGGTTTCTGCTGATTTTAACCATAAAATTAAGGATGATATTATCAGCGTTGAAGAGATACAAGATTCAGTTGAAGTTGTTCTTATACAGAGCGGTTTTGTTGAGGCTGCAAAGTCTTACATCTTATATAGAAAGCAAAGAGAAAAAGTTAGAAATGTTGATTCAACAATGATTGACTATAAAAACACTGTTGATAGTTATTTAAATGTTGCTGACTGGCGTGTTAAAGAAAACTCAACAGTTACTTATTCCGTTGGTGGTTTAATTCTTTCAAACTCTGGTGCTATAACTGCAAACTATTGGTTGTCTGAAATATATGATAAAGAAATTGCTGATGCTCATAGAAATGCAGATATTCACATTCATGACTTGAGTATGCTCACTGGATACTGTGCAGGATGGTCATTGAAACAATTAATACAACAAGGCCTCGGTGGAATACCAGGAAAAATCACTTCTGCTCCTGCTTCACATTTATCAACCTTATGTAACCAAATGGTTAACTTCCTTGGTATCATGCAAAATGAATGGGCTGGCGCTCAAGCATTCTCATCTTTTGATACATACCTTGCTCCTTTTGTTAAAAAAGACAATTTGGACTATAAACAGGTAAAGCAATGTTTGCAATCATTTATATATGGTGTAAATACTCCTTCTCGTTGGGGTACACAGGCGCCTTTCACAAACATAACGCTTGACTGGACTGTGCCTAACGATTTGGCAGAACTTAATGCTATCGTAGGTGGAAAAGAACAAAACTTCAGATACAAAGATTGTAAAAAAGAAATGGATATGATTAATAAGGCATTCATCGAAATTATGATTGAAGGTGATGCCAACGGAAGGGGATTCCAATACCCTATTCCAACATATTCAATTACTTCTAATTTTGATTGGGGCGAAACTGAAAACAATAAACTATTGTTTGAAATGACTGCAAAATACGGTACACCTTATTTCAGCAACTATGTAAATAGTGATATGGAACCAAGTGATGTAAGAAGTATGTGTTGCCGTTTAAGACTTGACTTAAGGGAACTTAGAAAGAAATCTGGTGGATTCTTTGGTAGCGGTGAATCGACAGGATCTGTTGGCGTTGTAACTATTAATATGCCTAGAATCGCCTATCTTTCTAAAGATGAAACCGAATTCTTTGAAAGGCTCACAAACTTGATGGATATCTCTGCTAGATCATTGAAAGTAAAGAGAAATGTTGTTACAAGACTTCTTGAGTTTGGCTTATATCCATACACAAAGCATTATCTTGGAACATTTAATAACCACTTCTCAACAATCGGTTTGGTTGGTATGAACGAAGCTTGCTTAAATGCAAAATGGTTAAAGAAAGATTTAACAAACAGGGCGGCTCAAGAATTTACAAAGAAGACGTTGAACTTCATGAGAAATAAATTGTCAGATTATCAAGAACAATATGGTGACTTATATAACTTGGAGGCTACACCTGCAGAATCAACATCATACAGACTTGCAAAACATGATAAGGCTAAATTCCCTAAGATTATCACAGCCTCTGAAGGTAAAGGAAAGAATGCAACTCCATACTATACAAACAGCTCACACCTTCCTGTTGGCTTTACTGATGATATATTTAAGGCACTCGAGATACAAGATGAGTTGCAGACATTATATACATCAGGAACTGTATTCCACGCATTCTTAGGTCAAAAATTAGATAACTGGAAAACGGCAGCAAATTTGGTAAGAAAGATTGCTGAAAACTTTAGATTACCATACTACACTTTGTCTCCTACATATTCAGTATGTGCTGAGCACGGGTACCTTGAAGGCGAACATGAAAGATGCCCATACTGTAACGCACAAGCCGAAGTATATAGCCGTATCACTGGTTATTATAGACCTGTACAGAACTGGAATAATGGTAAGCTTGAAGAATTTGATGAGAGAAAAGAATATGTTATTGAAACTTCTCAGCTACACGCTCATGCTCATGCAAACTGTGGCTGTGAACAGACAAACACACCAAAGCTAGAAAAAATCACACTTTTCTCAACCCCTACATGCCCTAACTGCAAACTTGCAAAAGGTATGTTAGATAAGGCAAAGGTAAAATATCTTGATGTGGATGCTATCCAAAACAAAGATTTATCAAACGCATTCTCAATAAAGAAAGCACCAACTCTTCTTGTTCCAAAAGAAAATGGGTTTGATGTTTATGACAATGCAAGTGCCATTAGAGAATATATAGGTTCATTGAAGTAATATGTCTTATGATATCGTAATTATCGGAGCAGGTCCCGCTGGAATGAACGCTGCATTAAATGCAGTACGTGCGGGTCGCTCCGTTATCGTTATTGAAAAAGAAACCATAGGCGGTCAGATTTCATTTGCTCCAAAGGTAGAAAATTTCCCTACAGTCTTTTCGTCGCCTGGTGCAGATATTATGAACTCCCTATATGAGCAAATTTCACAATGGAACATTGAAGTAGCTCTTGAAGAAGTTATAGATATCAAAAAAACAGATACTGATTTCATCATCAAAACAGATATGGATGAATACACTTCTAAAGCTGTTATTATTGCCTCTGGGGTAAAGCATAAAACTTTAGACATACCTCGTGAACAAGATTTGATCGGTAACGGTGTTTCATACTGTGCTCTGTGTGATGGTCAATTCTATGAAAACAAGGATGTCGCCGTTATTGGAGATGGAAATACTGCTCTACAGTATTCCATGCTACTAGCGACTTATTGTAAGAGTGTAACCATCTGCACACTGTTTGATAAATTCTTCGGAGATAAAACTTTAGTGGATCGGCTTGCAAGCAAAGATAACATTGTCATCAAACACAATTTAAAGCTCACAGGTTTGGTTGGAGAAAAAGAATTAGAAGCTTTGGATTTCGTGGATAACGCTAATAAAAAAATAACCATTCCTGTCTCTGCAGTCTTTGTATGCATTGGGCAAGTACCAAATAACAATATCTTTAAAGATCTTGTTAAACTAGATGAAAACGGCTATATCGTAGCAAACGAAAATGGTGAAACTTCTACTTCTGGCATTTTTGCTGCTGGAGACTGTCGAACCAAATCATTTAGACAAATGATAGGTGCTCTGAGCGATGGAGCAAACGCATCTTTCAGTGCATGTAAATATCTGGAAACTCTATGATTCAAATTGCTGGCATCGAGAATATGTCGATGGTTGACTACGATGACAAAATTGCTTGCACCATCTTTACACATGGATGCAACTTTCGTTGTCCTTTCTGTCAAAACAGTGCTCTTGTTCTATCAGATTCAATTCCACTACTTGATGCAAATAAAATATTAGAACAACTGGAAAAACGAAAAGGGCTATTAGATGCCGTATGCATTTCTGGTGGTGAAGCCACCTTGCAACAAGATCTAGTTCCCTTTATTAAAAAAATAAGATCGCTTGGTTTTTTGGTAAAGATAGATAGCAATGGATACAATCCTCCCATGTTGAAATATTTAATCGAACATAAACTGGTCGACTACATCGCAATGGATGTTAAAGGAAGTGCCGAGATTTATGCGGACATATGTGGGTTAAAGCAAATAAACATGATTAAAATAAAGGAGTCTATTTCCATTATAATGGAATCCAAAATCAATTATGAATTCCGTACAACTTTAATAGAAGAGTTTCATACTCCTGAAGTAATGAAAAATTTACTTTCCATGATTAAGGGCTCTGAAAAATATGCTTTACAGAAATATAAAGATAGCCCTGGTTGCATTCAACATGGATTTCATCCAATCCCCAAAGAAATTGCCTTACTATACAAACAACTTGCCGAGAAAACAGTTAAGCAAGTAATTATGCGTGGATATTAAAATCCGCTTTAACGCAAAAACAGGACTCTAATTTTTGAGTCCTGCATTAACTGTCATTAATTTTTATGTGTAGATTATTTTTCGTGTATCAACAATGATGAAGCTGTAAGGAATATTCCAAATATTCCTGTAATGATACCAACAAAGATAAACCAAATCATAGCGTTAGGAATGCTTATTTTTCTTGTTACATGTACATATGTAAGCACTAACATAATCCCTGCTGCTGTGCCAAAAATTACTGCCATATATTTCATAACAGATTTTGTATTGTTTTGTTTTGCACTAATTGTGAAGAATAAGAGTACAATGCAGAACAATAAAACAACTACGCCCGTTACTACCCAAAATAGCTGAGGATTAATCAGAGCACATACAACCATCGTTACACCAGCCGCCAGTTCTAATACGCCTTCAACATATTTCCCTCTGGTTATACCCGAGGCTCCCATTGCTATTAAAATCATGCCAGGTACTGCAAATGCCCACTTAACAATGTCTATTCCACCTGCTTTTAATCCCGCTGCGATTGCAACGAAAATTGCCATTAAACCACCTATAAATAAAGGGTAGTCAATTTTGTCAAAATCTCTCTTTGTTTTTGATGTTGCCATTACTTTCTCCTATTCTTAATATTATACATTACCAAACTTTTGCATCATAACTCTTTGATGGTGTTTTTTCTCTATTTCTATTTATTGGCTGATAATTATAGTAGTTGCTGTTATATGTAATAAAGTCTCTGGCACCGTAATGGTAAGATATGTCTTCACCATTTTTATCTTTAAACATCTCTATCATCCTACATCCTCTCTGAGCACCTTTTTTATAAATACCTATATATGCCAAATAGTCTATACTCATACCATAATTTAATAAGATTCCTTTGTATTTAACCTCTTTGCCATTTTCATCAAATACTTCTTTCTTATATGCTATCGACATATTGTTGTAATGGTCATGTCCGCAGAATGTAGCCGTTAAGTTACACATTGCTCCCGTTTCAAAGAAATTATCATTTCCAACACCACTGTAAATAAGTTTTTTGTGTTCTCCAATAATTCCTTCTTCCATACGAGCCGATGCCTTTACTTTTTTCAATTTTGATAAGTCTGGGTTTTTATCATTCAGCCCAGGTTGCTCTACTGTAACTTCACCTTTTGCAATGCCTAAAACTATTCTATGCCCATCCTCGTAATATGAATTATTCTTAATATATTTGTTTTGCAATGAATAATGTTTGTATCCTTTCTTATCATATTCCACTGTTCCAGCTTCACTCATCTGTAAATCATATGCTTCCTTGTACTCAGGAATTGCAATGTGGAAAAATGCCATATTTTCAGGATACTTGTTATCTGCTGTTTCTTCTTTAAGTTCAGTCATTCTATCTTTATACCAATTAATTTGTTCTTGGTGGATATTGTCGTAATGCCACAACATACCAAACTTATCGGAATCAAGGTATGCGTGTGAATCTAATACTGTTAAAACTTTCTTAAGTTTCCCATCTCTATACAATTTAATAATCTGATTCCCATATCCAAATCTATTCTGATCTTTTGTATATTTACTCCAATTAGATGGATTTGTAGTAAATAAGCATCTTTTAAACTCACCTTTCTCAATCTGCTTACGATACCATTCTGAAATGTCTTTTCTTGTATATTTGCTATATGCTTCTGTATCATGATTACCATAACAAAATGTCCAATATGCTCCCATACTTTCCATTAAGTTTGCAAAGATTTCTGCTGCCTTTAGGTTGTTTGCTGTACCTGCTTGAATTGGTACTGGATACGCTATATCTCCAGTTACCATTACTAAATCTGGCTTTTCTTGTCTTATCATAGTAGCTACAGCATTCATTGCCCATTTGTCTTTTTGGAATGATGCGAATCCAGCTCCAATATGGACATCCGTTAACTGCATAATTTTAAACGGCTTATCCTTGTTTGTATTAAATCTCCATTCTCCAGAAGCATCTTTCTGAGGTATATGATCTGTATCTGGAGTTATTGAATATTGGCTATATGATTTTGCTAGTTTTAGTAACGCTTTTGACCCAACTGCGTTTATTACAGCAAATAAAGCTACAAGCAATAATACTGTCATGACTATGCAAGTAATAATGATACCTGCTTTGATTCCTCTTCTCTTTGCCAACAATTTTTTGTCAACTGCTAACTGTTCAATTTTTGTTTCCATTTACTTTTTACATAGAAAAACTATGCTTCGTCCCCCTGAATGTTTATCAATTAACTTTACCATAAAAAACACGGTTTTTTCAAGCCCAGTCTTTTTGAAATTTCGCATTGCAACATGCTACACTATTTGTATATTTGAGGTGTTTTTATGAAGTCCGCTGCAAAAATTTTTATCATCATTGGTATATGTGTTGGGTTCTGGTCTATTGTTCCCCTAGTGGTAGGAATCATTGCACTTAAGCGTCTTGAGTCTGCAAAGAAAAGTTCAGATCTTGTTACTATAGGAATTTTAACATTGCTTTTCTGCACCCGCATCGGTGGAATCTTACTTCTTTGTATGCGTGAAGATGATCTTTTAACTTTTGAGGAAAGAAGAGCTAAAGAAAAAGAAGAAAACAAGGATTCAAATCCTATAATCTAAACTTCTATTTAATTCTTGAAAAATATTTTTCGATTCCGTCCGAACTACCTTCTCGGACAATTTTTCCTTTTTCCATTTCTATATATCTATCTGCTAATGCTTCAGCACACCTTACATCGTGTGTGACTGTTATCATCGTATTTCCAGTCTCAACATGTACTTTATTTAAAATTTCAACAATCTCCATAAGAGTCTGATAATCCTGTCCTACTGTTGGTTCATCAAGAAGTAACAGCCGTGGTTTCCCTGCCAATGTCGCTGCTATTGTCAATCTTCTTTTCTGTCCTTGTGATAACGATACTGGATGCCTTTTCAATATTTTCTTTAATTTAAAGGCTTCTATTATGTAATCGTTCCAAGCCTTATCTTTACCAGAAAATTCAATTTCTCTACGCACTGTATCCATGAATAATTGATAGTCTGGATTTTGATATACGACTCCGACTTCTTTAAACCATTTTTTTGAACCTCTCTTCTGCCCAAGTTTGGGATTAATTCTTTGAATTATTTTACCTCTACTTGTTTTTGCAATTCTCGCAATTACTCTCAATAATGTGGATTTGCCAGCTCCATTGTCTCCCAACATTACAAGTCTTTCTTTATCAAATATGTTTAAATTAATTTCATCCAATATAATCTTTTTCTTTTTAACATATGACACATTGCAAATCTCTATAAGATTCTTATTTGTTGCAATGCTTTTTTGATCGTTAAGTATCATGCATGCCTGGCTTTTTAGATATTCATCAAAATCCTTCTGTTCAGTTATTTTTTTATTTCCAACATGAAAAACTCTATCAACATAATTGAGTATTACATCTATACGGTGTTCTATGATGACAACGCAGAATCCCGAATCAGCTAGTGTTCTCAATGTCTTCATTAGTTTTTCGGAAGATACTTTATCAAGATTTGCTAATGGTTCATCCAAGATTACTATCTTTTGTCCCATTGCTATTGTAGCTGCCGTCATTAATGTTTGTTTTTGTCCACCAGACAAAATTTTTGTTCTACTATTCTTATCAATACCGAACAATTCTGTGACTATATCAATTTGCTCACTTATCTTCTGCACTGGAAATGCTAAGTTTTCACAGCCAAATGCTATCTCGTCTTCTGCATATGTTTGTATTATTTGTTCGTCAGCATTTTGAAGAACAATCCCCAATTTTCTACATATTTGTCCTATTGTTTTTTTATGAATATCTTCTCCATCTACAAACGCCTTACCAGACAAATCACCTTTATATAAGTGTGGGATTATCCCACTAATAATTGACATTATTGTACTTTTGCCTTCTCCTGATTTTCCAGACAGCAAAACCATTTCTCCGTAGTTGCATGAGAAATTTACATCTTCCAATATTTTGTTTTTCCCATCATATGAGAATGAAATATTTTCTAATCTTAATGCTTCCATAACAACAATACCAATACAGTCCCTGCTACCATTCCAAATAGGAATATTAAATCTGTAAAACTTATATGCTCTTTTTTATATATTGTATATTTACTTTTACCTGTACTAAACCCACGAGTCTCAACAGACAATGCCAGAATATCAGAAATGTTTACTAACCTTATAATGAACGGAATAATTAATGCTCTATAAAATACCTTGGGATTTAAAATACTTCCAGCTCCTCTTGTCCTCATTGCTTCTCTTATTCTTCTAACCTCGACCATAAGCTTGGGGGCAAATGACATTGCTATCATCATTCCCAATGTTATGGATCTAGGCATTTTCATTTGAGAAAGGCACCTAGACATCCGTATCGGCTTAGTCCCCAGCCCTGGGATAATCCCAACATATACTGCCCCTAATCTTGTTATTACTGATATTACAGACCTAATCTGTTCCTCATCTGGTTTGTTAACATTCACACCATATGCAATCCCAGCAAATATGCCACCTATTACAATAAAGCTCGGCAACAGATAAAGACATTCTTTATAGTACCCAAATAAAAACATCCATACATAAAATATCAATATAAGGTAAGGGATGTTCGGAACATCCGCTGCTGCCAACCCAAGAACCATTACAAACAGTCCAGCCAGCCATGCTATAGCAGGATATGCCTTAATTTTAGGTCTAAAAAAATTCACTTCTTAAAAACTCCCGCTTTTCTAAGTTCTCTAGAAATTATCCATCCGTACACTGCTCCTAAAATTGACAACAGTATAACAGCTACTGTAAGAGCGACAGCAACAGCTGGATTTTCAATCGCAAATCTATTAACTTCTATTCCAGACATACCTTTGCCCCTTTTTGCCAAAAGACTTCCCCCATACATATATGTATAGAATATAAACAGTTGTGGTAATGAGAGTGGTAGCCACAAACTTCCTGCAAATATACTTGCAATGTCTTTTTTATACCCTCTAAAAATTGCCATCGTTAATCCTTCTGTTATTCCACCACATATAATCATGACAACACCCATAGGTGGAAACATCGGCACATGCAACAATCCTACTATCACAGACACAAACATTACCGCACCTGGTTTTCTAACCTTTAGCAGACCAACTGTTAGTAGTAATGCAAATTGAACGGCAAGTGTCATTTGGATTACTCCAAAAACTGGAACATTTTTAACAAACATCATAGGTATACCAGATATGAATATTGCTGCCGATAATACTGATAAGAATATGATGTCTCTTATCTCCATCAAATTGCCACGCTTCTTCTTTTTTTCTTGTATATTGTCTGTATTATTGTCTTGCAACTCCTCACTGTTTTTAATCAGCTTATCTGCCAGACCTGACTCCACATCTGTCTTAACTACTTCTTCTGCAATATTATTGTCTGCAATCTTACTATCCTTCATTTAATATCTCCTTTCGATCTTTAACTTCAGATATATTCCCATTCTCTATCTTATATATTCTATCTGCTATCGCCATTGTCGACTTTCTGTGTGAAACTAAAATTATACTTCTCTTGCCTTTCATTGAAAGTAACGATTTCAATATGATTCCTTCATTAATGCTATCTAGGTTGCTTGTTGGTTCATCAAGCAAAATAAGTTCACTTCCTCTTAAAAATGCTCTTGCCAAACCAACTCTCTGCTTTTCTCCAGCTGAAAGATTATTGCCCGCCGATGCCACTTGTGTGTCATATCCTTGTGGCAAATCTGAAATAAAGTCATCTATTGACGCTACTTTGCAAGCTTCTTTCATTTCTTCTTCTGTTGCATCTGCTTTTGCAATTCTCAAATTTTCCTTTATTGATTCATCGAAAAGATATGTAGTCTGACTTATCATTGTAACATTGCTCAAAAGTGACTGCGTATTTATATCATTTATTGAAATATCGTTGTATGAAATGTCTCCTTTGTTGAATGGATAAAATCTCAACAATAATTTAAGTAAAGTCGATTTACCGCATCCTGATGCTCCAACTATCCCAACTATCTCACCTTTCCCTGCATGCATAGAAATATCCTTCAACACTTCAACATTTTCTTCATAACCAAATGTTACGTTTTCAACTTTGACATCTTTATATTCGATGTTTTGTTTGTTTGTAACATCTTCTACTATCGGTTTTTCTGCCAAAAGGTTTAACAATCTATCACCAGCTGCAAATGTCAATGTAAGACTTGATGGCAAAGCAGCAATCGCAATTACTGGTCCAAAAGATCCAAATATTGCAACTATACCTATTATCATTTTACCTGCGGTTATTGTCCCATTTTTTGCAAGCACTATACCCACAATTGTCGTTATAATTAAAAATATAGTTACCAGCAACTCGGTTGAACCTGTTATTCTTGCCGTTGCCCTCTTCATTATTTTTAAACTGGACAACAGCCCTTCTGACTGTTCATCTACATTCTTTTTTCTATCTTCCACGGCATTATGAACAACTATCTCTTTTGCTCCTCTTATGCTGTCTAGGAAGTATGATGAGAATGAAGCAAACTTCTTTTTATAGTTAACTCCTGACGATGCCATTGCTTTAGATGCAATAGGTGGGAAAACAATTCCTATTACCACATAAGCACATATCGCCACTGCTGCCAAATACCAATTGATGAATAGTCCAACAAAAAGGAATATTGTTAATGAAACTGTTATCGCAATAAATACTGGCGATACCGTATGTGCATAAAAAACTTCAAGTATCTCAACATCTGATGTAATCATAGCAACCAGATTCCCTTTATTCTTATTATCTATTTTTGCTGGTGCCAACTTCCTTAACTTGTTAAAAATCTTATCTCTAAGAAGTGCTAGAAGTTTAAAAGCAATATTATGATTACTGTACTGCTCAAAATATCTCAATACTCCTCTCAGTACTCCAGACCCCACTGCGAGACCAACAAATAACCACACACTTACTTGTGAACCAAATGTTGAGCTATCTATTATCTGTGCTACACCCATTGCTCCAAATAATGTTGTGCCCAATGCTGCAAGATATCCCAACAAACCATTAACAACAGCAAGCAACATTATATATGCAAGGCTTCCGACCAAAACGATAAGTTTTGCCATTATTGTAAATCCATTTCTTCTCTTTTGTTTCTGCATACTAAGCCTCACATTCCTTTAAATAACCTTCTTCAAGGTTCTTTTGTTCTGTATACATTTCTGCATAACCTTTCTTTTCTTTCATTAACTGAGTGTGCGTCCCATGTTCTACAACTTCGCCTTCTTTCATGTAATAGATCATGTCGGCTTTAACTACATTTTGTAACCGATGAGATATCAATATAACTGTTTTTTCCTTACTCATATTAACTATGTTATTCATAATGATAGCTTCGCTCTCCACATCTATATTGCTTGTAGCCTCATCAAATATATATATTTTTTTATCTGCCACCATATTAACAGCTAATGCTAGCCTTTGTTTTTGACCACCTGAAATATTTGTACCACCTTCATCGATTTTTTTATCAAGTCCTTCTTCCGCAATAAAATCATCTAGATTTACACTCTTTAGTGCATTCATCATTTCTTCATCTGTTGCGTCTGGTTTTGCTAGATAAAAATTATTTCGGACCGTGTCATTGAATATATGGGTACCATGTGAAACAACCGACAATTGTACATAGTATGACTGTTGCGAAACATCTTCAATTGCCTTCCCATCAACAGTTACTGTCCCTTCAGAACTTCTTAAGGTGCCGATTATTAATCCTGCCAATGTAGATTTACCACATCCGCTTTCTCCAACAATAGCCGACATTCCTTTTTTAAACGCTATATTAATATCCTTAACCGCTGCCTTCTCTCTTTCAGGATATGTGAATGAAAGATTTGAAAGTGCTATTTCTTTACACGCTACTTGCTCTTGCCCCCATTTTGGAACTTCCAATGACAACAGCTTTATTATTTTTTTCCCTGCACTCATACCATTCATCGCAACATGGAATGCTGAACCAAGAGTTCTTAATGGCAAGAAAAATTCAACTCCAACCAATATTAAGAAGACAACCATTTGTATATTGTTTTTATCTGCTATTAGTTTGCTTACTCCTAACCTACCCTCTGCTCCAGCTATTGCAAGTGCTGATCCAACACCAGCAGCTGTAAATGCGACCAGATCCATTATAAAAATACTGAACAACTGCATCACGAGAACTTTCATTGTGATCTTTCTGAATTCTTCAGACTTGCTATTTATTTCATCATGTCTTCTTTTATCGGCAAGATAAATTTTAAGTTCTTTTAGCCCCTGCATGTTATCAAGAAAAGCATCTCCCATATGCGTATATATTCCCCAATATTTGGCAAATATCTTCTTGGCATATTTTGACACCATCACGATTGACATAGGAATAATGGGAACACAAACCAACATAACAATTGCAAATATGTAATTAAATTTAAAACACACTGCAAATAAAATTAACGGTGCAATAAGTGAATAAAAAAACTGTGGTAGATATGTTGAGTAATATAAATCAAGTTGTTCCACACCTTCAACACTTACTTGAGTAAAACCAGCCATATTTAAATCTTCTGCACTCTTTCCTCCAAGTGCGAGAATTTTTTCAAATATATTTCCTCTAAGTGTCTTTTTCACATTTCTTCCTAGTTTCTCTCTAGTTGCTCCTGAAAGTCTGGCTATTATGTATCTCAATACTCCTGCTGTTACAGCTCCAACTGCACAATATATATATTTGTTCGTATCTACTACTTGCTTTATTGGACTTTTTTCTGCAACTAACACGCCTATAGCTGCACAAATAAAATATGTAATTGCTAGATTAGCAAATAAACCTAATATCGATAAAAAGACTGAAATAAATATATATTTTTTGTCTTTTCCAATTAATCTAAATAACTCTTTATCTATCATTCTCTATCTCTTCCTCTTCTGATTCAATGTCATCCAGTTTTTCTTTCTTTTTATTACTTACAACAAGTCCAATAATAACTGAACTCGCCAAAATTATCATAACTGCTATAGAAATTAGGGCTCCGCCCCACTTTGGAAATCCTTTTTGTATTAACAAAATTGAATTAACTCCACTAGCATTCTTTATAGATAGTCTATCCCCGTCAATTTTAGCCTTCATCTTTACTAGTTTACCTTTTTTTAATGCGTATACTTCTGTTTTTTTGATATTAAAATCACTTGGTACATTTATTTTTAGTGTTTTTGATGTTGTGCTTTCTTCTTTCCCAGATTCATCAAACTTTCTAATTTCATAGGCAATCATTTTTGCTTTCTCATATGTTTTAAACTTTTTCTTTGCCATTTCTATTGTCTGGTTATTTTGATACTTGAATGCCTGAAATACTTCTTCATCAGAAGAAACAAAATGGTTTAAAGTCGTTGTTTTAACTTTTGTTTCTGCAATAACTTCACTATTTTTACCATCTGTTGTTTTATATTTCGTACTTATCGCTTTGTATCTAAGTATGAAGTTACCCTTTGCGTCATACTCTCTGTTGGTAAGCTTTGTTTCGTTACCATCTGCATCCACAACCGAGTACTCTATCGCACATTCCTCATCATTTGCTCTTGCTTTCACTTCAGGTATATAGAATTTGCCTTCTCCTGCTGTTGCTTCTTCGGCTATAGCTGTCTGAAATTTAGGAATATAATATGGTAACCTTCCAGATGAATTTTCAACCGTTTCCGTGTGGTTTTTAACTTTATTTAATCTTAAATTAAATATCAATTCTTTTTCTTTTTTTCTCTTTCTTAATGTTGTCTCTATTGTGAGATCCTTTGTAAGCCAAGACTCGTTAAGGGTGTAATAATCGTTTTCCTGTCTTGCTTCTTCACTTCTTATAATATTTCCACTCTTCTTATCTTTATCTCTGGAAAATATCTTAAATGTGCCAAGCCCGCTGTTGTTTGTACGCTCAATCTTAAGATATGTATGATCGGCATCAACCTTCTCGATAATTACTTTTTTAATAGCTTTCTCAATTATGTTTTTTTGTTTTTTCCCAACTCCGGATATTGTGTAAGAATATTCAGTTGTACCTGTCTTTACAAACCCTTCATCTGCATAGGCTTGTTGTGAACTAAAAAATCCAATACACATTGAATATATTGCTACAACTGCAATAAAAAGACAGATGTTCAATTTGCTTTTCAAATTCATTTTCTCACCTCAAGTTATATCTGTATAACTTATTTTAGCACTACGGTGCTGAAAACAAAAAACAAATTTCCGTTTGCGTTTTTATACTAATGAAGCAACTGCTACGACGCTTATAAGAAATTTTCTTTTATAAAGTTTATGCGTCTAATTTTTTTATAAAACTTTGTCTAAAAATTCTTGTAGTCTTTTTGTTTTTGGATGTTTAAATATCTCTTCTGGCGTGCCTGATTCCAAGATTTTACCTTCAGACATAAATAAGACTCTTGTGCCTACTTGTTCTGCAAACCCCATCTCATGAGTTACTATAACCATCGTCATCCCTTCTTCTGCGACCTCTTTAATCAAGTCTAAAACTTCCCCAGTCATCTCTGGATCAAGTGCACTTGTGGGTTCATCAAATAAGATTACTTTTGGATTCATTGCTAATGCCCTAGCAATTGCTATTCGCTGTTTTTGACCACCCGACAAGGTTGATGGATATGCATCTTTTTTTTCAAATAGTCCTATTCTCTTGAGAAGTTTCTCTGCAGTCTGTTTCGCATTCTGTTTTATTTCTTGCGTATTTTTATATGCAATCTCTACTTTTTGTCTATAGACTTCTGTATATAACTCTTTCCTTATTGCCTCAATCTGCTTTTCTATCTCACTGCCCAGTGTCTCTTTGTTCGCTTTAAATGCATTTTGTAATAATTCTAGCTTATGTTTTAAATTTGTAATATTTTGCTCTCCAACTTCTGGAATCTCTGTATTTATACTTTTTGCAATGCTTATTATTTTATCATTGCATTTTTTATACTCATCTTTTGTTAATATTTTTTCTTGTGGTAACAAATCTACTATATGACTTAATGCTCTTTCTTGACTTTCTAATTTTTTTTCAAGCCTAACTTTCTGCTTTGTTAATTTTGAATCATATGTGACAAATTTCTTTTCTCTTATCTCTTTAATTTTTTTAGTTTGTTCCCATTTTTCTTCTAATGGTTTCAAAACTTGTCGTATCTCTTCAATATTGGTTTTAATTTTTTCTCTTCTCTCCTTGTGTTGTTCCAATATAGATTTCCCGAATATGGTCATAAAGGCATTGTATATTGGCAAAAATCTGTTTTGAGTTTTTGCTTTTCTATATGCATTAATTCCTATTTTTATTGGAGCAAATGTAATATTCTTTTCAACACTCATGTTGCTAAAAAGGTTAAACTGCTGAAACACCATCCCCATTTTCTGCCTATAGGTGTTTATATTTACTTTAAAATCTGCAAGATCTACTCCCTCAAAAAACACCTGACCATATGTGGGATTTTCAAGAACATTGAGGCATCTCAAAAAGGTTGATTTTCCACCACCAGATGGACCTATTATTACAACCTTTTCTCCTTCTTCTATTTTTTCATTTATATCATCCAAAACTAATAAGTCCCCAAATTTCTTGGTTAACTTACTTACTTCTATCACTGACACTTAACTTTTTCTCCACCCTTTTAATTATCATAGTAATTGCAATTACTATAATTAAATATATTGCTCCTAATACCAAATATGGTGTTGTATATTCGTATGCATTATTTGCTATCTGCTGCATTACCACAGTCAAGTCTACAACAGTTATAAACCCAGCAACCGAAGTGTCTTTTACCAGTGTTATTAATTCGTTTCCCAATGAAGGAATACTATTTTTTAATGCCTGCGGAATTACAATTTTAAAGAGAGTAGTACCCGTACTTAATCCTAAAGACCTACCTGCTTCGTATTGACCTACATCTATTGCTGCTATTCCAGCTCTTATAATTTCTGAAACATATGCTCCAGAATTTAATCCAAAAACCACTATTGCCACAACTAGTCTATCTACTCTCGTTAGCCCCATCAGCGGGAATAGGATGTAGTAAAAAACAAGCAACTGAACTATTATTGGGGTTCCTCTGAAAAGAGCAAGATATATATCTGCTATTTTTGAAAATACTACTGCTGTCTTGCTATCTTTACTTGCAGCCTTAATCGTAGCGATAAAAGCTCCAATAATAATGCCTATAGCAAAACCGCATAAAGCAATAATTGCGGTGTTTCCTAAACCCCGCAATATTGCTAATGTGTTTGCCTTTGTAAACAGTGTTGATAAACTCATTATTTGTTAAATTTACCCATTAACACTTTTGCAACCAACTCGTCAACGATTACAAAATCAATTCGTCCGTTCTTCAAGTCTTGTACTGCTAATGCAGGACTTGGATATGCACTTGCCTCAATCTTATTATTTTCATTTGCGTAATCTTCTGCAAGGTTGAATGAAGATGTTCCTTTTTGTGCTCCTATAACGAGTTTATAATGTCCTACTTTTTGTTTTGCCATTTGATTGATCTTTTTGTTTATTTCTTCCTTTGTTAAACCATCAAACCTTTTGTTGTTTGCATTTACAATCATTACTTGTTTGTCAATTGTGTATGTTTCTGTAAAATATACGCTTTTCTTACGTTCTTCATTTTCTGTAAGACCTGCCATTGCAATATCAATCAATGAGTTTGTTTTTTTTGTTTCTTCTATTATGGCATCGAACTCCATGTCTTGAACAACTAATTCCATCTTAAGCTCCTTTGCTATCATTGAAGCTATCTCTATATCTACTCCAAGGATTTTTTGCGTTCCGCTTGCCTTAAATTCATAAGGTGGATAATCTGCAGCAGTTGCAACAACAAACTGTTTATCCTTTTTGTCTGGATCTGCTGTTGTCTTATACTCAATATTTGTTTCATTTGCCTCTTTATCAGTCATCTTTGCGTATTTTTCAAACAAACTTTGTATTGTAGCTTTGTTGTCCTTAATCCATTTATCCACTTTTTGTTTAGTTTCTAAACCTGCCTCAGTCTTTGGCGTTGCAAACGCAATTGGATCTTCTGCTAATTTTGTTTCAACAACTTTAATTTTTGCTTTTGCACCACCAACGGTACAACCTGCAAATCCAATTGCTGTAAACGCAATAACTAAAATACTTATCACTACTAACAACTTACTTGATACTTTTTTCATATTTGTTACCTCACTTTTTAAATTTGATAATCAAATGTTAGCAGTCTTTATTCGCTAAATCAACTAATTTATGCATATTTTTGTGTTTTTTATTAGTTTTATGCATTTTTTATAATTTTATGCACATTTTATGCGTGGGTTAAATTGTTTTTTAATTTAAAATGAAACATTAATAACATTTTTTAACCTTATAATGCAATCTGTATCATTTTTTATGTTGTTTTTACGAAATTTAATCTGGGATATATCCAGTTTTGTCAGAATCCGTTATCTTTCTTAAAACCTTACATGGATTTCCCGCTGCGACCACATTTGCTGGGATGTCTCTAGTTACAACGCTACCCGCACCAATGACAGTATTATCTCCTATAGAAACTCCTTGTAAAACTTTTACATCTCCACCCATCCAAACATTGTTCCCTATCTTCACGGGTTTTGAAAAACATCCCCCATTCTGTCTTTCTGATGGGTCAATCGCATGATTGCTCGTATATATTCCTGCTCTAGGTCCAAATAAAACATTGTCTCCTATCTCTATTTTGTTCCCATCAAGCATTATGCAGTCATAATTCGCATAAAAATTGTTTCCTATAGAAATATTAAACCCAAATTCACACCTAAATCCTGGCTCAAAATGGACATTATTTCCTATGCTTCCAAGCAATGTTTTAAGGATCTTTTCTCGCTTTTCTATTGGCTTGCCAAAGCTCTTGTTATACTTGTTTGTAAGAAAAATTACTTGTTCTCTTTTTTCAACCAATTCTGCTGCTAAATCGTTATACTTAACTCCGCTTAGCATCTTTTTATTGCGTTCCTCAATTGTCATTTGTCCATCTATAATAAATATGCTGGCTAAGCCAGCACATTCATTCCCCTTAAAATTATTTATTGTTCATTCTTATCTATTTCGTCTTTCTTTTTCTTGTACTTGTATATAACATTTGAATTTGTTACTTTTTTCTTTTTCTCTTTTTTTACACTCTTCTCTTCTTCAGTATTATCTTCTGTTTTTTCTTCATACTGAACTATCTCAATATTTTCATTGCTTGCATGTCTTATTGCTCTCTGTTTTTTGACATATTCATCCAATTTACTAAATGCTGTCCACATTGGTACTGACAAGAATATTGAAGAATATAAACCAACTAATAAACCGAATATTATAGGTATAGAGAATTCTCTAATTGCAGTTCCACCAATTGCTGCGAGCAACACAATGGTTATCATTGTTGTTATTGTTGTATAAATAGAACGAGTTGCTGTATTCAATACTGATTTATCACCTATCTTTGAATAGTCAATCTTCTTCATCCCTTTATTCTTCTTAACTTCTTCTCTACATCTATCGAATATAACGATTGTATCATTTATAGAATATGCAATTATTGTAATAATGGCTGCTACAAATGATGCATTTATTTGTATTCTAAATATTGTTGTTAGTGCAAACATTAATATAACATCATGTAACAATGCTATAATCGCCGCAATTGCTGCTACTGGTGTGAATCGAATCATTATGTATATCAAAATTAATATTGTTGATACGAGAACAGATATACCTGCTTTACTCAACAAGTCACTGGCTGCAGATGCACCTATAGATTGATAATCTATGAATTTGTTGTGTGCTTGTACGATATCTGGATATGCATCATCGATTGCTTTAAGAATTTTCTCATTTCTTTCTGCAATCTTCGCATCACTTTTTCTATCCGCTGGATTGTTCTTATATCTTAAGGAAATTGAGTGGTCATCTACATTGTCAGCCTTTTCTTTTTGAATATATGAAACCACAACTCCGTTTTTCTCAGCAATT
The DNA here is from genome assembly GCA_963542015.1 of uncultured Clostridia bacterium. Taxonomy (GTDB): domain Bacteria; phylum Bacillota; class Clostridia; order Christensenellales; family CAG-917; genus CAUTUX01. Next base: position 39,532 of record CAUTUX010000005.1, on the reverse strand, counting down.
GACTTCAATTTATCTGCATGCTCTTTATAGCCCTTTTCATCGGCTATCATTCTCCCGAGCTTTACATTAAGTAGCGTACCACCTTCAAAATCTATACCGATTCCAAAACCTGATGATATACTCTTTGTTTTAACCCCAAATGTTACAATTACACAAACTGCAATTAAAAATATAACAACTGGAGCAATACTCCAAAATGGTGCCAACTTATTTACTGAAAATTTCTTCAATCTTTCTAGTGCCTTATTATCCTTCATTTGGCACCTCTTTCATTTCTTGTTCTTCTGCTACATTATTTTCTACATCTTCAAGATCCTTTGATCTTTTAAGTGCAAAAAATTTATTTGAAGCTGGTTTTAACACAACTAATGATTTTAAAACTGCTCTTGAAACAACAAGGGCTGTAAACATTGATACAATAATTCCCAAGAACAATGTAATTGCAAATCCTTTAATTGCACTTGACCCGATAATCCACAAAACAATCGCACCAATCAATGTTGTGATGTTACCATCGATAATAGCTCCCAAAGATCTCTTAAACCCGACATCTATACATGGCATAATTGGTTTCTTTGAGAACCTAAACTCATCCTTGATTCTTTCAAATATAATGATGTTCGCATCAACTGCCATACCTATAGATAACAGAACACCTGCAATACCTGGCAATGTTAACTGTACCCATGGTAAAACAGCTAATAACCATAATAGTAATAATGTATATACGAGCAGTGAGATATCTGCTGCGATACCCATTCCTCTATAAATTGCCGCCATAAATATGAATACCAATAAGATACCAACTCCACCTGCAATTAAGGCTCTTTCTATTGCCTTGTTTCCTAATGTTGGTGAAATGTTCTTTACTTCTGTGACCTGAAGATTAACGCCTAACGCACCTGCCTGCAGTTTTGTTGCAAACTCTTTTGCCTCTTCATAGGTATATCCATTTTGGCTTGTTATAATTGCTTTCCCGTCATTAATTACACTGTTTACTTTTACTGTAGTATATTTTTCTTTATTGATATAAATATATGTATTTTTGTTTACCGTTTCTTTTGTTAATTTAGCGAATGCTTTTTTGCCTTCTCCGTTAAATTGAAGTCCAACTGCATATCTACCATTGTTGTCTTGAGTTACATATGCTGATTCAAGATGTTCTCTTCCCCTGATTTGTGCTTCTGCATCTGCCTTGTCTTCTTTCTTAAATTCAAGTGTTTGTGGTCTTCCTATAAGATCCAATACTTTGGCTGGGTCATCAACATCAGGAACTTCAACTCTTAAATATGTGTTTTCTCCTTGAGTGCTTATTGTAACTTGTGCTTCTGTATATCCTTTTGAAACTAATAATGAAAGTAATGAACTCTTTGTACCTTCAAGTCTGGATTGAAATGTTTCTTTATTGTTTTCTGGATCCGTTACTTTATATACTGCGGATACACCACCAGACAAATCCAAACCTTTCTTTATTGTTCTTGCATATCCGTTATAATCAACTTTTCCCATCGGGAACTTTACTACACCAAAAATTATCATTAATACAATAAAGATTGAAAGTATCGTTAAAGTTACAACCGATCTTTTTTTATTAAATGCCGCCAAGGTGCCTCCAAATACCCATTTATTATATATTTTACCGCTTTTATAATCAATCTAAACAATTTCCATTGTTACTCTTTTCCCGTCACATTTTTGTTTTTTTCATGTTGCACAATGATTTCCCCGTAATTTATGTCTGCAATTTCGTCTCCAAAATCTATTTTTATAGACAAGTCTTCATTTATGCTTATAACTTTTCCCATTCTGTTTTTGTGTTCCACATACTTATTTAATACATTGCAGTTCAATGTGTATTCATCGTAAATTGATTTGTATGGTTTTTCAAACAGCCCAAAAAATTCCTCTATTATATTTTTTGCTATTTCTATTATCTTTCTTTTCTTCTTTTTTGTTTCGATAGAAACTGCGTTTGTTGCTTTATTTTTCAATTCTCCAAGCTCTTGTTGCTTATAAAATAAGTTGACTCCTATTCCTATTACCGCATATCTCTCACTGTTTCTCATGACACTCTCGCAAAGTATCCCACAACACTTTAATCCACTTAACTGCAAATCGTTGGGCCATTTAAAATCTATCTTCCCGCTACCATGTTTTTCTAAGACGTGCTTAACTGCAATTGCCGCATACATACTATATTGCGATACTTTTTTTATATTTTCATCAGTCCTAAAAACTATTGTTAGATATATTCCTCTATTTCTTTTTGAAATAAATTGCCTATCATAGCGACCTCGACCTTTTGATTGTTTGTATGCCAATACTGCAAAGTGCGATTCGTCTTTTATTATTTTTTTTGCAAAATCATTTGTAGATTGCACAACGCTGTATTTATAGAAAAAGCAGGGAACTTCCCTGCCTTTTTCTTGTATAATCAACTTTTCTTTTTTCATTACCTAAATACTGCCATTAGGAATCCTGCTGCAACTGCCGAGCCAATAACCCCAGCAACATTTGGACCCATCGCATACATTAATAGATAATTTCCCTTTTTGTACTTTAATCCCAAATTATTTGCAACTCTCGCTGCCATAGGAACTGCTGAAACTCCTGCCGCTCCAATGAATGGGTTGATTTTTCCTTTTGAAACAAGATACAAAAATTTGCCCATCAAAACTCCGCATGCTGTAGCAAGTATGAATCCTAACAATCCAAGAGCTACGATTTCTAATGTTTTTAATGTAAGGAACTGTTGTGCTGTTGCTGTCGCTCCAACAGAAATTCCAAGGAATAATGTAACTGTATTCATAAGTGAATTTTGAACTGTTTCAGATAATCTTTCTGTAACTCCACATTCTTTTAATAGGTTACCAAACATAAGACATCCAATCAGTGGTGCAACGGATGGCAATATGATGACTGTTAGAATTGTAACAAATATAGGGAAGATAATTCTTTCTCTCTTTGTAACTGTTCTTTTTGATGTCATAACAACAACTTTTTCTTTCTTTGTTGTAAGAGCCTTCATTATTGGCGGTTGTATTAATGGTATCAACGCCATATACGAATATGCTGCAACTGCAATTGGAGCCAATAAGTCTGGTGCCAATGTTTTTGTTGTGAATATTGCTGTAGGACCATCTGCCCCAGCAATAATACTTATTGATGCTGCTTCTTTGCCTGTGAATCCTATCACAATTGCTAATATGAGAACTAGATATATTCCGCCTTGTGCAGCTGCGCCAAGTATCAATGATTTCGGGTCTGCCAATATTGGACTAAAGTCAGTCATTGCTCCTACACCCATAAATATTAAACATGGATATATGCCTGTCTTTACACCTATGTATAAGAAATCAAGTAACCCGCCTTCTCTAAGCACTCTGCCGTAATCTATATTCTTTCCTGTCCATAGAGCCGAGTGAAAAAGCTCAGATTGTGGTAAGTTTGTTAAAAGCATTCCAAATGCTATACCTACTAGCAATAATGGTTCAAACTTTTTCTTTATACCTAGAAATAAGAAAAAGCATGCCAATATGATCATGACGATCATCAGGGCGTTCGCACCTTTAAATCCTACGAGCCCACTACTTTTCCAAAGTGTATCAAAAATTGATTTGAATTTATCCCCCATATCTGCTCCTAAACAATCTCTACCAATGGTGCTCCGGTTTCAACTGTCGCTCCTTTTTGAACAAATATTTTAGATACTTTTCCGTTTGTTTCTGCTGTAATCTCATTCTCCATTTTCATAGCTTCAAGAATTATTAACACATCACCTTTTTTAACAGTCTGTCCTACTGTAACTTTTACAGCATTAATAACGCCTGGTAATGGTGCCTTCATTGCCTTATCTGATGCTCCACTGCTTACTGCAGGTGCTGCCTTTTGTTCCTGTGTTACTGGAGCTACATCCTGTTTTGCTGGTGCTACTTCTGGGAGAGATGCTTCATATTCTGAAAGCAATGTTGCTTCACCTTGCTCAACATCAACTTCATATATTTTTCCATTTAAAGTAACTTTATATATCATTTGTTTTCTCCCTCCGAAATCTGTTTTATGCTTTTGAATTTTAATGTGTTTAAAGGAACTTCTAACTGATTTGCTACTATCGCCATTATCATTGCTGCTTCTCTTTCTGTTGTATTATCCAACACAATTTCTCCACATGTCCCTTTTGCAACTTCTGGCTTCTCTTCTTTCTTTTTTATTTTAAATATTGCTTTGAATTTTTGATATTTTTCGTTTGTTTCGAGTTTATCAACTCCCTTTGATGCCATCCCTATTAAATAAATAAATCCCATAAGAATGAGCAGAACGATAAATACCAATAAGATTCCTATTACTGCATATATTGCAGTTTCTCCAACCAATTTCCCATCAACTTTTAGCTTGGCTACTTGCATGGTTTAGCCCTCTACCTTTTCAATTGTATACTTAACTTTTTTCTCTTCTTTTTCTTTTCTGGCTTTTAAGAATTTTTCAGCAACTTGTGGAAATACTATATATGAAAGGACATCTTCATCGCTCTTCGCTAAATTCCCAAGCTCTTTTTTTGTCTTATCAAAAATTGGTCCCAATGTGTCTGCATATCTCCCTTTTATTGGTTCCTCATCTCCTAAAACCTTTTTGAATACTGCCTTATCAATTGGTGCTGGTGGCGTTCCATATTCTCCACGGCAATATGCTTTAACTTCTTTTGATATATTCTTATATCTTTCTCCTGCCAAAACATTGGATGTTGCCTGAACTCCAACCATCTGACTCATTGGCGTTACTAAAGGTGGGTATCCTAAATCTTTTCTTACTTTAGGAGTTTCTATAAGGACTTCTTCAAATTTGTCCATAGCATTTTGAGCTTTAAGTTGTGAAACCAAATTAGACAACATCCCACCAGGAACTTTATATACCAAAGCATCTGTATCTGTTGCCATCATCTTTGGATCAAGCTTGCCACTTGCAATATATTCGTTTCTTATAGGTTTAAAGAAGTCATTAACTTCTTTTAATACCTTTTCGTCAAGACCTGTTTTATATCCTAGCTGTGTTAATGCAAAATTTAATGTTTCTGTTGCTGGTTGGCTAGTACCACCAGAAAAACAAGATGTTGCTGTATCTATAACATCAACTCCCGCTTCTACAGCTTTCAAGTATGTCATGTATGCCATTCCCGTTGTGCAGTGTGTATGTAATACAACTGGAATCTTTACACTTTTTTTAATTGCAGAAATAAGCTCCTTTGCCTCAAATGGTGTCATTACTCCTGCCATATCTTTTACACAAATTGTTGCAACACCCATATTCTCCATATCTTTTGCTAATTTTGCAAAAGCTTCAAGAGTATGAACTGGGCTTTGTGTATAGCTAATTGTTCCTGATACAGTAGCACCTCTTTTGATTGCTTCTTTTGTTGAAACTTCTATATTACGCAAATCGTTAAGTGCATCAAATATTCTAATTATATCAATTCCGTTTTCAACTGATTTTGCCACAAATTTCTGAACGACCTCATCTGGATAATGTTTGTAGCCTAATAAGTTTTGACCCCTTAAAAGCATTTGTAATTTTGTCTTTGGCATTCCAAGACGTAAGTTTCTTAATCTTTCCCATGGATCTTCATTTAAAAAACGCAAACAACTGTCAAATACAGCACCGCCCCAACACTCTACCGAATAATATCCAGCTTTGTCCATAACTGGTAAAATGTCCTTAAATTGGTCATATGTCATTCTTGTAGCGATCAATGATTGATTCGCATCACGCAATACTGTTTCGGTAAACCCTACTTTCATATTTCCCCCTCATAATGCCTTTGAAAACAATTAAGAGTATAACATTATGCCCCCTTTTTTCCAACATAAAAGTTGGCGGGGGCTGTCTTTTATCCGTTAAACAGATCTTTTCACCGACATGTTATTTTGCCGTCTATGTTATTGTTTTTTTGGCTAATTTATTTGAAATATCTATTTAGCAAACCTTCAAATGCCTTACCATGTCTAGCTTCGTCTCTAGCCATTTCATGTACACTATCATGGATTGCATCTAAATTTAATTCTTTTGCTTTTTTTGCCAAATCAAATTTGCCTTGTGTTGCACCATATTCTGCGGCAACTCGTGCTTCAAGATTTTTCTTTGTTGATGGAGAAACCATATCCCCAATCATCTCGCAGAATCTAGATGCGTGGTCAGCTTCTTCAAGTGCAGCCTTCTCGTAATACATCCCTATTTCAGGATATCCCTCTCTGTGAGCAGCTCTTGCCATTGCAAGATACATTCCAACTTCTGTGCATTCGCCTTCAAAGTTTGCTTTAAGACCATCCATGATTTCCGCAGGAACTCCTTTAGCAACTCCAATAACATGTTCCGCTGCCCACATTTTCTGATTCTCTTCTACTTCTTTAAATTTAGACTTTGGAGCCTTACATTGTGGACATCTTTCAGGAGCTTCATCTCCCTCATGAACATAACCGCATACTGAACAAATATACTTTTTCATATTTCACCTCATATATGTTTTTAATTTGGATAACAGGAGCCACCCTGCGTCTTGATTTCTCTTAGACAAATCCAAACACTTTGTAAATACTAATTTCTCACAAAAAGTTAAGAATGTCAACTATTTACTTAACTTGTTTGCAACATGCACTTGCTACACTTAACTTAAAAAAGCCACTCTTTTGGTGGCTCTTTATTTAATTGTATTGTTTTAGAAAAGTTATTTTATTTCCGCTACAGCACCAGCTTCTTTAAGTTTAGCTGCCAAAGCTTCAGCATCTTCTTTTGAAATACCTTCTTTAACTGCCTTAGGTGCTCCATCAACAATTCCTTTTGCTTCAACAAGTCCAAGTCCAGTTGCATCTTTAACTGCCTTAATAACCTGTACTTTGTTTGCTCCAACTTCTTTAAGGATAACATCAAACTCTGTCTTTTCTTCTTCTGCTGGACCACTTGCTGCCGCTGCACCTACTGCTGCTACTGGAGCCGCTGCACTTACACCGAACTCTTCCTCAAGCTGTTTAACAAAACCCGAGAGTTCCAATACTGTCATCTTCTTAATTTCTTCCATTAACTTATTTAAATCTGCCATTTCTATTTCTCCTTTATTTTTTATTGTTGTTTTTGTTCTGCAATTTTATTTAAGCAAATTGCAAGCTTTGATATTGGTGCCTGCATGCTACCAAGCATTTTAGCAAGCAATATTTCTTTTGATGGGATTTCTGATATTTGTTTGATCTTACGATCATCCATGAACTCGCCTTCAATCATTCCACACTTGATAGCTATTTTATTGAACTTGCCCATTGCTGTTGCAATTGTTTTTGCAGGTGCTACTTCATCATAATTTGAAAATGCTACTGCTGTTGGTCCGTTCAACGCCTCATCAAACTGTGTCATACCTAAATCATTAAATGCTTTCTTAACAAGTCTGTTCTTTAAAACGCCATACTCACATTTGTTTGCTCTCATGTCTTTTCTGAGCTCTGTATCTTCAGATACTGTTAAGCCCATATAGTCAACAAGAACAATTGATTTTGCTGCTTGAATTTTCTGCTTAATTTCTTCAACCTGTTTGGCTTTCTCTTCTATTATCGCTGTTGCTGCCATTTTTGCCTCCTTATAAATTAATAACGTCATTCCTTTTGAGAATGACGCTAAATATTATCCAATCTTTAGTTCATCCTCGGCAAGTATACAGTTACGGTTTACACCACTTGCTGTCTTTGGAATAAAGCAATATTATCAAACAGTTTTGACTACTGTCAAACACTATTGCCCTTATTTTACTATATTTTAAATGTTGTCCTTATACTTGGTCCCATTGTTGATGTTATGTATAGAGACCTTAAGTATATTCCTTTTGAAGCAACTGGCTTTGCCTTTACTATTGCTTCCATAAGTGTTTCATAGTTTTCGAGCAACTTGTCTACACCAAATGACTTTTTCCCAAATGGTACATGGATAATTGCTTGTTTATCAACCCTGTATTCAACCTTACCTGCTTTAATATCAGATACTGCCTTCTTAATATCTGGTGAAACTGTGCCTGATTTTGGATTTGGCATTAATCCCTTTGGTCCTAATACTTTACCTAATCTACCGATGAGTCCCATCATATCTGGAGTTGTTACGATAACATCATAATCAAACCAGTTTTCTTTCTGAATCTTTTCAACCATCTCTTCTGCACCAGCAAAATCTGCTCCTGCTTCTTTTGCTATTGCAATATTTTCTCCCTTAACAATTGCGAGCACTCTAACTTTCTTACCTGTTCCGTTAGGAAGAACAACAACTCCTCTTACCTGTTGATCGGCGTGTCTTGGATCTACACCGAGTTTTGCATGAAGTTCCATTGTTTCATCAAATTTTGATTTTGCTGTCTGTATTAATAATTCAATTGCTTCTTTCCCTTCATACAGCTTGGATGGGTCAATCAGTTTTTTAGAATCTACGTAATTTTTTCCTCTCTTCATACTTCCTCCTAACCCTCAACAACGATACCCATACTTCTTGCGGTACCCTTAATCATTTCCATCGCTGCTTCAACTGATGCTGCATTTAAGTCACCCATCTTCATTTCAGCAATTTCTTTTACCTTAGAAATAGAAATTTTTGCAACCTTATCCTTATTTGGAACTGCAGATGCCTTTTCTATTTCACATGCTTTTTTAATTAAAACTGGTGCTGGTGGAGTCTTATATACCAGTGAAAAAGTACGATCTTGATAAATCGTGATGACAACTGGGATGATTAACCCTATTTGCTTTGCTGTCTTCTCATTAAATTCTTTTGTTAAACCAGGTAAATTAATTCCATATGGTCCCAGTGTTGAACCTACTGGTGGTCCTGGTGTTGCTTTACCGGCTGGTAACTGCAGTTTTACAACTGCTGTGATCTTCTTAGCCATAAATCCTCCGACTAGTGTGGTTACACGAGTGCATGAATAGATTTACACTCTCCCACTCCCAATAAAACTAATTCTTGCGAACTTGCCTTATATCGTTTTTCAATTATACATGAAGTGCGTCAATTTGTGAAAAACTTAATTCCACATTTGTTTCTTTTCCAAAGAAATCAATTGATATTTTAACTGTTTGCTTAGATTCATTAATGCTCTTAATGCATCCTATATTGTCAGCCAAAACTCCGCTGTTTACTCTTACAAGATCCCCAACCTTCATGTCGATATTCTCTATTTCAACAGCTTCCAACTCCATTCTTTTAACTTCTTCATCACGCAATGGTAATGGTCTACCTTTTGGTCCTACAAACCCCGTTACTCCTCTTGTCTGAGTAATCAAATACCATATGTGACTTGAATAAATCATTTTAATAAATACATATGTAGGGAACTTCTTTTGGGTTACTTGTTTTTTCTTGCCAGATGATTCATCTATGCTTCTAACTTCAGGAACTTTAATATCAACAATCTGATCGCTCAAATTGTTATTTGCAACCATATTTCTCAAGTCTTTTTCAACTATAGACTCGTATCCTGAATAAACATGCAGAATATACCATTGTGGCTTTTCTTCTGTTATTGTCTGACTCATCTTTCTCCTACGATACTATTTAAAAATTTGTCCAGTTACCTGTAAGTAGCAAACTTAACAATCCACCAAGAACAAAGTCAATAAGTAATAATATTAAGAAGAAAATTAAAACTACTATTAAAACGACTAAGCTGTTTTTAAATACTTCTTTAGGCTTTGGCCATGTAACTCTTTTCAACTCTGAAAATGTATTCTTAGCTCCTTTGCCCATTCTTACAAAAATATTTGGTTTCTTCTCGCCCTTTTTCTTTTTGTTGGTATTTTTATCGGCGACTACTTTTTGTTTCTTTTCTTCTACCTTAATATTTTCACTTTGAAATGCAGCCTTCTGTTTTTTAGGTTTTTCTTCAACAGTAGGTTCTACCGTTTCTTCAACAGCTACTTCTTCTACTATAACATCAGCTTCATTTGTTTGTTGCTTGTTCTTTTTAGACATCTACTTACCAAACTACTTTGTTTCTCTATGCAGAGTATGCTTTTTACAGAACCTACAATACTTCTTCATCTCCATTCTATCTGGATGAGTTTGTTTGTTTTTCTTCTGTTCGTAATTTCTCTGCTTACACTCAGTACATGCAAGTGTTATTCTAATTCTTGCGTCCTTTCCCGCCATGATCGTCTCCCTTGACTTGTGTAAATTTTCACACAAAATATGTGTGAAAATTTTACATTTGTCTTATTTCCGCTCTTTTAAAATACTACTTACAAATCTTATTCAATAATTTTTGAAACAACACCTGAACCAACTGTTCTACCACCTTCACGGATAGCAAAACGAAGTCCTTCTTCTATAGCAATTGGTGTGATTAACTTGATTTCCATATCAATATGGTCACCAGGCATAACCATTTCCTTATCTTTTGGAAGTGTGATTGTTCCTGTAACATCGGTTGTTCTGAAATAGAACTGCGGACGATAACCATTTAAGAATGGAGTATGTCTTCCACCTTCTTCCTTTGTTAATACGTAAACCTGACTTGTAAATGTTGTGTGTGGTTGGATTGTACCTGGTTTTGCAAGAACTTGTCCTCTCTGGATATCTTCTCTCTGAATACCACGTAACAATGCCCCAATATTGTCTCCGCCTTCTGCAAAGTCCAACATCTTTCTAAACATTTCAATTCCTGTTACTGTTGTTTCTTTCTTTTCTGTTGAAAGACCAACTAACTCAACTTTGTCACCAACTTTAAGTGTTCCTCTTTCAACTCTTCCTGTTGCAACTGTTCCACGTCCTGTGATTGTGAATACATCTTCTACAGGCATAAGGAATGGTTTATCTGTATCTCTCTTTGGATTTGGGATATAGCTATCAACAGCACTTAACAACTCTTCAATTGGTTTGAATGCTGGATCGTCCCACTTTCCTGCAAGACCTGCTTCCATAGCTTTTAATGCAGAACCTTTGATGATAGGTGTCTTGTCACCAGGGAAATCATATTCTGTTAATAAATCACGGATCTCCATCTCAACAAGTTCTAACAATTCAGGATCATCAACCTGATCACATTTGTTCATGAAAACAATGATATATGGAACTCCAACCTGTCTTGCCAACAAGATGTGCTCACGAGTTTGTGGCATTGGTCCATCAGATGCAGCAACAACTAAGATTGCTCCGTCCATCTGTGCAGCACCAGTGATCATGTTTTTAACATAGTCAGCGTGTCCAGGACAGTCAACGTGTGCATAGTGACGATTTGGTGTCTCATATTCTACGTGAGATGTGCTTATCGTGATTCCTCTTGCCTTTTCTTCAGGTGCCTTATCAATTTCATCATACTTCATGATCTGAGCACCACCCTTTGATGCACTGTACATTGTCAATGCTGCTGTAAGGGTTGTCTTACCATGGTCAACGTGTCCAATTGTACCAATGTTAATGTGTGGTTTTGTTCTTTCAAATTTAGCTTTTGCCATTTTTAAATTTCCTCCAATTTATTTATATATTTTTAATCGTTTTTAGATTATATCATACAAGACAATATTGCAACAAATCTTTTACTTCTTTGCACCTGTCTGTATTATTTTTTCAGCAACATTCTTTGGAACTTCAGCATATCTATCAAATATCATTGTAAATGACGCTCTGCCCTGAGTTACACTTCTTAATGCTGTTGCGTATCCGAACATTTCTGATAATGGGACATCACTCTCAACAACTTGAGATCCTCCGATTGCTTCAATTCCCTTTACCGAACCTCTTCTTCCAGTAATACTCTTCATAACATCACCAAGATAATCATCTGGAGTTTTTACCTCAACTTTCATAATTGGTTCTAAAAGAACTGGATTTGCTTTTTCTGCTGCTGCTCTAAATGCCATAGAACCAGCAATTTTAAATGCCATTTCTGAGCTATCTACCTCGTGTGTGCTTCCATCAATAACTTTAACTTTAAAGTCAACTGTATCATATCCAGCTAAAACACCAGACTTGCATGCATCTTTTATCCCTTCATTTATAGCATTTGCAAATTCTTTTGGTATGATTCCGCCAACTGTTTCATTTGTAAATTCATATCCTTTACCTTCATTTGGTTCAAGGACAATTACGCAATGACCATACTGACCATGTCCACCGCTCTGTCTGATATACTTTCCTTCTGCCTGTGCTGATTTTCTAATTGTTTCTTTATAGCTTACTTGTGGCTGTCCAACATTCGCCTCAACCTTGAATTCTCTGAACATTCTATCCACTATAATGTCAAGGTGGAGTTCTCCCATTCCAGCGATAATTGTCTGCCCTGTCTCTTTATCTGTATATGCTCTAAATGTTGGATCTTCTTCTTGTAACTTAACAATTGCGTTCGCCATCTTTTCCTGGCTTGCTTTTGTCTTTGGTTCAATTGCAACTTTGATAACAGGATCTGGAAATACCATACTTTCCAATGCAATTGGTTTTGCTTTATCACACAGTGTTTCACCTGTTGTGCTAATCTTTAACCCAACTATTGCAACAATATCTCCAGCATATGCTTCTTCGATATCTGTTCTATTATCTGCATGTATTCTTACAATTCTACCAATTCTTTCCATTTGAGCTTTCTTTGAATTGTATACACTTGAGCCAACTGCCAATGTTCCTGAATAAATTCTAATAAATGATAACTTTCCTACATATGGGTCAGTTACAATCTTAAATACCAATGCTGAGAATGAATCCTTGTCGTCTGGCTTCCTTACCTCTTCCTCTTCTGTCTTTGGATTTATTCCTTTAATCTCTCCAACATCGAGTGGGCTTGGCAAGTACTTAACAACGCCATCGAGCATTAGTTGTACACCCTTGTTCTTGTATGATGAACCGCAGAAAACAGGTGTTATCTGCATGTCAATCGTACCTTTTCTTAATGCTTTTTCAACTTCTTCGTTTGTTATAGAGTCATAATCTTCCATTACAACTTTTTCAAACAATGCTTCATCAAAATCTGCAGCTGCCTCTATTAATGCTTTTCTTGCTGCTTCCGCTTTTGCTTTATACGCTGCTGGGATTTCTTTTTCTTCAATTGTTACACCTTTGTCGGCTTCACTGAAGTAAAGTGCTTTCATCTTCATTATGTCTATAACAGCTTCAAAATCACTTTCTTGCCCAATTGGTAACGCACAAACAACTGTCTTTGCTCCAAGTCTTTCTTTCATTGCTTTGAGAACATTGTCAAAGTTTGCCCCATTCATATCCATTTTGTTTACGAATGCAATTCTTGGAACTTTATATGTATTTGCCTGTCTCCATACATTTTCACTCTGAGCTTCAACTCCACCCTTTGCACAAAATACTGCAACAGCTCCATCCAAAACTCTCAGGCTTCTTTCAACCTCAACTGTGAAGTCAACGTGTCCTGGGGTATCAATAATATTAATTTGGTGTCCTTTCCATGTTGCTGTTGTTGCTGCAGAAGCAATCGTTATTCCTCTTTCTCTCTCTTGATCCATGAAGTCCATTGTTGCAGAACCATCATGTGTTTCACCCAATTTTCTGTTAACACCTGTATAAAAAAGAATACGCTCTGTGGTTGTTGTTTTTCCGGCATCTATATGTGCCATGATTCCAATATTTCTTACATTATCTAATGAGTATTCTCTCATGGTTACCACCTGAAATGTGCAAATGCCTTATTTGCTTCTGCCATACGATGCATTTCCTCTTTCTTCTTAACAGATCCACCTGTTTCGTTATATGCATCTATCAATTCACCAGAAAGTCTCTCCATCATTGTTCTTTCGCTTCTTTTTCTTGCAAAATCAACAATCCAACGAATTGCAAGTGTTTGTCTTCTATCTTCTTTTATTTCCATTGGAACTTGATATGTAGAACCGCCAACTCTTCTTGCTTTTACTTCAAGTACTGGTCTAACATTGTCCAATGCCTTTTCAAATATATCTATTGCTTTTACTGATAATTTTTTCTCTGCTGTTTCGAATGCTTCATATACTATTTTTTGAGCTATTCCCTTTTTTCCATCCAACATTACTTGATTAACCAACTTTGTTACAGTTTTGCTGTTAAATATTGGATCTGGCAACACGTCTCTCTTTGGAACGCCGCTTCTTCTTGGCATATTTGTTTCCTCCTATCTTATTTCGTTAATTTTATTATTTAGGGCGTTTTGCACCATATTTGCTTCTTGCCTGGTTTCTTTTTGCAACCCCGGCTGCATCGAGTGCTCCACGGATTATGTGATATCTAACACCCGGAAGGTCCTTAACTCTTCCACCTCTTATAAGAACAACGCTGTGTTCTTGCAGATTGTGTCCGATACCAGGAATATATACTGTACCTTCCATACCATTTACTAGTCTTACTCTTGCTATCTTTCTCATAGCGGAGTTAGGTTTCTTTGGTGATGTTGTTGTGACACTTAAACAAATACCTCTCTTTTGTGGGCATTGCTGTAGTATAGGTGTCTGGCACTTTGCTTCCTGTTTCTTACGACCCTTTTTAATCAGCTGATTAATTGTTGGCATCTTCTTTCCTCCTAATTTATTCCGAATGTATCCTCAACCACTGGATGCAATCATTAATATCTACTGAAATCCACACCATTTGATTTTTTGTAAATATCTTCACATACTAAAAAAACTTTGTAAGTTTTTACAAGCTAGGTAATGCTATCAATATTTAATTTTTATGTCAACAAAAATTGCCAACACGGTTTGCATATAAACCTGCAATAAAATTAAACTTTTAAAAATGGTAACTTCCTCGCTTTGCCAGATTGTTGCTTTGATTTTATTGTTCGTTTTTATCTACATCTTGTTTTGTTTTTTTATCTATTAAAACTTTGTCGTCTGGTTTTGATTTTATATTTGTTTCTTATGAAACATGCTCTCCAATCTAAAAGCTTTACTATAATTCGCCACATGTTTGCTTCCATATCTAGGATCTTTTTACATAGTTTTTTCTAAAGTTACTAATTTTTTTATTTGCTATCCTTCGTTCGAATTGATAATTTTGCAATATTAATCCTCTATTCGCCTCTTTTTGTTGGTTTTTACTATTGAAATGACTATTTGCAATGCTTTAAAATTGTTTATAGAGTTTTTTACTCATCTTAGGGGAAGGAGGGGCAAAATTATGCCAAATAATTTATCAGTACAAGAATTAAAAGATAAGGCTAAAGAGTTGCGTATAAATATTATAGAAACAACTTTTAATGCTGGTTCAGGTCATGTAGGCGGTTCGCTTTCTGTTGCAGATATGTTGACTGCTCTATACTTCAAATATCTCAATATCGATCCAAAAAAACCAGATATGAAGGAAAGAGATAGATTTATCTTATCAAAAGGTCATTGTGCCTTAGGCTATGTTCCTACGCTTGCAATGCGTGGATTTGTTCCTATGGAATCATTAAAGACATTTAACAAATATGAATCTGCATACGGGATGCATCCTGATTCAAAGAAAATTACAGGTTGTGATGCATCTACTGGATCATTGGGTCATGGAATGCCAATGGCTGTCGGTATGGCTCTCGGATTAAGATATCAAAAAATCAATGCAAAAGTTGTATGTATAACTGGTGATGGTGAGCTTGGTGAAGGTTCTAACTGGGAAGCTTTTATGGCTGGAGCTCATTATAAATTGGAAAATCTTATTTGTATTATAGATAGAAATAAAATGATGATTGATGGTCCTACAGAAGAAGTTATGGCATTAAATCCTCTTGATGCTAAATTAAAAGCATTCAACTGGCATGTAATTGTATGTAACGGAAATGATATGGAACAGGTTGATAAAGCGTTGGCTGAAGCTTGGGCTCACAAGGGTTCACCAACATGTATTATTTCAGAAACAGAAAAGGGCTTTGGGGTAAAGCAATTCCAAGGCAAAGTTCAATGGCATTATGGTGCTATTAACTCAGATCTGAAAAAAGAAGCAATTAACGATATTAAATCGATGAATTAAGGGAATAGGAGGAAATTATGGCAGAAGGAACTTCATGGTCAGTTTATGATGCGAATAAAATGGCATCAAGAGAAATTTATGGACGTGTTCTTGCAGAATTAAGCGAGAAGGATCCACGTATCGTCGGCGTTACTGCTGACTTGGCAAAATCAACAAATATAGCATTTTTGGGAGATAAATTCCCTGACAGATTATTTAATGTAGGTATTGCTGAACAAAACTTGTTTGGTGTTGCTGCTGGATTAGCAAAAACTGGTTTAATACCATTTGCATCAACATTTGCAATTTTTGCTTGTCTAAGAGGTGGTGAACAAATTAGAACAGACTGTGCTTATCAAAAATTACCTGTAAAGGTCATTGCAACTCACGGTGGATTATCTTTCGGAACAGCTGGAACAACACACCACTGTATTGAGGATATTGCCGTTATGCGTGCTATACCTAATATGACGGTTGTTATACCTGCAGATGGATTTGAAACTGCAAAAGCTGTTCGTGCTTGTGTCGATATCCCTGGACCTTTCTATATGAGAGTCGGTCGTGGATTTGAACCACCTATGCATGATAATGAAAAATTCGATTTCCAAATCGGAAAAGCTATGCAGTTGCATGAAGGTTCTGATTTAACAATTATTGTTTGCGGAACTCCTACTCTACAGTCTTTAGAAGCTGCTAAAGAGTTAAAGCGTGACGGGGTTACAGTTCGTGTTCTTAACATGCATACAATTAAACCTATAGATAAAGAAGCTATAATGAAAGCTGTTCTTGATACGAGAAGAATCCTCACTATTGAAGAACATAATATCATGGGTGGATTAGGTGACGCTGTCGCTTCAGTTATTGCTGAGTCTGGTAAGGGTTGTGCCTTTACAAAACTTGGTATTCCAGATGAATTCAGTGTTATTGGCTATCCTGAAGATTTGTATGCAAGATACAAACTTGATTCTTCAGGTATCGTAGAAACCGTTAAAGAATTGTTAGGAAAAGAAATTGAAGCTGACGAAGATTGGTCTGATGAAGATTAGTCTTATTTTGTGGGGTTAAGTTATGAAAGCTAATGAAACAGATGTTTTGACTGCGAAGTTATTCTTCCGTGCGGCGTTTCCCGCAATGAAGGTCCCTTTAACTGAGTCTGAAAAACATATTAAGAAATTTAAGAACATAAACGCTGTTATTTCTTTTAGAGCTGATGATGATGCGAATCCCGTATCATGCTACATCATCTTCCTAGATGAGCAAGTTGCTGAAAAATCTGCATTTAAGAAACGTTTTAAAGTAGTCCAAGGAGATTATCCTGGATATATTGAAATGGAAGATGGCTCAAAGCTCGAAAGTTTAGAAGTAATCAATATGCACTTTAAAAGCATCAAGGCTTTACTTGGTGTCTTTAAGGGAGCTAAGGCATCTGATGCTATGGGTATTCTACCTTGCATATTTAAAAATATGTCTAAAAAAGCATTCTTCCCATTCTTAGGTCTGATGATGGAACTCACCAAAACTGGTCCAAAGTTTAATCCAACAGCAAAAGATCCTCTTAACCAATATTTAAAAGTTAAGATGTCGTTATACTTAATAACAACTGCCTTGTCCAGTGCAAATAAACTGGCTTGGGGACCTATGGTTGAATGGGCAAAAAATCAATCTGATAGAATATATCAATTCCAGGTTGGTGCCACTTTAGATAAGAATGGAAAAGAAATATATCCTCCAATTGGAGCATATTTAAGAGTTAAGGCAGGCAACACAAAGGCGGGTCGTGGAATCTATGAAAGAAAACGTCCGTTTGTTTTATTTGATTTCGTCAACCCAGATGGCTGTTTAGCACTATTAACTGGCAAATATGAATTCGTTGAATGCGTTGCAAGGCACTATGTTGCAATTATTGGTTCTGGTGACAGCTACGCTCCTAAGTTCAATGAAATCATGGCATCTTGTCAGTCCTTGCTAGTACCTCCACCAAAGAAATAAGAGTTACTAAAAAGGGAAGCTTAACTTCCCTTTTTTATAAATCTTAATTTGCATGATGTTTATGTTTAAGAATTTTTAGTTCTTGTTCTGACTACTTATTACTACAAAAAATTTTTAGAGATTTTTGTCAAATTATCGTCTTCGTTTTAACAGCTTAATGTATAGAGATGGGAAAATAAAGCTCTCCTATTGAGTATTACTTTGCGAAGCTCATACTCTGCATTTTCTCTCTTAATGCTATGACCGTGGAAAGAAGGTTTACAAACAGTAGGATGCTAGTGCAATTAATTCATGCTCTTTCCCCCTACGCTTTTTGTACACACTACATTCTTCTACATGTCTCTTAATTGCTAAATTCTGTTCTTATTTTTTTCTAAGTCGATCTTTTATACATCTTCCTCTTTAATAAAAAACCGCCTCGGTAATGCGAGAATGATTTTCTCATAAGCATAATGGTAATACCTGCAAAATGAGGAACTTGTAATCTATACAAACAAGGATAGATGTATTAAAACAATACATCTAATCCGTTATTTTATACTTTGTTTGTTTTTTATTGCTTTGATTTAGACCTTTTAAAGCAAAGGAACCAATCTTGACATGATGTGAATCCGTCCTGGTTGGTTAAACGCTTGCGAGCTTCGCTTACAGATGTTGCTGGTGGAACAATAACATCTTCGCCTGGCTTCCAATCAGCAGGTGTTGCACATTGTTCTTTATCAGAAGTCTGCAATGCAATAAGTATTCTTATAATCTCATCAAAATTTCTTCCAGTTGATGATGGATAATACAATATGGTTCTAATGATTCCATTTGGGTCAATTATAAACACCGCTCTGATTGCATTTGTTGTTGAAATATTAGGGTGTACCATGTTGTACAATTTTGCTACATCCTGTTTGATATCAGGAATTACAGGGAACATGATCTCTTGATCCTTAATATCTTTATACTGATATTTCTTAATGCTGTTAATCCATGCAATATGTGAAAATATAGAATCTATTGATAGTCCAAGTAGTTCAGTGTTTAACTTTTTAAACTCTGCGTATCTGCTCTGAAATGTCATAAATTCAGTTGTACATACTGGTGTGAAGTCTGCTGGGTGTGAAAAGAAAACTACCCACTTTCCTGCATAATCATTTGGGAAACATACATTGCCATTTGTTGTGATGCTTTCAAAATAAGGTGCTTTTTCACCTAACATTGGCATCCTTGGTTCTTCAATTTCCATAACTGTTTCTTTTATTTCTTCATTTGCTTCTTTTTTCATTTATTCCTCCTCTAAAGAATAGTCTTATTTTACATTAATCTCGTTTTTTATTACAAACATTTTTACAAAAGTTAATCATTGTAAACTTAATAGGTAAAACAAAGCACCACTATACAATGGCACCATGTCGTACTTTTTTATTAAAACTAATTGATATAATTTGCTTCTGGATGCTTCGCTCTAACTACCTTGTATGCCTCATCCGCAACTTCCCAAGTGTATTGGAAGTCAGCATCTGTAAGTGCGGCATTTATGAAGTGGTTATGATGCGATGTAAAGAATACTCCTCTCTTTACACATTCCGCTACCCATTCTTGGTGCAACAGTGTTGATGGTAGGTCATTCCCGAGTCTCATATAGAACATTGCAGGTTCACCAGTTACTCTTAAATCGAATCCATTATCTCTTGCAACCTCTTTAAGTCCTTCTGTTAATTTAATTCCTTTCTTTCTATTCCCTTCAACTGCATCAATTTCTTTTGCCTTTTTCAATGTTGCAATTCCAGCAGCAAATGGCACTGCTGATAGCCAATATGAACCAGTATAGGCAATATCTGAAGCGGCATTTTTCAATTTCTCTTGCCCTGTAATACAAGAAACATTGTATCCGTTTGCTATAGCTTTACAGAAACATGACAAGTCAGATTTAATTCCATAATGATAATCGCTTCCCTTCATGTCTATTCTGAATCCTGCCCTAACATCATCGAAAATCAAAACAATACCGTTCTTATCGCATATTTCTCTTATGCGTGGCCAATATCCTTCAGGTGGCAACATGTTATCTCCAAAGGTTGGGTGGAAATAAGGTGTAGCAATCAATCCTGCTATCTGATTTGGATACTTTTTACATAATGCTTCTAATTGTTCTGGAGCATTAAAATCAATGTATAGGTTATTTGATAGATCTTCTTCTACAACACCAGCATAACCTAGTTTCTGCATCCATGGAGCAACGCCATGATAGAATCCCCTAACTAGAACCATTTTCTTTCTATTTGTATATGCCCTAGCAATCATTGCTGAGAATGCCGTTACATCTCCACCATTTTTAGCAAAAAATGCCCAATCTGCCATGTTTATTGTATCGACCATCTTTTCAGCAAACTCTACGGTAACATCGCTTACCAAAGTTGTACAGTTTCCTTTTTTTAACTGTTCCATTGCCGCTGCATCTACATCTGGATCGTTATATCCCAAAAAGTTTGGACCATATGCACACATATAGTCTATGATTTTGTTGCCATCCAAATCCCAAATATATGCCCCTTGTGCTTTTGACATGTATAATGGGTAATTTTCAATAGGGATCATGCATCCTTCAGCCGGACCCAAATGCCCATATATTCCGGCAGGAATTACATTCAATGCCCTTTTAAACATTTCTTGGCTTTTTGCCACTTTAATTATTTTTTTTGGTTGATATTTTAACTCCATGTTTTCCTCCCTAACCTAAGTATATTCCTACTTGACTTAATAGCTTAGCCATCTGCTCAAGTATTTCAACAGCACCTCTTACTTTAAATTTACCAGTGCCCATTCCTGTGAAGCTTGATGTTTTTCCGTTCAGCAGATCATGTGCAAATTCTAAATCTGCAAATATCATTTCTGCATTCCACTCATCCGTTCCACCTTTAGTTACTGTCATTTCGTGTTGCTTTACTGCTACTGTCATTTTAAATCCATCTTCAACTCCGCATTGCAATTTGCAGTCTGGCATTCTCCTCGCTATCGCCCTTCCGACGAAATCGCTGTTTGCAATTTCTGCCATTGCAAAGAATGCTGTATATGCTGTTAATGTTGTATTTATCTTAAAATATGTTTCATCCTTCAATAGTTCTTCTTTTTCTTCTGGCTTAGGTTGCAAGAAATATGTCAACCTGTTGGTCAATTGAGTAAACTGTTTTAACAAGAATCCTACCGCAAATATGTTGTAGAAAATAGGTGCAGTCTTTTCGCCATCGATCAACTTGTTGAAGTGTTCAGGCGATGTAAAGAACAATTGCAGTCCCGCTCTTGCTCCATGCTTTTTCCCATCGATTACTCTTGTAAATTTGCATTTGCCATGTCTAAACTCAATGATTCCTCTTCCTACCTCTGGAACATGAAACTCTATTCCAATGTTTGAATCTTTTATGATTTTTTGTGATTCAACATCGAGTGCACACAAATCTTCTAAATTTCTTAGCACTGCAAATAAATTAATTCTAGCCTTTGTTATGCTATCCATTTGTTTCCCCCTATTTATTTAGATATATATAATTTTAAAGAATGTACAGAGTTAAAGTCAATATTGGTTTTTGCCGAAACTCGTCTTTTAACGCTGTATTTTGTGCTTTATTTTGATTTTTTTGCTAAGTAGTTAAGTAGACTCTCAACAGCAAAAATTGACTTTCTATTCCTGGCAATATTGCCCTTTAAAAATAGGCGTTTTTTATATTGTTTTTTTAGCTATGCTGTTTAATCTAAAGAATCCCCACTGCTTTTAGATTCATCCTCAGCAATTGCAACCTCTTTTGCCTTCTTTCTTTTAAGCACTAATGGGACAGCTACCCCTACTGATACTGCTATGACAATCACTATAATTCCCACTACAAGGCCAATGATTCCTTTTTCCATTTTACTCAACGGTTCTTTCCCTAAAGTGTTTTCTTTTTCTTGTTGTAGCTCTTCTCCATCTGCGTTTTTATCATATACATACGAGTATGTAATATTCGCATACTTTTCTTTCCCTTTGAAGATTGGCGAAAACCTAACCTCAAGTCTTTTTACTTGCTTTGCATCTATCTTCTTTATATCTGCTTTAAGCTCTTCTAAGTCGTCATATTTTTTTTCTGAATCTGTTATCAAGGTGTATCTTATGCCAAATGTTTTATTTTCTCCACCTGGTTTTTTTGATTCTGCCGACACTGGAAATTTGTTGAATTTAATCTTGCTATAATTGTCAATTTTTATGTCATGTCTTGTTTCTACCAGTTCTCCCGCTTGTGTTATAAAAGTATATGTGCGTCCATCTACTGGTCTATTTGGGTTATGTACTGCTTTTGTAAATTTATCTGGTATTTTCTTTGTTCCTACTCTATCTATCACTTTAAATTCAAAATCCATATTCTTGTGCATTTCCTGAACATATAGTTTTGCTTTAAAGTTTTTATCTATGTGATTTCTGTCAAGGTATGTAGCGTATACGCTCTTTTCACCGTCAGTGCCTACTTTTTGTGTTAAAAGTTCTTTCCCTGATAATTCAATCTTGTATGACCTTGTTTTAACTACACTGTATAAAAGATATCCGTTGTCTTCTACGCTTTCAAGAAACATGTCTATTTCAAAGGCTTTCCTAACCATTCCTTCTCTTTTCAACGCCTCACCAAATAGTTGGTTTTTTGCTAATTGATATTTAAATGCTTCTTCTGCGTGGCTTGTCTTTACAAAAGAACAACTCATAAATAAGATGTATAAAGTTACCACTATTGACAATATGGCTACCACTGTAGTCAGTCGTCTGTCACTATCTTTTCTTCTGTTTAATATTAGTTTTCCCATTGCAAATATGTTAATACTACTAAACTTAACTGTCAATTTTGCACACCAAGTCAATTGGCATTTCTTTACTATAAACTTAACCTTCGGTATAATTATCGCATGGGTTTTGAGCTATTGACACCAATGCAAGTTTGGGAGTCATTTGACACTGAAAATTACTCTCTTGAGACATCCATTCTTTCTAAAGATACTCGTGACGGCATTACAACAATCTCACTTTGTTATACTCCAACTATGGATAACAACGATCGTGTACGAGCATATCTAAAGCTTCACTACGACGAATCGTTTGAGGGCAAAAGACCGCTAATGATTATCTTGCCTAATGCGGGATATAATCCAGACTATTCATCATTAATCGAACGCCTTGCTAAGGATGGCAACTGTGTGTGTATTCTCGATTATGCTGGATCTCTCCATGAAGACGCCTTCACCACTAAATATCCAGATTCACTAGATTATGCACAATTCCCAAATCATATACAGCACATTGGGTCAATCAATGGGAATTCTGTAAAAGACACAGCGTGGTATCAATGGGCATATGTTATTAAGCGAGCATTCCCTGTTTTAAAGACCAGCCCTGTTGTTGATTTTGAAAAAATATCTATTATCGGTTTTGAAACTGGTGCCGATTTAGCATGGATAATCGGAGGCTTAAACAAAACTGTTTCTGCTATTGTTCCTATTGGTGGCGGTGGTTTTGTCTGGAAGAAAAATATCTCAAACAATGGTTTTGATTCCGAAGAAGAAAACACATGTTTCGCTGCGGGTATAAGTGCTGAAACTTATGCAAAATGTTTAAATGCAGATCTATTATTTATCCCATTTACCAATTCTCAGTATTACCCTCTTGCCTATGCCAAACAGATATTTGCAACTGCAGCGTCAAAAAATAAACAGCTGTTAATTGAAAATAGTTTGGGTAATCAATTGAGCGGTCCTTGTTTTGAGTACATGCTGTTATGGCTAAAACATCACTGTGCTAGCACTGCTATTGAACAACCCGTCGTAAAAACATCTTTTGAGACTTCAGGCGATTCGCTACTATACGATATCCAATCTTCAAAACCTTTTGTGAAAGTTGATGTTTTCTCTGCATCCGACACTGATATGCTCATTAGCACAGTTTGGAATAAAGAAAGCTGTACTGTCACAAACACTGAAACATCTCTTCCTGTTGCTGTAGAGCATAAAGATGTTCCAGTATTTTGCTTCGCAACTTTGACTTTTGAAGATGGATGTGTTCTTTCATGTTTTCCTGAAAGCACCACTTTTTCTATACAAGCAATTAAGCACAGCAATGCGAATAACATACACTTCGACCATGTGCTATACGACAGCAGATTAAATGACTGTCCATTCCATGTTGAGACGAAAGACATTGTACTTAATGAAAATGTTATGCAAACAAAACAGAGCACTTCTGGCATATGTGGTATAACCACATTCGCTGGAGACCTCTATCTTTCTAAACCAGCTAATTCTCTCCCAGAAACTAGTACATCCTCTCTTTTTTGTTGTGATTATTTAAGTGACAAAAATAAAGTCCTGAATTTTGAAATTCGTATCTACCCAACTCTTGAAACTTTCTACTTCAGTGCTAGCGTTTCTGGATCTGATTTGTGGCAAAAATTAACATTTAAAGTTTCTGATTTTAAAAATCATGATGGAAGATCTCTGTCCAAAATTTCAGATGGTTTTCTCTTTTACATTAAAAATCCAAACGGTTGTTTGTTTAACAACTTGCTTATTGTGTAGGTTATGAAAAATAAAAAACTTGCTTATTCAATTTTTATCTCAATTGTCGCCATAATAACGGTACTTGTATGTATAGGTACATGTGTCCGATTTACAGCTTTTGAAAAGTATGATGTTGAAGGACTCTCTATGTACCCTACCCTGCACGGCAAAACTAAAAACAACAAAACTAATTTTGATAAGCTTTATATTGCAACCTCAAGTTTGGCAAAAAAGAAAATTACTTATGGCGATATTGCTGTCCTAAAGAAAGATAAAGATTTTAATATCGTAAAAAGAGTTGTCGGTCTTCCAGGAGATACAATTGAACTAAAAGATGGCAATGTTTATCGTAACGGTAAATTGTTGAATGAACCATACTTAAAGCCGGGCACAAAAACTTTTCCAAACACTCCTATTGGTGACACGGTATTCCATGTTGTAAAAAATGAAGTTTTTGTGTTGGGGGATAACAGATCCAACTCGTCTGATAGCCGAGACTTTGGATGTTTCTCACAAAAGCAAATTGTTGGCAAGTGTATTTCTGTAGTGCGTGATTCAAAGACTTTTAGGCCTTCTCAACTTCCACTCCGTCCTTAGTGTCCTTTAGGATATACCCCTTTGATATTATTTCTGATCTTATTGCATCTGCAAGTACATAATTTTTTTGTTGTTTCGCATCTTGTCGCTTTTGTACTAACGTTATTATTTCCTCTGGTACTTTTTCTTCTTTGGCATACTCTTTAAGAAATTCTTTTGCATCATATCTAAACAATCCAAGAATGCCATACAACTTTTTAATTTCTAGTATGCTTGCTATTTTTTTGTTCTCATCTTGTTCTTTCTTAAGTTCTTTAAAGAATGTAAATAAATTTGCTATTGCTTTGGCTGTATTAAAATCGTCATCCATTGCTTGTATAAATTCTTCTCTGATTGCCTCTGGTGCCTTTTCTTTTATTTTTTTATCCAAATCATATTTTGCAATTTCAGTATAGAATCCCACTAGTTGTTTTTCTGCCACTTTAAAATATTCATCTGTTATGTTGATGTCTGCTCTATAGTTGGTTTGTAACAATGCAAACTTAATGGCTTCATCAGAATATTTGTTCAGCAAATCTTCAAGCAACAATGTATTCCCTAGAGACTTTGACATTTTCTGACCATTAATTTTTATAAGACCATTGTGTATCCAATATTTTGCGAATCTTTTACCAGTCAGTGCTTCAGTCTGTGCTATCTCATTTTCATGATGCGGAAATATCAAGTCTCTTCCCCCGCCGTGTATATCTATTTCATCTCCAAATGCTTCTCTATTCATTGCAGAACATTCGATGTGCCATCCTGGTCTACCTTTGCCCCATGGCGAATCCCATGAAACTTCTCCTTCTTTTTCTGCTTTCCACAATGCAAAATCTAGGTGACTTTTTTTGTTGATATCGTTTTCTTTACGAAATCCATCCATCTCATCTTCTATATTTCTATGTGACAATTTCCCATACCCTGGATAACTTAATACATCAAAGTATACATCTCCATTTTCAGTTCTATATGCATGTCCTTTTTCTATGAGTTCTGATATAAATGAAATAATGTTCCCAATACTTGTGGTCGCTCTCAACCATATCGTTGGCTCATCTACTTTGAATTGTTTCATTACCTTGTCAATTCTACTTATTGTTTTCTTTGCAAAATCTATTGGGTCTTCATGAAGTTCTTTTGCCTTTGCGATAATCTTATCGTCTATGTCAGTATAGTTTCTTGCGTACTGAACTTTATATCCTTTCAGTCCTAAGTATTTTCTTATAATGTCATATATTAAAGCTTGATATGCGTGTCCTATGTGTGCATCTCCAGATACAGTGATACCACATGCATACATTTTCACATTATTATCCTTTAAAGGTATGAATTCTTCTTTTTTACCGCTAAGGGTATTATATATTTTCATTGTTCTTTTCACTCTTATTATCTGTTAAAAATGCGTCTGTCTTATGTTCAATATTTAATTTGCTTTCAATTTGTGCCAATCTTTTTTCAATCCTTTCAAAGCATTCCACAACTGGATCTGGAACAAATTGATCCATTTCAATAATTTTCTTCCCATCTTGTCTTACAAGTCGTCCTGGGACTCCCACCACTGTTGAGTTTTTTGGCACATCTTTTAAAACTACGCTCCCAGCACCTATTTTGCTGTTAGCACCTATTCTGACTGGTCCAAGAATTTTAGCTCCAGAAGATACCATAACTCCGTCTTCAAGTATTGGGTGTCTTTGTCCCGTTTCTTTCCCTGTCCCCCCAAGGGTTACTCCTTGATATAATACACAATTATCCCCAACTACAGCGGTTTCTCCGATGACTAGTCCTGTAGCGTGGTCTATAAAAATTCTGTCCCCTATCTTTGCTGCAGGATGTATTTCTGCTCCAGTTCTTCTCTTAGCTCTTGCTGAAATTAAAAATGCTAATGTCTTGTGCCCTTTTAAATAAAGCTCGTGTGCACGTCTATATGCACACAATGCTTTATATCCTGAGTATGTTCTCTTTACAAGATATCTTGTTGTCGCCGCAGGATCTTTTTCCATTATTGTATCAAGATCCAGTTTCATCTTTTGGCGGATATTCATTTCTTCATAACCTCTTCTGGTCTTTTACCGAACTCATCAATTAATTTTTCTATTTCGTCTGAATATATTGTTTCTCTCTCATACAATATCTCAACCATCTTTTCTATAACGACTTTATTTTCTTTTATTGTCTTTAGTGCGATTGCATACTGTGCATCTATAATCTTCTTTATCTCTTCATCGATTTCTGTTGCCATCGCTTCTGAGTATTCTGTCTTGGTTTGATAATCTCTTCCAAGGAATACTTCTTCGCTACTCCCTAAGAAAATTGTACCCAATTTAGATGACATACCCCATTCTGTTATCATCTTTCTTGCAATCTTAGATGCTCTCTGAATATCGTTTGATGCACCTGTTGAAATATCGTCTATAAATACCTCTTCTGCCGCTCTCCCTGCAAGCAATGTGGTTATCTTATTCATAAGCTGTGTCTTCGAGACATGATTGTCGTCATTGTTTGGCGTAACGATTGTATAGCCAGCGGCCATACCTCTTGGGATTATGCTTACTTCTTGAATGTTCGCTGTCTTGTCTAAAATCTTTCCAACTACAGCGTGTCCACTTTCATGATACGCTGTTATCTTTTTATCATTTTCCGTTACAAGTCTGCTTTTCTTTGCTGGTCCTGTTGTAACCTTGTTAATAGCTTCTGCAATGTCGTTTTCAGTTATAAGTCTTCTATTTGCTCTAGCTACTAATATTGCTGCTTCATTTAACATGTTCTCAATATCTGCTCCAGAAAATCCTGCTGTAAGTCTTGCTAACTTTCTAAAGTCTACTTTCCCATCTATTGCCTTATTTCTTGCATGTAGCCTAATTATTGCTTCTCTCCCTTTAACGTCTGGCAAGCTTATATATACTTGTCTATCGAAACGACCTGGTCTCAATAATGCTGGATCAAGAACATCTGCTCTGTTGGTTGCTGCTATTACTATGATGTTTGTATTTGAATCAAATCCATCCATATTTACGAGCAACTGATTTAATGTCTGTTCTCTTTCGTCGTTACCGCCACCAAGTCCTGTTCCACGTTGTCTTCCAACAGCATCTATTTCATCTATGAAAATTATACATGGCATGTTTTTCTTTGCCTGATCAAACAAATCTCTTACTCTCGATGCACCCACCCCAACGAATACTTCTACGAAATCTGAACCCGACATTGAGAAAAATGGAACATTTGCTTCACCTGCAACTGCTCTTGCCAATAATGTTTTACCTGTGCCTGGAGGACCTACTAGCAATACCCCCTTAGGAATTCTTGCTCCAATTTCCGTAAATTTCTTAGGGTTTTTAAGAAACTCAACTATCTCTGCAACTTCTTCTTTTTCTTCATCTGCTCCGGCTACATCACTAAACCTTGTCTTCACATCTTTAACTACATTGGTTTTTGTTTTCCCAAAACCCATAGCCTTACTTCCCATTGCCCCAGATTTTTTCATAAAAATGATGTATAGAATTATGAGCAATGCAAATGTTATCAATGGTGAAATCAATGCTGTGAGAGCAGCTCCCCTAGATGGATTGCTATATTCAACTGCTTTTATATTTCCATTCGTCGGTGCTTCAGAATTAACTTCTTTAGCCCATCTGTTTATATCTTCAGTTAAAGATGTTCTATGTGGAACAACTGTGTAATATGTATATGTTCTTCCATTAGAACCAACCAGCCTTATTTTTAGTTTGTATCCTTCAATTAAAATATTCTCTATTTTTTCTTTATTTTCAGCATTCGCTGCTGTGTTTTTTACTAGCTGTTCAAATGACTTGTCACTTCCCGCATAATTTATTTTTTTTGGTCCTAACAGGTTCATTGCTAGCAATATTCCAATAATTACCGCTACTGCGATTATAATTGTCGGAATAAATATTCTTCGTTTTTTTTCTTCCATATTTCTCCTCTAAGTATTGAGTCGTTACTTCTCTGTTTCTTTGTAGTTACGCATTGACTACAAACGGCTTTGCCTCTTCTCGGCAAAATGTCTAAGTAAGTAAATAATATAATGATATATAAAGACCTTATGTGTCAATTTAACTGGGTTGTCTATGTCTACTTAGGATATCTCCCTCTTGCAATTTTATGTCTGTTTTTAAAAGATATTTTGCTTGAACTAGCTTCGCATCTTGTACTCTTTCTCCATCTGTATTCCATATCTCTTGAACCCTTGTTTTGCTATAGCAATATTCGTTTGGAGACAAAACGCTAATCTCATCATTTTCTACAAATCTATTTCTCATCTCTACTAATGTCATGCCATTTTCTTCTCCGAAAACTTTTGCAATAAAGATTTCACTTTCCTCAATTTGCCCTTTTTTTGGATATATCGTGTCTTGATTTTCTCCCAATGCATATGCTGTCGTATAATCTCTGTGAGCTATTGTTTCAAGTTCTCTTTTATACTCATTTAATTTTTCAATCTTTCCATCTCTTAGTAAATCGTCTATTGCCTTTCTATATGCAATGGCAACAGTCGCTACATAAAATTCACTTTTCATTCTGCCTTCAACTTTAAACGAGTACACTCCAGCGTCGACCATATCTTTTAAATAATCAATTAGTCGCAAGTCTTTGCTATTAAAAAAATAGGTGCCCCTATCATCTTCTTCAATGAAGATGCCTTCTTCTTTTTCTGTTCTTTGCAATTTGTATTCCCATCTACATGGCTGTGAACATGCCCCTGCATTTGCGTTTCGCTTTGTGAAGTATTCTGACAATAAACAGCGACCACTCATCCCGACACACATTGCTCCATGCACAAATGTTTCAAGCTCAATATCGCATTTTTCATGGATTTCTTTTATTTCGCTCAAAGACAACTCTCTTGCAAGAACAACTCTACTTGCCCCCAATTTCCTATACATATTGACCGCTTCATAGTTTGTTGTATTTGCTTGTGTGGATATATGAATTGCAAGATTTGGCACTGTTTTCCTTGCTAAAGATAAAATTCCCATATCTGAAACAAGGACTGCATCAACACCTATTTTTTCGAGAAGTTTTAATTCTTCTTTTATTGCCTCGATATCTCTATTATGTGCATATATGTTGAGTGTCACATATATCTTTTTCCCTTTTGAATGAACAAGTTCTGTCCCTTGTCTCAAATCTTCTTCTGTGAAATTCCCTGCTCCTGCTCTCAACGAAAAATTCTTACCACCCACATAGACTGCATCAGCTCCAAAATAAATAGCTGTTTTAAGTTTTTCTAAATTCCCAGCTGGAAGGAGCAACTCTATCTTTTTGGCGTTTTTTCTCATGGGTGTAATTATATCACAGAAAGTGCTGTTTTTGCTTTGGTTGTTTTTTTGTTTTGCAATTTTTAACAGTATGTCTAATCCGTCAAACTGTTTTTTGCTAGTCTTTTTTCTTTACCATTTTCCATATTGGTAGTATTATTAAGATGTATTTTGTGAGGTAACTATGGAAATTATAGTGGCTAAAAATTTAGAAAATTTTAATACTTTAGCTTCGAATATAGTAATTGATTTAGTAAAGAAAAAACCAGATGCAACTTTGGGGTTAGCAACAGGCTCCACTCCTCTTGGAGTTTACGAAGCTATGATTATGGATCATGTCTTAAATGGGACATCTTATAAGAACATTAAAACATTCAATCTTGACGAATATGTCGGTTTAGATAAAACAAATGATCAAAGTTATTACTATTTCATGCAACACAATCTGTTCAGTTCGTTAGATATTGATCCTGCAAACATTAATATCCCAAATGGAATGGCTCCAGACTTATATGCAGAATGTAGTAGGTATTCAAACTTGTTAAAGAATGCAACCATTGATCTTCAAATTCTTGGGATCGGAACAAATGGACACATTGCCTTTAATGAACCTGGCACTTTTTTTGATTCTGAAACACATGTTACAACTTTGACCCCAGAAACTATAGAGGCGAACTCAAGATTCTTTAAAAACATTAAAGATGTTCCTATTCAGGCTTTAACAATGGGGCTTGGCGAAATAATGAAGGCAAAGAAGATTTTATTGTTAGCAACTGGCAAATCAAAAGTTAATGCTATTCGGAATTTAATGAGTGGCGTGGTTTCCATAGAGCAACCTGCTTCTGTTTTAAAGAGACACCCAAATGTTACTGTAATAGTAGATAAAGAGGCAGCTGGACAGGAATGAATCGCTGTCTAATTGTCTTTAATTCATACTGTGGTCGCTTTGAATCTATTGACCAAGATGCTTTAGTTGCAAGATTTAAAAAAGACTATGATATCGTTGATTCTTTTATCATTAACGATACTAGTGGCGATTGGTCTGCTGCTGGATACAATTGCGTCGTTGTTTGTGGTGGTGATGGTTCTTTCAACAATGCTCTCAACCATACTTTTGATGAAAATACCAAACTTATATACTTTTCTTTTGGAACATATAACGAAAGTGCGAAAACAAGATTGAAAGAAAATAAACATCTTGAGTTTATCCCCATGTTAGAATACGCAAAAGCTAATGACCAATATTTTTCTTATGTATTTGCTGCAGGTTCCTTTACGCCACTTGGATATATTGTTCCTCCAGAAAAAAAGAAACGTCTTGGTATACTTGCCTATTTGTTTAAAGTCGCATCGCAGTACAAAGTATATGACATTAAAGCTCAGATTAGTGCTGACAATGTAAATTATGACGGGAACTACACATTAATAATGTTTATTGACTCAATGCGTTGTTTTGGATTTAATTTTAACAAACTATATTCCCCTTCAGATGGTGCAACTCACATGCTGTTAATTAAAAGCCCAGGGAAAAATTCTTTTAAAAACAAAATTAAAATATTCTGGCCTCTTTTTAAAGCCTTTTTTATAGGATTGAGAAAAGAAGTTTCTAATAAAAAAATAGTTTTTAAAAAAGTTGTAAATGCAAATTTAAAATTTGAAAGCTCTATTCCTTTCAACCTTGATGGGGAAAAACATGACTTTGGTGGCGATGTAACTGTTTCAGTGCATAGACCAAAAGTTGAGGTTTTTGTAGGGAAATCTAAGAACTATACAAGGAAAAAAACAAAGAAAAAACGCTAATGGAAACTGTTCTTGTCGTTGGTGGCAGCCGTGGAATAGGCAAAGCTACTGTAAAAAGTTTAACGCAAAAATACAATGTTGCCTTTACTTATTGTAAATCAAAAGAAGAAGCCTTAATAATTGAAAAAAACACTCCTGGATCAACGGCTTTTTTTTGTGATGTTGAAAGTATGGAATCTGTAGAAGTTCTTAAAAATCACTGTTACGAGCGTTTTGGTAAAATTGACCATATTATATATTGTGCTGGTATCGCTGAAAGCCGTCTTTTCATCGACTTAACAGAAAAAGATTGGTTACGTATGCAAAATATTAATATTAATGGTCTTTTTAGAGTCCTTTCTGTATTTCTAAAAGATATGGTAAAAAGAAAATCAGGCAGTATTATCGCCGTTTCTTCCGTCTGGGGGGTTGTTGGAGCCTCTATGGAATCACACTATTCTGCATCAAAAGCTTCTATTATAGGGCTCACAAAATCTCTTGCTAAAGAATATGCTCTTAGCAATATAAGATTTAACTGTATTTCTCCAGGAGCTATATATACCGATATGCTTTCTAAGTTCTCAGAACAGGAGCTTTCTGATATGGCTAACGATATTCCATTAGGTCGTATTGGAGATGTTTCAGATGTGGTTTCGGGCATTCTGTTCCTTTTAAATAACAATTATGTTACGGGACAAAATATTATAATAGATGGCGGTTGGACGCTTTAGTTGCCTGTTTCGGCATCTTGCATTGTTGTTAATGTTTATGAGTTTATTCAAACTTTCTTAGTGATTCCTCTTTAATATCATGTTTTTTTATATATAATTATATATAAGACTTTAAGGAGAATTAGTGCCTGCAAAAACGATTGTTGATATTGTGTTTTTCTTGATTATCTTAGCATTCATGATTTTTGGGTCACTGCGTGGGTTTTCAAGATCTTTAAAATGGGGAGTTTTTCTACCAATAATTTTATTGGCAATTTTGTTATCATCCTGGCTGCTCCCTACTATGAAAACATCCCGCATGGGGTTCTCTATAAGAAACTCAATTGAAAAAAGCATATCGAAGAAAAATAAACCAATAATGGATATAGAAATGTTTAAAGAAAAAAATTCTGGTCGTGTTATGCTAAACTTGCCAGATTCGCTCAAACATGGAAGTATAAATCCTATCGCTCTAGAATCATATGATAATCCTAAAGTAAAAGCTGGTGTTGATAAATTTATGCCTATTGCAAACAAACATCTGGATGAAAATCCAGTTGCGATAAAACGCATATTTGCTACAGAAATAATGTTGCATGTTATGAATGTGATCTTGCATCTCTTCTTTTTGATCATCTTGACGCTTGCGTTTATTGGTATAAGGCTTGGAACAAAGAACTGGCATAATTCCGATGTTGTTGCGGAGGCTGTTCTTGATCGAGTTCTAGGATTAATTATGTCTGCGGTTTTAGTATTCATTTTCATGCTATTTATTCTTTCAATGATTCGATTATTTGCAGATAAAAGCGACTTTGCCTTTGTCAATGCTGTGAAAGAATCCGCAGTTGTTGGCAAATTATATATATCAAACCCCGTTGGAAAAGTTTTTGATAAGCCTTCATTTGGGGTTTTAAGTTTATTGAGAAAATTATTAGAACAGGCTCCTGCGTCTTCTCGCATCATGTTCCTGTTATAAGGAAGATTATGAAAGCAAAAAATAGTTTAATGTTTGTAAGTGGATTTTTAACATCCATTCTTTGTGTCATTTTGGTTTTAGGAATCGCTCTCGGGGTTCTTGGTACAACAAAAAGAGTGAGCGATATTTCAAAACTGAATCCACAAATAGGAAATGTGATTGACCCAAATTCTGAACTCGGCAAAAAAACACTTCTCCAAGCTTATCAAATGATCAAAAAAGATTTAGATAAATTTGAGAACATGACGCTGGGGGAACTAAAAAAGAAATATGGCATTAACATCCCAGATTCTCTGCCTGGGCAGTTAGGTTTTATAAAGCTGTCTGTACTATTTAACACAAAACTAAAAGATTTAACTCACACTTTCGCAGATAAACTTCTTGATTCTTTCTCGGTCGAAGAGGCATTAAAAAGTTTAAATTTGCACGAAACTGTTAAAACAAGTGCTCCTTTCAATGTCCTACATGGTTCTGATGGTCTGCTTTCAAAATCTCCATTTAAATTAAAAGAGCAATTCGCTAAGGAACCTCTTCTGGATTATTTGCAAAATCACATTACTTTCGGTGAGCTTTCTAAACAGCTTGGCATAGATCTTGAAAAGGATGATGCGTTTAAAAATATAGATGCTTTTAAAGACATTAATTCGAAAAGCTTAAAAGACTCATTTGCTTTCTTTAAGACCATTGATTCAAAGCTTAAAATAAGAGACATTTTTAATTTCGCAAAAATAGAAAAAGATAAATTGTCTCTTCTTGAAGAAAAAGGCATTTTAGATTTAACTTTTAAGGAGTTTGCCGACAAAAAGGATGAACTCCTAAAATCAATTATCTTAACCGATGTAGTTGATGTTAACCTTTCACCATATTATCAAGATGATAGCGGCGAATATGTTTTTATTGCTGAGCCTAAAAAAATCCTTTGTGATCCTCTCGTGTTTGATAGGCTTAATGGAAGGAGATTCAAGAAAATAGTTCAAACTATTGATGGTAAAACTGAGACTTCCTTTGAGGAAGATCCTGCTGGTACATATCTTGAATACAAC
Source organism: uncultured Clostridia bacterium (assembly GCA_963542015.1). Classification (GTDB taxonomy): domain Bacteria; phylum Bacillota; class Clostridia; order Christensenellales; family CAG-917; genus CAUTUX01. Next base: position 4,692 of record CAUTUX010000005.1, on the reverse strand, counting down.
TATGGATATTTCACCTTATATAATCCAAGCAATGAAAAACATGCATCGCTGAAAAGATATCGCCTTGCAGATTCTTCAGATCATTCAATCGCTGATCCAAGAAGAATAAAGGCTGATACTGACCTCTTTACTTTCAATAAGCACACAAAGTCTTTCGAACCATATGTTTCTGGAAAATATGATTTATTATATGTGAAGAATGTCCCATCAACGAAAATTTTACAGCGTTTCGCAACTCTGCAATTTAAAAATCCAGATAATATCCTAAAGGAGCTGGTACTTTCTGATGTTGTAGATGTTAAACCTGACACATATCATTTTGTTGAAACCATTTCTTTGCATACAACTTTAGATCCCGACGCTAAATATGCCGTCTTTGAAAATGACCGTTTTATCACTGTTAACCATTTACTCCCTAATTTTAAATCCGCCTATGAGGGTCAGAAATTATACAAACTTGTATCCAGTGGTTCTTCTGAAAAGCTCTTGAAACTGTTTGCTTTTGTTGGATTTAATGATGGAGCAACTAAGATAAATAATTTGTTTAAAAGCTTTACTCTAAATGAACTCATAGATGTTGAGCCTGACAAATATGAACCTGCCAGTGACGGGGATTATGTCTTTGTCCGTGATGGTAAGGCTGGATATTTCACTTTGTACAATGCTGCCATTCACGACGCCAGTGAAACAAGATACTCAAAGACCTTTAAATCCTCAACGAATAATGTGTTAAAAAGAATTTCTCATTCTAAAGTAAATGATATAAAGTCATCTTTCAATTCTCTTGTTCTAGGAGAATTAATAGATATAAATAATGACACATTTGTTTCTGCAAATGACTTCATTAAAAAGTTTAACTACTCATCAACTCCAGATGGGAATTCACCTATCTATATCGCAGACCCATCAACACCTTGCTTTAGATATAACTCTGATACTGGGTCGTATGAAGCCTGCGAAAACCCTCTAATTGGTCTAAAATACTACAAATATCTTAGTGGGGCATACACTTTATTGGATTCTTTCGAACCAAACTGCTTCGTTAAGACGAAGGTAGGAACATCTCATGCAGTATTAAAAAAGTTGTCCTTTACGAAATTTGATGATTTAAGCACTAATGCAGAAAATCTACTAAAGTCTATGTTCTTTGATGAAATTTTAGATATAGACAATTATGATATTGTTCGCACCCCATCTACTTCAGGAACTCCATCTTATTTTTCAAATGCTTACGCAAACGAAAAAGATGAGACCTTTACATTTGTAGAAGATGCCAAAGGGCAATATAAAGTTGCTTCTAGACTTTATGTTCAAGCAAACGAAAAACAACTTAAAGATAAGTTCGCTGCTGGTAGTCCAAAAACTGTTAAGTTTAAGTGGGTTAATTTGAAAGATAAAATTGAGTATCTTGTTACTCATGATGGCAAGACGCCAATAGAAGCTCTTAATAGTTTAGTTGCCGATGAATATTTGTTTGTATCTCATGGTGGAAAGTATGTTTTCAACACTCCTTGGGCACTAACTAGAATCAACAGGGCAAAGGCTGAACTTTTAAAACCACACCTTGGCAATTTTGCAAATGCAAATGTATTTGTTCGGGAAGAGCAAGCTAGTCCTATTGCTGGTATCCACGGTGAGTTCTCTCCTTACAAAAACAAGCACCTAAACATTTACGATCCAATCCACGAAAAATATCTCCCTTATACGGATGACACTTCTGTTCCAGGAGCGAGTCAAAAAGCCTATCTCTCGCTTGGAGATTCTACTGCTCATTTATACTATGTGCTAAGAGATGGTTATTATCCTGCTGATGAATATACTCCACAAGAAGAACTATTTGAGGAAAATACCGCATTAAATCCTGATGGCTCATTTGTAGATGATTCATATATTAGAAGTACTACACCCCTCGATTTCACAAACAAACAATACTATCGTCTATTAAAATATAAGGATAACTCGGGTATTACACAAATTCTGACAAAATATTTCGCTCCTACAAACGATACAGCAAACAACTTCATAGATCCAACTTCATTAACTTATTCTAAAGTGCTTTGCAATACCACATTGTTTGAAGATGAACACGGAGATTATAAGCTGTTTGATGGAAATATTGTAAAAATTTCTAAAGACGAAACATATATGGGAAAACGATATTTCGCTCATATTGGGCATGTTGCTAATAGTGGGTCTATTCCAGAGTTAAGTAGCACCGTAGATTTGCTTACAGCAAAAAGTAGTAAAATTCTTAGAGCTTTATCAAAGAAAAAAGCAAAGGTTGATAATATTGATACTGTTGTTAAAACTTTACAACTACAAGATCTGATATCTGCTCCTAAACGCTCTATTTTCCAACATCCTACACTATCTCATTCAACCCTAGAAAATGTTGCTGATAATTTTAATACTCTCATGAAAACACTAACTTTTGGAGATTTGTGTGATTATGGCGAGTATTATGTTGAGGCAAAGGCTTTGGAGTACTTAAAAAACATTAGCCTTGAAAAATTTATTTTATCAATAAAGTTTACTAATGATGGTCTTGTGATAGATCACGATGTTTTATTCGCTTAATTTTTAAAATAGAAGAGGTGAAAAATCTCTTCTATTTTTTACAAGGTTCTGCTTTGTTGCTGGGATTTTTCCTATTCCATGGAATCCCAAAATCTTTTCTTTTTATTTTGCACTTTGGTTCCCCATCTTTCCAAAACACAATTCCTTCTATATTGTTATCTTCAAGATATTTTTTAATACCGTCGAAACTTCTCTCAACCTGAATTTTCCTTATTCCGTGTCTCTCTAACTTGTCTTCCGTCATGCCATATGGATTGCTTTGAAAGTGTGGTCCTATTGCTTCATATGTCCCATCATCCAACTCTTCTGGTTTTGAGTTTTTGTATGCCACATATAGCCATTGGTCCGCTTTATTATTTGGATCTACTTTTAGCCAATGTGGCCAATGTCCCGTATTTACATCTGGCTCCCCGCATGGTATTGCCCCTTCTGGAGGTTTTTTTCCTTGTTTTGCATCATACCTTTTGTAAAATACCCCATCTATAATCGCAGTACAGCTCCCATCTATTTTTACTGTTGCTTCTCCTTCCCCTTGTAAGACCCATTCGAGACCAGGCTTAACATCTCTCGCTAAAATGAACTCATGGTTATCTATAAAGTTCCTTATGAACAATGTGGGCATTTTCTTCAAGGTTGAATCCTCCTTTTTTTTAATTTTGTGTTAAAAAATACAACAAAAGTTTTGTAGCCTTTTATAGTGATTTTTGCTGATTTTTACTGGGTTTTTTCGCTTATTAAGCGTATTCATCTGTCAAAGATTTTTTGTTCTTTTTTGAATTTTTCTTTTGTGGTTTTCTTTTATGAGTGGCGCCTGTTGTAGGACTCGAACCTACGACACTGCGGTTAACAGCCGCATGCTCTACCGACTGAGCTAAACAGGCAAATGACTTCCTTAATGTTACTTTTTTTTGTTGTTTGTTGTCAAGAAAAACTAGCTGCGTCGCACTTGTTTTGTATTCATCTTGTCTGTACCGATGTTTTAGAAAAGAGTTATGTATTAATGCTTTTATTTTAAATTTTCCCATCGCATATATCCCTCTCTCTTTTTTATTTAGCTTGCTTTAAAACACCCCCTCGTTAAATCTTGTTTCTATTTTCAAGTTGTGTCATACTCATTTTATGAACAATTACACCAGAGACGATATCCGAACTATTATTGATGTTTTCTTTAAGACGAACGCCAACCAATCAAAGATACCTTTTATAAAAAATGTTTCACAAAGCAAATTAAGCATTTCTGGTATTACTGTCCCTCTCCTAAGAAAACTAAACAAGAGTCTTTGTTTGGCTCCCTTTGATCTGGTTTTAAAAACTTTAAATTTGGATAGTCTTGATGAGCAAATGCTTTATTCTTTTTGTTGTTCAAGCTATTCTAAAACTCTTGGTTCAGCTTTTCCTTTTGAAGATTTTGTTTATCATCTTCTTTTTCATGTAGATTCTTGGGTGGTTACAGACAGTGTCGACTGTCCCTTATTCGTTACTGATAAAAATGCTTGCTTGTCTTTTTGTACAAATCTCTTATCTTCTGATTCTCTATTTCACAAGAGAACTGCTTTTATCTTAGAAATGAAGTATTTAGCAAGTAGCGAGTATATCCCTTTCTTAAAAACTTCTATTCTTTCTCTTGGGAATACCTCCGAATATTACATACAAATGGCAATTGCTTGGTTGTTGCAAAGTCTTTACGCTTCTTTGAAACCACTTCTTCTTGATCTTCTTGCGGATCAAAATCTTTGTTTAGATATAAAACTTAAAGCTATTTCTAAACTTGTGGATAGTCGCAAAACTTCATCTGATGACAAGGTCTTTTTTAAACAACTACGTGCCAGCTTAAAATCGCATTCTTAATTATCACTTCTCTGGCTAATCAAGTCTTTCCCAATGTCCATTCTTGCCTTTCCCTATATATTTAAACTCTTTCATCTTTTTTATATATCTTGTAACAGTCTTTTCACTAATTCCACATTTTTCTGCAATTTCTCCTCTTGTTATTAGACTGTCTTTTTCTAACATCTGCCTTATTTTATTCTCTATCTCATCAAGTTGTCTCTGATTTCTTTCGAGGGACTTTCGAGGGACTTTCGAGGGACTTTCGAGGGACTTTCGAGGGACTTT
>CAUTUX010000004.1:0-88148 GCA_963542015.1 uncultured Clostridia bacterium | reverse complement strand
ATAAAGGTAAATTTGAAATCCCGCGTTATATTGAAAAAGGTATGGTTAATTTAAGATTGGTGGAGGTGTTGTAATTTAAATAACAATTTTTCATTGTTCCGAAGAGAAATAATAAAAAAAATAGAGCTATAAAAATGGCTCTATTTTTCTATAGTAATAAATATTTTGTTATCTTTTTCTGTAATTATGGTATTTTTAAAATGTCTATCTATTTTGTCAAAAGTGAATGGTTTTAAATTGTTAATTCCTAATAATTCATCAGAGGTTATATTAAAAGTATTTGCAAGTTTTACAATATTTTGACTTGTTGGATCTGTTAGTCCTTGTTCCCATTTGTGGATAGCTACATTTGAGACATCAATAATATTGGCTAGTTCATTTAAAGTAAGTTTATTAGCTATTCTTAATGCTTTTATGTTGTTACCAAGTTTTTTTAAATAATTATCATTCATAACTTTAATATAATACAAAATTAACTATTTTTAATTGAATTAATTTTTTATAAATTACATTTTAATTAAATTTTTTAACAATAATTAGATTGCGTTTTAATTAGAATTGTAATAAGCTATAACTATAGTTAATTTAAATTTTAACAGGAAAACAAAAACATGAAACGAATAATAAGCACAATAATATTAATCATCTTTATCGGCGGAGCTGTTGCTGGTCTTGGCTACTTCAGCAATGGATTTAAAAAATGGGATAAAGATACTGCCAGAGACCGTTGGAAGGAGTTAACGCATACGATGCCATGGAGTGGAGGTAAGAAGTGATAGAGATGGAGAGAGTAAATAAAAAAACACTCAAACAGTGTTCTTTTATGAGAGCCTCGAGCTCCGGTCTTATAAACCCGGTTTTTAGTCTTAAACTGTTCTCTCTGCACAACAGTTAATTGTGTCACGTCTTTTTAACCATTACACGTCGTCGACAAAAAAATTATAAAGGAGAAAAATAAAAATGGCAATAATACAATCAGAAAAAGACACAAGAGGTTTACAAGTAAGAACAAGTGAACAAATGTTCTATAGGGATAGAAATGGTCGTGAAAGGTTAAGGAATCCGGGGCAAGTATATGGGCGAATAGAGAGGTGTCGGTCGCATTTAGTAATAAATAAAAATAGAGATAGAATTGAATATAAAAATGATTTTTCTAAATTATCAAATAATTTAAAGACAGAAATAGTTGATCGATTTAACAATCATGGTTCACATAATAGACGGGTTTTATATTTGGTAACTTCTCGTTTTGATCATCCAGCACAGAATAATACTAGAGTTCCAAGGAATCCAAGAAATAGGAATAACAATAGAAATAATAATAGAGGCTAATAAATGAAACAATATAGTTATAAGAAAAAAACGAAAATAGGAACGATAATAGGGATTATTCTATTAATCATGTTGCTGGGAGCTTCAATCAGTGTTTTAGGCTTTGCAACGAAAGGCTTTAAAACAAAGCCATCAATAGAAAATATCAAGAATTTAAATAATGATATAAAGAAGAAAAAGGATAACAAGAAGAAAGAAGAAAAGAAAGAGAATAAAGAAAAAGAATTAAAAGAGATAGAGAAACTAACAAACTCCGCAATAACAAGTATGATGCGAGTAGATTTAAGAGATGGTAAAGAGTTATTCAATATAAATAAAGAAGCAATATCAGCATATGGAGAGTATGGCGATAAAGAGACAGAAGTATATAAAGAGCTTGCACAATTAACTAATAATTTTGATCCTGAATATATAAAGGATTTAAAGGTAAATAAGGATAAAGGCTTTAAAGGATATTTTTTATATACGTTACAACAATTTTTATCAGATGAAGTTGGAACGATTGATGATTGGAAAAGAAGTATGGAAGATCCAGATAGTGAAATGCCACCAGAAGTTAAAGGCTATAAGAAAATTAATGATGAGACGGCAATTTCATATATAGAAGGAAGTAAGAGTGATTTAGAGAATAGAGTAAATTTTTTAAGAAAAATATTTGAGGCAGAATATCATATTAATTATTTTGCTCCAGTAGTGGATTATAAGACATGTTCAGAAGATCAGATGTTAGATTTTGTTAAAACTTCATCATATAAGAATGAGCTTTTATATACAGAGAAAGACGGTAAATATAAGTCAGTAGAAGAATACAAGGCAAAATATACATATGATATGCCAGGCAATGTATTTTATGTCCCAATGGTTTTAATGGAATTTAGTTTGGAATGTAGAGGGAAGGTAACAAATTCCTCTGTAGCAATGTTTCTAAATTATATCGTATAGGAGAAATATGAAGAATAAAAAAGGAGAACAAAGAAGAAATAACAAAGCAACATCAATAATATCGTTAATCTTATTAATCATCTTTATGGGTGGGATAATAGGAGGATTAGGCTGGGCAACAAAAGGGTTTAAGGATAAGTCATTTGGTAATTTAACGGATATAGTTGATGGATATATAAAGAAGAAAGAAAAGAGTAATCCAAAGAAAGGAAAAGACCCAGAGAATGTGAAAAAAAATAGATTAATGTTAAGTAATGGGATCGATGTAGTAGATTATGCAAATGTATTAGATGTTAAATACATGCAAGAAAAGAATGAACCTAATGAGTTATGTATGGCACCAATAAAAGCGGATATGCAAAATGATAAAAAGACATTTTATATGAGTTTTCGTCAATGGCCTGAAAAGTTTGCTGTAGAGAAAATTAAGGCAAGTTTGGTCTTTCATGAATCTGGAGAAACAGTATCAAAATGGGGAAAGCCAATAACGAATTATGTTGAGTTAGAGAATTCTGAGTTTAAGTATAATGAATTTTTGAAGGTAAATTATAAAAAGGCATTTGATGAGTATATAGATCTAAAAGTAACAGTTGGTGAAAAAGAGTATGTGGTTAAGTTAGGTTGTTTAGGAGATGATGTAGATTTAAGTACATTAAATTGGTCAGATAATGTTGTTTATGATCTTGCTAAAGACAAATATCAATACAATTTGTTAGACATGATGGTATTAAAAGATTTCAATTTTGGAACAGAAAAAAAAGTGTCGTATATGAATAAATATGAACGATATGAAAAAATAACATTAAAAGGTGAAACAGCTGAATATGATACATATCGTATGTTTGTCAATTTATGTATGGCATTTGATGAATTGGAAACAAAATATAAAGATATAGCGAAGATTGCAAAAGAGATAGATCTTGATAATGAATTGGTTAATAAGTTAAAAAAACTTACTTTATATCGTGAATATAAATATGCACAAAACATGCCAAAGCCTATACCAGACCAGGTATTTAATAAATTAAGAGAAGATATGAAAAAAGATAAGGATTTTGATTTCTTAAAAAATGGTATTTTAGAGTTCAAAATAAAAAAAGAATCCAGAACGGGTATGAAAGCATGGTTAAATGCTTTGTATCGTTTAGTTGGTTGTAACTTATCTGAAGAACAAGTGTTAAATGCTACCTATTATAATTATGCAATTATGACAGATAAAGATTTAACAGTATCAGATATGGGAAAAGCGATACAAAGAGGAAATAAAAAAGTTGGCTGTTTTGTATCTAAGTTAAAAATAGGAGTAAAGGTAGGTGGTGAATATAAGGAAGTAACAATTAATCCAAAGAAGATAATAGGAAGAGATGGAAAGGTTGAAGAGATAACCCCTAGCTTTAATGAGAATAATTATATGTTTGGTTAAAAAATGAAGACAGAAAATAAAAGATATGCATTAAATTTAATTTTAATTTTGGTAACAGCAATGATGATATTTTGCACAATATCATTTGCTGGGAGTAAAAATACAGTAAAGGCGTTAGATTATGAAAAGCCATTAGATTTATTCTTGGAAGAATATTATGGCACAAAAACATACAAAGAATTTAAAGATGATAAAAAGGATAGTACATATGTAACAATGATAGAGCGAGCCTTTAATGTAAAAGATGAGAAGGCATATAGTTTAGAGTTTATATTTTACAAAGATAAAAAAAGTTCATGGGCTAATAATCCAACAGTAGATATAAATATAGGAAATGGATACAAAGTATACAATCTGGTTGAAGAAGAGAGTTTATACGGTAAGTTTAAAAGGTTTAGTGTAAAAGATGATAATAAAGAAATATATAAAGCAGTATTATCAGCATATAAAGAGCAAGGAATCAGAACATATGAAGTAAGTAATATAAACGCTATAAAGGGTAATACATTTAAAGTAGAAGGCAAGTATGAATATACGGGCTTTATGCAAGGATGTTCAGAGGAATCTAAAAAAGAGAGTACATTAAAAGCAAAACAGACTCAGATAGATGTATTAGATTTAAAGCTTAATCATTATAGTTATGATAATCCAGCACAAAGTATTGGGGATGGATATCATTGGAAGGTATATTCGGTAGCATATGGAATACCTAATGAATATCTGGCAGATAATTATAAATTAACAGAGGTACATGCAAGATATTATGAAGCATTGTTGCATGCGATTTTTGTAAGTCAAGATCAAGGGAAGGTTGATTATTTAAACAATTATTCAAATATGTTAAGCACGCATATTCCAAAAAGTGATAGTTATACATTTTCGTTTAGAAATGGGTTTGATAGAACTATTCGATTGGGTCTTGAAGGATTAGGAAGTATAACAGGTACTATTGCAGCTGGTATTGAAATTTTGGCAAGGGGCGGAGATGTTGTTAATTATGAACGATTTGTCTGGAATCCAACCAAATTAAAAGTATTTAAAGATCATTATAGTGCTGATTTAGAGATGAGTTATCAAATAGGAGCGATAAAGCATGATTCAGCCATGTCTCCAACTACAAAAGAAGAGATACGCAAATTTTTAGAGAGAAAGTTAGGTAAAAGTTTAGATGAATGGAATGAACACGATAGAATCTTTGAAGATGGCATGGGTGGATATAGAGATAGATATATAGATGAAAGGGGATATAACACAAGAGGTTGGCAAGAGATAGAAATAAAGAATACAGATAGAGCAAGTGCCAAGACATTTAAAGAAATACAGAAGGATAGTAATTTTCCATTAGCATATTCAAGCAAGTTAAGAAAAAGAATAAAAGATCAAGGGATTCCAGAGCATGATAAATTACTAGAGCTTAATGATAGTAACATAAATGGTTCTGCAAGAGATTTATTAGTAAATTCAAATGAGCTTTCTGAATTAAGACAACAATATGAAAAAAATAAGAGTGAAGGTAAAACAACATTTTTAATGCGTTTTGCGGTAAGAAATGCATTTAATACATCTGTACGAATGTTTAAGGATGGGATAAGACAGAGAACTCCAAAAGGAGGTGGGGATGATACATATGTATTTCAACAAAAAGCCTTTATGGATTTTAGAATAATTTCATTAACATTCAGAAATGAGAAAGATGTAAAAATAGTTCCAGTTGGTCATGATCCTCTTCAAATAATACCAGGTGCACCAGTTCCATTAGATCCTAAAATTCCGCATATTAAGACTCCAAAGAGTTGGGCTAAGTTTAAAGATATTATGAAAAAGATAGGAATAGCATTAGGAGTTATAGTAGGTGTTGCGTTTGCAAGTTCTCTTATAATTTCGATAGTTAGATTAGTACAATTGGCACCAGCTGGAAAGGCATATGTAAAGGGTACTTATGGAATAGATATTGACGCAATGAAAGAAGAGAAAAGGAAGCAAAAGGATTTTAAAAGACAGCAAGCATCAGAGCGAAGAGAAAAAAGAAAAGAGATGCGAGAGAAGCGAAAGATAAAGGAAGGGAGCGAATGATTATGAAGAGTAATTATAAAGAGCAAGAAAAGAAGTTTTATAAGTCATATCAAAATTTATATGGTATGTCTAAAGAGTCGGTAGTTTTATCATTTCCGAAAAGGCTTAAAAGGGCATCTGGAATGTTTGAGAAAGATGGTAAGAAATGGAAAGCGAAGTCGCCACAAGATATGGATTTATATATAGAAAGAAAACGCCCTTTTGACATCATGCATAAATATTGGGATACCAAAGCAAAAAAATATATAACAAGGTGTGTTGGTTCTTTTGGTAACCTTTCAACTAGAGATAGAGTAATTGTTTATAGGGCATTTTGTGAAAATGAACAAGATAAGCAGTTTAAGAAGACAAATAAGTTTTATTTAGTAGATACAGATTATGCCGAGCATTTAAAGAGTGACAAGGTAATGAAGGATTGGGCTGGTAAGGATAAGTTAAAGCAACAATTATATAAGGCTTGGAGAAATGGTAATGATGAAAAGTATAACTATTATGAGAAGCTACTAGATAAAAGAATTGTAAAGACAAATAAAGGAAAGAATGAAAAGAAGTAGACCAGGGTTATGGATAATATTAATGATCGTGATAGGAGTAATTCTTTCATTTCCGATTGGATATTTTATACACATAGCAAAAATGTAGTTTAAGGAATCACATGAGAAAATTAAACTTCCAGCAAATATTAAATATAGTATTGACGGTAATAATAACTGCTATTTTTTTAGTTCTTATGGCAATACCAATGAGGCTATCGATATTAAGAATGGCAAGTGCTAGTAAGGATGCTGGAATACAGTTTGTAAATGAGTTTACTGGTTTAATAGATAAAAAGAAATTACTCCCAGATACTTTATTAAAAATTCCCGATTATAAAAAATACTTATATAAAAAAGATAAGAAGAACAATCAGATAAACGATAATGTTAGTCGCCAAGAGAATGGTCATCAAATAAAGGAAGATAATAAAAAATACTGGAAGAACTTTAAAGAAAAGAAGAATATTATCGAATATACATTTAAATGGATGACTGGATTGACATATTTTCTGCAAGCAATAATGGTGTTGGTAGTAATTATTTTGCTTTTAAAGATGATATTGCGGGAGTATTTTAAGCGTCAAAAAGTAGCACCATATGAAAAGAGTAAGCAGTTACAAAAATATCAAATTAGCGAAAAAACAATAATTTATCCGATTATACACACTATTAAGAGTTATATAGATTTTGTAATGAATATAAAGTGGATAAAAGGCATGTTTATAATTTTATTTTTGGTAACTAGTAATGCCATGACAATAATATTAGAAGCGGTGGCATTGTATTTTTATATACTTCGCACAATGAACTTTTCAGCATTTCCATATCAGATATATAAGTTATTTTATGATTTAAAGATATATTTTAAGAATGTTCCAGTAATAGTACATATTGGATTAGGTATACTAATTTTTAATATAGTGCGTAAAAGAATAGCGATGAGAAGGTTAAATATATATGAGGGTCGTAATTCAGGTTTTGTAGAGAACTTGCCAATATGTTCAATGTTGGTAGGAACAATGGGAACAAAGAAAACAACTATATTAACAGATATGGCATTAACGCAAACTAATAATTATAAAGAGAAGGCATTGGAGGAGATATTAAAAATTCGTAAATATTTTCCTCGGTTCAATTTCTCTAGGTTAGATGCCTTCTTAAAAACATGTATCATTCACCATCAAATATATAACCTTAAGAGTGTAGATTATATATTTGATAAAAAGTTGTATAGGTGTATGAAACATGATAAATTAAGCATGTTCGGAGAGAGTCTGGAGGATTATGGAAGTTGGTCTGATGGGCTCTCTCTGGCAGATGTTATTCATACATTTAGAACATATTCAAAATTATTTCTAGTATATTATTTAAATTCTGCCTTACTATATTCCAATTATTCAGTTCGTTATGATTATAGTTATGCTGATATAGGCAATTTTCCAATATATCAATCAGATTTTTTTAATTCTCCAGTATATGACTCAAATAATGATGATAGTATCTTTTCTCATATCTTGGACTTTGATTTTTTGAGATTAGGTAAAAAAATAATAGAAGACAATCAGTTATCAAATGTGTTTGATTTTGGGTTTTTCGCAATAACAGAGATTGGTAAAGAGAGAGGCAATCAGATAACAACGCAAGGGATGAAGAGAACAGATGATGAACCTAATCAAAAGAATGATTATTTTAACGCATTTATAAAGCTAATCAGACATACCAGCACGATTAATCACTATCCATATAGCAAGATATTAGTAGATGAACAACGCCCAGAATCCTTAGAGGCAGATATGCGGGAGTTGTTTGACATAATCAGCATAATTAAGAGTGATGAATATAAATGCGTGTTCCCGTTATATTTTGAGCGTGTATTTATAGAATGGAGTATTAATTTATTTGATCGATATAACCTTGATCGTATTTTTTATCGTTCTAATGATTCTCTTAAATATTATTTAGCCAGGAAGTTTATATCCTGGATCTATGGAATTAACGAACGGATTTTGAATAAATACGGGCTATATAAATGTCGCTTAGAAGTCTCTCACGGGATGCTGGATGAAAAAACAGAGCATAAATATTACCTAATGTTAAAGAAGATATATTCAGACAGATTTAAGACAGATGCATATCAAGCGTTTTTTGACGCATCACGAAGCGAAGAGGTAGGAATAGGAGATGTACCTACCTATGAGTCAACACGAGCAACCATAGCGGAGCTACAAGCTCAGAACAGTTATTTTATCCGTGACCTCTCTAAATATAACCATATAGAGGACAAGAGATGAAAATAACGATGAAGGAATTGATAAAAGAAACAGACGGCTGTCAAGGTTCCAGCTTTGCTGGCGGGAAGGATAAATGCTTTAGCGTTTATGTTCACGCCTTGACAGCTGGTAGAGATCCAGAAAGTCGTACCAAGGTGGCTAGGGATCGCATGACCCCTAGCCACGCCGGCGATGAGGCAGCAAGCCGTAAATTAGGAAGAGCATGCCCAGAGGCGAACGCCGAGGCATGCTCGACCCTTAGGCGTGCAACGCACGCAGGAATATATATGAAGGAGGGAACTAGTATGAAGCAATGCGAAACGGTTGTCAGTATTAATTCATCAGGATAGTTAAAGCTACCATTACTTGATAATGGTAGCACTATTGCAAAAACACCTTAAAAAAAGTGTAAGAATTCTTACATATTTATTTTTATTGTCTTTCAAAGAAAAAGGAGTGAAAAATGAAAGAAGTAATATTTGAAGATTTAATTAAAGGAAATTTAAATAAAGAGCAAGTAGATGAGTTTTTTAAAGATCCCATAAATAAGCAATATCAAAAAGACTTTAAGATATATGAAAAGTCTGGAATGCAAGGAAGTCTATTTGATATTTTTCAAAAAGATAAATATAGCAAAGTTTATAAAGATAAAAATGAAGTTTTTAAAAAAGTCGATCGAACATTAAAAAACACGATTGTTAAGTATTCAGATGTTACTAATGAAATTGAATTAGCTTTTTTTGAAGAAGGATTTTTAACGCCAAAAGTAGACCTGGCAAACTGTTCTGATGAGTCAGATATGATTACTTCAGCAATGTCTCATGATAATGCTTATTGGCAAGAGCGGAGTACTGGAAGAAACTTTAAGCTAAATAAAGAAACTGAGATGATTGAGAAAATAAATGATAATGCAACTTTAGCTCAATTGATAAAGTCAGTTCGTTTAGGTGATGTTAGAGCTAAAAAGAATTTTTACGATTACGCTCTGAACTACAACTGGGAATATTTCTGCACTTTCACTTTTAAGGATGAAGCTATAAGGATGGATAGAAACGCAATAAAACAACAATGGCGTTATTTTCTGATGGAGCTACAAAAGATAAATAAGGATGTAAAAGTATTATCGGTAGTAGAGGAGCATGAAAAAGGCGGATTCCATCTGCATGCATTAATTGCTGATATTGACCTTTTATTAAAACCAGCAAGAAATAGTAACAGCAAAAGCAAGGATTATGGAAAGTTCCTTTATACGGTATTTAACAATCAGATATTTAATTGCCAGGAATGGGATAGAGGTTTTAATACTGTTGTTTGTATTGAACCTAATGTAAGACAAAAGAAAATTGTAAACTACCTTACTAAATATATAACTAAAGAACCAGCAACATTATTTGGGGAAAAACGCTTCTATAGAACTCGCAACTTTGATGTCCGCAATACAGACATCTATTATTGCACTCCTGGTCTTATTGAGAAGCTTGTTAAAGAAAATGGAATGTCTCTTATAAAGGAAGATGAGTTTAATAAAATTAAATATTATGAAATTAAAGTTAACAGAAGAATAGGGGAGAATATAGCTAAAAAAATTACTAAAGAAATAAATAATCAATAACTATGCGTAAAATAATAATTGTGCTTAAAATATGGCGAATAAAGACATAATATATTGTGTCTTTATTTTTTTATAGCTTTTTTAGATATGTTTTAAAAAAATTGCTTTAGTTGTTTAAAAATGATTGACAACAATTAAAGTAGATATTAAACTTAATTTAAAGTTGTTATTTTTAATGGTAAAAAAAATTCAAGGAGGTAACAATTATGGGAGGATAAATGTTTAATCTATTATTGTTGATTCGTAGTACTGAGTTTTCTAAAAAGTATAAACATGAATCAACCTACCGCAACTGTTTAGTCTTTTATAAAACATATTATGGTCAGATTGCGAGAGTTGTGATAATTAAAGAAAGAACTAAGAACTATAAAGTCATCTATATTCCAGCGATAAATCAACAGAAGACAGTTACAATAAAAAAATTTAGTTACCATTACGAAATAACAGAGTATTTAAATAATAAAATTATATAAGGAGAAAAAACAAAAATGACAGAAGAAAAGAAAGAAATTAAAGGTATTAAGTTAGAACAAAGTTTTCAAGTATTAGGATTTAAAAGAAAAAGTGAAGGTAAAAAGTATGATAGAGTGTTTGGCGTAATTACATCAAGTTTGTTAGATTTGTCAAAAACATTAATAGACATGGAAGCGGGAATTGTGTTTGATTCTTATGTCGTGAATAATAAAATTTTATTTCCAAATAAAATTTATAAAGGAGTGTTTGTAGTCCCAAGATTTGGCGACGGGGAGGTGCGTCTACAATTAATTGAAGTATTAGATTAAATTTTTCATTGTTCCAAAAAAATATTATTTACTAAAAGAGCTGTCAATGATGGCTCTTTTATTTTTTTATAGATATAACAATATATTCATTGTTTTCTTCTAAGTCTACTTTGCGAAATGTTTTTTTAAGAGTATAAATATTTTTTGTATTTAAGGTATTTGAAGAATCATTAATAAGTTCATCTGTTGTTATTTTAAAAATTTTGGCAAGTGTTAGAATGTTGAAACTTGTTGGATCACTTTGTCCATGCTCCCATTTATTAACAGCTACTTGTGAAGTGTTTGCAAGTTTTGCTAATTCTAACTGAGATAAGTTATTACTTTTTCTAAGAGTTTTGATATTGTTGCCTAATTGTTTTAAGTAGTTCTGGTACATGATTTAAATATAATTAAATTAGTTGAATTTGTTGTTTAAAAGTATTAAAATAGTTAATATACAACTATTATAACAGTTGAAGGAGTAACATGAAACGAATAATAAGCACAATACTATTAATAATCTTCATTGGTGGAGCAGCTGCTGGTCTTGGCTACTTCAGCAATGGATTTAAAAAATGGGATAAAGATACTGCCAGAGACCGTTGGAAGGAGTTAACGCATACGATGCCATGGAGTGGAGGTAAGAAGTGATAGAGATGGAGAGAGTAAATAAAAAAACACTCAAACAGTGTTCTTTTATGAGAGCCTCGAGCTCCGGTCTTATAAACCCGGTTTTTAGTCTTAAACTGTTCTCTCTGCACAACAGTTAATTGTGTCACGTCTTTTTAACCATTACACGTCGTCGACAAAAAAATTATAAAGGAGAAAAATAAAAATGGCAATAATACAATCAGAAAAAGACACAAGAGGTTTACAAGTAAGAACAAGTGAACAAATGTTCTATAGGGATAGAAATGGTCGTGAAAGGTTAAGGAATCCGGGGCAAGTATATGGGCGAATAGAGAGGTGTCGGTCGCATTTAGTAATAAATAAAAATAGAGATAGAATTGAATATAAAAATGATTTTTCTAAATTATCAAATAATTTAAAGACAGAAATAGTTGATCGATTTAACAATCATGGTTCACATAATAGACGGGTTTTATATTTGGTAACTTCTCGTTTTGATCATCCAGCACAGAATAATACTAGAGTTCCAAGGAATCCAAGAAATAGGAATAACAATAGAAATAATAATAGAGGCTAATAAATGAAACAATATAGTTATAAGAAAAAAACGAAAATAGGAACGATAATAGGGATTATTCTATTAATCATGTTGCTGGGAGCTTCAATCAGTGTTTTAGGCTTTGCAACGAAAGGCTTTAAAACAAAGCCATCAATAGAAAATATCAAGAATTTAAATAATGATATAAAGAAGAAAAAGGATAACAAGAAGAAAGAAGAAAAGAAAGAGAATAAAGAAAAAGAATTAAAAGAGATAGAGAAACTAACAAACTCCGCAATAACAAGTATGATGCGAGTAGATTTAAGAGATGGTAAAGAGTTATTCAATATAAATAAAGAAGCAATATCAGCATATGGAGAGTATGGCGATAAAGAGACAGAAGTATATAAAGAGCTTGCACAATTAACTAATAATTTTGATCCTGAATATATAAAGGATTTAAAGGTAAATAAGGATAAAGGCTTTAAAGGATATTTTTTATATACGTTACAACAATTTTTATCAGATGAAGTTGGAACGATTGATGATTGGAAAAGAAGTATGGAAGATCCAGATAGTGAAATGCCACCAGAAGTTAAAGGCTATAAGAAAATTAATGATGAGACGGCAATTTCATATATAGAAGGAAGTAAGAGTGATTTAGAGAATAGAGTAAATTTTTTAAGAAAAATATTTGAGGCAGAATATCATATTAATTATTTTGCTCCAGTAGTGGATTATAAGACATGTTCAGAAGATCAGATGTTAGATTTTGTTAAAACTTCATCATATAAGAATGAGCTTTTATATACAGAGAAAGACGGTAAATATAAGTCAGTAGAAGAATACAAGGCAAAATATACATATGATATGCCAGGCAATGTATTTTATGTCCCAATGGTTTTAATGGAATTTAGTTTGGAATGTAGAGGGAAGGTAACAAATTCCTCTGTAGCAATGTTTCTAAATTATATCGTATAGGAGAAATATGAAGAATAAAAAAGGAGAACAAAGAAGAAATAACAAAGCAACATCAATAATATCGTTAATCTTATTAATCATCTTTATGGGTGGGATAATAGGAGGATTAGGCTGGGCAACAAAAGGGTTTAAGGATAAGTCATTTGGTAATTTAACGGATATAGTTGATGGATATATAAAGAAGAAAGAAAAGAGTAATCCAAAGAAAGGAAAAGACCCAGAGAATGTGAAAAAAAATAGATTAATGTTAAGTAATGGGATCGATGTAGTAGATTATGCAAATGTATTAGATGTTAAATACATGCAAGAAAAGAATGAACCTAATGAGTTATGTATGGCACCAATAAAAGCGGATATGCAAAATGATAAAAAGACATTTTATATGAGTTTTCGTCAATGGCCTGAAAAGTTTGCTGTAGAGAAAATTAAGGCAAGTTTGGTCTTTCATGAATCTGGAGAAACAGTATCAAAATGGGGAAAGCCAATAACGAATTATGTTGAGTTAGAGAATTCTGAGTTTAAGTATAATGAATTTTTGAAGGTAAATTATAAAAAGGCATTTGATGAGTATATAGATCTAAAAGTAACAGTTGGTGAAAAAGAGTATGTGGTTAAGTTAGGTTGTTTAGGAGATGATGTAGATTTAAGTACATTAAATTGGTCAGATAATGTTGTTTATGATCTTGCTAAAGACAAATATCAATACAATTTGTTAGACATGATGGTATTAAAAGATTTCAATTTTGGAACAGAAAAAAAAGTGTCGTATATGAATAAATATGAACGATATGAAAAAATAACATTAAAAGGTGAAACAGCTGAATATGATACATATCGTATGTTTGTCAATTTATGTATGGCATTTGATGAATTGGAAACAAAATATAAAGATATAGCGAAGATTGCAAAAGAGATAGATCTTGATAATGAATTGGTTAATAAGTTAAAAAAACTTACTTTATATCGTGAATATAAATATGCACAAAACATGCCAAAGCCTATACCAGACCAGGTATTTAATAAATTAAGAGAAGATATGAAAAAAGATAAGGATTTTGATTTCTTAAAAAATGGTATTTTAGAGTTCAAAATAAAAAAAGAATCCAGAACGGGTATGAAAGCATGGTTAAATGCTTTGTATCGTTTAGTTGGTTGTAACTTATCTGAAGAACAAGTGTTAAATGCTACCTATTATAATTATGCAATTATGACAGATAAAGATTTAACAGTATCAGATATGGGAAAAGCGATACAAAGAGGAAATAAAAAAGTTGGCTGTTTTGTATCTAAGTTAAAAATAGGAGTAAAGGTAGGTGGTGAATATAAGGAAGTAACAATTAATCCAAAGAAGATAATAGGAAGAGATGGAAAGGTTGAAGAGATAACCCCTAGCTTTAATGAGAATAATTATATGTTTGGTTAAAAAATGAAGACAGAAAATAAAAGATATGCATTAAATTTAATTTTAATTTTGGTAACAGCAATGATGATATTTTGCACAATATCATTTGCTGGGAGTAAAAATACAGTAAAGGCGTTAGATTATGAAAAGCCATTAGATTTATTCTTGGAAGAATATTATGGCACAAAAACATACAAAGAATTTAAAGATGATAAAAAGGATAGTACATATGTAACAATGATAGAGCGAGCCTTTAATGTAAAAGATGAGAAGGCATATAGTTTAGAGTTTATATTTTACAAAGATAAAAAAAGTTCATGGGCTAATAATCCAACAGTAGATATAAATATAGGAAATGGATACAAAGTATACAATCTGGTTGAAGAAGAGAGTTTATACGGTAAGTTTAAAAGGTTTAGTGTAAAAGATGATAATAAAGAAATATATAAAGCAGTATTATCAGCATATAAAGAGCAAGGAATCAGAACATATGAAGTAAGTAATATAAACGCTATAAAGGGTAATACATTTAAAGTAGAAGGCAAGTATGAATATACGGGCTTTATGCAAGGATGTTCAGAGGAATCTAAAAAAGAGAGTACATTAAAAGCAAAACAGACTCAGATAGATGTATTAGATTTAAAGCTTAATCATTATAGTTATGATAATCCAGCACAAAGTATTGGGGATGGATATCATTGGAAGGTATATTCGGTAGCATATGGAATACCTAATGAATATCTGGCAGATAATTATAAATTAACAGAGGTACATGCAAGATATTATGAAGCATTGTTGCATGCGATTTTTGTAAGTCAAGATCAAGGGAAGGTTGATTATTTAAACAATTATTCAAATATGTTAAGCACGCATATTCCAAAAAGTGATAGTTATACATTTTCGTTTAGAAATGGGTTTGATAGAACTATTCGATTGGGTCTTGAAGGATTAGGAAGTATAACAGGTACTATTGCAGCTGGTATTGAAATTTTGGCAAGGGGCGGAGATGTTGTTAATTATGAACGATTTGTCTGGAATCCAACCAAATTAAAAGTATTTAAAGATCATTATAGTGCTGATTTAGAGATGAGTTATCAAATAGGAGCGATAAAGCATGATTCAGCCATGTCTCCAACTACAAAAGAAGAGATACGCAAATTTTTAGAGAGAAAGTTAGGTAAAAGTTTAGATGAATGGAATGAACACGATAGAATCTTTGAAGATGGCATGGGTGGATATAGAGATAGATATATAGATGAAAGGGGATATAACACAAGAGGTTGGCAAGAGATAGAAATAAAGAATACAGATAGAGCAAGTGCCAAGACATTTAAAGAAATACAGAAGGATAGTAATTTTCCATTAGCATATTCAAGCAAGTTAAGAAAAAGAATAAAAGATCAAGGGATTCCAGAGCATGATAAATTACTAGAGCTTAATGATAGTAACATAAATGGTTCTGCAAGAGATTTATTAGTAAATTCAAATGAGCTTTCTGAATTAAGACAACAATATGAAAAAAATAAGAGTGAAGGTAAAACAACATTTTTAATGCGTTTTGCGGTAAGAAATGCATTTAATACATCTGTACGAATGTTTAAGGATGGGATAAGACAGAGAACTCCAAAAGGAGGTGGGGATGATACATATGTATTTCAACAAAAAGCCTTTATGGATTTTAGAATAATTTCATTAACATTCAGAAATGAGAAAGATGTAAAAATAGTTCCAGTTGGTCATGATCCTCTTCAAATAATACCAGGTGCACCAGTTCCATTAGATCCTAAAATTCCGCATATTAAGACTCCAAAGAGTTGGGCTAAGTTTAAAGATATTATGAAAAAGATAGGAATAGCATTAGGAGTTATAGTAGGTGTTGCGTTTGCAAGTTCTCTTATAATTTCGATAGTTAGATTAGTACAATTGGCACCAGCTGGAAAGGCATATGTAAAGGGTACTTATGGAATAGATATTGACGCAATGAAAGAAGAGAAAAGGAAGCAAAAGGATTTTAAAAGACAGCAAGCATCAGAGCGAAGAGAAAAAAGAAAAGAGATGCGAGAGAAGCGAAAGATAAAGGAAGGGAGCGAATGATTATGAAGAGTAATTATAAAGAGCAAGAAAAGAAGTTTTATAAGTCATATCAAAATTTATATGGTATGTCTAAAGAGTCGGTAGTTTTATCATTTCCGAAAAGGCTTAAAAGGGCATCTGGAATGTTTGAGAAAGATGGTAAGAAATGGAAAGCGAAGTCGCCACAAGATATGGATTTATATATAGAAAGAAAACGCCCTTTTGACATCATGCATAAATATTGGGATACCAAAGCAAAAAAATATATAACAAGGTGTGTTGGTTCTTTTGGTAACCTTTCAACTAGAGATAGAGTAATTGTTTATAGGGCATTTTGTGAAAATGAACAAGATAAGCAGTTTAAGAAGACAAATAAGTTTTATTTAGTAGATACAGATTATGCCGAGCATTTAAAGAGTGACAAGGTAATGAAGGATTGGGCTGGTAAGGATAAGTTAAAGCAACAATTATATAAGGCTTGGAGAAATGGTAATGATGAAAAGTATAACTATTATGAGAAGCTACTAGATAAAAGAATTGTAAAGACAAATAAAGGAAAGAATGAAAAGAAGTAGACCAGGGTTATGGATAATATTAATGATCGTGATAGGAGTAATTCTTTCATTTCCGATTGGATATTTTATACACATAGCAAAAATGTAGTTTAAGGAATCACATGAGAAAATTAAACTTCCAGCAAATATTAAATATAGTATTGACGGTAATAATAACTGCTATTTTTTTAGTTCTTATGGCAATACCAATGAGGCTATCGATATTAAGAATGGCAAGTGCTAGTAAGGATGCTGGAATACAGTTTGTAAATGAGTTTACTGGTTTAATAGATAAAAAGAAATTACTCCCAGATACTTTATTAAAAATTCCCGATTATAAAAAATACTTATATAAAAAAGATAAGAAGAACAATCAGATAAACGATAATGTTAGTCGCCAAGAGAATGGTCATCAAATAAAGGAAGATAATAAAAAATACTGGAAGAACTTTAAAGAAAAGAAGAATATTATCGAATATACATTTAAATGGATGACTGGATTGACATATTTTCTGCAAGCAATAATGGTGTTGGTAGTAATTATTTTGCTTTTAAAGATGATATTGCGGGAGTATTTTAAGCGTCAAAAAGTAGCACCATATGAAAAGAGTAAGCAGTTACAAAAATATCAAATTAGCGAAAAAACAATAATTTATCCGATTATACACACTATTAAGAGTTATATAGATTTTGTAATGAATATAAAGTGGATAAAAGGCATGTTTATAATTTTATTTTTGGTAACTAGTAATGCCATGACAATAATATTAGAAGCGGTGGCATTGTATTTTTATATACTTCGCACAATGAACTTTTCAGCATTTCCATATCAGATATATAAGTTATTTTATGATTTAAAGATATATTTTAAGAATGTTCCAGTAATAGTACATATTGGATTAGGTATACTAATTTTTAATATAGTGCGTAAAAGAATAGCGATGAGAAGGTTAAATATATATGAGGGTCGTAATTCAGGTTTTGTAGAGAACTTGCCAATATGTTCAATGTTGGTAGGAACAATGGGAACAAAGAAAACAACTATATTAACAGATATGGCATTAACGCAAACTAATAATTATAAAGAGAAGGCATTGGAGGAGATATTAAAAATTCGTAAATATTTTCCTCGGTTCAATTTCTCTAGGTTAGATGCCTTCTTAAAAACATGTATCATTCACCATCAAATATATAACCTTAAGAGTGTAGATTATATATTTGATAAAAAGTTGTATAGGTGTATGAAACATGATAAATTAAGCATGTTCGGAGAGAGTCTGGAGGATTATGGAAGTTGGTCTGATGGGCTCTCTCTGGCAGATGTTATTCATACATTTAGAACATATTCAAAATTATTTCTAGTATATTATTTAAATTCTGCCTTACTATATTCCAATTATTCAGTTCGTTATGATTATAGTTATGCTGATATAGGCAATTTTCCAATATATCAATCAGATTTTTTTAATTCTCCAGTATATGACTCAAATAATGATGATAGTATCTTTTCTCATATCTTGGACTTTGATTTTTTGAGATTAGGTAAAAAAATAATAGAAGACAATCAGTTATCAAATGTGTTTGATTTTGGGTTTTTCGCAATAACAGAGATTGGTAAAGAGAGAGGCAATCAGATAACAACGCAAGGGATGAAGAGAACAGATGATGAACCTAATCAAAAGAATGATTATTTTAACGCATTTATAAAGCTAATCAGACATACCAGCACGATTAATCACTATCCATATAGCAAGATATTAGTAGATGAACAACGCCCAGAATCCTTAGAGGCAGATATGCGGGAGTTGTTTGACATAATCAGCATAATTAAGAGTGATGAATATAAATGCGTGTTCCCGTTATATTTTGAGCGTGTATTTATAGAATGGAGTATTAATTTATTTGATCGATATAACCTTGATCGTATTTTTTATCGTTCTAATGATTCTCTTAAATATTATTTAGCCAGGAAGTTTATATCCTGGATCTATGGAATTAACGAACGGATTTTGAATAAATACGGGCTATATAAATGTCGCTTAGAAGTCTCTCACGGGATGCTGGATGAAAAAACAGAGCATAAATATTACCTAATGTTAAAGAAGATATATTCAGACAGATTTAAGACAGATGCATATCAAGCGTTTTTTGACGCATCACGAAGCGAAGAGGTAGGAATAGGAGATGTACCTACCTATGAGTCAACACGAGCAACCATAGCGGAGCTACAAGCTCAGAACAGTTATTTTATCCGTGACCTCTCTAAATATAACCATATAGAGGACAAGAGATGAAAATAACGATGAAGGAATTGATAAAAGAAACAGACGGCTGTCAAGGTTCCAGCTTTGCTGGCGGGAAGGATAAATGCTTTAGCGTTTATGTTCACGCCTTGACAGCTGGTAGAGATCCAGAAAGTCGTACCAAGGTGGCTAGGGATCGCATGACCCCTAGCCACGCCGGCGATGAGGCAGCAAGCCGTAAATTAGGAAGAGCATGCCCAGAGGCGAACGCCGAGGCATGCTCGACCCTTAGGCGTGCAACGCACGCAGGAATATATATGAAGGAGGGAACTAGTATGAAGCAATGCGAAACGGTTGTCAGTATTAATTCATCAGGATAGTTAAAGCTACCATTACTTGATAATGGTAGCACTATTGCAAAAACACCTTAAAAAAAGTGTAAGAATTCTTACATATTTATTTTTATTGTCTTTCAAAGAAAAAGGAGTGAAAAATGAAAGAAGTAATATTTGAAGATTTAATTAAAGGAAATTTAAATAAAGAGCAAGTAGATGAGTTTTTTAAAGATCCCATAAATAAGCAATATCAAAAAGACTTTAAGATATATGAAAAGTCTGGAATGCAAGGAAGTCTATTTGATATTTTTCAAAAAGATAAATATAGCAAAGTTTATAAAGATAAAAATGAAGTTTTTAAAAAAGTCGATCGAACATTAAAAAACACGATTGTTAAGTATTCAGATGTTACTAATGAAATTGAATTAGCTTTTTTTGAAGAAGGATTTTTAACGCCAAAAGTAGACCTGGCAAACTGTTCTGATGAGTCAGATATGATTACTTCAGCAATGTCTCATGATAATGCTTATTGGCAAGAGCGGAGTACTGGAAGAAACTTTAAGCTAAATAAAGAAACTGAGATGATTGAGAAAATAAATGATAATGCAACTTTAGCTCAATTGATAAAGTCAGTTCGTTTAGGTGATGTTAGAGCTAAAAAGAATTTTTACGATTACGCTCTGAACTACAACTGGGAATATTTCTGCACTTTCACTTTTAAGGATGAAGCTATAAGGATGGATAGAAACGCAATAAAACAACAATGGCGTTATTTTCTGATGGAGCTACAAAAGATAAATAAGGATGTAAAAGTATTATCGGTAGTAGAGGAGCATGAAAAAGGCGGATTCCATCTGCATGCATTAATTGCTGATATTGACCTTTTATTAAAACCAGCAAGAAATAGTAACAGCAAAAGCAAGGATTATGGAAAGTTCCTTTATACGGTATTTAACAATCAGATATTTAATTGCCAGGAATGGGATAGAGGTTTTAATACTGTTGTTTGTATTGAACCTAATGTAAGACAAAAGAAAATTGTAAACTACCTTACTAAATATATAACTAAAGAACCAGCAACATTATTTGGGGAAAAACGCTTCTATAGAACTCGCAACTTTGATGTCCGCAATACAGACATCTATTATTGCACTCCTGGTCTTATTGAGAAGCTTGTTAAAGAAAATGGAATGTCTCTTATAAAGGAAGATGAGTTTAATAAAATTAAATATTATGAAATTAAAGTTAACAGAAGAATAGGGGAGAATATAGCTAAAAAAATTACTAAAGAAATAAATAATCAATAACTATGCGTAAAATAATAATTTTACGCATAGTTGCATAAAAAAGGCACTAATATGGTTATTTATTTGTTTGATAAGTTAATTTAAGTTTGTTAAAATTAAGACGCTTTTGAGGTAAATAATGGAATCAGACGGTCGAAGTAAAAGTTTAAATATTGTGACGCTGAGGTAAATATTTACTGTTTCCCTCTGGCAGTCTTTGGAGGGTTAAATGATTCAAGTTTTTAAAAAAGAAAATAATTCAACAGTTTCAATCAATTTTGAGGATTTATTAGATAATTACGATTACACCGATCATTGGTTACATTTATCTAATCCAACAGATAAAGAAATTGAATTTATTTCCAAGACATTTAATGTAGAAGAAAACTTAATTAAATCATCACTTGATGATGAAGAAAGACCTAGAATCGATTATGAAAACGATTCAACATTAATTCTTACAGATATTCCAATTACTGAAGAAGATGAAGATCAAAATCTTTATACATATTCAACTATTCCATTTGGATTTATAAATACAGGAAAAACGATAATAACAATTTGTCTTTCTGAAACCTCTATTGTTAACGATTTAATTTATGGAAGATTTATTAGAGGGATTAATGTTCATAAAAAATCACGGTTTTTATTACAATTACAATACACAATTTCTAAAAAATACATACAATACCTTAGTCAGGTAGATAAAGCTTCTCAAAGAATAAAAAATGAACTTGAAAAATCTACAAAAAATAAAGAATTGATTGAAATGATGAACTTAGAACAATCATTAGTATACTTCTCTACTTCATTAAGATCTAATCTAATAGTTGTCGAAAAATTAACCAAAATAATAGAAATGTTTGATGAAGATAAAGAATTGTTAGATGATGTTATTATTGAAAATAAACAGGCTATTGAAATGGCAAATATTTATAGAGATATTTTATCTGGAACTATGGATGCATATGCCTCTATAATTTCAAACAATTTAAATGTTGTCATGAAAGTCTTAACTTCTATTACTCTTATTCTAGCTATTCCAGCTTTATTTGCAGCATTTTGGGGAATGAATACGAAAGTTCCATTTCAAGGTAAAGAATGGGGATTTTGGGTTGTAATTGCTCTATCTCTAGTTTGTAGTATTGTACTAGCTATAGTCCTTTGGAAAAAGAAATTATTAAAATAAAATCATAATGTCAGCAACTCAAGATGTAGTTTAAGTTCTTTTTCAACTTTCAAATCTCTAGCACATTGAGAAAGAAAAGCTATATTTTTATTCTCTTTTAACATATATTTTTGTAAAGTTTCCCTTATAAATCTAAGTCCTCTATTTTTTACAGGTTTTAAAATATCGCAAATTGTTCGTTCTAAATTATATGCTCGTACAATATTGCCTCTTGGCGAAATAACATTTTCTACACCCAGACTATATTGTGGCTCTACAGAATTATTGCATATAATTCCATCTTTTTTTGGATTAGTATAGTTATATGTCTTTGGAAATGTCATCTGTATTTTATTCGGTTTTTCATCAATCATATTGTATAAATATAACGCAGTTTCTAAACAAAAAACGCCTTTTTTATATTTTGTCTGAGCATTTAAAAATTCATCCTCTACAGCGTCTTGTATTTTATATACTCCTCTACTCACACGAATTAATAATCCTAACTTTAAAAGATAATTTATGTTACTTCTTAAATAACCAGCATCAACTATCATGTTGGTTGTAATAAGTCCATTATTTGAATTTGCAATATTTAATATCTCTGTGTATTTTGTCATCTGCTAATTTCTTTTAATGCTTTAATTATAATATTTAATAGCATAAAAGTAAATATAGTTTGATAATTTAAAATAATTACTTTTACGCTTATTTTTAATTATTTAAAGCATAAAAGTATATTTGTGTTATTGGCTGATTTTTTATTAATTTTCTATTTACAATTTTTCAATTTTTGACATTTTTTTCTCCTTTATTATTTATTTGTCGACAACGTGTAATGGTTACAAAGACGTGACACAATTATGTTGTGCAGATAAAAGCTAGGTTTATAAGACTGGAGCTCGAGGCTCTCATAAAAGAACACTCACTGAGTGTTTTTTTATTTTAAGTTAACTCATTCTAATATTTCTTATTATAATTTTTGTTAGATGTTACCCATAAACCAGGCATATTTTTATACTAAAAGTTACTTCTCTGTTTTTTATCTTATTTTAAAGTTATTTTTTATAGGTTCAACTTATTTGCTTTAATTTTAAATTTAGAAGCGTAAATGATGATTCAATGAAATACTCTTTCTTGCAAATATTTATCAATTAAATTATATTTACTTTTATGCTTTGTTTTTCTAATAACAAGCATGTTTGTTTAAAATTAAATTAATCAACTTTTTTGCGTTAAAATATTGTATATAAAGCATATAAGTTGAAATTGTATTAATTGGAGCAGGTAGTCAGAATCGAACTGACGGCCTGTTCATTACGAGTGAACTGCTCTACCGACTGAGCCATACCTGCATTAAACTATTTGTTCTGGAATTTCTATCGTCTCTTCAATAATCGGAGTATATTTACCAAATAATCTTTTAATATTTTTAAATTTTACTATAAATATTTCTTTAAATAAAATCATTAATAAAAATGCCATTGTGCCACCAAATAGTACATCCGACATATAATGTGCCCCAGCAACTATTCTGCTTAATGCTACTGCACCTGTATAAAATATAGGAATCTCATAACACATTCTTTTTAATTCTTTATTTTTAATTTTCAATACTTCCGGCAACATAAATAAACAATATGTTATGCCAGCAGCTGATGTATGTCCTGATGGGAAAGATTTAAATGCATCCTTTTCTAATCCATAGCTTGCTTCTGCAAGATTAACCCTTCTTTCTCCATTCATTACATACCATGGTGTATACTGTCTAAAGTCAGTGTCTCCCATTGCATGCATTGATCTATATCTTACTCTACCCATTGGTGTTTTTATAATTTCAGTCAAAGCAACAATTATAATTGCAGCTAATCCAGCCACTACTGCAAATATCAAAAGATTTTTTAACTTATCTTTTGGAAGTGAGTGCCCAGCAAATAATAGAACTGTGCTGAAAATTAAGGCTAAAAAGCCATATACTAAATACATGGCTAATTTTTTTTCTTTATATAAATCAGTGTCTTTCCATTCGAGTGTAATTGAATCTAAATATTTATAGGCATATAAATGTCTAAACAAATATTTAAAAATATCTCTAAACATTAAGAACATTCCTAGAAAAACTACCAAAACGCCTATTATTCTCATAAAAATGCGTAATCTCTTAAGTTTTAATCTATCAAAATAGTGAAATGTAACAACACCAGCAAATGAAAACAACAAAAAAACTGGAATAGCACCAACCATTTCACCAGCTACTCCATATATATCTTTAGCTAAGTAATTAACTTGTCCTTTAGGCAAGGCATTTCTTGTTAGAAATTTACTTATCTCTAAGTCTTTAAAAGTCGCAATTACTAGCATCGTTACAAAAATTGCGACAAATAAAATTACAGGGATCCAAGCATTTAATATGTCTTTTTTTCTGTTAAACATTACTCACACCTCTTGTGCTTTTAATATTATATTTTTTTTAAATTTGCATTTCAAGTTTTTACTTTACACCTATATACTCATGTGTTAGAATTTTTTTATTATGTTTCAAGGAGAAATTTTATGAAAAATTATGCCCCAATATCAGATATTAAAGCAAGAGAAGTTTTAGATTCACGTGGTAATCCTACTGTTGAAGTTGATGTAGCATGTGCTGGTGTCTATGCTTCTGCGATTGTACCTTCAGGTGCTTCTACAGGTGCGTTTGAAGCATGTGAATTGAGAGATGGTGATAAAAACCGTTATATGGGAAAAGGTGTTTTAAAAGCAGTAGAAAATGTTAATAAAATTATTGCTGAAAGTCTTTATGACAACAACTGTTTTTCACAAGTCGATATTGATAATGCATTAATTGCATTAGATGGCACAAAAAACAAATCAAAATTAGGAGCTAATGCAATTTTAGCTGTTTCATTAGCTGCTGCAAAAGCTGCTGCAAAATATCAAGATTTAGAATTATTCCAATATTTAGGAGGGATGTTTGGACATACTCTACCAGTTCCAATGATGAATGTTATTAATGGTGGTGCTCATGCGGATAACAACATTAACTTACAAGAATTCATGATTATGCCTGTTGGAGCAAAAACATTTAGCGAAGCATTAAGATGGTGTACAGAAGTTTATCACACATTAAAAAGCTTATTAAAAGCCGATGGCTACAGTACTGCTGTTGGTGATGAAGGTGGATTTGCACCAAACTTAGAAAATGATGAAGCTGCTCTAAAATATTTGGTAAAGGCTATTGAAAAAGCTGGATATAAACCATATATAGATTTCATGATTGCTATGGATCCTGCAACTACAGAACTTTATGACCATGCAAAAGCTGCAAAGAAAAATGGTTACTATTTCTGGAAAACAGGCGAAGTTAAAACAGCAGATGAAATGGTGGATTTCTGGGAAGATTTAGTAAATAAATACCCTATTATCTCATTAGAAGATGGTTTAGCAGAAGAAGATTGGGAAGGCTGGGTTAAATTAAAAGCTAGACTTGGAGACAGAGTTCAATTAGTTGGTGATGATTTATTTGTTACTAATACTGAAAGAATTAAAAAAGGTATTGAAAAAGATTGTGCAAATTCAGTTTTGATAAAAATCAACCAAATTGGAACACTGACTGAAACATTAAATGCAATTGAAATGGCTCAAAAAAATGGCTGGACAGCAATAGTATCTCACCGTTCAGGTGAATCTGAAGATGTTACAATTGCTGACATTGTTGTTGCTACAAATGCTGGTCAGATTAAAACAGGTGCACCTTGCAGAACTGACAGAGTTGCAAAATACAATCAGTTGTTAAGAATTGAGGAAGCTTTAGGTTCTTACGCAGTGTATGCTGGTAAAAAGGCATTTAAGTTAAAGAACTCATCAATGAAATAAATTTAAATATTAAATAGAGCATTTTACCAGTGCTCTATTTATTTTTTATTTACTTTAAAGTAAATTTTTTTTAACCAAGTTTCTTTTTATATTTAATTAACTCGTCTTCTGTTATATTTCCAAGTTCGAGTCTTGCTCTAATTAGCTTTGCTTGTAATTCTGATTCCATATCAGTCTTCACTTGTTTTTTTGGTCTAGTTGTTTCGCAATCGTTTGCGTCGGCAGTGATCTTAGTTTTAGTTTTTGTTTTGTCCGTTCCTTTTCCTTTTTTATTAGTTGTAGGACTATCTTTAACATCCTCTTCTTTAATTACATTTGATTTAACTAATTCACTCTGAAGTCTATTCATTAAATCTGCTTCAATATTTTTCTTTGCACTTGTCTTTGTTTCTTTTTGAGGCTTTTCTTCTTTTTTAGATTCACTTGTAACCGCACTTTCCTCTGCTTTCTTTTGTGCAAGTTTCTCAGCTTTAAGTTCTTCTTGAAGTCTTTGTTTCTCTAACTTCTCAGCTTTAAGATTTTCTTTTTCAGCAGTTTTTGCTGCTTTAATTTCATCTTTATGCTTTTGTGCCTCAAGTTTTTCTTCTTTAGCTTTTTTCTTATCGGCTAATTTCTCGACTTTTAACTCTTCTTGATGTTTTTGCTCTTTTAATTTTTTAATGCGTTTTTCTTCTGCAAATGCATCTAAATCTAAGTCTTTATATTTTCCTCCTTCAATTCTTTTATTAAGGATTTTTTCTTGTAGGTGATTGTTAATTAAAACTATAAGAACGCTAGTTACAATTGAAAGTGCAACCAAAACAACCGCAATAATTATAACTAAATTAATATCAAACATATTCCCTAAAGCTCTATAAATAATATAATAGCACGCTTAATAGTTAATTTTCAAATTTTCTATTTTTTTATAAATAAAGTTAGCAGTGTTTTAATACCCCAAGCTGCCAACCCAGAGCAAGCTCCGCAAACTAAAGCAATAACTATCTTAATGAACAAATTAACTTTATATGTCTTTTCTGTACGTGCAAAGGCTCTTCCTTTAGGACTTAAGTTAATGCAGTAAACCTTTTCACCTTTTTTATCAGATACTGTATTTGTGAAATATTCATCAATTTCTAAGGAACGAAGCGATTCTTCCAAATCAGATTCGTTAATTTTGATGTCATAGCTTACTTTTTCGAAAATAGCATAAGGTGTAAGCAAACACTCTCCCGTTTTTTTGTTGGAAGAATTATAAATGGTTTTCATTATTGTCTTTTCTGTTTTTGATAAAACATGTTGTTTTTCTAATGCCAACTATTACCTCTTAAGAAAAAAATACAATAGTACAAAAACAATACCACAAACAATTGCACCGAAAAAGCTGCCAAGAAATGAATATAATAATGTCATGTTTGATTTTACTTGTCTTGTTAGTTCTTTATTTTTGGTATCTGATTTTAGTTCCTTCTTTGTTACTTTTTCTTTTTTTATTTCATCTTCAGTACTTTTTTCAGAAGGACTACTTTCAATTGTACTCTCTACTACTTTTTTGTACACATTTGTTTCAGCAATTAATTCATTTAAATCCTTCTTAATCATCAAGCAAAATTCTTCAGGGGTAAAATATTTTAAATCAATTAAATCTTTATCTTTAAAGTCTTTAATTACATCTGGTATTTTTGCTATATCTGCTGTTGTATCAAATTTTTTTGTAGTATTTAAAATATCCTCAGTTTCAAGAATTTTAAATTTCTTTTCGCTACCGACTAATTCATCTAATGCTTTATAAATATTTAATTCAAAATCACTTAACATTACTACCTCAACACATTTATGATAACATCTTTGTTTTGTTATAAAAAGATTACAACATTAACATGGATGTAAATTTAGTTTATAATTTTCAAATGAGGTTAAAAAAATACATTCTTACATTAATATTGATTATTTTATTTGTTTTTTCTTTTGCTTCATGTGAAAAAAATAATAAGGTTATTCCTGAACTAAATTATAAAAGTATTGATTCAACTCTAAAGCCAGAACAAAACCAATTTAATGATTCAAACTTCGGAAATAAAATCAGACATATGTATGATTACTCAATTGTTGATGAATATATAAGCCAAGATAAAAGTAATAGTAATTCTAATCGTAAAAATTATTTAGCACATCCAGACAGCATTACTTGTAACGATGGTTCAATTTTAACAACATATGTTAAGGGACATGGCAGAGGAGAAATTTTAATGTCGAGATCTTATGACAATGGGTATACTTGGATAAAAGAAAAAGATTTACCTAAATCATTTTTAAAATCTGAAGAAACCCCTACTCTATATAAACTTAACTTTAAAATGCATCCAAAATATAAAAATGAGACAAAAACAATTTTAATAAGTGGGCGTCCAGGATGGCAACAGTTTATAAAACATGGTGAAGGTTTTTCATGTTCTTTAGGTGATGAAAACGGTAAAAACTGGGGTGAATTCGAACATTTTTTTAGTCCATTAGCTAAAAGAAATAAATATAAAGAAATGACGGGGAAGTGGAATCCAATTGTAGCGATGGCATCATTAGTTCAACTCAAAGATCCTAATACAAATCAATTCATAAATAAGTGGGCAGGATTCTTTCATGACTACTCTTTTAAAATTTATAAGTCTGTATTGTCCTTTAATGATAATGGTGAAATGGAATGGTCTGATCCTGAACCAATATTTATGAATCAACGCCGTATTGAATCTTTAGCAGGTTTGTGTGAACCTTGTGTTTTTAGAGATCCAAAAAGTAACGAAATAATGATTATAATGAGAGCTCAAAATAGAAAAACTCAAGCATATTTTGCCACATCAACGGATGAATGTGTGACATGGAGTCCCCTTACAGAAACAACTACAAACATAACTGGTGACCGACACAAAGTTACTGTAGACAAGAATACAGGGTTACTTTGTATGACGTTTAGAGATATTTCATATTACGGAAATAAACCAAGTCCTAAAAATCAATTTTCAAGAGGAACTATGTTGTGGATTGGCAATTATAGTGATATCAAAGATAAAAAACCTGGTTTGCTACTCCTAAAGCTACAACATTCTTATGCAAAAAATCAAAATGAAGAAAGAGATTACAAAACTGCAGATAGCGATACTGGATATTGTGGAATTGTGTGTACACAAGATGGACATATTCTTGTAACTACATACGGAAAATTTAATTATAAAACTAAAAATTCGATTATTATTTCTAAAACATTAAATATTCAGAAAATTCTTGAATATTTTAAAGTTTAGCTTTGTATTCCTTTGCATATTTTAAAAGTTCTTTTGCGTGAATAATTGCAGTTTCTGAGTTTGCAGTATTACCTAAAACTCTTGCCAATTCTCTTTCTGGTTCCATTAGTAACTCTATTTTTGTAAATGTTTTATTATCCTTCTCATATTTTTCGATGAAATAATGATAATCAGCCATAGATGCCAATTGAGGCAAATGTGTGATAGCTATAACTTGTTTATGTCTAGAAATATTACACATTTTTTCTGCAACTTTTTGAGATATTACTCCAGAAATTCCTGTATCAATTTCATCAAATATCATTGTGGCGATATGATCAGTTGCCGAGCTAATATTCTTAACTGCCAACATAAATCTTGACATCTCGCCACCAGAAATTATCTTTGATAATGGCTTTAGAGGCTCTCCAGCGTTTGGTGCAATTAAAAATTCAACTTCATCTGCTCCATTCTTTTTATACGATTCAATATTTTCTAAATGATGTATTTCTACTTTAAATTTAGTGCTACCCATCCCTAAATCTGATAAATGTTTTAAGATATTTTCTTCAAATGTCTTTGCTACTTTTAGTCTAGCCTTATATAGAATATCAGCCTTTTCTTTGACTATTATTTCAAGTTTTTTTAATTTTTCAGTTAATACATTGATATTAAAATCTGCATTATCTAAGTTGTCATATTCTATTTTTATATTATTTAAATACTCATTTAATTTTGCATAGCCGTTGGCATACTTCTTAAATACATGTTTTATTTCTTCAATTCTTGTTTCTAATCTATCATATTCAAACTCATTAAAATCCAAGGAATTCAAGTTGCCTTCCAGCATTTCAATTAAATCATCTAATTCTATTTTTGCGGAATCAAGTCTATTGTATATATCTTCAAGTTCATTATCATACGATGTAATAGACGAAATTGCTTGTGTTGCCATTTTTAGTTGATGACTTATTGAGTATTCACTATTATCTAAGAAATTTTTTACATTATTTAATTTTTCTGCGATCTCAGTGACATTTTTCATTTTTTCTCTTTGTGCTAACAATTCTTCATATTCATTTTCTTTTAGGTCTAATGTCTCAATCTCTTCTATTATGGTTTTAAGCTTTGAAAGTTTTTCATGCCTTTCATTAATATCTCCATATTCTTTGAGTTGATTATATATATTTGAATATTCACTGAGAGCTTCTTGATATTTTTCTAGGGGGATTATAATTTCAAGTTTCCCAATTGAATCAATAAAATTAATATGCTCTTTTACATTCAAAAGAGACTGATGCTGATGTTGTCCGTACACATCAACAAGCAACTGAGTTAATC
Organism: uncultured Clostridia bacterium; assembly: GCA_963542015.1. Classification (GTDB taxonomy): domain Bacteria; phylum Bacillota; class Clostridia; order Christensenellales; family CAG-917; genus CAUTUX01. Next base: position 57,521 of record CAUTUX010000004.1, on the reverse strand, counting down.
CTTTTAATGTATTTAATGTTACAACTTGATTATTGATACGACATTCATTCTTATTATCAATTGTCATTTTTCTTTTAATAATAAGTATTTCTTCACATTCAATACCTATATCATTTAGGTAATATTTTATTTCATCTGTTAGATATTCATCGAAGACCGCTTCAACTATCGCATAATCGCTTCCGTGTCTTATTAAAGTTTTATCTGCTCTTTCGCCTAATACAAAATTTATGGAATCTATAATTATTGATTTACCAGCACCTGTTTCACCCGTAAGGATATTTAAACCATTATTTAAATTAAGTTCCAGCTTTTCTATCAATGCTATGTTTTGTACGAACAATTTTGATAACATTACTCAACCATTCCGTTATTTAATATTTCTTTTAATTTCAAAACTATTTTTTCTGTATTATCAGGATTATCTACAGCTACGAAAATAGTGTCATCACCAGCTATAACACCGATTATTTCTTCAAATGAAAATTGATCAAGCAATGCAGCCACGGGATTTGCACTTCCAACAACTGTTTTTATAACTATTAAATTTAAACTTGCATTTATTTCTTTAACAACATTCTTAAAAACATTCAAATATTGTTTTTGCTCAGTATTTTGTTTTTCTTTATATTTATATCCTGGTCGTTTTTCTGCTTTAACTTTAATTAATTTCAACTCATTTATATCTCTTGAAACAGTTGTTTGAGTTGTGTTGTGTCCAAGAGAATTTAATCTTTCAACAAGCTCTTCCTGTTTTTCAATTTCAAATTCTTTAATTAAGTTTAATATATCCGTTTGTCTGCTATTTTTTGACATGTACACCTCAGTTACTTTTCCAATCTCCAAGCTTTAAAAATAGTTTCGAATAAAAGTCATCACCAGTTTCTATGAAATTAACTTTCAAATCTGGGACTATAAATTCCAAATATTTTGAACTTTCAGAGATTCGTTTACCATCTACAGCAAGTACAATATTTTCTCCAGTTATTTCAACTTTAATTTTTGCTTTATTTGATATTACAAGTGGTCTTGACCTCAGCGAATGTGCTGCCAAAGGAACTATTGCAATTGCTTCAACTTTAGGATCTAATACTGGTCCTCCAGCTGACAAAGAATATGCTGTAGAACCTGTTGGCGTTGAGATAATTAGACCATCACCATGGAAATTATCTATGTACACATCATCTATAAACAACTTGGTATATATTGGAGTAATTGACGAGCTTTTGATAACAAATTCATTCAGAGCATAATTACCATTGGTTAGACACTGTATTGTCCTACGTTTATTTAACTGCATATTTTCAATATTATTCAGTGTTTTAATAAGGTTATCTGTCTTTTTTAATTGAGTTAGGAAACCCAAATTCCCAAAATTTATTCCTAATATGCTTATATTCAGTTCTGCTGCTTTTATTGCAACTTTCAAAATACTCCCATCACCACCAAAAACGACTACAACATTAAAAGATAAATCCAACTCATTAACTGAATTTATTATTACTATTTCATGTTTAACTTTTTTTATTACATCTTTAAAATCTATTGTTTCTGCTTGCTTGTTTATAAAAAAAGCTATTTTCATATCTCTCCATCTCAGAATTATTCAATGTTTGTTTTTTTATTATATCGTATATATAATTAATTGTCTGGAAGAGTCGCCTAGTTGGTCTATGGCGCACGACTGGAAATCGTGTAAGCAGAAATGCTTCGAGAGTTCGAATCTCTCCTCTTCCGCCAAATTAATGTTTTTTCGAAACAATATCTTCATTAATAATCTTTATAAAATCACTTAATGACATTGTCCCCATATCTCCCGCTTCTCTATTCCTTACAGAAACAATATTCTTTTCTGCCTCTGCATCTCCCACTATTAAAATATATGGAATTCTCTCAAGTCTTGCATCTCTAATTTTCTTTCCTAATTTTTCATTTCTTAGATCAGTACCTACTCGAATATTATATTTTAGCAATTCGTTTTTATATTCCAGTACTTTATCCGCCGTTCTATCCGTTAAGGATAAAATCTTAACTTGTTCTGGCGCAAACCAAACAGGGAAAGCTCCATTATATTTTTCTATCAACATTGCTAATGTACGTTCATAGCAACCAATTGAACTTCTATGAATTATGTATGGAATAGATTTTTCACCATTTTCATTTATATATGTCATTTGGAATCGTTTTGCTAGTGCGAAGTCAATTTGGATTGTAATAATTGTATCTTCCTTACCATGAACATTTTTTAACTGTACATCAAGTTTAGGTCCATAGAAAGCAGCTTCTCCCCATCCTTCTTCATACTTGATTCCAGCTTTCTTCAAGAGATTCTCCATAATTTTTTCAGTATGTTCCCATTCCTTTTTTGTACCAATGTATTTTTTAGCATTATTTGGATCCCATCTTGAAAATCTAAAAGTTACATCATCAGTTAGACCAAATGTATCTAACATAAATTTAACTAAATCAAACGTACCTTTAAATTCGCTTTCTAGCTGCTTTTTAGTACATACTATATGACCATCAGACAATGTAAATTGTCTCAATCTTATCAGTCCATGCATTTCTCCAGATGCTTCTTTTCTAAATAATGTAGAAGTCTCTGAGTATCTTAAAGGCAAATCTCTGTATGATTTAATTCCGTTGTTATATATTGTAAATTGGAAAGGGCATGTCATAGGTCTCAAATATAACTCTTCATCTGTATCAGGATTACAACAAAACATTTTATCTTTATAGTGTGCAAGATGTCCTGATGTTTCAAATAAATTTGGTTTTGTAAGTAAAGGGGTTTTTGTAAAGATATACCCTCTTCTTTCTTCTTCATCTTCAACAAATCTCTCAAGAATTTGTATTACTTTAGCTCCTTTAGGCATCAATAGAGCTAATCCCTGACCAATATTTTCATCAGTCATAAATAATTCTAGGTCTCTACCTAATTTATTATGATCTCTAAGTTTTGCTTCTTCAAGTTTCTGTAAATATTCATCAAGTTGAGATTCTTTTTCAAATGCTGTCCCATAAATTCTTGTAAGCATTTTATTTTTTTCAGAACCTCTCCAATATGCTCCCGTTAATGATGTGAGCTTAAATGCTTTAATCTTTCCAGTTGATGTTAAATGTGGACCACTACACAAATCTTGGAATTCACCTTGTTTATAAAATGTAATTTCTTCATTTTCTGGCAAATCAGCAAGTAACTCTAATTTATATGTTTGCTGTTTACTCATCAAATATTTTTCTGCTTCTTCTTTGGAATATTCCAATCTTTCGATTGGGAAATTTGCTTTAATAATGTTCTTCATTTCAGTTTCAATTTTTTCGAATTCTTCACGCCCAATTGATGTTAAAAAATCAAAATCATAATAAAAACCATTTTCAATAGATGGTCCTATTGCCAATTTAACAGTTGGATAAATATTAGTTATAGCTTGAGCTAAAATATGAGAACAGGTATGTCTATATGCCCTCTTACCCTCTTCATCATCGAATGTATAAAACTTAATGGTTGCATCTTCATTCACAACACTGTTGAGTTCTTTAGTAACTCCATTTACAGACATTACTAGAACTCTTTTTGCATTTGGTACATTTGCATCTTTTAAAATTTCAAAACCTTTCTTTGGTTGTGAGTAACTTAACGACACTCCATTTTCTAATTTAATTTCCACTGTTTATTTCTCCATTCATGTATTATTTCTTTGGCTTTATTATAAATGATAATGTATGCTCTTGATTTGGTAAAATCTTATACTGCTTTTTAACACATGCAAGAGCAGGTATGTCACCACCAACTCCTTTTTGCATTCCATCAATTGCTATTTCTAATAAATCATTTTCGTGATTAAGTTGATGTAAATGGGTAGCCTTTTCTAAATCTTCCATTGAATAGTTGTGAGCTGTAAATTCAAATGGCTTATTTACCGCTTCTATGCAAATTCCATTATCGCCACCAATTTCCAAATATCTTATGCCTGTGTGGTTGCCATTTTCCTGAGGCACAACATATTCGTGTTGAAAATCCTCTACTTTGCCCTCATATGTGCCAAGATGTGCAGAATACTTTCTGTCACAGTAGTTTTCATGTGGTCCCCTACCGAAAAATTTAATCTGATTATCTAATTTAGTTTTAAACCTAAATCCATATTTTGGTAACGAATAAAAATTATTCTTACAAATAAGTTCAACGAGTATTCCTTCTTCAACTGCAGTATACTTAGCTTGAATTTTTGAGAACCTTACTCCGCTTCTCCATGATACTTGATATGAATTTTTATTTAACATTTGTTTCGTTAAAACTAATTCCTTTACTGCATTTTTGAAAAATACCTTTCCAAACCATTTGACTAAGAACCTAGGCAAGTTCTTTGAATCATCATTATCAACAGGAGCTCTAAAGAAATTTAAAATTAAGCTGTGTTCAAGAATTTGTTTACCGTTTATTTTAATAAACTCTATAAATCCTGTTGATTTATTTATAGCAGCAGTAATATTGTTAGAATTTAAGAATACATAGTCATCATCATGTGTTGATTTTGTACTCTTTAATTCATGAACTGCTTTTGGTTTAAAATCTTTAATTATAATTTGTTCTGTTGCTACAGGATGTCCTTTTTTATATATAAACTCATCAACCTTATATTTTGCATATAAATTTATATATACTTCATCCCCATTTACTTTTGATAAATCAAATGGAACATCAACTAATGCCTTTGATACTGGTGGAATGGCTGGAACATTTAGCGTTTTTGTTTGTGCAACAATACCATCAACTAATAATTCTGCTGTATATTCAAATTTACTTGCATCTGTAAATAGATATTCATTTGTAATTTCTATTTTATTGTCAATAATTTTAAACTGAATTTGTTGATATACCTTTATTACCTCATACATTGATGGATTAAAAGAACGATCTGGTTTAACTATTCCGTTACATGCAAATGTTCCATCATGTGGTTCATCTCCCCAGTCACCACCATATGTCCATTCAGTTTTCCCATCAGGCAATATACGCTTTATTGATTGATCGGCAAAATCCCAAATATACCCACCACACAATTGATCAGATTGTTTGAATTTATCCCAATAATCTTTAAAATTACCCAAACTGTTACCCATTGCATGTGCATATTCACACAATATGAATGGCAAGTTTTTATACATTGCAGGGGTTAATCTAGAACCTGCGGGTTGGTATAGAGCTTGAGAATGTATGTGTGTTTTTTTATTTAAAATATCATCTATCTTTTCTAATCTTGTATACATTTCACTTAAGATGTCTGTATACTTCATTTTCAAATCTGATTCATAGTGTACAGGTCTGTCGTCAAGTTCCTTTGCCCGTTTGTACATACTTGCAAAAGACTTACCATTACCAGCCTCATTACCAATTGACCAAAATAATATTGATGGATGATTTCTAAATCTCATTACCATATTTTCCATACGCCATGTTGTTTGTTCGATCCAGTATGGAACATCACCTGGATAACGAATTGCAAGTCCATGTGTTTCAAGATTATTTTCAGACATTACCATGATGCCGTACTTGTCACATAAATCATAAAAATGTCTTGTATTTGGATAATGAGATGTTCTTATACTGTTTATATTATTTCTCTTTAATAGAAGTATGTCTTGTTCTGTTATCTCTTTAGGTACTGCATGACCATAATCTGGATGAAACTCATGTCTATTTACACCACGAATTTTAAGAATTTTTCAATTTAACTTTATTGTAGCTGGCTTATCACCTATAGATGGAACAACTTCAATTTTTCTAAATCCAAAATTTAGAACTCTAGAATCTAAAAATTTATTATTATCATCATAAACAGTTAAAACTAATTTATACAAATATGGGTTTTCAGCACTCCAAAGTTTAATATCTGCTAGATCTTTTTCAACTCTAAATGATTTTTTATCTGTGTCATTTAAACTGCTAATTTCTTTTTCAATTGAAAATAACTCATTCTTGCCATCAAGTAACTTCAAAACTGCTTTACCGTTTACTAACTTAGTTCCTTTATTCCTTACAACAAAGTCCACCAAAAGTCTTGGCTTACTTAAATCTTCACTTTTAAAATCGGATCTTGCATATATATCACGCACATATATTTTTGGAATGAAAATAAGATTAATGTCCCTAAATAAACCAGACAATCTCCACATGTCCTGATCTTCAAGATAGCTACCAGTACAATACTGATAAACAAGAATTTTAACTTGGTTTTTACCAATTTTTAGATATTTAGTTATGTCATATTCTTGATAATCAAATGATGATTCTGAATATCCTACAAAATTTCCATTTATATATAGTTCAGCTGCCGAATTCGCTGCAAAATTTATTGAAACATTGTCGTCAAGATTATCAATGTCGAAATCTCTCATATATAATCCACAAGGATCTTTATACGGATTTATATAAGGCATTTTTCCTTTTGTATTAATAGCTAAAGGATATCTTATATTTGTATATTGTGGTATTCCATAGCCCTTAAGTTGCCAGTTTGATGGTACTTGTATTTTGTCCCATTCATTAGGGTTCATTGTTTTTAAAACAACGGACTGGAAAAATTTAAAGTTCCAATCACCATTCAACGACTGTATTTTTTCTTTACCTTTTTCATCAATTGGGAATCCTGCTCCATGCTTTTTTGATAAATTTAAGCCATAAATATTTTTATCATTAAAGTATGTACTCATTTATTTTCCTCCATAACTAACAACATATGACAACTCTCACATTCTACCAAATCACCTTGTTTTAATTTGTTTTTAACATCTGGTGAAATTTCAAGTGAACAATGGTTACAATGTGCACAATCGTATTTAACAACGGCAACAATAATTCCAGTATTTTTATTGTTATTTATTGCTTCTACTTTTTTTCTATCATAAATATCTAAATGTTGTTGTGGAACTTTTTTCCTAAGTGCAACTATTTCGTCGTCAAGTTGTTTCAATTTTTCTTTTACCTTTTTTGACAGTTGCGTAATCTGTTCGTCATTATTTTTAATATACTCTTCATAAGTCTTTAATTTATCTGCACTTAAAATAGAACTAGTTAATTTCGAGATTACTTCTTCATTTTTTTTAATTTGTTCAAAGATTTTAATTATACTATCTTTCTCATTAATTATTTCATCAAGACAAACTTTTAATTTATCAATTGAATCTGTATTCAATGTTTTTTTTACTAATTCATCATATTTTTTTTGATGTTTAATTAGATCCTTTTCTATTTCTTCTAAGAAGTTGCTATGGTAAGTATTCTTTTCTTCTAATAATTTTTTATTTTTTTCATCACTTTCTAAAATTGTCTTAGACCTATAATATAAATTTAAACTTTTATCTTGTTTAACTGCATCTTTTAACTTAATTTTTTCTATCTCTTTTGTCTGATAATCTAGTAAGGCTTGGTATTTCATCTCGTAGCTCCTTATATAATTTTATATGGTTTGTTTGAATTTGCTTTTTTAACTGGTATTTCAGCACTTTTAAGTATATCATAAACAATACTTTCAAATGGCAATTCACTAGAAAAATGAGAGAATTCTATTAATGCCAATTTGCTAGCTTCTACCCAATAATTATGTTTTATTTCAGATGTAACGAAGACATCACATACTTCTTCAGCATGGGCAAAAGATTCAGAATTCATGCCAGATCCAGTACACAAATAAACAGTTGAAACATTTTTTCTTAAATCACCCTTTATTTTTAACATATCTTCAGAAATAATTTCTTTAACTCTAAGTGCAAAATCTTTGAGTAAGGTTGTCTTTATTGAAAAAATAATTCCTTCCTGTTCCTTTCTAATATTAAAAGCTCCCAGTTTGTCTGCTATGTAATTGTTCATACTTCTACTACAATTATCGAAATTTGTATGTGCAGAATATACCGAAATATTATTTTGAATTAACTTAATTACATTTTTATTTGATTCGCTAATTTTTTTAAGACCTTTAAAAATTATTGGATGATGTGTAATTATTAAATTTAAATTGTTTTTAATCGCAAAATCTACTGTGCTTTCATCGCAATCTAAAGAAATAAGTATTCCTGAAACTTCATTTTTTCTATCACCAATTAGTAAACCAACATTATCCCACTCTTCAGCAAGATCAGTCGGTGCGATTTTTTCTAATTGATTAATTATATCTTCAACATACATGACTTAAAATATTGTCCAATTCAGCAATAACTTCATTTAATGAGTCTTTATTAATTTGCTTTAGTAAAGTTCTTTTATATTTTAAATATTCAATTGTAGATGGCTCTGTTTTATAGAATTTTCCGTATTTAATTTGCAAATTATCAAGAGTATCAGTGCCCTTTGTTGCCTTGATTATTGGATACCATTTTCTATTAAAGAACAACATTTCATCAACATCAATTTTATATCCTTTTTGTATCAGTTTTTCTCTAACAATTTCTGGATGCGTGTTTGGCGATAAAATATAACAATCAAAATTTTTATTTGCAGATATAATGTCTGCAATCAAGTCGCCACCCATTCCTGCTATAACTATACACTCAACTTCGTTATCTGCAATTACATCAAGTCCATTACCTAAACGAGTTTCTACTTTACTCATCAAATTATTCTCTTTTATAAGCTTAATTGTTTTAGCAAGACATTTTTCATTTATATCTGTTGCAATTATTTTTGAACAATCTTCACTTTTATATGCAACAAGTTTGCCATGGTCACACCCAATATCCGCAAAACTATTAAATGTAATTAGATCTGCAATTCTTTTTAATCTTTCGTCCAATTTAAACATTGAAATCCTCCAATTTTTTTGTCTTCGCTGGCGATTTAAGCTTTTTAATAGCTTTTGCCTCTATCTGTCTTATTCTTTCTCTTGTAACATTGAATACATGTCCTACTTCTTCAAGAGTTCTTGTATGTCCATCATCAAGACCATACCTTAACCTGAGAACCTTCTCTTCTCGAGCAGTTAATGTTTTTAAAACTTCCATAAGTCGTTCACGCAATAATTTATGCTCAGCTGCTTCAACTGGCGAAATAGCTGAATGATCTTCAACGAAATCACCAATATGGCTATCATCTTCTTCTCCGATTGGTGTTTCTAAAGAAAGTGGGTCTTGATTTATTTTCTGTATTTCAATAACTTTTTCAACTGAGATTCCCATTTTTTCTGCAATCTCTTCTTGGGTTGGTTCTCTATTTAATTCTTGTGTTAATGCTCTTATTGTCCTTGCTTGCTTATTGATTGTTTCGACCATATGGACAGGAATTCTAATAGTTCTTGATTGGTCTGCAATTGCTCTTGTAATTGCCTGTCTGATCCACCAGGTTGCGTATGTTGAAAACTTGAATTCTTTTTTATAATCGAATTTCTCAACTGCCTTCATCAATCCGCCATTGCCTTCTTGTATTAAATCAAGAAATGACATTCCTCTACCAGTCCATTTTTTTGCTAAAGAAACAACAAGACGCAAGTTCGCTTCAATGAGTCGTTTTCTTGCTTCTTCATCTCCAGCCTCTATTCTCATGGCAAGTTCTTTTTCTTGTTCTTTTGTTTTTAAAAGTTCAACTTGTCCTATTTCAGTTAAGTAAAGCTTAACAGAGTCATCCACATATCTATCTAAACTCATATTTGGATCTTGAAAATCTATTTTTGTAGGTACTTCATCTTCAATAATTGTTATGCCTTTATTCTTAAATGCTGAATAAATATATTCCATCTCGTCAACATCTGGATAGAATTTTTCTAATCGTAAATTAATTTCTGATAATGTGATTGAGTTTGTTGCTTTTGCTGTCTCATACAATTTTTTTATCTCTTGGAGAAACTTCTTATTTCCTTTCCCATATTTATCAATTTCATCCAAATCAAGATCTGCGAATAAGAACCCTTCTGGTGCAATTTCTTGCCCAGCTATTATTCTAGAAGCTTCTGTAAAATTGTTCTTTAAAAGTTCCTTAGTTTTTTCTTCGCTTATACTAATAAATGTATTAAGTGTTGGTATTTCACTCAATCGGTTTTGTGCATTTTTTTTACTTATCTTCTTCGTTTTTTTTGCAGGTTTAGTACTTTCAGATTTGTTATCTATTTTAATTTTACTCAAAAGTTTTTGGATTGTCTGCTTTTCAGGTGCTACTTCATTACTATTTTCTTTTGTAGATTCAGATACAGACTCATTTTTGTTAATTTGAGCATCTTTTTTATCAACAAGAAAACCCTTATCTTCCAAAATAATGTCTAAAGCGGTTAATTTCTTTTTATCTATCATCATATCCTCTTAATTTTAATGTATTTTTATATTTTTTTCTAATAATTTTTTTTGCTTATACCTTGTATGCAACTTCTTTAAAATTTTATTATATGTCGATTCCTGATTACGAAGATCACGACACTCGGTATCTTCATTTTTTTCTTCTTTAAAGGTATCTGACTGAAATAATTTATTTAACTCTTCAGTATAATCATTAAATTCTTTTCCATATGACTGAAATGTCTCATATAGCTTGTTTGCAAGTTCTGTTTTTGGTAACGAATAATTACTCAAAACAAATTTAAATAGCTCTTTAGTAAATGAATCAGAAAAGTATTCCAATTTTATTTGCTCTATATCTACAAAAGGCAACTTTATCAATAAGTATTTTAACAAGATCTGTTCATCTTTAATTTGGTTATCTTGTTGTTTTTCTAGAGACGATTTATGTACTACTTGTGACGCCACTACCATTTTACTTAATTCACTCATGTCAATATCGTAATCTTTAGAAACTTGATGAGAGAGTGTACTAGCAATTTCTGATGGTAGTTTTTCAAAAATATTATCACGCAATCTTGTTGCAAATAACATCTTATCGTTATACTTCTCAATATCAAGTCCTTCTTTCTGACGATTTATCAAAAAGTCAATGGCTCCAGTTGCTGACTTTACTTTGTTAAGGAAATATTCCTTGCCAAATTTTCTAACAGTATCATCTGGATCTAAGCCATAATCCAACGTAATAACTTTTGGAAATAACCCTACTTCATATAGGCTTAGCAAATTGTTCGTTGCTGCTTTTTGTCCAGCATCATCACCGTCATAACAAACTAGAACATTGCTAGCTAAACGCTTAATTTCGTTGCACTGTGAAAGCTTTAAAGCGGTTCCCATTCCTGCTACGACATTTTTAATCCCTACAGATCCTAATGCAATTACATCCATATATCCTTCAACTAAAATAACTTCATCTATCTGATTTTGTGCACTTCTTTCTTTTCTAATGTAATTTGCACCAAAAATGATATTCCCTTTTTTAAATAATGCAGTGTCACCACTGTTAATATATTTACCGCCCTCGTGACCTTCTTTATATTTTCTACCACCAAATGCAACACACTCATTCCTACTGTTAAATATTGGAACAATAATTCTTTCGGCAAAGAAATCGGTGTTGTAATGAGTAATAACTCCACAATCAAGTAAATCTTTTGTTAGGTAACCTTTTCTATTTAAATAATTAAATAAAGATGTTTTATCTGGTGACAAACCAATTGAATAATATTTTCTTACTTCTTGAGTAATACCTCTACTTTCCAAATATCTAATAGCTTCTTCCGCACCAGGACTGTTTAGATTCTCCAAATAAAAAATACGGGTTTCATCCATTATCTTTTTTAAAGTTTCACTATGTTCGTAATGTTCTTGTGATGAAAAATTACTTGTAAATTTTGGAATATCTACATTATATTTTTTTGCCAAAATTTTAATGGCATCCATAAAACTTACTGATTCATACTGCATTATAAACGTGATAGCATTCCCAGATGCTTGACATCCAAAACAGTGATAATATCCTTCACTGTTTATGCAGAATGACTCATCATTTTCATTATGAAATGGACATTTTGCAAAAAATCTAACACCTTTTTTTTTAATAGGAATATAATCAGCTATTACATCGGCTAAGTTTACTCTCGATAATAAATTCTGCTTAAAACTATTAAAATCCTCTGCCATGTAAATAACATCCCTTTATATTTTAAAAGCCATCTAATTACTAAATGGCTTTTAATTTCAGTATTTAAATGTAATTAATTTCTTAATTAGCACTCTTTAATGCTGCCTGAGCTGCTGCAAGTCTTGCGATAGGTACTCTGTATGGTGAGCAAGATACATAGTCAAGACCTACATTGTGGCAGAATTCAATTGTTGATGGATCACCACCATGTTCTCCACAGATTCCTAAGTGTAAATTGCTTCTTGTCTCTCTTCCTAATCTTGCAGCTATTTTAATCAACTGTCCAACACCTTTTTGGTCAAGTTTTGCAAATGGATCGGATTCATATATCTTTTTGTCATAGTAGTCCTTTAAGAACTTACCAGCATCATCTCTGCTGAATCCAAATGTCATCTGTGTTAAGTCGTTTGTACCAAATGAGAAGAATTCTGCTTCTGTTGCAATTTCATCAGCTGTGATTGCAGCACGCGGTATTTCAATCATTGTACCTATTTTGAACTTAAGTTTTGATTTATTTTCTTTAATCATAGCCTTTGCTGTTTCAGTAACTATATTCTTTACATATGCTAATTCTTTTACTTCACCAACAAGTGGAATCATTATTTCAGGTACAATCTTCCATTCAGGATGTTTCTCTGAAATTTTAATTGCAGCACCAATAACAGCTTTTGTCTGCATTACTGCGATTTCAGGATATGTAACTGATAATCTACATCCTCTGTGACCCATCATTGGGTTAAATTCATGTAAAGATCTGATGATTGCTTTGATGTCATCAACAGTCTTACCCATTGTATTTGCCAAATCTGCAATATCAGCTTCATCTGTTGGGAGGAATTCATGTAAAGGTGGATCTAAGAATCTTATTGTAACTGGTAACCCTTCAAGAGTTTCATAAATCTGTTCAAAATCATTCTGTTGCATTGGTAAAATCTTTGCAAGTGCTTTTTCTCTACCTTCTAATGTGTCTGAACAAATCATTTCTCTAACAGCTTTAATTCTTGATTCTTCAAAGAACATGTGCTCAGTTCTGCACAAACCAATACCTTCAGCACCAAAATCTTTAGCTTGTTTTGCATCTTTTGGCGTATCAGCATTTGTTCTTACTTTTAATTTTCTAAACTTATCAGCCCATTCCATTACTCTAGCGAAATCACCAGTTAATTTTGCAGGAACTGTAGGGATTTCTTCTCCATAAATATTACCCGTAGAGCCATCTAATGAAATCCAATCTCCTTCTTTGAATGTCATTCCGCCTAATTCAAATGTCTTATTTTCTTCATCAATTTTAATATCACCACAACCAGATACACAGCATGTTCCCATTCCTCTTGCAACAACAGCTGCATGAGATGTCATACCACCACGTACTGTCAAGATACCTTGAGAATAATGCATTCCTTCAATATCTTCTGGAGATGTTTCAAGTCTTACAAGAATAACTTTCTTTTCACCTCTTTCTGTTACCCATTCTGTTGCATCTTGTGCTGTAAATACAATTTTACCAGTTGCAGCACCTGGAGATGCTGGAAGTGCAGATGCTATTTTCTTTGCAGCTTTTAATGCTTTAGCATCAAATTGAGGATGCAACAAAGCATCTAATTGTTTTGGATCAAGCATAAGTACAGCATCTTTAGGTTTAATCATTTTTTCATCAACTAAATCACATGCAATTTTCATTGCAGCTGCAGCTGTTCTTTTACCATTTCTTGTTTGTAACATGAATAATTTACCTTCTTCAATTGTAAATTCCATGTCTTGCATATCTCTGTAATGTTTTTCAAGTTTATTTACTATTTTTACAAACTGATCATATGCTGCTGGGTTTTCTTTTTGTAACTTAGAGATTGGAGATGGTGTTCTGACGCCAGCAACAACATCTTCGCCTTGAGCATTCATAAGATATTCGCCAAATAATCCTTTTTCACCAGTAGCTGGGTTTCTTGAGAATGCAACACCAGTTCCTGAAGTCTTGCCCATGTTACCAAATACCATCATTTGAACATTGACAGCTGTTCCCCAATCTCCAGGAATATCATTCATTCTTCTGTAGTAAATTGCTCTAGGATTATCCCAGCTTCTAAATACTGCTTTAATTGCACCCATAAGTTGTTCTTTTGGATCCTGTGGAAATGGTTTACCAATTTTATTTAAGTATTCAGCCTTAAATGCATTTGCCAAATCCTTTAAATCTTCTGCAGTCAATTCTGTATCAAGTTTTACACCTTTTTCTTCTTTCTTTTTATCAATCAAAGCTTCAAAGTATTTCTTACCTACTTCCATAACAACATCGCTATACATCTGAATAAATCTTCTATATGAGTCATATGCAAATCTAGGATTGTTTGTTTTCTTTGCGAACTTCTCAACAACAACATCATTTAAACCTAAATTCAAAATTGTATCCATCATTCCTGGCATTGATGCTCTTGCACCTGAACGTACAGAAACGAGTAAAGGATTTTCTTCTGAACCAAATTCTTTTCCTGTAATCTCTTCAAGCTTTTTAATATTTTCCATTATTTCAGCTTCAATTGATGGGTTAATTTTTTCGCCATCATTGTAGTACTGTGTACATGCTTCTGTTGTAATGGTAAATCCTTGTGGAACAGGCATTCCTAACTTTGTCATCTCTGCTAAGTTTGCACCCTTACCACCAAATAACGCTCTCTTATCACATTCTAATTCTGCTGCTTCTTTGAATTGATATACGAATTTCATTGAAATTCCTCCTAAAATTTATTTACTGTCAATGAGTATAACAAATGCGTTTTTTTATAGCAAACCAATATGCATTTTCGCTGGGTTTTTCAAAGTAGAAAAAATAAAAGAATTACTCTTAATTTTATTAATTTAAGCAATAATATTTTGTGATAATAATTTACTGAAATTTTATTTCAAACACCCTTAATATTTATATCTACAGTGTTAAATAAAATCTTCAAATCTAATGACATTGAAATCTTATCAACATATAAGAGTTCAAGATTCAATTTATCAATCCACTCAAGATTTTCATTTTTGATAGTATCTTTTATTGATTTCATTCCAGGACGAACAAACCATCTTGCTTGATGTCTCCCAACAACCAAACTTTCTTGGTTAGCATTTAATGCTTCAGGTCCTATAAAACTCATCTCTCCCGTTAATATATGAAAGAGTAATGGAATTCTATATAATTTGGTCTTTTTTAAAAATTTACCATACCCACTTAATCTTTCTTCTTCACTAATTATGGTGTCATCTCTTTGTTTTTTAGGTTTTTTTGTTCTGAATAAGAACATTTTAAAAGTTTTGGCACTTTTACCGATTTTTACTGTTTTACTAAATGGATGACCACCCATAAATATTAAACCTAGGATTATTAAAATTAAGATAATTGGCAAAGCTAAAAGAATTCCTAAAAAGCTAAATAATACATCAAAAAATCTTTTACCGTATACAACGCCTGGCTTTTGATAATTATGCATATTCCTCCTTGGCTTTAAGTTACAATATCATATTTTTATGTATTTTTAAAGATAAGACAGTTTTATAAAGTAATTTTTTAATTCATTATTTATTAACAACATCATATCCTGATAATTATTCAAACTAACTACCTTCATCTTAATTTCTTTAACATTGTTTAATCCTTTTAAATAAAAACAGAGATTTGATTTCATTAGATTTAGAATAATGTGTTGTGGCATATATTCATTCAACACTGCAATATGTTCAAGTACTGCATCATATTTGCTAATGGTTTCATTTTTATTTAATAATTCAGAAAATATTCCTGGGTTGCCTAACGAAGCTCTTCCCACCATATATGCGTCAGCATCTGTTTTATTCTTTATATTTTCAAATGAATCCTTATCCTTAATATCTCCATTTGCAATAACAGGAATCTTTAAAAGTTTTTTAAGATTTTTGGTTATTTCATGATTCGCTGTGCCTTGATACATTTGTACTCTAGTTCTTGGGTGGATCGTAACGGCACTACATCCAGCTTTTTCAAGTTCAAGAGCGACATCGTATGCAAGTACATCGCTTGAATCAATGCCACTGCGTATTTTTGCCGTAACAGGCTTTCTACTCCCTTCAATTGCAGCACGAACAATTTCTCCAGCAAGTTTTGGATTTTCAAGTAACTTTGATCCATCCCCATTGTTCACAATTTTTCTAACAGGACATCCCATATTGATATCTATTATTTCAAATTTCTCAAATACACCACTTTTACAAGCTTTATATATGAATTCTGGTTCTGAACCAAAAATCTGAACTGCGGTTTTATTGTTATCTTTTTTAGACTTATAAAGCAATTGAAATGTCTTTTCACTGCCATATACAATTCCCTTAGCCGAAATCATTTCAGTGTATGTAAGACCAGCACCAGATTCGCCTGCAAGATATCTATATCCTGCTTCAGAATATCCAGCCATTGGTGCTGCAAAAATATTGGATTTTAATTCTATATTACCTATTTTCATTAATTTCCAAATTTGCAACTTCTTTAAATGACATTTTATTCAGGATTAAAGAATATTTCGATTTAATCTCATTCCACAAATTATTTAATTTATCCATATCTAATTCTGATATTTTTTTACTATATTTTTTTAAGGCAAATTTTTCAAAAATTATATATCTTTTTATAAATTTTTCTGTTGCAAGTCTTAGTGCAGTTTCAGGTTCAACCTTGTTCTTCCTTAGTAAATTAACTACAGAAAACAGTATGTCTCCACCTTCTATATTTTTTTCTTCTCTACTTGCTTCTAAAAATTCAGTTATTTCTTCTTGAATTTTTTCTATAATTTCTTTGTTAGTTATAAAATCAAAATTTGAATCTGCAGCTATCTTTTGCGATTTATTTGCATACATAAGACTTGGTAAAGTATTGCACAGCTGCAACATTCTATCTGTATCACTTCTTTGTTCTTTTTCAACTAGCTTAGCTTTGTTCCACAAATTAAGTGCTTCTTGCGAAGATGTAGCTTTATCTGAACCAAAAATATGTGTATGTCGTGAAATCAGTTTGTTACACAGTTCATTTAGCACATCTTTAATAGTAAATCCATTTTCATCTCTAGCAATTGTTGCATGGAAAACTGCTTGTAAAAGCACATCTCCAATTTCTTCTTGCATCATCTCTTTATTTTGTAAATCTATAGCTTCAACTAATTCGTATGTCTCTTCAATTAAATTTTTCTTAATGCTAAGATGTGTCTGTACTTTATCCCACGCACAACCATTCTCCCCTCTGAGAACTTTCATAATTTCTTCTAAATCATTAAATGTGTAACTGTATCGAGAAGTTAATTGTGTCTTCGCTATAAATACAATGTCATCAGAAATTCGCCTAAAGTTAATTTGTCTGGCGATAAGTTCGTTAATATATTCTGAAGTGCATTCAAACAATATATTATCCATTGAAAATTCAAGCTCAATATTATCGCTATACTTAAGAATTCTAATATCTGTATGGTTTTCTTTTTCTAAAAATTTAATTATTTCTTTTCTCATTTGTATATTTCTATTTCAAACTTTGTAAAGTCTACAGGTTCCATAAAATCATCAGGCAAAAATGCAAATCGTCTAAATTGCTTCATATGTTTTATTTGAGAATCTAAAAGCACAGGGCAAGACAAATCAAGCTTTTCGCATGCAAATTTGAGCATTTTAAATATATTCTCATAATTTATTTTTGCAACACCATCATAGACAATATCTTTAAATATTTTATCTTTTTGCATTACTTTTGCCCAAGCTTTCATAAATTTTAATATTCCTCTATTATTTCGCCAAAGTACAGTGTATGCATATCTTTCGTAGGGTAGAATTTTTCACAACCTTCTAAAGGTATATCTTTCATTTGCATTTTATATAAAACTCTACATTCGAAATACTTTGAACATCCTTTTACCACACTTTCATCAAGTTGTTTTGCTTGTTGCTTTTCAATATTTGCGACTTCCCATTTATTGCAATCACGCCCACTCTTTGTTCCACAAATTGAAATTGCTTTTTGCAGAGTATTTTTCTCTGGAATGCTGATTGTAAAGTGATTATTTTTATCAATAAATGTCTTAGTATATCTAGACTCTCTAACGGGAGTAATAAAAATTTTCTTACCCCACATTACGCCAACAAATCCCCAACTAACAGTCATAACATTATCGCCAGATACAAGAAATGCTCCAGTACTAAATGCGACATCTAAATCTCTATTAATATCTAAATTCATTATTTACCTCTGAAAAAATTATATATGATATCTGAATATATAAAAAATAATTGCCGTACCTTGGTTATCATGTTAGTATACTTTCGTTGGTGTCGGAAACCCAACTAATTAAAAAACCGAGGTGTATTTTGGAAAAAAGCATAAGAGCGATCGCTCGTTCTGGCATTATAGCCGCAATTTATTTCGTTATTACATTTATTTTATCATTAGTTAACTTAGCATATGGACCACTACAATTCCGCTTATCAGAAGTATTAACATTACTTCCAGTTCTCCTACCAGAAGGCGTCCCTGGCATTATGTTTGGTTGTATGTTTTCAAATCTACTATCTCCATATGGTGCAGTAGATATTGTCATAGGCACATTTGCCAGTTCAATTGCAGCAATTTTAACACGTCACTTGAGAAAAAATATTTATCTTGCAGCAATGCCACCTATAATAATTAATGCCCTATTAGTTCCAGTTATATTCTTATTCTTAGATCAAGAAACAGTATATTGGATAGCATTTCTCGAAATATTTACCAGTCAAAGTATTGTGATTTTATTTGCTGGTATACCGTTTATTTTGGTTCTTAAGGATGCTTTAATTAAGTCAAATTTAATAAAAAGAGAGTATTTTATTAGTAATTTTGTTAAAATTCCAAGAAAATTACGCAAATAATCTTATTTTTGATGTATGTTTATTTTAGAACTCTAAATATTGGCTAAATATAGAATACTCAGTTTTTAGAATACTTTTTAAGACAATAATGGATTACATTTTCAGCAAATGGCTCTTCATGGACAAGTTCAAATCCCATTTTTTTATATATTAAAATGTTGTTTTTGTCATGAGTTTCTAGATAAACATTTCTACCTTTTGACAATATCTCAACCATTTTTTTTGCTATTCCTTCTCCTCTACATTCTTTATCCACGCCAAGGTTCCTTACATAACAATCTTCAGATTCATTAAAATATTTTTTAGCAATTTCTTTTGCGAATTTAATATATTTCTTAACTCTTTCAATTTCATCTTTTGGAATTATATTGAGCAACTGTTTAATGAAATCTTTTCTGTAACAGTTTTTAACATCTTTATCCCCAGGTTTTTGCATTACACATAATCCTTTAAAATCTCCAAAGACATATGTAAATTTGTATGTTGGATACAATTCATACAAAAACATATTGTACATTTTATTAAATTTGTTTTCGCTGCTTATAAAATAGTCATACGCTTTATATTCATAAAAGAATTCTGTGAATTTTTTTGCAGTAACATCAAGTTCATTTTTTGTAATTTTTCTTATTTCCATATTGCAATTATAATATACCTACATATCTACAAACAGCTTTTATATGTGTTAATATTGAAATATGGATTATTACAAAGAACGAGACATCAATAACATAAAAAAAATTCAAACACTTCTCAATGAGCTCCCCTATTTTTGTACCGAATATTTTGTTGGTATTGAACAAAGCACTTCAACATTAACAAGACTAAATTATGCTCATGATTTAAAAACTTTTTTTACTTATTTACATGAAAACATTCTTATTTTTAAAGCGACCAGAGTTGAAGAGTTCTCAATTTCGGACCTAGAAAGGATTACAATTTCACATATTGAGAGTTTTTTATCCTATCTTAGTTTTTATGATAAAGATGGAATTAACCATACAAACAAAGAAGCTAGTAAATCGAGAAAACTATCTAGTATTCGACACATATTGGCATATTTTTATAATAAGGAGAAAATTTCTAAAAATGTTGGGGTCAAAGTAAAAAATCCTAAACTACACAAAAAAGAAATTATTAGATTAAAAGAAGATGAAGCTAGCGATTTAATAGAAACTGTTACATTCGGGAAAGGCTTAACTAATAGAGAATATGCTTCTGCCGTGAAAACAAAAGAAAGAGATTTAGCGTTAATTACTCTTCTACTATCCACAGGCATACGTATCAGTGAATGTGTAGGATTAAATATTGATGATGTCAATCTTGAACAAAAACAATTTAAAGTTAAGCGAAAAGGCGGAGATGAGCAAATATTATATTTTAATGATGTCGTTAAAAACTTGCTTGAAACCTATATTAACAACGAAAGGATGTCAATCCAAAAAGATATTGAATTAGTAAATGGTAACACAGATCCACTGTTTTTCTCACTACAAAAAAAACGCATGTGCCCAAGGGCAATTCAAAACTTAGTGAAAAAATTTGCAAAAATTGTTACTCCTTTAAAAAATATTACTCCTCATAAACTACGCTCTACTTTTGGAACAAATTTATATTCAAAAACTGGTGATATTTATCTTGTAGCGGACATACTTGGACACAAAGATGTAAATACTACAGTTAAACATTATGTCGCTACAGATGAAGAAAAGCGTAGAGATGCCGCAGAATTAATTGATTTTACAAATAAACCAGAAGATTAGTATAAATAATGGCGTTTTTTATAATAGAGAATTCTTTCTATTAGATTATAAAATTGACTTTAAAGTAATTTAAAATATATACTTTCTACATGGATATGTCGTCGGTAAATAGTGATATTATTAGGGGTAATGTTACCACAATAATATTAAATACTCTTGCAAAAAACGGTGGCTACGGATATGACATTTTAAAACAAATTGAAACAAATACGCTTGGTGTTTACAAACTAAAATCAGCAACTGTATATAATAAACTAAATAGACTTGAGGAAGAGGGTCTAGTTTCATCAGTGCTTGGTGATGCAAAAGATACAAGTGGTGCTCAAAGACGCTACTACAAACTAACCGAAGAAGGTAGAAAATATTTAGAAAAAGAAAAAGAAAAATATAGATTTTCAAGGACAATACTTGATAATCTTGTTTCTTCTGACGAATTTAATTTAAATCACGAGACTCCTCCATTTGATCCAACTGAATTAAGACCATACACAAAAAAAGAAAAGGATCCTGAGCAAAAGCCAAAAATTATTTATAAGGATAAAATAATAGAAAAAATTGTTGAGGTAGAAAAACCAGTATACATTGAGAAAGAGGTTATTAAACCAGTAATTCAAGAAAAAATAGTTGAAATTGAGAAGCCTATTTATATTGAATCTAAACAAGGACCAAAAACTATTGATGATCTTGATATACCAAGTAGTAATACTCCAAAGTTGACACTTTTAGAATTATATAAAAAATTGAAGGCTGAAACAGAAAAAGAACCAGAATCAGCAAAAGTTAATAAAGTAAAGCCTCGTAAAACTTTAGATAATTTAAAAACTTTTGGTGATGAAACTGCTCAATATGAATATGAAAAATCCCAGTCTAATTACAAGGATTTTTATCAGGAATTAAACAATAAGGAATTTGAAATTGATGCTGATGAAGAAGATCTGTCTGAAACATTTCATACTGATATTAAGACCGATCTCTACGCAAATGGATTTAAATTAAGAGCATATAATAAAAAGAATTCATCAGAATTTTATGACTTAAACTTCCTATTTGTAAATAGAATTAAAAGAGATCTTAGCTTTATATTTTTTGCAATTGTTGCCATTGAATTAGCTGTATTTTGGGTTTCGCTATATAAGCACATAAGCTATGTTTATTTTATGCCAGTATCAATCATTTCTTTGATACTTGCACTATCGCCAATTGTTATATATCTAGCTAATCCTCATAAAAGAGTTCGTGATAGATTTAACTTTAAATTATCATTATTATTACGATTCATTATTTCTTTAAATTTAATTGGAGCTTCAGTAATCATTGCTTTCTTTGTTCCTGAAATTAAAATTGCTGATAAATATCATCGGTTTGAATGTATAATAATCCCAGCTGTTTTATTTGCGAATCTGCCACTTAGCTCTTTTTTGAATTTATTGCTGATTAAGTCAAAAAAATATCATACTGCTTAATTTTTAGTTATTTGTTTTAGCAGTATCAAATCCCTTCTTTTTTAATGCCATTACTTGTGATGTAAATGTGTCGATAAATTCTTTATTTGTCTTAGTTTTTACTATCATGTTCAAAAGGAACTGAATCGCATCTGGATTATCTGTTAGCATTTTTCTTATAATCCATGTCGCTTCTAGTTCACTCTTGGTTAAAAGCAACTCTTCTTTTCTGGTTCCAGATTTTGCCAAATCAATAGCAGGGAATATTCTCTTTTCACTTAAATTTCTATTCAAGTGTATTTCCATATTACCTGTGCCCTTGAATTCTTCAAAAATAACATCGTCCATTCTGCTTCCAGTATCAACTAAGGCTGTTGCTATTATTGTTAAGGAACCACCATTTTCAATATTTCTTGCACTACCAAAAAATCTTTTTGGGGAATGTAAGGCACCTGGATCAATACCACCAGACAAAGTTCTTCCAGTAGGTGGAACAGTTAAATTATATGCTCTGGCAAGTCTTGTTAAACTATCCATTAGTATTACAACATCCTTTCCCATCTCTACACTTCTCTTAGCTCTTTCAAGCAACTTTTCCGCAGTCTTCGTATGATTTTCAGGCAACTCATCAAATGTAGAATAAACCACAGTTCCTTTTATTGAGCGTTGCATATCGGTAACTTCTTCTGGTCGTTCATCTATAAGTAAAACTAAAAGCTCTATATCAGGATAATTTGTAGAAATAGCATTAGCTATTGATTTTAGCAAAGTCGTTTTACCTGCTTTAGGTGGTGAAACAATCATAGCTCTTTGACCTTTTCCGATTGGTGCTACTAAATCTATACAACGAATTGCAAAATCATTTTGACTTCCAGCTGATTCTAAAACTAACCTTTCATTTGGATAAATAGGAATTAAACTATCAAATTCTACTCTATTTTTAACTTCAGCGTATGGCATACCATTAATTGATATTACATCAATTAATGCAGGTTGCTTTGAATCAGTTGTCTGCTTACAATTTGCAACAACTATATCACCTTGTTTTAATTTGAATGATTTTATTTTAGGTAAACTTACATATATGTCATCTGAAGAGTTTGAATCATGTTGATTTTGTGCTCTTAAAAATCCATATCCACTGTGCATTATTTCAAGTTGTCCTGATGCTTGAATTATCTTTTCCTCATTTTGCACCATTTTTTCTTTTTTTACTACATTTTCAACATCGCTTTTAATTGGTAACTCTCCAGTTTCGATATTGTTTGCAATCTTATTTATTTTTTCAATAAGTTCATCTTTTTTTAGTTTTGTTGGAGATTGAATCCCAAATTCTTTTGCTAGTAAACGCAACGCAAAAATGTTTTTTGAATCTAAATCTTCTATGTTATACATGTTCCTCCGAATAGATGTTTAGAGTTTTTTTAATAAAAGGACTTTTGTTTCTTCCGAATCTACATTATATCTATCAAATTCAATTGTTTTTTCTTCTTTTACTTCGATTTCATCTTCATCAAATAAATCAACGAAATCATGTCTCTTGTCTAAGTCGCAATCACAATCTTTTTCTTTGAAATGCATTGGAATAACAATATTTGGCATTAATTTTTCTACATATTCTTTTGCCAAATCGGCATCAATTGTGTCATGTCCGCCAACTGGAATTAATAATACATCAATAGGTGCTATAGTTTCAACTAACAGAGTTGTACATTCTGAATTAATATTTCCCATATGACATACATCAACACCATCTAAACGATACTTATATATTATGTTCTTGCTGTCTACTTTATTTAAAGCTGCCTCTGAAAAGCCATGTATATGCACGCCTTCAATATCATATGAGCCAGGTCTACTTATAATTGTAGGGGTACCCTCTATTCCAGATGCAAGTGCATTAAAACAACTTTCACAACTTACAGTTACAATATCAGATTTAATTTTTTGTATCGAATGTCCTGAAACGGGCGAATAAGGATCAGCAACCAAAACAGTACCAGTGCTTTCCTCTAACTTGAAAGCCGAATGCCCAAGCCAAGAAATTTTCAAAATATCCTCCTATTTACTATTAATTCTTTCCATTAATTTTTTGATTTTTTCTGACGGACTTAACAAGGTAGATGCTGAAATATTATAGTTGGATGCAGCCACAATATATGCAAGATATTTTGACATATCTGCTTCATAGAACCATTTTGCATCCTTTAATTCAGGAATTCTATATGTCAGATTGGTTGATAACACTCCTTCAAAAGCGTGTTCTTCATATGCTTTATTAAATTTCTCAATACCTTCTGTGAATAATGAGAATGTAGGTGCTAGGAAGACTCTTCTTGCTCCTTTCTCCTTTATCTCATATGCAAGTTTTAATATCGAATCTCCAGTTGCAATTACATCATCTGCCACAAATACATCCATTCCCATGACTGAACTTCCGATATATTCATGTGCAACTATTGGATTTCTTCCATTTATAATTTTTGTATAATCTCTTCTTTTGTAGAACATCCCTAAGTCAAGACCTAGGATTGATGCATAATAAATGTTTCTAGGCATTGCCCCTTCATCAGGTGAAATAACCATCATTCTATCTTTATTAAACTGCACATCCGGGAAATGCTTAGATAACTTCTTTAAAATTTGATAATGAGGAAAATAATTGTCAAACCCCATCTGAGGAACTGCATTCTGCACTCTTGGGTCATGTGCATCAAAAGTAATGATGTCTTTTACTCCCATGTGCTGTAGCTGATGCAACATAAGTGCACAATCTAATGATTCTCTTGCTGATCTTCTATGCTGTCTGCCACCATAAAGCATTGGCATTATAACGGTTATTCTCTTGGGCTTTCCAGTTGTTGTTCCCAAAAGTCTTATGAGATCGGCAAAGTGCTCATCTGGCGTCATAGGAATTTGTTTTCCATACATATTGTAAGTGATCCCATGATTGTTTGGATCACATATTATGTATAAATCCTTGCCTCGCACAGTTTCATATATAATTCCTTTACCTTCACCGTTTGTAAACCTTGGACAATCTGATTCAATAATAAATGATTTTCTGTCACCCAAATCTTTCTTAAACCAGCTTATTAGCCAACTATCAATTGAAGCTGCTAATTCGCCCGCTCCAGGTGTTGCCACTATGGCAAGAGGTGCAGTTTTGTTCTTTACATCATATTTTAAATCTGGAACCATGAAACTCTCCGTTGATTAAATAATATCAAATTGCAATGCCCTTATCAATGAAAAATCAAGCTTGACCAACCAATTCTACTATGTCTAAACAAATACGATTCATAATATTCATACCTTTACTATTGAGTATAAATTTATCATTTTTTAATAAATAATATCCTTTATATTTTGCTAGTATTTTTTCATTTACATATTTTTTTTCAATCCCATAAATCGTTCTCAACCCTAGCATTATTTTCTCTTCATAAATATCTTTTACGGTCAATTGTTCATACGATTTTCCTTTATCATTGAGATAGTTTTCAATAGTGTCACTATTGCTAAACCTTAAATTTTTTTCAGATATAAATGAATGTGCACCAGCCCCAAACCCATAGTATGTACCCCGTAACCAGTATTTCATATTATGTTTTGACTGATATCCTGGAAATGCAAAATTTGATATTTCATACCTTAGATATCCAATATTTAATAAATGATCTATAAGTTCGTTATATCTATCAATACACTCATCTTCATTTTTAACAATATATGTTTCTTGCGGATTAAGCAGTGTTTTTTCATCAAATGATAAAAGATATATTGATAAAGATTTTGCATATTTTTTAAGTTTTTCTACCGTATCTATTAATGTTTTATTTTCCTTAAAACCAACTATTAAATCACAAGAAATATTATCGAAAAATTTAGATACCAACTCTAATTTATTTATTGCTTCAGATGAAGTATGAATTCTATTCATGCTCTTTAATTCGAAATCTTGTAACGACTGGATCCCAACACTTATTCGATTAATACCAACCTCTTTATATGTTGCCAAATTTTCTTCAGAAACACTTTCTGGATTTACTTCGATGGTGCATTCATAGTCGTCAATTATTTTATTTTTTTCTTTAAGTTTATTTGCCAAGAATCTTATTTCGTCTTCAGACATCAAAGAAGGTGTGCCACCACCAAAGTATATTGTATCAATTGATGAATTTATTTTAGTATTTGAAATTTCTTCGAGTAACTTATTTATATATTTTTCTTTTAAACTCAAATCAGTTATTGAATTGAATGTACAATATGAACATTTGCTTTTACAAAATGGGAAATGAATATAAACTGATGCAGGTTTATTCATCCGATAGTTTTAGAATCGTAATAAATGCATCACTCGGAATTTCAACAGAGCCTACCTTCCTCATACGTTTCTTTCCTTCTTTTTGTTTTTCAAGAAGTTTTTTCTTTCTGGTTATATCTCCACCATAACACTTTGCAAGAACATCTTTTCTAACAGCTTTAACTGTTTCTCTAGCTATTATTTTGGATCCAATAGCTGCCTGAATTGGTATTTCAAACAATTGTCTAGGAATAACATTTCGAAGTTTTTCTACAATTGCTCTTCCTCTTGCATATGCTTTATCTTTATGCGTTATAAGTGAAAGTGCATCACAAACTTCTCCGTTTATTAAGATATCGAGTCTCAATAAATCACTTTTTTCGTAATCAGCCATTTCATAATCCAATGAAGCATAACCCTTGGTTCTTGATTTTAGAATATCAAAAAAATCATATACGATTTCATTAAGTGGCATTTTATAAATTATACTTACCCTCTTTGAATCAATATATGACATATCCTCCATCGTTCCTCGCTTTTCCTGACATAGTTCCATAATTGTTCCAACATATTCTGGCGGAGTATATATTGTGGCTTTAACCATTGGCTCCTTAATATATATTATGTTGCTTGGCGAAGGTAGGGAAATAGGATTATCTACTATTATTTCTTCGTTATTTGTTTTCATTACTTTGTATGAAACACTAGGGGCGGTAGTTATAATCTTTAAATCAAATTCACGCTCTATTCTTTCTTGAATTATATCCATATGAAGCAATCCAAGAAAGCCACATCTAAATCCAAATCCAAGTGCTTTTGAAACTTCAGGCTCAAATGATAAAGAAGCATCATTTAATTGAAGTTTTAGTAATGCCTCTTTTAAATCATCATACTTTGATCCATCCGCTGGAAAAACACCAGTGTATACCATCGGCACTGACTTTTTATATCCAGCTAACGGTTCTTTTGCTGGATTGTCTGCAAGAGTAATGGTGTCACCTACTGCCGTATCAGATACATTTTTAATGCTGGCAGCAATATAACCAACTTCTCCAGCTTTGACTTCGCTGGAACTATATAATGACGGATGAAAATATCCTACTTCAACAACTTCAAATTCTTTTTTTGTAGAAAACATTTTTATTCTGTCTCCTACTTTTACTCTTCCATCAAAAACCCTTACCATTGAAATTGCACCACGGAAGTTATCATAAAAACTGTCAAAAATTAATGCTTTAAGCGGTGCATTTTCATCTCCAACTGGTGCAGGAATTTTTTCAATTACGGCTTCAATTAATTCTGTAATCCCTATTCCTTCTTTTGCTGATACTAATGGGCAATTTGATGTATCTAATCCGATAATATCCTCAATTTCCTTCTTAATTGCAGGAACATCTGCTGATGGCAAATCAATCTTATTTATTACTGGAATTATCTCGAGATTATTTTCTAATGCTAAATATAAATTAGATAATGTTTGGGCTTCTATTCCCTGTGTCGCATCAACTATAAGAAGAGCACCTTCACAAGCGGCCAAGGATCTGGAGACTTCATAGGTAAAGTCGACATGCCCCGGAGTATCTATTAAATTAAGAATATAGTCCTCACCTTTATAATTGTATTTCATGCGACAAGTTTGCAACTTTATTGTAATGCCACGCTCACGCTCAATATCCATGTTGTCTAGCAACTGAGATGTCATATCTCTTAAGGCTACAGTTTGAGTTTTTTCTATTAATCTATCTGCCAATGTACTCTTACCGTGATCTATATGTGCAATGATACAAAAATTTCTAATGTTGTTTTTATTCAAGTATTTCCTCAAAAATCAATATTGACAATATTATAATTAAAGCTTAAAATTTTATCAATAAATTACATATGGGGAAGATATGGGATTAAATTGGTTGATGGAAAGACCAGTTTGCCATCGTGGTTTGCATGGCAATGGTATACCTGAAAACAGTATTTCTGCATTTAAGAACGCTATTGACCACAATTTTAATATTGAACTAGATGTCCAACTCACAAAAGATAAAAAATTAATAGTTTTCCACGATTATAATTTAAAAAGACTTTTTGGGATAAAAAAGTCCATATCCTCTACTACTTTTGATGAAATAAGAAAATTAAAATTACCTGGAACAAAAGAGCAGATCCCAACTTTTGAAGAAGTTTTGGATTTCGTTGATAATCAAACTGGAATATTGTGTGAAATTAAAGGTTTGAATCCGTATTATCACGGAATTGAGGCTACAGCTGATAATCAAACAAAAAACTATAGTGGAAGACTTGCTTTTCAATCTTTTAATTTTGAGGCTGTTAAATACCTTAAACAACATTCTGATTTTAACTGTGGTCAACTTGCCTCTTGGCGTTTTGGAAATAAAGAGCGTTCATTTATGCTTAATTACTTCGGAAAATTGAAAGTAATTCAAAATAGTGAACCTGACTTCATTGCTTACGATGTAAGGTCATTAAATCCAAAATTTAAAGAAAATACATACCTAAAAAGTTACATTGGGAAACTTCCTATACTCTTATGGACCGTTAACTCTGAAGAAAAAATTAAAATAGCTGAAGAATTTTCAGCTAATATAATTTTTGAAAAAATACCACTTGATTTGATTGAAACATTTATAAATAATATGAAATAAAAAAAGCCCCTTTTGGGGCTTTTATTTATTTAGCAGCTTGTTTAGCTATTTTCTTTTCTTTGAAATATCTATTTAGCATTACAAATTTATTTTTAATATATTTGAAAAGATTTTCGTTCATTGGTTTTATATCAACTACTTTCTTACTTACTGTAATTGAGTATGAAACATACATATAGTATAGCAATGTTAACAGTGCAACCACAGAAAAGAAAATTAAGAATGGGTCTCTTTCTTCAAATGCAACCAATTGATTTTGTGCAATTGCACTGGTCTTACCACCAATAAACTGTGAAACATTAATCATCTGCGTTAGGTTTACTACTGACAAGAACATAAATACAGCATTAATGAAATATAATCTCTTATCACCTACAATCATTGTATGTAACATAAGAATTGCAATTGGAATTACAATATATGTGTAGTCTACTTTCATTGTGAGGATTCCCATAACTGAATATGTTAGTGCAATCAGTAAAAGTACATCCAACTTATTCTTTTTACCTATAAACATAGATATAACGAATATCTCAAATACTATAATAAATATTATATTAAGTATTACTGTACTCTTAAGTACTTCTTGCCCATTCATTCCAGCTAAGGCATAAAGATTTAATCCGTTCAAAACAAATATCTTATTATTTATCATTACATTTGCAATTGCTTTGTATCCGTAGAATGCATCTTTGCCTTTAATCTGAGTAATTGCTATTGGTAATGTTAACAAGTAAAGCATTACTAAAGTTACCAAGATTCCGAACACCATTACTGCTCTATTCTTTGTGAATTTTGCAATTGAAGCATCGTCTTTAATATAATCAAATACCATTACAACTGCTAGCACTGGTACTGCTGCCATAACTCTCAAATCAAATATAATTGCTAAAGGTAACATTGCATAAAAAGCAATATATTTTTTTTCAAGTAACAATAATGTCAACATCAATATGAATGCAATAAGTACACTTAAGAAAGTATTTGACATTGCTGACATTATGAAAGCAATTGGTAACAAAGCATATAATGACGAATATATTGTTGATAATTTGTTACCAACATATTTTCTACCATAAAAATAGAGCGTTAATACTATACCAATATCAAATAAGATATTTATAAACCTTATCATGATTGATAAATCACTATTGCTCTTTATTCCAAATGCTCCCAATATAGATAGGAGATATAAAAATCCTGGAGCCGCTGTACTGTTTTTGTTGTTTGAATAGAATTTTGTTAAATCACTAGTCTTTGCTATAGATCTTGCAGTTTCTATTGTACTAGTCATTTCCTTACCAAATCCGTAAGTTGTAAAAAGCAAAATAAATCTTAATAAAAGTGCACAAACTGCAATTATGACGCCAATGTAGATGAATTGATATTTATCTAAATGTGCTGCCATTGCAGGATTATTTTTTGCTATCTTTGCCGTTGCAAAATCTTCAAATACATCTTTTTTACTGTATGCTCTTCTAGCAAGAACAGAACCTGCAATTACCAATGCAACTGTGATCAATGAAGCAAAGACAATTAAAATTGTGCCTGACTGACTTTTAATATTGTATTTAGCACTTCCTCTGCTTGTTTTTGCAACAGTTGTAACTGTTGTTCCTGCTGGAGGATTTTTAACTGCAGTTAAGGAAATATTATCAACATACAAATTACCTTTTTCTTTGGCGTCTTTTGTCCCTAAAAGAACTTCCAACTTTAAGTCTCTTGACTTGGATTTAATATAAACTTCAGTGGTGTTCCACTTCTCATTTATACCATCTTTATGCGATATTTTTGTTGCACCGTCATTTAATTGAAGATATCCCTTGGTAGTTTTAGCAGGCTTATCATATTCAACTTCATAACGCCAACTAATAGACAATTTATATACTTGATCTTTTTTTACTTTAATTGTCTGAGAGATGGATACAAAATTTTCAGTTTTGTCATTTTTTAATTTTAAAATTCCTTTACCGAAATTAAACCCATCACTTTTTGCATTATTTTCTTTTTCAGCAGGAGAAACTTTTTCATAAGTCCCTTTCGATTCATCAAAAACAGTCCAGTTATCAAACTTACTGTCATTAAAATCCTCAAAAGCTCCATTTTTGACTAAATTTGTATTTTCATCGATTTCACCACATGCAGCAAATGAAAACATTGCAAGTAACAAAACCAATACAGTTATTACTATTGAGAGAACTCTCTTTTTCATTTTTACCCTCAGTTATCTAATTTCTTTTAACTTCGCTGCTCTACCTGTCTTTTCTCTTAGATAATATAATTTAGCTCTTCTTACTTTTCCGTGTCTTACAACTTCTATTCTATCAACTCTTGGTGAATGTAGCGGAAATGTTCTTTCAACGCCTACACCATAACTGATTCTTCTAACAGTCATTGTCTGTCTTACACCACCATGTTTAAGTGCTATAACAGTTCCTTCATATGACTGAATACGCTCTCTGTTGCCTTCAACAACTTTAACAAATACATTAACTTGATCACCAATTTCAATTTTAGGCAAATCTTGCTTCATGCTCTCTTTTTCTAATACATCAATTATGTTCATGACTTCCTCCAAATCTTACAAAAGTTCTTACTGAATATCTTCCAGCATAGGAACAGTTGAGCCATGTGAAAAATTTTAACATAAAATATATGTATAAACAATTAAATATAATATATAGAAGGGATTCAGAATAAATTTTTAATAAATGTCATTCTGTGTATAGGGCATGGTCCAAATTCCTTTATTGCTGCTATGTGTTCGGCAGTTCCGTATCCCTTATTTTTCTCAAAATGATATTGTGGATACTCTTTTGATAAATCGCACATAAATTTATCTCTCGTCACTTTTGCAACAATAGATGCGGCTGCAATGGCATATGAAACAGTATCTCCATGTACAATGTCTCGAAAATTATATCTACCACATTCGTATTCTGGTGATAAATCAATATAATCAACTAAAATTAAATCTGGATTAGCTTTTAACTTTTCAATATTTTCTTTCATTGAATTGATTGTACATTTCAGAATTCCATATTTATCTATATCAACATTGGAAATCCCAGTCGTTGAGATGTCTGTTACATTTTTCATTATTTCATCAAAAACTATTTCTCTTTTTTTAGGGGTTAATTCCTTCGAATCGTTTACACCTTCAATGCATTTCTCATACAACATAATTATTGCGGTTGAAAACACTGGTCCTGCCAAGCAACCTCTACCAACTTCATCAATACCACAAATCAATGATTTGTTTTCATTTTTAATAATATTTAGATCAAAATCAAAAAGCTTACTCATCCCAATATCTATCAAGCATTATTTTGCCAAGTTTGCCTTGTCTAAAATCTGTAATTATTCTCTTTGCTGTTCGTGAATAATCAGTATTATTACTTTTTAATTTAAAGTTACATTTATCCGCAATTTGTTCTATTATTTCTGCTGTTTCACTACTAATATCTGAAACACTGTATCTTTCTTGTATACAATTAAAATATTGATTTTTAATTTTATTTATGAAATCAAATGCAAGTTCCTCAATATCCAAGATATCATCATTTATACTTCCTATATATGCAAGATTATGAGCTGTATCTTCATCTTCAAATTTTCCCCATAATGTTCCTGGTGTATCAAGTAACGAAACCTCATTTAAATGTATCCATTGTACTCCTCTAGTAACCCCAGGTTTATTGCCAGTTACTGTCTTAACTTTATTTGAAATTGAGTTGATTACAGTTGATTTTCCACTGTTAGGTATTCCCACTACCATTGCTTTAATTTGATATTTTATTCCTTTGATTTCTGCTTTTTTCAACTTTTCATTGTTAACTTCTTTTAGTTTTGAAATAATTTCCTTCGCTTTAACTTGAGTACCCACACAGAAATAATAATGCATATTATTTTTAGTAAAATATCTTTCCCATTCTTTTAAATCTGCGCTTTCAACAAGGTCACATTTGTTAACTAAATATAAAACATTTTTTGTTCTACAAATATTATTCAATACTGGATTTAAACATGACTTAACCGCTCTGGCATCCAAGATATATATGAGAGAGTCAACCATATTAATATGCTCTTTCATTGCTCGTACAGCTTTTGTCATATGTCCAGGAAACCAGTTAATAGTCATCTTTTCGGTATGTAGTCCTCTATATTTATTTTATTTAAAAGATCCATTCTATGTTTAAAAGTCTCTTCTAGACTTTTCTCAAATCTCCATTTATCAATTAACTTATGATTTCCAGTTAGTAGAATATCTGGAACACTTTGCCCATTAACTGTTTTTGGTTTTGTATATTGTGGATATTCTAATAATCCATTTGCAAAGCTTTCACTTTTAAGTGAATCTCCAGATCCAAGCACCCCATCAATATACCTCCCTAATGCATTAACAAAAACAAATGCAGCAATCTCACCACCTGTTAAGATATAGTCGCCTATAGAAATCATTTCATCTATTTCTGTATCAATTAGTCTCTCGTCAATCCCTTCATAATTTACACAAATTAGAATAAATTCGTTGAGATTAAATGACTCAATGTAGTGTTGAGATAAAACATCTCCCTTAGGAGAAAAAATAATTCTTTTTAATTTATGAGCAGGGTCTATATCATCAAGTGCATTTTTAATAGGTTGATACTGCATCAACATTCCTGCACCGCCACCAAAAGGAGTATCATCAACCTTTTTGTATTTATCAGTTGTATATTTTCTTATATCAATAATATTAAATGAAATCAGTTTGGCATCTATAGCTTTTCCTAAGATGCTGTAATTGAATACATCAAAGAACTCTGGAAATATTGTAAGAATGTGAATCTTTGTCAATTTTCTACTCCAACTCTTTCAAATACTTCTGGATCAAATACAATTAACTTGCTTCTTAGATCTTTAGATAAAATTAAACCATCAACTACTGGCACATGAAAAATGCTTTTACCTTTTACTACATATACATATCTATCTGAATAATTATATACATCAACAAGCTGTCCAATTTCTTTATCAGATACAGCAACAGTACATCCTATCAAATCAACTATATAATTATACCCATCGGGTAATTTTGCAAACTGTTCTCTTTCAATACAGATCTCCATATCTTTAAAACTTGAAGCTTTTTCAAGCGAGTCAATCCCTTCAAGAGTTATATATACAAAACCGCCATATGTAGCTGCAGATTCCTTGGTATATGGAATACTATCTATAAATACTTTTTTAACTATGAGAATGTTCCTATATTCTTTTGAGTAAATATCAACCTTTAGTTCCCCTTTTAGTCCCCTAGGTTTTAATATTTTCCCAATAGGAATTAAATTATTCACGCTCTTTAATTGTTAATTTATAGTTGCTTTTATCTTTAAAGTTTTTAGAACGCATTATTGTTCTTATAGCTTTTACAATTTTACCAGACTTTCCGATTATTGCACCCATGCTGTCTTTTTCAATGTATACAATAATGTCATCTTCGTCCTGATCAATTGTGAATTTTTCTTCTCCGATAAACTCGCCAATTAAAAATTTTATCAAATCAATCATTATTTAATAATTCCTTGTTTCTTAAATAAACTCTTAACTGTTTCTGTTGGTTGAGCACCCAATCCGAGCCACTTCTGTGCAACTTCAGTATCAACTTGAATCATCTTTGGTTCTACAGTTGGATTGTATATTCCAATTTGTTCAATATACTGACTATCTCTTGCCTTTCTACTATCGATAGCAACTATTCTATAAAAAGGTGCTTTCTTTGAACCCATTCTTGTTAATCTTAACTTTACCATATAAATTATCCTCCGTTTTATATACTTTTATATTTATCAAAAAGGATTCATCATCCCTCTTAATCCTTTCCCATTTGCCATTTTACTCATCATTTCTTTAGATGCTAAGAACTGTTTTAATAAATGATTTACATCTTGAATGTTTGTTCCACTTCCATTGGCAATTCTCTTTTTCCTATTTGATTTAACTATTTCAGGATTTTTTCTTTCTTTTTTTGTCATAGACTGAATTATTGCTTTTGTTTTTTTAATTTCATCTTCACTTATATTAGGCATTGCCCCATTTAACTTTCTCTGCAACCCTGGTATAAGTTTTATAATATTTGTTATTCCACCCATTTTTTTAACTGAATCCAATTGTTTTAAATAATCGTCTAGAGTGAAACTATTATCTTTCATTTTTTGTCTTAAACTTTTCGCTTCATCTTCAGTTATTGCCTCTTGTGCCTTTTCAATTAATGTTAAGACATCTCCCATTCCAAGAATACGTGATGCCATTCTATCTGGATGGAATGGTTCCAAATCTTCAATTTTTTCACCAGTTCCAATAAGCTTAATTGGCTTGCCACTAATTGCCTTTATTGATAAGGCAGCTCCACCTCTTGTATCGCCATCAAGTTTTGTGATGATAACGCCAGTTATATCCAATTGGTCATTAAATGCCTTGGCAACATTTACTGCATCTTGTCCAGTCATTGCATCTACTGTGAGGAGTATTTCTTGAATATCGATAGCCTTTTTAATTTCAGAAAGTTCTTTCATTAAATCCGCATCAATATGCAATCTTCCAGCAGTATCTAAAATTACTACATCAAACTGATTTTTTTCAGCATATTTTAAGGCTTCTTTAGCTATTTTTAATGGTGCAATTTTACCTTTTTGGAAAACTTCAACATTTGCCTTTTTACCAACAATTTCCAATTGCTCTATGGCTGCAGGTCTGTATATATCACAAGCAACTAGTAAGACTTTCTTGTTTTGCTTTGTGAGATATTTTGCGAGCTTTCCACACATTGTTGTTTTTCCAGCACCTTGAAGACCGCACATCATGTATACTGAAATTGGCTTACTTGAAAATGTAAGCTTTTGATCATTAGAACTCATTAATGCAATCAGTTCTTCATTAACAATTTTAATGATTTGTTGTACTGGAGTTAATGACTTTAGAATATCTTCCCCAACAGCTTTTTGGGATACTATATTTATGAAATCTTTAACAACGGCATAATTAACATCAGCTTCAAGCAATGCAACTCGAATTTCCCTCATTGCATTTTTAATCTCAAGTTCTGTTAATTTCCCTTTATTCCTAAGCTTTGAAAAAATATGATTTATTCTGTCACTTAAGTTCTCAAATACCGACATTAATTCTCCAATATTTTTTTAATGTTTTTTAAACACTCCACAGTATCTGCATTTTCATTAAGACCCTGCGTAATGACCCCATCAATTTTATTAAATGTTTCCCACACTTTTAAAGCATTTTCAAACTTTATTAAAGCTGTCTCTGCTTTATTCACTGCATTTAATACCGCTGCTCTGCTGATATTAAACATTTGGCTTATTTCACCAAAAGATAAATCTTCACCATAATGCAACGACAACATTTCATTTTGATGTTCTGTTAATAAATTACCGTATATACCGTGTAGTTCATTAATATAAAATCTATCCAAGTGTCAACCTCAAATGCTTGACACCATTGTATTCAAGTTAAAAATTTTTGTCAAAAGTTTTAATCAAAAATTGCATCAATAAATTCTTTAGGTGAGAATGGAATTAAATCATCTATTCCCTCACCAACTCCAACATAAATGACTGGTAAATTAATTTCATATCCCAATGCAATCACAACTCCGCCTTTTGCTGTGCCGTCAAGTTTAGTTAGAATAACTCCATCTGCTTCTATTACTTCTCTAAATGTCTTTGCTTGTTGTAAAGCATTTTGTCCAGTTGTAGCATCTAGTACAAGATATGTTCTTACATCTGCCTGAGGAAACTCTCTATTAGTTACTCTATATATCTTATTAAGCTCGTCCATTAGATTTTTTTTGTTATGTAACCTACCAGCTGTATCTACTAAAATCACATCTGTCTTTTTTGCTTTTGCTGATGTTATTGCATCAAATACTACTGCTGCTGGATCTGCTCCTTCTTTCTGCCTTACTACTTTAACTCCAGAACGGTCTCCCCATTCTTGCAACTGTTCTGACGCTGCCGCTCTAAATGTATCTGCGGCTGCTATAAGAACTGACTTGCCATTATCCTTAAACATCTTTGCTAACTTACCCACTGATGTAGTTTTACCTACTCCATTTACTCCAGCAATCAACATTACCAAAGGATAACTGTATTCTGTAATATCAAAATCAATTTCGTCTAAAACAAGTTCCTTGAGACAGTCTTTTGCACCATCAACAGTTGTTATCTTTCTTGTAAAACATTCACTTTTAAGATCTTCTATTAGTTTTTCGGTTATTCCTATTCCAGCATCTGATGTTATTAATGCTTCTTCTAGTCCTTCATAAAATTCATCATTAAGTTTCCTAGCCTTAAAAGCAAAGAAAAGTTTTTTTGCAAACTTTTCATTTGTCTTTTTTAAGCCTTCTTTTATTTTAGAAAAAAATCCCATTTTATGCTTCTTTAGTCATTTTGACTGCATCTTCTAGCTCAATTGAAACTAGCTTAGATACTCCTTTTTCTTGCATTGTTACACCATATATTGAGTTAGCACACTGCATAGCTTGTCTTCTATGTGTAATAACAATAAACTGTGAACCACTAACAGCGTATTTGTTTATAAACTGTGCAAACAAATCTCCATTCGGTTCATCTAACGCCGCATCTGCTTCATCAAGTAGACAGAAAGGCATTGGCTTTAGTGAAATGAACGAGAACAGCAATGCGATAGAAATCAGAGTTTGTTCTCCACCAGAATATAATCCAATATCCATTTCTTTCTTTCCAGGTGGTTTCGCCTTAATTATGATATCTGCCAACAATGGATCGTCAGTTTTAGAGTAATCAAGTTCAAGATCACCCTTACCGCCGAGGAAAAGTCCCTCAAATGTTTTCTGATAATTTTCTCTGATCTTATTAAATGACTCTAAGAACTTATTACGCATTTTTGCTGTTAGCTCAGCGATCAATGATTGAATATCGTTACATGCAGCTACAACATCATCACGTTTTACAGACATATCTTTATATTTTGCTTCAACTTCAGCTAACTCAAGAATAGCTAAATCATTTACATCTCCAAGTCTAGATTTCTTGGCTTTTAACTCTTTAATTCTTTCTTTTGCTCCATACGATTCAAATCCTTCCAATTTGAACTGCAATGCTCCATCATAAGTTAAATCATATGTATCAATGATGTATGTTCTCATTTCATTGAGTTCTTCAAGATATTTATCAAGAGCTGTTTCTTCTCTG
Source organism: uncultured Clostridia bacterium (assembly GCA_963542015.1). GTDB lineage: Bacteria > Bacillota > Clostridia > Christensenellales > CAG-917 > CAUTUX01. The sequence goes on along the minus strand of CAUTUX010000004.1, from coordinate 19,231 downwards.
TATTTGTTTTCATTAAGTTGGCTTCGTTCATCTACAATTAAATCTTTTCTATTCTGAATTTTGTCCATTTCTCCTCTGACAAATTCTTTTCTTAATTCAATTGTTTTTCTTTGAAGTTCAAGATCTTCTACTATTTTTCTGTCACCGCCAACAACTTTAATATTACCTGTCTTTTCCTCAACTTCTTCAATGATTTTTTTGTAGTTATTTAAGTCATCATTCCTACTATTAATATCTTTATCTATATTCGCATTTTCCACATCCAGTCTATCTAAGTCTTGAGTTAATGATGCAACAATTTGTCTCAATGTAGCTGTTTCAACTTTCAAGTTCATGACTTCAGTTTCAAGAATGACACTTTCATCATTTGCTTGGCTCTCTGCACTAATTTTTGAGGCTTCATCATATTCCAATTTTTTCTTGATAACAAATTCTTCAAGTCGTCTCTGTTCTTCAAGTTTTGGTTGTAGGTCCTTGGCACCATATGTCAATAGGCTTAATTCTTCTTGTGCTTTTTGAATTATGTTCTCCAGTTCCTCTTTTTGCTGTGCCAATAATGTCATTGTATTTTCAGCTGCAAGTTCTTTTTCTCTATATGAAAGCATTGAATTCTTTCTTTCTTCGAGAACGGCAGCAAGATCATTAACTTCAATCTGCTTTCTCTTTATTTCATTATGACTTTCTTCAAGTGCAATTTTAGTTTGCTCTATAGTCTTTTTAGCATCATCAATTTCTTTTTGTTGTGAGAATATTTTTGAAGCTTGACTCTTATTGAAACCACCAGTTATTTCACCACCTCTTGAGAAGATATCTCCATCGAGTGTAGCGATTTTAAATGCTTGTCTATATTGCATAAATAACTGTTTACCTGTTTCGGCGTTATCTACTATCAGTGTATTACCTAATAAAAATTCAACGAGATTCCTAAATTTAGGATCACATTCAACGAGTTCAGATGCGATTCCTACTACTCCGTATTCTTTCTTTGCAGCAATTATTTCTCCAGATTTTGCTTTAACATTTGTTGTTGATAATGGTCTAAATGTTACACGACCGTATTTCTTTTCTTTTAAGTAATTAATTAAAAATGTTGCATCATCAGCAGTTGGTACTACAACATGTTGATAAGCTCCTCCAACACTGTATTCAACAGCTGTTGAGTATTTTGTTGGAACTTTAATTAAGTCAACAAGAGTTCCAAACAATTTACCTTTAATTTGTGGTAAATCTTTATCTTGTAACAATAATCTTGTCGCTTCATTGAAAATAGATAATCTTGATTTGTTGTCACTCAAAACCTCATACTTAGTTCTCTGAGATGACATAACATTATTAAGTTCTGCTATTTCATTACGCAAATCTTCTATTTCCTGTTTTAATTTTTTTCTATTTTCTTCAACTTGATTATATGCATTAGATTCATCAATTTTTAAATTGTAGTATTTCTTTTTTTCTTTATCAGATGTATCTATTTCAACAAGCAAATTGGCGAATTTTTCTTTATTTTCAGTTAAGAAATTATTTAAGTCATTAACTTTAGATTCATTAACAGCCTTCGTTGTCTTAACTCCTTGTAACTCTTCATCTAATTTGCCTTTCTTTTCAATTGCTTCAATATATTCTTTATGTAACTGTTGAAGCTTTGAATTTCTCTCACCACTAGTTTTGACAATTATTTCATACTTTGAATTTTTTTCATTGTATGTAGCAGATTTACTATTTAATTCATCATTTTTCAGTTTGAATTCTGCCTTCTTATCTTCAAGTTCTTTAGCAAGTTTTTCTTTCTTCTCGTTAAGTATTTCCAGCTCGCTATTTATTCTTTGAATATTTGTGTTACAGTCTTGCATCTTCTGTTTAAGAGTATTTATTTGTCCAGTGTCGGTTGCGTTCTGAACCATAACTTCTGTTATCTGTGTAGATACTGCAGTTAATTCTTTTTCAAGTCTGTTAATCTCATTTCTGTATTCATCATTCTGGGCTGAAATCTTATTCATCTCATCATCAAGAGCAACTATTTCAAGTGTTGCCTTATTGATCTTCTTTTCAAATTTTTGTTTTGTCTCTTGCATGCTGTCTGACTTAGAAATAAACAAATTAACTTCTTGTTCTTTTATTTGGGCTTTAAGTTCATCGCTTTTTCTTGTTTTCTCTGCTTGCTTTCTCAAAGGTTCAAGTCTTGATTCATAATCAAGAATCATCTCATTCATTGATTCAAGTTTATATTGAGTATCTTTTAACTTTTCTTCCGCCTGTACCTTATCAGTTCTATAGTTAGAAATATCAGCTGCCTCTTCAAAAAGCATACGTCTTTCCTGTGCTTTTGCTCTACATATTTCAGATACTTTTCCTTGGTGGATTATTGAATATCCATTTTTTCCAATACCCGTATTTTGCAACATAGCATTAATATCTTTTTGCAGACATTTCATGTTATTTATAAAATATTCACTGGTTCCAGACTTGTCTATTTTTCTAGTTATTACAACTTCATCATAATTTAAGCCCTTAAAGAGGTCTTTTTTTGTATTGTCAAAATATAGCGAAACCTCTGCATATGACATACTTGGTCTTTTCTCTGTTCCTTTAAAAATAACATCTGTCATTTTTCCCATTGAACGTACTTCTCTAGGTCTCGATTCCGCCAATGTCCATTTTATTGCATCGGAAACATTTGATTTTCCACATCCATTAGGTCCTACAATTGCCGTATAGTTATCGTTGAAAACAATTTCTGTTCTATCAGCAAATGACTTAAAACCTTTAATTACAAGTTTATTTAATCGCATAAGCACCATCCTCTAATTAATTTATAGTAAAAACGCCTACATGCCGCTTCTTCTGCTACTTTCTTTGTATGACCTTCACCACTCATTGAAAATTTATTAATAGTCAATGTCGCCTTAAATGTCCCATCATCAAGCCTTGTATTGACAATTTCATATTTAAATTTGTTTTTTTGACAATGTTCGTTTATTTCAGTTCGATAAATTCCTGGAGGAACATCATTATCGTCTTCTTCTTTAATTTCTAATTCCCGTGTCATTATTGTATTAAAAATAAAATTGTACGCCGTCATAATATTTTGTGAATCTTTATATATTGCAGCAACAAGTGCTTCATATAAATCCGCAAAAATCTTTTCTGACTTTTCTAGTTCAAAAGAAGCGTTCTTTATTAGGTATTTTCCTAAATCAAGTTTTTTGGCAACATTTGTTAATATTTTATTATTAACATGTGTTTGTCTTATTTTTGTAAGGTCTCCAGAATTCTTATCTGGATAAAAAGCACAAGTAAGGTCTGAAATTACAAAATTTAAAATTGCATCTCCAAGAAATTCCAATCTATCGTATGTAATAATTTTATTGTTGCCCACTTTAACTGAAGGATGTGTAAATGCAATTGTTAAAAGTTTCTCATTCTTGAACTTATAATTTATCTTTTCATACAATGCACTATAGTCCATATTCTATAATTCCTTCATGGATTTTATTACATAGTTCTACTTTTACTAAAGTTTCAGCTTGAAAAATTGAGTTCTTAATAGCAAGTCTCTTAGATGAACCATGTGCTTTTATAATGATTTTATTTACTCCCAAAAGGCATGCTCCACCGAGAGTGTTGTAGTCCAATGCTTTCTTAACAGATTTGAAAACACCTTTCATAAGTAAGGCACCAAATTTCTGAATTAAATTACCCTTCTTTTTAAGGGTGGTTTTTAATTTAGTAAAGATTGCATCAGCAATTCCTTCCGCAGTTTTAAGTGCTACATTTCCTGCAAAACCGTCTGTAACTATTACGTCGTAGTCGCCCGACAATAATTCTCTTGCTTCACAATTCCCAATAAAATTCAATTTATTATCTTGCTCAAGAATTTTATAAACTTCTTTATTTAATAAATTACCCTTCTCTTTTTCAGTCCCATTTGAAAGTAACCCTATTCTTGGGTTCTTAATTCCCAAATAGTTTTTAGCAAAATAATTTGCCATTATTGCAAAATGATGCATGTTTATTGGCTTTGAATCAACATTGGCCCCACAGTCACATAATATTGCACTGCCACCAATTTTTGTTGGAAGAATCGAAGCAAGTGCTGGGCGTGAAATTCCCTTTATCCTTCCAAGCTTCATAAATGCACCACTAAGTGCAGCACCAGTAGGACCAGCAGTTACAAATGCATCAACACCATCAGATTTTAATAGATCCAACGCAACAGTCATTGAACTGTTCTTTTTCTCTCTTACTGCAAATACAGGGCTATCATTATTAGTTATTATTTCAGAAGCATCTACAATTGTGATCCGTGAAGAATTAAAATTATTCTCTCTAAAAATTTCATTTATTTTATTTGCGTTCCCTGTGAGAATAATTTCAGTTTTTGAGCTTTGTTGAATATAATCAATTACCCCGAAAATTATCTCTTCCGGAGAGTAATCGCCGCCAAATGCATCAACAACTATTTTCATTATTTTTGTGCGTCTTGGTCTATTACAACTTTTCCATCATATGCACCACAGTTTGGACAAACATTGTGCTGTTTTACAAACTCATGACACTGTGGACATCTTACAAGATTTTGCTCCTTTAATTTCCAGTTTGCGAATCTTGAATTTGTCTTTGATTTAGACTTTTTACTCTTTGGTACTGCCATTTCAGTATTCCTCCGTTTTTAATAAAATCAAGTATAAATATACATACATTTAAAGTCAATTAATAAAAATTGCTTTTATTTTGCCATTTTTGCTACTTTTTCAGCAGTTTCACGGGCAATTAAGAGCTCTTCATTTGTTGGAACTATGAGAACCTTAACCTTTGATTTTTTGCCTGAAATGTCTGTTATTTCAGACGCTTTAACATTGTTTTTCTTCTCATCAATTTCAATGCCAAATGCTGTCATGTTCTCTGTTACAAGCTTTCTCATAATGTCACTATTTTCACCTATTCCACCCGTAAATACGATTGCATCGGCTCCATTTAGAACAGCTAAATATGCTCCTACATATTTCTTAATTGTGTATCCAATCATCTCAATTGATAAAGTGCATCTTTCGTCACCTGTAAACATTTTATTTTCAACATCTCTCATATCTGAGCTAACTCCAGAAATGCCGAGCATACCACATTCTTTATTTAAGTAGTCGACCATTTTTTCAGATGATAAATTTAATTTGTTTCTCAAAAAATCAACTGCACTTGGGTCAATATCACCACTTCTAGTTCCCATTACAACCCCAGCTAACGGTGTAAATCCCATACTTGTATCCATACAAACACCACTGTCTACTGCAGAAAGCGAAGAGCCGTTTCCAATATGACAAATTATCAATTTTGCTTTGTCATTTTTTAAATACTTCATTGTTTCACTAGAAACAAATTTATGCGATGACCCATGAAAACCATATTTTCTAACTCTATATTTTTCATAATCTTCATATTTTATTCCGTACATATATGCTTTAGGTGGTAAGGTTGAATGAAATGTCGTATCAAAAACTGCAACCATTGGTTTGTCTTTTAATATTTCCATACAACTCTTAATGCATGCAATGTTACCTGGCATATGCAAAGGTCCCAATTCAACATTTTTTTCACATATTTTTAAAACTTCATCAGTGATAACAACAGAATCATTAAAATCTTCCGCCGAATGAAGAACACGATGACCTACAGCATCAATTTCACTTATATCTTTAATTACCCCAAATTCGGGGTCAATTATAGACTGGATAACAAGCTTAATTGCATCGGTATGATTCTTCATTGTTGCTTCTTTTTTAAACTGTTTACCATTAATATTCTTCTGCGAAATTCTTCCATCAATATTAATTCTTTCGCATAAGCCCTTTACCAATACTTTTTCATTTGACATATCAATCAACTGATATTTAAGTGATGAGCTCCCAGCATTACATACTAAAATCTTCATTATTCTTACTCCTGTGATTGCAGACATGTAATTGCTGCAACATATACTATATCCATCATATTACATCCACGAGACAAATCATTTATTGGTTTATCCAAGCCTTGCATAATAGGTCCAAGAGCCGTGAAATTTCCCAATCTTTGAGCTATCTTATATCCTATATTTCCTGCGTCTAAGTTAGGGAAAATAAATACATTTGCCTCTCCAGCAACTTTACTATTAGGTGCCTTCTGTTTTCCTACACTTTCAACAAAAGCAGCATCAAATTGCATTTCTCCATCTATAACTAAATTCTCGTCTTTTGCCTTAGCCATTTCAAATGCTTCTTGTACAAGTTCAACAGCTGGATGTTTAGCACTTCCCTTGGTTGAAAATGACAACATCGCTATTCTTGGATTTGTTTGAATAATCTTTTCAGCACTGTCTTTTGCTGCAAATGCAATATCCACTAATTGTTCTTTTGTTGGATACGGAATAACTCCACAATCAGAAAAAATAATTGCTTTCTCTTTTGTCCCCTTAAATCCTTCCGGAGGAACCATTACAAAACATGATGAAACACTGTTTAGTCCTGGCTTTGCCTTTATTATCTGAAATGCAACTCTAGAAACCGCTGCAGATGATAAAACTGCACCAGCAACAATACCATCAAGATCGCCCGATTTAAGACCAAGTGCTGCAAATGTTAACATATCCGTATTAACAGCATTTCTAGCCCATTCAATTGTAGCTCCTTTTGCTTTTCTCAACTCATAAAGAAGATTTATATAATCTTCTGTCTTTGCATATTTCTTAACATCCCAGAATTCAACATCCTTCAATTTTAAACTTGGAAATTGTTGGCGAATCTGCTCTTCATTCCCTATTAGGACTACTTTACATATGCCTTTAGATGACAAATAATCCGCAGCACTAACAACACGTTCATCTTCAACTTCACAAAGAGCTATTTTCTTATTTAAAACTTTTGCTCTACTTAATAAATCATCAAGAAATTTCATTATTTACCTCTCAAAACAATATTATTAATTATATTTTATTGCCTCATACTTTTACAAACTAAATCAAAACCTTAACTTCTTAACCTAAGATATGATGTTATGGAAAATTTTAAATTTTATAGATATATTATTTAAAAATTACTAAAAATACTTAGATGCTAACCATTTAACCAGTTAATTTTACGCCCCTTTAACTCTGAGTCTCTTAATCCATAAAGTTGAGTCTGATGTGTGTCATAGTAGCTCTTTTTTATTTTACAATTTATCGTTTTTAACTTGTCGTTACTCCCAAATATATCTTTCTCAATCACTTCTACTGTGCTTGGAATTGTTATTGATCCAATTGGTGCATCACCAAATGCTAAATCCCCAATTGTTTTTATTCCTTCTTCTAAAATTATATCTTTTAAATTATCACATTTACCAAATGTATAATCTCCTATATACACCACAGTAGCTGGAATCTTAATTGATTCAATTGCTATTCCTCTGAAAGCACCTTTACCTATTTCTTTTAATCCATTATTCAATATTACTGAGTTTAATTTTTTACAATCGGCAAAGGCACGATCATATATAAGTTCCACTGTGCTTGGAAGTATAATTGATTCGATCGATGTTTCTTCAAAAGCTCTATCCCAAATTGTTTTTAATCCTTCATTAAGCGTTACAGATTTTAATTTTTTGCAATCTTCAAAAGTACAGGCATTTATTTCTTCAACTGTGCCAGGAATTGAAATTTCTTCCAATGATGATGTATTAAAGTAATTATCTACAACATCTTTTATTCCTTCTCCTAAAATTACTTTTTTTAAATTATCACATTCTTCGAAAACTTTATCTCCAAATTTTTCAAATGTTATTGTGCCTGGAATCCTTATTGTTTCTATCAATGTTCCTTTAAATGCATAATAGTCTACTCTTTTCAGTCCATCTTGAAGCGTTACATCTTTTAGACTATTGCATCCCATAAATGCAGAAGCACCTATTTTTTCAACGGTTTTTGGAATTATAATTGATTGAATTGATGAATATTGAAAAGAACAATCTTCTATTTGCTTTAATCCATCATGAAGTTCAACTTTTTTTAAATTCTTGGAATCATAAAATACTCCAGTATTTATCTTCTCTACCGTACTTGGAATTGTTATATCTTCTAATGTTGGTTTATTGAAATAATTATCTGTACATTCTTCTATTCCCTCTCCTAATACTACTTTTTTCAAATTATTACAGTCTGCAAAAACATCACTCCCCATAGCTGTAATAGTTCCAGGAATTATTATTGATTCTATTGATGTTTCGCTAAATGCTCCATTTCCTATTGTTCTCAATCCATCATAAAGTTCTACTTGTTTTAAATTCTGACAGTCATAAAATGCAACAGTTCCTATTTCCTGTACCGTACTAGGTATTAGAATTGACTTAAGTGATGTCCTAGCAAATGATGCAACACCTATTCTTTTCAGCCCATCATGAAGTTCTACTTTTTTTAAACTATAACAATTCTCAAATGCATTATCTCTAATTTCTTCTACTGTTCCTGGAATTGTTATATCTTCTAATGTTTCTCTATTGAAATAGTTTGATTTTATCTCTTTTATTCCCTCGCCTAGGACTACTTTTTTTAAATTACATCCTTTAAAAACTTCATCTCCAATTTCTTCTACTGTTCCTGGGATTCTTATTGATTCAATTGATGTTCCCTTAAAGGCTCCATACCCTATTGTTTTTAAACCATATTTTAGATCCACTGATTTTAATTTTTTACAATTCTCAAATGCATTATCCCCTATTGTTTCTAATGTGCTTGGAAGTATTATTTCTTCTAAAGATTTTTCATTAAAATAATTACTGTTAAAACTGCTTATTCCTTCGCCTAATGTTACCTTTTTTAAATTATCGCAAAATGCAAATGCTTCCCATCCTACTTCCTTAACAGTACCTGGAATAGTAATTGACTCAATTGCTGTGTATCTGAATACATCAGCAGCTATTTCCTTTAATCCTTCATTGAGCACTACTTCCTTTAGATTTTTACAATAACTAAATGCATAAGTCTCAATTTTCTCTACAGTGCCTGGAATTGTAATCGATTTAATTGCAGATTCTAGGAATGCCCTCTCTTCTATTTTTTTCACTCCCTTATTGAGTGTTACTGTTTTTAGACAATTAAGTAAATAAAATGTATGACTTCTTATTACTTCAACTGTTCCTGGAATTGTTATGTCTTCTAGTGTAGCTCTATTAAAATATCTTGGTGTTACTTCTGTTATTCCCTCTCCTAAAATAACTTTTTTCAAATTATAGCATCCTTCAAAAACTCTATCGCCCATATTTTGTATTGTTCCTGGAATTGTAATTGATTTAATTGGTGTTCCTAAAAATGCTTCAGCACCTATTGATTTTAATCCTTCTTCAAGTGTAACTTCAGTTAAATTTTGGCATTCTTTAAATGCACTTGTGTCTATCTTTTTCACTGTACTTGGAATCTTTGCCGAACTCAGACCAGTATTAGAAAATGCATCTGATAATATTTCTTTTAGACCTTCTTGTAATGTGATTTCATTTAAATTGGTACAATTAACAAATGCTTTGTTACCAATTCCTTCAATTGTATTTGATACATCAACCTTTTCTAAAAAATCTACATTTGCAAATGCCTCATCATCTATTTGATTAACCTTAAGCCCTTTGTATTCTGTTGGGATAGTTACTTTTGATAGCTTACCTATATATTTTTCTATAGCATAAGTATCTTCAAGCTTTCTAAACTTAAAGAGCTTCTCCAATTCTTCATATGGATTTTTTTCTTTTATCTTTTCTTCTATAGGAGGTATATAAGGCTGTTGTTTGTTTCTAATTCCATATACGGTTACAGGTATTAGTATTACGAGAAGCAAAATTATTAGAATTAAAAGCATCGCATATTCTAATTTGTGATTTTCTCTCCTCTTCATATATTTACCTCCTAAGGTCAAAATATCCAATAATTGTACCCCCCCCCGTTAGCTTTGTCAATTTAGTACTCATGTTAAGTTGCTTTAAGAATTTTTTTAATTATGTTCTATATTGCCAATTGAACTCGCTACGCTATATATTTATTGTAATGATTTTTAACAAGATTGTTTGTTTAGTTGCTGAATTTAATCCATTTCACAATGGGCATAAATTTTTAATTGACAGTATAAAAAAAGATCTAAACCCTGACTTAATAGCAATTATTTTAAGTGGTTCATTTACTCAACGAGGTGACCTTGCTGTTGCTGATAAGTTTACAAGAGCTGAATGGGGAATTAAGGCAGGGGCTGATGTTGTTTTTGAATTGCCTACAATCTATTCTCTTTCAAATGCAAAAATATTTGCAGAAGGTGCAATTCGAACATTGTCTGCAATCTTTGCAACCTACACCCTCGCTTTTGGAAGCGAGTTAGGTGATATTGGTGTTCTAAAAAATATCTCGGATAGTTTTGAAAATGAAATAACTAATAGACAAATCAAAGAATATTTAAAATTAGGATACAGCTATGCTAAATCATGCGAATTGAGTTTGAAAAATATTGATAAAACATTTTGGACAGGAAACAATATTTTAGGAATCGAATATATAAATAGTATAAAAAGGATGGCTTCCGATATAAATTTATACACGATTGCTAGGAATTTAAATTTGGCATCATCAACAGAAATTAGAAATAACCTAAAGCCTATTAATGAAAATGTGCCAGAATTTGTTAAATATAAAACAAAAGATGTAAATTTAGTGTATGAGAAATTAGCTTTGTATTTGTTAAATTCAAAAAATGCAGATGAACTAAATGAAATATTAAATGTAAAGGAAGGTTTAAATTATAAAATAGCTAAGGAACAATTTAAAACTCTTGATGAATTTTATACTTTAACTTCAAAACGATTAACCTTATCAACATTAAAAAGATTAGTAGCATCTGTGGTACTCAATATTCGTAAAAAAGATCTGGAATTATTGCAAGATTTAATTCCTTACACCACAATACTTGCAATAAATGGAAAACTTAAAAATGAAATACTGTCATTTTGTGCGAATTCAAAATGCAACTTGTTATATAAAGCAAGTGACAATATAGATAATAGATATTCTAATCCTATAAAAATCGATAATAACGCTGATTTATTATTAAAAACTCTACTACGGTAATCTGTTCATATACTGCACATATTGTGCAAATACAATTCCAGCATCTTCAAGTGTATCATCCCACAATTTAACCCATTCTAGCGTGTAATATCCGTCGTAATTATTTTCTTGAAGTAGAGACACAATATTCTTAATAGGCATATCTCCAGTGCCCATTATTTTATATGCAACCTTTCCTTTATTTATAACACTATCTTTTAAATGCACATACTTAATTTTTGAACCTAAATTCTTTATAGATGTCGACAGCTGTTCATCATTAAACCTATATGGATGATGTGTATCCCAAAGTGCTCCACTATTCCCTTTAACTTGATCTAAAAATATTCCAAGTTTTTTGGTATCAACAAAAATACCGTTAGTTTCCATTAGGACTGTAACTTTTGTATCATTTGCCATCTTAACTATTTCTTCAAACTGTTTTAAACACAGTTCTTCATCACCGCCGTCAAAATATGGTTTGTCTGTTGACATTACTCTAATAAAAGTAACATCCATCTTTTCTGCTAATTTTAAATACTCTTCTGCTCTTTTTAATGCCGTTACATCTTGATGATTTGCAAATGCAACATTTGATGATAACATAGCAATTTTAATTCCTGAGTCTGCAATCAAATCTTTTGTTTTACTTAAGTCTTTTGTAAATTCCTTCATTTTTGGAGCATAAATTTCATTAGCAATACTTCTAACCTCTATTGCACTGTATCCCAAATCTTTAGCTGTGGAAATAATATCTTTTAGACTCCAATCTGGTGATCCAATAGTTGAAAAGCATAGTTTTTTCATTATATTACCTCCTATGCAGTCTCAATACTTGCTGCTTGATGTAAGCTTAATAATTTAATTCCCATCTCTCTCAGCTTATACTTTTGTATTTTACCACTCGCTGTTGTCGGGAATTTATCTAAAAATTTAACATACGACGGGACTTTATGTCGTGCCATATTTTTCTTAACTAATTTTTTAATATCGTCTTCTGTAAGATTAGAGTTCTTCTTTAGAATTATGAATGCCATTACTTCTTCCCCATATTTCTCACTTGGAACCCCTACGACTTGAACATCACTTATTCCGTCAACTGTATATAAATATTCCTCAATTTCTTTTGGATATATATTTTCACCACCTCTGATGATCATATCCTTTATTCGACCTACAACTTTGTAATATCCATCTTTATTCTTTATACATAAATCTCCAGTATGTAGCCAACCATCCTTATCAATGACATTTTTTGTTGCTTCAGGCATTTTATAATATCCCTGCATAATATTATATCCTCTTGCAACAAACTCGCCTGGCTCGCCGCATGGCATTTCCTCATTTGTTTCTGGATTAATTATTTTGCACTCAACATGTGGAAATGCTCTTCCGACTGTTGTTACTCGATTTTCTATAGTGTCATGTGTAGTTGTCATCGTACATCCTGGAGACGCTTCAGTTTGACCGAAAACTATAACAATATCTTTCATATTCATTTTGTCTACAACTTTTTTCATTATTTCAATTGGACATGGAGAACCTGCCATAATGCCAGTTCGTAAATGAGAAAAATCAAACTGATCGAATGTTGGATGTTCTAACATATGAATAAACATAGTTGGAACCCCATGCACGGCAGTACACTGTTTTTTTGAAAGAGTCTCCATAACAACAACTGGATTATATGACTCTACAACTACCATAGAAGCTTTATTTGTTAGACAAGCAAGAAATGCCAACACTAGACCAAAACAGTGAAACATTGGAACACAAATACACAATCTATCTTTGGATGTTAAAGCCATTCCTTCGCCTATTGTTTTTCCATTATTTACTATATTTCTATGTGATAGCATTACCCCCTTTGGAAATCCCGTCGTTCCTGAGGTATATTGCATATTAACCACTTCATTACAATCAATTGAATTAAATCTCGCCAAATATTCTTTATCAGAAACTTTTTTCCCAAGTTCAATCAAACTATCAAAACTAATCATTCCTTGTGGAATTTCTGAATTTCCAGCAAAAATAACCTGTTTCAAGAATGGCAGCTTTTCACTTTCTATAACTTCATTACCACTATTAATTTCGGGAACTAGTTCTTTTATTATCTCAACATAATTGGAGTCTTTAAATCCTTGCATACATACTAAGACTTTTGTGTCAGACTGCGACAAAAGATACTCTAATTCAAAAATCTTATAATTTGTATTTACAGTAACTAAGACAGCTCCTATTTTTGCTGTTGCATATAATGTTAAAAACCATTCAGGAATATTTGTAGCCCAAATAGCCACTTTATCCCCTTTCTGTACTCCTAGACTCATAAATCCTTTTGCAATTTTGTCTGTTAGCTCATCAAGTTCTTTCCAAGTTAAAGAGTACTCTCTTGTGTTATATTCAAGACCAATATTGTTAGGCAATTCATTTGCCACATCTTTAAGTAACTGTCCGATTGTCTTATCTATCAATTCCATATATTCCCTTAACTGTTTTTAATTAGCAGTTCTAATATTGAGTCTGTGTATCTTTTATAGTCTAGCCATGGTGCTTCTTCTGGTGGATATGCTCTTATAACATGTTTATCTCCACTTATAGGATGTGTAAATTTTAGTTCTGATGCAAATAAAGCAAGTTGCACATTCGTATTATCCCCGTACTTTCTGTCCCCCAAAATTGGAGTGCCGTTACTAGACAATTGAACTCTAATTTGATGAGGACGACCAGTAACGAGATTAACTTCTAGTAATGAGGTATCACTTTTTGTTGCAACCACACGATATTTTAATTCTGCATATTTTGCACCTTCTGTCAGCTGTGGTACAACTTTTACAATATTTTGTTTTTCATATTTCTTTAAATATGAAATTAGAATATTTTCTTTTCTATCTGGTTCTCCATGTACGATTGCAAAATATTTCTTTTCAATTTCTCTTTCTACAAATTGTTTGTTTAACCTTTCAGCAGCCTTGCTCGTTTTTGCGAACATAATCAATCCAGCTGTTGGTCTATCTAATCTCTGAACCATACCAAGATATGCTTCACCTGGTTTATTGTATTTTTCTTTTAAGTACTCTTTCATTAGTGTTAGTAAGTCAATATCTCCGCTTTTATCGGATTGAGTTGGTAGGTTAGCTGGCTTACATACTACTAACAAATGATTGTCTTCAAATACTATTTCTATGTCTTTATATGTCATATTCCCTCAATATCTCGCAAAAGCGGTACACCCCTGTGGTAATATTAAACCTTCTTCTGTAGGTATTCCAATTTCATCCGCCTCAATTTTCTTATATCCGCTAAAATATATCTTTAGTAAATTTGCCATTACCGTTGGTTGTAATCCAGTTGTGTAACTATTTAGACATATAAAAAGAGGATCATCTGAAATTAATTTCGATACCAAACTTATGAGATCTGAAATACTATCTTCTATCTTCCACAATTCATTATTTGGTCCTCTACCATAGCTCGGGGGATCTAAAATTATTGCATCATATTTATGATTTCTTCGTATTTCTTTTTCGCAAAATTTAAAACAATCATCCACTATATATCGTGTGTTTTTTGAATCTACTTTTGAAAGTTCTGCATTTTCATGAGCTCTTTCAACCATGGCTTTGGCTGAATCTACATGACAAACTAATGCCCCAGCTTTTGCACATGCAACTGTCGCCCCGCCAGTATATGCAAACAAATTTAATACACTTGGTCTTTTTTTTGACTCTTTAATTATGTCTGTCATTCTATCCCAGTTCACTGCTTGTTCAGGGAATAAACCTGTATGTTTAAAGCCCATCAATTTTAATTTAAATTTTAAATCACTATATCCAATAACAAAATCGTTAATTTTTTCTCCTTCCCAGCGTCCACCACCATCTGAAGATCTTATATATCTTGCATTAATTTTTTCATTATCAAAATAATTTTTTTCTCTTTTCCAAACAACTTGCGGATCAGGTCTTAATAAAATCTTATTACCCCACTGTTCCAACTTTTTCATGTTGCCAGTTTTTATAACTTTATATTCTTTCCACTTATCCGCTATTAACATAATTATATTTTCTTAATAGAAACTTCCGTCTCAACTCCATTTATATCAAATGTTTTGTTAAAACCTTTCATCTCATTTTCAACTCTGTCACACAAAACATCTTTCATAAAGTTATTCTTTTTAAGAACTTCCTCCACTTCTCCAGATGCCCTATATGCAATTGAAATATGGTCAGTTACTTCAAATCCTGCTTCCTTCCTCATGCTTTGAACTTTTGAAATAAATTCACGTTCTATTCCTTCTTCTATAAGTTCTTTTGTGAGTTTTGTATCAAGTACTACTGTCATTTGTGCTGATGATTCAGATGCAAATCCTTCTTTATTATTCATGTAAATTAATAAGTCATCCTTAGATAAAGAAATCTCTTCACCATTTACATTAAACTTATATTCTTTGCTAGAATTTATAGCATTCATTATTTCGTTCGTTTGGGTTGCTAGTTCATTTCTTATTTGACCTAATAACTTACCATACTTAGGTCCCAAAGTTTTTAACTGAGGTTTTAATTCATAACTTACGAACTCCGATGCATTACGATTTATTTCCACTTCTTTTACATTTATTTCATCTTTTACGAGATATAGAAAATCTCCAGTTAATTCTTTCTCTGTTGTGTATATCAATTTCTTAATTGGCTGTCTATTTTTAATATTAGCCTTATTTCTTGCAGCCCTTGCAAGAACAACTATATCAAGCACAAGATTCATGCTGTCTTCAATTTCCTTATTGATATATTTCCCGACTACTTTTGGAAAATCACACAAATGTATACTTTCTTTTGCGTCGGCAAAAAATGGTCTTTCTATATTTTGATATATAGATTCTGCAACAAATGGCACATAAGGTGCTATTACTCTAGTCAATTTCGATAAAACTTCAAACATTGTTGTATAAGCAGCAACTTTATCTGCATCCATACTTGAACCCCAGAAACGTTCTCTTGAACGTCTTATGTACCAGTTTGATAGCTTATCAACAAAAGATTCTATTTTCCTTGCTGTCTCCGTAATTTGATATTTATTAAGACCTTCATCTACAAATTTAATTAATGAATTTAGTTCTGAAATTATCCATTTATCCAATAATGAAATTTTTGAATAGTTAAACTTATATCCAGCTGGATTAAATTTATCTATATCTGCATATAGAACATAAAATGCATAAGTGTTCCATAACGTTCCTAAAAATTTTCTCTGTGACTCTGAAACATTTTCTGGAGAAAATCTTGATGGCAACCAAGGCATTGATTCAGTATAGAATGACCATCTTGTTGCATCAGCTCCTTGATGATCCAATACTGTCCATGGATCAACAACATTTCCTTTATGCTTTGACATCTTAATTCCATTTTTATCATTTACATGTCCAAGAACAATACAATTCTTAAATGGAGCTTTTCCAAACAAGGTTGTTGAAACGGCAAGTAAGGTATAGAACCAACCTCTTGTTTGATCAACCGCTTCGGATATAAAATCTGCAGGAAATACCTTTTCAAATATTTCTTTATTTTCAAAAGGATAATGCCATTGGGCAAATGGCATTGAACCACTATCAAACCAACAATCCAGAACTTCTGGAGTCCTCTTCATATCACAACCACAATCACATTTGATTTTAACCTTATCTATATATGGACGGTGTAACTCAATATCCTTTTTTAATCCACCTTCTTTAATTAATTCTTCTTTTGAGCCTATAACTTTTAACTTGCCACATTCTTTACATACCCAAATTGGCAATGGAGTACCCCAATATCTTTCTCTTGAAATTCCCCAGTCTATTACATTTTCAAGGAAGTTACCCATTCTACCTTGCTTGATTGTATCAGGCATCCAATTAACTGAATTGTTAGATTTGAGTAACTCTTTTTTTAATCTTGACATGGCAATGAACCATGAACTTCTTGCGTAATAAATTAACGGTGTATCACATCTCCAACAGAATGGATAACTGTGTGTGATTTTTAATGTCTTAAATAATTTACCTTCTTTTTTAAGTTTTTCAATTATGTATGCATCTGCATCTTTAGCTCTCATACCTTTTAGATCATCAGCTGCATCTATAAACTTTCCTTCGTTATTTATCATTTGAACAAATGGAAGCTTATATGCTAGACCTACTTGATAATCTTCTTCACCAAATGCTGGTGCTATGTGAACTACACCAGTACCATCATTCAATGAGACATATTCTGCATTAGTTACATAATATCCTTTTTCTTTTAACTTAAGGTTATATTGAAATAAAGGCTCATATTCTCTATATTCATATTCTTTACCTGTTTTTGTTTCAATTTTTTCGTATGTACCATCTTCAAATAACTTTGGAATCAAAGCATCAGCTAAAATGAAAAATTCTTCTCCTACTTTTATTTTGGTATATTTTTCTTTAGCATTCACACATAATGCAACATTTGATGGGAGTGTCCATGGGGTAGTTGTCCATGCAATAAAATATGTGTCGTTTGCATTTTTTAATTTGAATTTAACAAATATAGATGTGTCTTCAACATCCTTATATCCTTGAGCGACTTCATGAGATGATAATGCTGTTCCACATCTTGGGCAGTATGGAACTATTTTATGACCTTTGTATAAAAGTCCTTTTTTAGCCATTTCACTGATTGCCCACCAAACTGATTCAATATATTTATCGTCATATGTAACATAGGGATTTTTCATATCTGCCCAATATCCAATTCGGTCCGACATAACCTCCCATTCTTGTTTATACTTCCAAACAGACTCCTTACATTTTTTTATAAAGGGTTCTATTCCATATTTTTCTATTTCTTGCTTGCCATCTATACCAAGTATCTTTTCAACTTCAAGTTCTACTGGTAACCCATGAGTGTCCCACCCAGCTTTTCTCAGTACATGATAGCCCTTCATTGTTTTATATCTTGGAATTATGTCTTTCATAACTCTCGTTAGAATATGACCAATATGTGGTTTCCCATTTGCCGTTGGCGGTCCATCATAAAAGCTAAACTCTTTACCACCTTCATTTTTTTCAACACTTTTTACAAAAATATTATTATCTTTCCAAAATTTTAATACTTCTTTTTCTCTCTCGACAAAATTAATGCCTGTATCTACCTTCTTATACATTAGCTACCTTCTATAAAATAATATTTAATATTATAAATATATATAAGCAAATTTCAAAATTAAAAATGAAAAAGATGTTTGCATAATTGGATTTACAAATTAATTTGATAAAAATAGATATTCTAATCAGATAGATTTGATTCGTGCAATAAATAAAAAGAAATAAAAAATATTTTTTGTATCCTTGCAATTATTTAAATTAACTATTATAATTTATGCATTGCGGGCTTGGCGGAATTGGCAGACGCACCAGACTTAGAATCTGGCGGGAAACCATATGGGTTCAAGTCCCTTAGTCCGCACCATCATATTCCATAATTTAGATATTAATTTTCAAAACGCTATTGACTTTCACATTTTAAAAGAATATTCTTTATTTGTTCGAAGCATTACATGCATTATTTTATACCTCCTTAAAAAGCACCAACCTCCTGGTGCTTTTTGTTATTTGGTACAAAAAAATAGATTGATTAAATATCGGTCTTGTTCTTTATTTTATATTCTCTCTAAATTTCTAGTTTGGGCTTAATTTGGTTGTCCATAATAATATCAATCATTTTTGGCAACCTGCTGTTGTACATGATTGCACCAACGAGAGACACAATAGGAATGAAAAAACCGACTATTAGTAAAATCATAATTGTATCTTTATCTTTAAATGTCTCATCATTAGATCTAATCGTGATTATGATATGAATAATGAGTTTTGCAATACTCAATCCGCCCATTATTATTGATTCTACTGTGATAATAGCTAAAAATGCTATATTACCTCCCAAATCAAAAGCTGTGTCTGCATTTATATATGGGAATAACCTTCCAATCTTCATAGCCACAAAAGTTGTTAGTGTTATTGCATACACGAGCCCTATAACTAGAGAAGCAATCCAAAGATCGATAAACGCAATAATAAATTTTTTGCTTTGAATAAGTAATTCCCAAAGAAATACCCTATATTTTTTGTATTAAAACAACGAAAAA
>CAUTUX010000003.1:0-95949 GCA_963542015.1 uncultured Clostridia bacterium | reverse complement strand
TGTCGTCAGCTCGTGTCGTGAGATGTTAGGTTAAGTCCTGCAACGAGCGCAACCCTTATAACTAGTTGCCAATATTAAGTTAGGAACTCTAGTTAGACTGCCGTGGTCAACACGGAGGAAGGTGGGGATGACGTCAAATCATCATGCCCCTTACGTCTTGGGCTACACACGTGCTACAATGGCTATTACAAAGAGTTGCAAGTTGGTAACAGCAAGCTAATCTCAAAAAAATAGTCTCAGTTCGGATTGTGGGCTGCAACCCGCCCACATGAAGTCGGAGTTGCTAGTAATCCCGAATCAGCATGTCGGGGTGAATGCGTTCCCGGGTCTTGTACACACCGCCCGTCACGCCATGGGAGTTGGTAGTACCCAAAGTCGGTGAGCTAACCGCAAGGAAGCAGCCGCCTAAGGTAAGATCAATGACTGGGGTGAAGTCGTAACAAGGTAGCAGTACCGGAAGGTGCGGCTGGATCACCTCCTTTTAGGGAGCCGAAAGGCTTACTAGTGAAGGCAGTTGATTATCGACTGTCGTTCGAGAGAACGAAAATCGAAGGAAGCACAACCTATCATAAATAGTGCAACTCATTTTTTCTTTTTCCAGTTCGTTCAAGGTTAGACTTCGGTCATTGTACATTGACAATTGCATAGCACTAACAATTTTTTATTGTTAGTCAAAAGATTAGTAAATATCTAAGAGTAAAAAGAGTAATACGAAATAATATAAATTTCATAAGGTTACCGATTCACAATAGATATTTTGCTGAGTGTATAATAACAAGATCATTTAATTATGACATATTAGGTTAGATTTGATTAAAGCTAATAAGGGCATAGGGAGGATGACTTGGCATCAAGCGCCGAAGAAGGACGTGACAAGCTGCGATAAGCTATGGGTAGTTGCAAATAAACCGTGATCCATAGATCTCCGAATGAGGAAACTCACTGCCAGTAATGTGGCAGTATCCATATATGAATAAAATAGTATATGTGAAGGGAACCCAGGGAACTGAAACATCTAAGTACCTGGAGGAAAAGAAAGTAATAACGATTTCGTTAGTAGTGGTGAGCGAAAGCGAATGAGCCCAAACCAAAGAAATTCGTTTCGTTGGGGTAAGGGTTGCTTCATTAAAAGCAAAATGGTAGTCGAACACAACTGGAAAGTTGGACGACACAGAGTAATAGTCTCGTAGGCGAAACCATGGAGTAATAGAGGCAATTCCAGAGTACCACAGGACACGTGTAATCCGGTGGGAATATGTGAGGACCATCTCATAAGGCTAAATACGACTTGATGACCGATAGCGTATAGTACCGTGAGGGAAAGTTGAAAAGAACCCCGGGAGGGGAGTGAAATAGAACCTGAAACCCTATGCTTACAGACAGACATAGCACTATTATAAGTGTGTTGTCGTACTTTTTGTAGAACGGGCCGGCGAGTTATGTTGCGTAGCAAGGTTAAGCAATTTAGTTGTGGAGCCGAAGCGAAAGCGAGTCTGAAATGGCGATTTAGTTGCGTTACATAGACCCGAAACCGAATGACCTATCCATGGACAGGTTGAAGCAATGGTAAGACATTGTGGAGGACCGAACACACGTTCGTTGAAAAGACCGGTGATGAGCTGTGGATAGCGGAGAAATTCCAATCGAATTCGGATATAGCTGGTTCTCCTCGAAATAGCTTTAGGGCTAGCCTCACGTTAGAGTACTGTTGGTAGAGCACTAAATGGGCTAGGGGGCTTCGCGGCTTACTGAACCTTATTAAACTTCGAATGACGGATACTTGATGCGTGGGAGTCAGACAGTGGGAGATAAGTTTCATTGTCAAAAGGGAAACAGCCCAGATCTACAACTAAGGTCCCTAAGTGTAAGTTAAGTGGAAAACGATGTGTCAATGCTAAAACAACCAGGATGTTGGCTTAGAAGCAGCCATTCATTTAAAGAGTGCGTAATAGCTCACTGGTCGAGTGAAGTTGCGCGGAAAATTACCGGGGCTAAGTTATACACCGAAATTGCGGATTCATTAAGAAATTAATGAGTGGTAGAGGAGCGTTCTATACAGGATGAAGTATGATCGAGAGGACATATGGACAGTATAGAAGAGAGAATGCCGGAATGAGTAGCGAGAGCAAAGTGAGAATCTTTGCCGTCGAAAATCTAAGGTTTCCTGGGGAAGGTTCGTCCGCCCAGGGTAAGTCGGGACCTAAGGTGAGGCCGAAGGGCGTAGCCGATGGACAGCAGGTTAAGATTCCTGCACCAGTATACATGTATAATGCATAAGAGGACACATTTGAAGAAGGTGAGCGAGGAAGAGGAAAAACTCGTATGGCAACATATAGTGAAATTAAGTAATGAATCATCAAGAGGCAAGTGGCGAGAAAAGTCTTATGTAGTTGTGTAGACTGCCCGTACCGCAAACCGACACAGGTAGATGAGGAGAGGATCCTAAGACGAGCGGGAGAAGCATTGTTAAGGAACTCGGCAAATTGACCCCGTAACTTAGGGATAAGGGGTGCTGGTGTAAAAGCCAGTCGCAGTAAATAGGCCCAAGCAACTGTTTAACAAAAACACAGGTTTCTGCTAAATCGCAAGATGAAGTATAGGAGCTGACTCCTGCCCAGTGCTGGAAGGTTAAGGGGAAAGGTTAAGAATAATTCATTATATCTGAAGCTTTGAACTCAAGCCCCAGTGAACGGCGGCCGTAACTATAACGGTCCTAAGGTAGCGAAATTCCTTGTCAGGTAAGTTCTGACCCGCACGAATGGCGTAATGATTTGGGCGCTGTCTCAACAGTGGACCCGGCGAAATTGTATTGTACGTGAAGATGCGTATTACCCGCGACTGGACGGAAAGACCCCATAGAGCTTTACTGCAATTTGATATTGAAACCCGGTAACTTATGTACAGGATAGGTGGGAGACTTGGAAACATAGGCGTCAGCTTATGCGGAGTCAACCTTGGGATACCACCCTTGAGTTATTGAGTTTCTAACAAGATACCGTTATCCGGATTTTGGACATTGTCAGATGGGCAGTTTGACTGGGGCGGTCGCCTCCTAAAATGTAACGGAGGCGTTCTAAGGTTCCCTCAGGATGGTTGGAAACCATCTTAAGAGCGCAAAGGTAGAAAGGGAGCTTAACTGTGAGACAGATATGTCGAACAGATACGAAAGTAGGACTTAGTGACCCGGCGGTAGAGAATGGAATTGCCGTCGATTAACAGATAAAAGTTACCTTGGGGATAACAGGCTGATCTCCTCCAAGAGTTCACATCGACGAGGAGGTTTGGCACCTCGATGTCGGCTCGTCACATCCTGGGGCAGTAGTATGTCCCAAGGGTTCGGCTGTTCGCCGATTAAAGTGGCACGCGAGCTGGGTTCAGAACGTCGTGAGACAGTTCGGTCCCTATCCATCGTGGGCGTAGGATATTTGCGAGGCTCTGCCCCTAGTACGAGAGGACCGGGGTGGACGTACCTATTGTGCACTTGTTGTCACGCCAGTGGCATAGCAAGGTAGCGAAGTACGGATTGGATAAACGCTGAAAGCATCTAAGTGTGAAACCAGCCTCAAGATAAGATATCCCTAATGTTTATTCAGAGTAAGGACCCTTGTAGACCACAAGGTTGATAGGTCGGGTGTGTAAGTACAGTAATGTATTCAGCTAACCGATACTAATAGTCCGAGGGCTTCAATCAATATACAATCAAACCGAGAACATACAGAAAGCAAAACTAATTAAATGCTATGCAGTTGTGAATGTACAAAAAGACATTCAACCATATCGGTGTCAATAGCGTGAAGGTTCCACCTGTTCACATACCGAACACAGAAGTTAAGCTTCACAGCGCAGAGGGTACTTGGCTGGAGACGGCCTGGGAGAGTATGTCGATGCCGGTTTTCAAACTTAAAAAGGAGAGATGCTATCTCTCTTTTTTATTTTTTTGCCTCTATTGACTTTTGTGTTTTAGTTTAGTAACTTTAAAAATAACTTTGGAGATAATATGACTAAAAAAGATTTCAAGATAATATTTGCAATTGCGCTGATAAGCATGTTGTTATTTGCTTTTGCTGGATGTACTGCTGTTGATGAAGTAACCAAGATGAAAGGTAAGGGATATCAACAAGATGGCTCTATTGATTACATGCACGATTATATGGCATGGAAAGTTACATTTGTGAAAAAGGACAGTGAAGGGAAAATTGTTGAAAAGGTAACTATATATAAATGTACATCTATGTCGGCGGCTTCAACATTTTATGATTTTCATAAAAGTTCAATAAATGAAAACCATGTTATACAAAAGAATTTTGACAAGGTTTACATTGGGACAAAGAATGCCGTTAAAGATGCGGTTTAAAGTTAGGTGAATTATGAAAAAGAAAGCAAGAATAATCCTTTTAAGTCTATTATTAGTTGTAACCGTTGCAACTCTTTTTGCTGGTTGTGTAAAACAAAGGAGCTTACAAGATAAGTTGCAAGTAAAAAATTATACTCCTGTTTTATTACTTGGGGATAGCGTTAATCAAGATGGAACATGGAAGATTTACAGATCGAATAAAAAAGGGCTTTTAGAGTTAGATTATGATACAATAACAATAGAAAAATTTAGCACATTTAGAGCTGCAATGGAGTTTGAGGCAAAGGCTAAAGTTGATTTAAAAAGAAAAGATCATGTAGTTGTAAGAAAGGGCAAGATAGTATATATAGGAAGAAAGGCCCTAATTGAGGAGATAACAAAAAATTAGGATATGAAAAAAGGAATGCTGAAAAAGACTACTATTGTTTTGACTGTTTTAACACTGTCATTTTTTGTGATGTTTCTAAGTGGATGCACGATGAACAGTGTATCAAAAAGATTAAAATCTAAACATTACATTGTTAAAGTAGAAACAAAGAAACCAGAAGTAGATAAGGGTGATGTTATAAAAAAAGAGTTATTTGCATACAATACAAGTACTGGCGATGAGATCAAAGGTACTGAATATATTTCAAAGGCAGATGCAGATGAATTTTATGCTGCTAATAAAGAAAATTTAGAAAAAGCAGGAAGAGGTATTGTAAAACAAGGAAAAATAGTTTATTACGGTTCAAAAAAAGCATTAAAAGATGCTGGCTTGATTAAATAACTTTTTTTGTTTTGATTAAATATAAATTTATAGTAGAATTTAAATACTGATTTGGAGATAACATTAAAAAATGAATTATTTATTGCTTGCAAAAACAACAAAAAAATTAAGTGACTACAGAATAGATGCGAGCGTATCTGAAGGTCTTAAGATTACTTTTGCTGTGTTGATGACTATTTTAGCTATCGCTTTAACGATACTTATTTTAGTACAAAAAGGTACCAACGAGAATGTTGGAGCTCTTTCAGGTTCATCAGAGACATACTATGGAAAGAATAAGATGCATAGTAAAGAAAGAACGCTTAAAATCATTACCTTAGTTCTATTCATTTTTATGATGGTATTTGCAATAATATTCTCATTAATAACCCAAGTAGGAACGGGAGCACCTAAATAAAACGCTCAGATTTTATTTATGAGTGATTCAGTAAAAGTCATCGCTAATAATAAAAGAGCATCTTTTGAATATTTTATAGAAGATAAATACGAAGCTGGTATAGTGCTTGATGGATGTGAAGTTAAGTCTATTCGTGCTGGAAAAATTAATATTAATGATTCGTATGCAGTCATTAAAGGTAATGAAATTTTTCTCATTGGTGCCCACATTGCACAATACGACAAGGGTAGTTATAATAATAAAGATTCAATTAGGACAAGAAAGCTTCTCTTACATAAATATGAAATAAATAGGTTAAGGGGAAAAACAGAAGCAAAAGGATACACATTAGTTCCATTGAAAGTTTATTTTAAGGATGCACTCATAAAAGTTGAAATAGGGCTTTGTATGGGTAAAAAGCTTTATGATAAGCGTAGAAGTATTAAAGACAAAGAAGAAAAAAGAAAGATACAGCGAGTATTAAAAGAAAACGATATAAAGTAGGTGCATATGAGCGGTATAGAAACAAAATGCATACATTCTGGGTATGAACCAGTAAACGGGGAACCAAGACAAATTCCTATAGTACAAAGTACAACATTTAAGTATGAGACATCAGAGGAAATGGCAAAGTGCTTTGATTTACAATCCAATGGATACTTTTATTCAAGGTTACAAAATCCAACAAATGATATGGTCGCTGCAAAGATTGCAGATTTAGAAGGTGGTATTGCTGGCATATTGACATCATCAGGTCAGGCAGCTAACTTTATGGCAGTTTTTAATATAGCAAATGCTGGAGACCATGTTTTAGCATCTTCGCAGATATATGGTGGAACATATAACCTATTTTCAACGACTATGAAAAAAATGGGAATAGATTTCACATTCATATCCCCAAACGCATCAGAAAAGGAAATACAATCGGAGATTAAAGAAAACACAAAAGCAATTTTTGGAGAGACAATTGCAAATCCATCATTATCAGTATTTGATATCGAGAAGTTTGCTAAAGTTGCACATAAAAACAACATTCCATTAATTGTAGATAATACTTTTGCGACGCCAATACATTGTAGACCAATAGAATTTGGAGCAGATATAGTTACTCATTCTACAACAAAATATATGGATGGGCATGGAAGCACCGTTGGTGGAGTTATCGTAGACAGTGGAAAATTTAATTGGGAGTCAAGCAATAAATTTAGATGCCTAACTGAACCTGACTACAGTTATCATGGAATAATTTACACAAAAGAATTTAAAGAAAAGGCATATGCTGTTAAGTGTGTTGTTCAATTGATGAGAGACTTTGGAATGTGTCAGTCACCACAAAGTGCGTATGTAATAAATTTGGGACTAGAAAGTCTTCATGTTCGCATGGAAAGACATGTTGCAAATGCTCAAAAGATTGCCGACTTTTTATCTAAAGATAGCAGGATAAAGAGCGTTAAATATCCTGGACTAAAAACGGACACTGAGTATAAGTTGGCTAAAAAATATTTCAAGGATGGAAAATCATGTGGAGTTATAAGCTTTGAAATAGCTGGAGATAGAGCCAAAGCTGAGGATTTCATGAAGAAATTAAAAGTTATCAGCATTGAGACCCATGTGGCAGATGTTAAAAGCTGTATACTACATCCAGCCAGTTCCACCCATAGACAACTCTCAGATAGCGAATTAATTGATGCAGGAATATCCCCAGTATTAATTAGACTTTCATGTGGAATTGAAAATGTTGATGATTTGATAAATGATATAGATCAAGCATTGTCATAGAGGAAATAAATGCCAATTATTATACCATCAGATCTACCTGCTAAAGATGTATTGAGTAAAGAAAAAATCTTTACTATGGATACAGTTCGAGCAATGCAACAGGATATCAGACCTATAGAAATTGCAATATTAAATCTTATGCCGACAAAAATAGAGACGGAAACACAGCTACTTAGACTACTTGGGAACACACCGTTGCAAGTAAATGTTACATTTATAAAAATGGCGACGCATGCTAGTAAGAATACATCAAGAGATCATTTAGAACGATTTTATGAAGAGCATGACAAAATACGCAAAAAGCACTTTGATGGAATGATAGTTACTGGGGCTCCAGTTGAGACAATTCCATTTGAAGATGTTGACTATTGGAATGAGCTGACAAAAATTATCGATTGGGCACAGACAAATGTTACAAGTACGATATACATATGTTGGGGAGCACAAGCCGCCCTATATCATTTGTTTAAAATAGAAAAAAGGTTGCTACCTAAAAAATTATTTGGGGTTTTCAAGACGGTCTCAAGATATCAACACGACATGTTACTTAAGGGTGCCGATGATGTGTTCTATATACCACACTCAAGATATACAGAAGCGAGAGCAGATCAAATTATAGCTTGTAAAGAATTAAAAGTTCTTGCAACATCTGAAATGGCTGGCATATCAATTTTAAAAACACAAGACAATAAAAGCTTCTTTTTTACAGGGCATGTAGAGTATGATAGGGATACTTTAAAAAAAGAATATCAGAGAGATTTAAAAAAAGGCTTTAATATTGATAAGCCGTATGACTATTTTATCGATGATAACGATGATGGTGTTGATATGAAGTGGAAATCGACGGCAAATTTGTTATTCTATAATTGGTTGAATTATTATGTTTATCAGGTAACACCATATGAAATACAGATGGAGGAATAAAGTAAATGTGTTTTTTCAAGAATAAGAAAAAGAAGAAGGCTGATATCACTCTAAAGAAAACTTCTAAGGAACAAAAGAAAAACCCAGTTGCAGTAGAGAATAAGAAGACAGAAAATAAAAAGAGTGCCGAAGCTATTAAAAATCCTGCAATTGAAACAGTGGATGTTGATGATGATGTAGTTGAAGCCCCACAACAGATACAAGCAAATAGGTATCATATTTCACAAAATAAAGACGAGAATAGCGAACACTTTAAAGAGTGGAGAGTGAGAAAAGAAGGTTCAGAAAAAACAATAAAATTTTTCTCAACTCAAAGCGAAGCAATTGAATATGCAGATAATCTTACAAAGACAAATGGCGGACATATTATAATTCATAAAGTTGACGGGAAAGTTCGCAAGCAATATTACTAAAATACAAAAAGAAAAGAATTTTTTAAGTAAAATAGGCGAGTTGTCATTTAGACAAAACTGTTAAGTATTGATTTTTTTATTTGCGTTTAATCCAATAAACATGGACATGTATAAAGGCATATATACTATATCGTTCACTTTTTCGATATTGCCTCTACAAAGGACGATTTTTCGTCCGATACAGTTACTGTATTCGTTTGAAGCATGCGTCAGCGAAATATGTCTTTTATAAGTACTTCCCGATTTAACTTCAATTACTGATATTTTATTTTTATCAGGATATATAAAGTCCAACTCTTGCCTGCTTTTTTTATCGTAGTAGTGGAGTTTTAATCCATTTTGTATTAGCTGGTCGGCTACGATGTTTTCTGTGATAGAACCTTCATTTATTTTTAGGTTGCTATTGTATATTTCAAATTGTATTCCTTTATCGAAGCATGATGACAATAAACCGCTGTCGAGTAAATATACTTTATACAATGATCTTTTTTCTTTTAAAACTAAAGGTAAATCCAGTTCGGACACATTGTATGATGGATATGCAATTCCTGCGTCAATTAGCCATTCAAGAGCACTTCTAAATTTATTTTCAGTGCTGTGTTCTTTAAGATCTGAAAAAGTAAAGCGTTTATGTTGTTTATTTAATTGGTATGGTATTGCATCAAACATTGCCTTTGCCAAGGTTCTATCACTGCCAGCATATTTTGATATATCATCTCGATATGAATCCATAATGCGTTTTTGAATTTTAAGAGTTTCTCCAAAATCTGGCTGTTTATTAAACATTTCAACAACTGCAGGCATTCCGCCAACATACATATAGTCTTTGAAATATTTAAATAGCATATTATGTATAAAATCATCTATTGGATGTTCGTTCAAATATGAGTCATATAAATTCTCAATAATTTTTGGATCTATATTTTTTGACCAAAGAAACTCTTCGAAATCGAGAGGATACATTTCCAATTGATCCTCATATCCAACAGGGTAAGATGACACTTCTTTGTAATTAAGCCCTAGTAGTGAGCCGCTTGATATGTAGTCGAACCTACCATCTTCAACCAGAAATTTAATAGCGGTTCTTGCCTTTGGGCAAACTTGAATTTCATCAAAGAATATTAAAGTATTTGGCTCGCTGAAGTTACCAAAACCCATTAGGGACAATTTTGAAATAATCGCATCAGCCGTTAAATCACCTTCAAAAGCCTCTTTAGCTTTGATATTCCTTTCAAAGTTTATTTCAACAAAGTTTTTATAATGTTTACCTAATTCTCTAACGATATAAGTTTTTCCGACTTGTCGAGCACCCTTAATTAAAATGGCAACTTTATTTGTGTTGTTTTTCCATTTAAGCAATTTGTCAAATATCTTTCTCTTTAAACCCATGTACTAATATTTAATTATTTTGCAACTTTTTGCAAGTTATTTTTGATACTTTAATAAACTTTTTGCAAGTTATGTCTTCTCATATAATGGTTAATGTACTTCCCAAGTCAAGGATAAATTGGTGTTTTAGATGAAGTGTTATCAGATTGAGTATCTGTCGCATCTTCCCCCATGGGAAGATGCGACATTTTTGGTTGTCTTCAAGAATTCACAATAAAGTTTTGGTGCCAACTTATATTGATAAAATAATCGTATCAAGAAGTGGAGAAATAGAAATTGTAGAAATATAGACGGCTGCCATTAAAGGTAACTGATAATCTCGCCAACTTTAATTTTACTACGCCAAAATGAAAATAATGGCGAAATTATTCTCGCCATTATTTTTTCATAGCCAAATATTGTAAAATGGCTATGAAAAAGAGGGGGTGCTGTTTTGAGAAAATTTAATTATTTAAGACTTATGGAACTATCTTTACCTGTTAATATATATCATACTATTGCAAAGATTCATGAATATAAGGGAAAGCAGGAACTCTATGTAGAAAATTATCTGGATATTTTAGAGAAGATGATAGATGCTGCTAAAATACAAAGTACAAAGTCTTCCAATGCTATTGAAGGAATTTATACTAACGATGCAAGACTTAAGGCACTGATGAATAAAAAAGCAGAACCTAAAAACAGAAATGAAGAAGAAATTACGGGATACAGACATGTGCTTGATATTATCCATGAAAATTATACCTATATAGAATTTAATAAAAATGACATCTTAACACTTCATAATCAGTTATATTCTTATTCCTATATAAATAATAAGGGGAAATTTAAGACTATGGATAACACCATTGTAGAGGTAGATACTTTAGGAAATAGAAAAGTACGATTTCAGCCGGTAAGTAGCTTTGAAACGGAACATTACTTTGATGAAATGGTGGAGGCTTACAAGGAAGCAGTGAAAGCAAATATTCCGCCACTAATTCTAATACCTACACTTATACATGATTTTTTATGTATTCATCCCTTTGATGATGGTAATGGAAGAATGAGTAGGATACTGACACTTCTTTTACTTTATAAGTTCGGTTATTTTGTTGGAAGATATATCAGTATAGAAATGCTCATTGAAGCAACCAAAGACTCTTATTATGAAGAATTACAGAACTCCAGTGAAAAATGGCATACCGGAGAAAATGATGAACTTCCATTTATAAAGTATATGCTAGGGGTTTTCTTAAAAGCATACAAAGAATGTGATGACAGATTTAACCTAATTGGAAAAGAAAAATTGACTTCACCTGAAAGAGTATTTTCTCTTATTCAAAAATCCTTAGAGCCACTTTCCAAAAAAGATATTATGATTCTTTGCCCGAATATATCGCAAAGGACAATAGAGCGAGCCTTAAAAGAATTACAGGACAATGAAAAGATAAAACAGGTAGGCAGTGGTCGTTCAACAAAATATATAAAGATTTAAATTCCATGAAAAAAGTAAAACAGCTAAAATAAAAAGCACTTAAAAATGAGTAAAATTAATCTCAAAAATTAATGTACTCCCCAACTCGAGGACAAATTGGTGTTTTAAAAGAAGTATTATTTAATGATTTGCTTTGGATTTTTTGCGGATTTATATTGTTTGTAGATTTCAAAAATTAAATCTCTAAAAGAAATGGTAGGGATTTGAGTGCCATACAAGCTATAAATATAGTGCATCTCGTAGATGTGTGCATGTTTATGAAATAGGTAGTTTCTTCATGTGAAATAACAACTTTCATTTTGTGGTCAAGATAAAAAAATATGGTATAATTCACTTAACTTTTTTTTGTTTTGGAGAATAAATATGAAGAGATCTGGGAAATCAATTGCATTAATATGTGTTTTAACAATATTAGTTGCTTTGTTTGGAGCATGTGCAAAGAAAACAAAAGAATATGATAGTACATCGGTTATACATGATGATGTATATAACTCCAGCGGAAAATTGAAACATGAAAATGATCGAAGACCAGAAGTATATGAAGAGAAGACATATACATTTAGGGGCAAAAGTCAGAAGTATAATAAAAACACAAGGAATATAGTAGCATTAAGTGGAGCGGGTGATTTAATTGCTTTTGGTATAAAACCTAAGGCGATGCTAAATGAAAGTGATTATCCAGAATATTTTAAAGGGACTGAGATACTAGAGAATTCACAGCCTTTTGATAAAGAAGAAATAAGGAAGTACAAGCCGGACTTGATATTTGTTTATGAAAAGATGTCAGAAAACGATCAAAAGAAATTAAGAGAGATTGCACCAGTTATTCCTCTTCTAAGTAACTCATTTAGTGAAGAGGAAAGACTTAGACAAATACAAGAAATATTTGATCTTGATGAATCATTCGTGATGGAAAAAATCAATTATGTTAAGAATCTAAAAACGAAATACTTGAACGCCATTAAGAAGCTTGTGAAAGAGGCAACGACTTTAACATTTTTCTGTGTAACGGATGGAATAACAATACTTAAAACAGATGCATGGTACTTTAACTACATTGCATATAAAGAATTAGGGATAAAGATGCTTCAAACGGTACATGATGAAATAAATCGTCCAGGGGTTCTACCATTTTCACCACTTAGTCCAGAGACAATAAGAGAGTATGAAGGGGATATAAACATATGTGTAGATCTTTCGGGGACTGTTAATAAGTTTTCTAACAAAGGGAATAGAGATCGAGCAGCTGCATGGAAATTTATGTCGAGTGTAAAGAATAACACCATACGATGTATTCCAGCCAAGATATATGCCACAAAAGAAGTGATTTCTTTAAATGATCAGTACGGATTGATTTATTCGGCAATTAAGTATAAGTCAGAAAAAAGTAAATGAGATATAAGAGGAACAATCTTCAAAAATTTACAATATTGATTATATGCTCATTAATTTTAATGTTTGTATTTTCTATTCTATCAATGCTTATAGGTCAGAAAAAAATATTGCCTTTAGAGGTGTTAAAAGCATTGTTTAAGTATGATGGAAGTTTTAATCATCAGATTGTAAGGGATTTTAGATTGCCAAGAGTATTTGCTGGAATATTTGTTGGAGCATCATTGTCTGTTACAGGTGCAATCATGCAGGGAAATACAAAAAATCCATTGGCAGATTCAGGATTGATGGGAATAACTTCAGGATCTATGTTTTCAGTAATCTTGCTGATGACATATTTACCACAGGCATCTATTTACACTCGGATAGGGATTTCATCTTTAGGAGCTGGATTGGCAACAGCATTGATATACTTGATTGCTTATATTGGAAGAAAAGGATTAAAGCCCGAACGCATGATATTGTCAGGTATGGCAATATCGACTTTATTTGGTTCAATTGCAACAGCAATAGTGTTGCAGAACGGGAAAACAGCAGAAATGATACGATACATGAGCGGTAGCGTCTCAAATGCAAATTGGGACGAAATATTTGTTGCGTTACCTATATTTATAGTAGGAATAATTATGTCTATAGCCCTCTCAAGAACGCTTACAGTTATGAACCTTGGAGATGATATTTCATATGGTCTTGGGGCAAATATTAAAGCGACAAAAATCATAAGCACTGTCATAGTATTTTTGCTAAGTGCAATTGCATTTATTATAATCGGTCCCGTTGCCTATATTGGTCTAATGGTGCCACATGTTGTTCGGAAAGTTGTTGGAACTGACTATAGACTTGTTTTACCTTCCTCAATTATATTGGGATCCACATTTATTTTGATTATGGATTTTATAGCTAGAAATATTCATAGACATCACGAATTTCCAATAGGGATATTAATTGCAATGTTAGGTGTCCCATTTTTTATTCTTATATCGAGAAGGAGTTTGAAATAATTGGGAAGCAGACATATAACGATACCTATCAAAAAGAAACAGCTCATTATTTCAATATCAGCTTTTGTACTTTTAGTGATTGTATTTTTCATAGCACTTCATATAGGGAGAGCGGGGTTAACATATAAAGAGACGGTGAATGCAATATTTGGGAGAGGGGATAAATCAAATATAAATGTTATATATCGTGATAGGTTGCCGAAGATTGTTTTAGGCATACTCGTGGGTATCGGTATGGGTGTAGCAGGAGCGATCATGCAAGACATAATGCACAATTCTTTAGCTTCGCCAGGAACGCTAGGGGTTAGTTCTGGAGCTAGTGTGTTTGTAACGATATACATGTTTATATCTGGATTTGTTCTTACGAATAAGGGGCATTCAAAAAGTGCTGTAGATATTTTTACAACCATAGGGTTACCCCTTGCAGCTCTAATAGGTGGTTTGCTTTCTGCAATAATTATATTTCTGTTAAGCAGAAAGAAAAAAGAATATTTCAGTGCGACAAGAATCATTATGATTGGTGTTGCGGTAAGTTCATTATATGCAGCTTTATCAATGTTTTTGGTAAATGTGTTAGATGAAAATAAAATCGAATTGGTACAGCGTTGGCAATCAGGAGAATTGTGGGGAACAGAGTGGAAGTACATTATAATACTCACAATTTGGCTTGCCTTAAGTATATTCTTTGTCTACAGAGAATCCATGACATTAAATGTAATAAAATTGAATTATGAAACGGCAAAGGCACTTGGAGTTAATATTGAAAAAAAGTTTTTCTTCTTTGCTGCAATGTCTGTTGTGATTTCATCTGGAGTTGTGGCTTTTGGCGGGAATTTTTTCTTTCTCGGATTGATAGGACCACATATGGCAAGGAAAATGGTTGGTACAGATTCTAGAGTTTTAATTCCTACAACTGGTGCTGTTTCGTCAATAATTGTCGTTGTGGCAAACGCATTTGGGTCTGGATTGAAATTTCTAGCGAATGTTCCAGTGGGAATTATAATTTCCATTTTCTCAGTTCCATATTTCATTTATCTGTTATTGAGAAAGGGTGAGGATTAAAAATGAAAGTTAGAAAAAGAGATAAAGTGGCAGTACAAGTTAGAGATTTTGCAGAGGCTGTAGAGACTGAAAATTTGAAAATTGGATACAGTGATAATATTGTTGTTGAATCTTTAAATATGAAAATAGAAAAAGGTAAGGTAACTTCTATTATAGGAGCGAACGGCTGCGGGAAAAGTACAATACTTAAAGCAATAGGTCGTATTATCAAGAAGAAATCAGGATCAGTTTATATAAACGGATATGATATTGATTATCAGAAAAGTAAGGAGATAGCGAAACAAGTTGCCATCTTATCTCAGATATCTGTTGCTCCAGCAACTCTAACATGTTATGAGCTTGTCTCATATGGTAGATTTCCATATCAAAAGGGATTTGGAATGATGTCTCAAGAGGATAGAACAATTGTAAACTGGGCTTTAGAATCAACAAACCTAACACCATTTAAAGATAGAACAATTGGCAGTCTATCAGGAGGACAGCGACAAAGAGTATGGATAGCGATGGCATTGGCACAAAATGGGAATATAATATTGCTTGATGAGCCAACAACATATCTTGATTTAAGCTGTCAGTTAGAAATTCTAGAGTTGCTACTTAAACTTAATAGAGAAAATGGTACAACAATAGTTATGGTATTGCATGACCTTAATCTAGCTGCCAAATATTCTGACAATCTAATAGCTATCAAATATGGAGAGATATTTAAATCTGGTAGGACAGAAGAAGTACTAACGGAAGAGATGCTCAACAAGTGTTTTGGAGTATCAGCAGAAATAATTACAGATAAAGAAAGTGGGAAACCATTATGCTTTAATTTTAAATTAATGAAAGAAGAAAAAGTAGAGAATGATAGTGAACAATAAGATAAGAAAGATAAGTCTATTGATACTGATTCTGGCGTGTTTAGCGTTAATATTCTCAGCATGCAATCTAAAAAAAGAAAAATGGTTTGCGGATGGAATACAGACAACAGAGCTAAAAAAGATAGAGATTATAAAGAATAGAGAAGACCTTACAAACTTAATAGATTATTCGGCATTTTATCAGAGAAGAGTTAGAGCACAGGTTACGGATGCATATAAACAAATAATCAAAGATAATTTTGATACAGAAACAAGGTGGGCAGTGCAATATGGTGATTTAGCACATAATGCTGAGGAAACGCAGATATACGATGCAGAACTTGACTCTGGATTTATTGAAGTATTTTGTAAAATGCCACAAAAGTATGGATATAAAACAGGCAATAATGAAAAAAATAAGATATATACTTTGGACTATTATTTATTAACAAAAGAAAAGAATAAAAGAATAAGTTATAAAGATTTAAGACTGTTCAAAAATAACAAAGGATTTATAAAAGTAAATAATTCTGAACAGCTGTTTTATGCCGCATTGAATGGATATTTTCCAGTATGGGACAAAAGTGATAAAGTGCTTAATAAAATTATGAATGATTGTATTGAAATATTGAAATTTAGACACAATAAAAATGAACTTGAACGGATTAGACGCACATATTTATATATGATTAATGAATCCACATATGATTCTGATGTCCAAAGAAAGCGATCAACAGATTATAGAGATTATGCCGCATATTATTTGGAAGGGTTCTTTTTATATAGGCAAGCAGTATGCGATGGTTTAACAAAAGCATATGCACTTCTATTAGCTCTGGATGGATTTGAAGTTTATCATGTCGCTGATGTTAAAAAGAATTTTGGTGGTCATGCATATAATTATGTAAAGGTTAATGGGAAATATTATTTATCATCAATAACCAATTCAATTAGCACAGGTGCCTCGGATAGAATAAGGGACTATAGATATTTCCTTACAAACTACAGAGCAAACGATTTTGATGGATATAAATTTCAATCGGAAGAATTCCCTACAATAAAGGAAAAGCTTATTAATGTAAAGCCTATTAATTATCATTCGACATATACATCAAAAATATGTACGAGAAAAATTAGTTTTAATACTGATGATCTTAAAAAAATTAAATCCACAATAAGGTACGCAGAGAGAGTATCAAGAATGAAGAAAATTAGAATAGAAATACAGTTTCAAAGTTCAGAAAGAACTATAGAACAAATGTCTAATAATTACGATGTTGAAAGATTATATGAAGGGAGCAATACATGGGCATGTTTCGTGTGAGAAAAGTTTTAAACATATTATTTGTTTTATGTTTATCAATATTTTTATTTATTGCATGTGGGGAACAAGACAATTTAAAAAAGAAAAAAATTGCCGAACCAGAAAAAGTACAGTACATAGATGAAATAAAAACTAATGGTGAGAACAAATTGGAAGTGCCATCTAGGATAATAGGAAGCCGAAAAGAACTCACATATGCGTTAGATTTCATGAGATTTAATATGATCTCTCAAACAGTTAAATACAAGATAAGTGATGAATATAAGAGACAAATAAAAAGCATATATGAGGAATATGAGATGGCTTCTCAGCTGTCGGATATAGCAGAATTGTCGGTTAACAATTTAGACTCTTCCCAGTTCAATACAGAAGGAATAATTAAAATAAGAATTAAAGAAGGGCAAGTGGCAACAAAAGCGAACAATCAGGATCCGAATAAAGTTTTTGTAAAGAATAAAGATTATTTAGATGCCCTACAGAATGTAAAGGGAGAGTATAACAATTTTGATACAGATAAATATGTTAAAGGATTGGATGTTGAAAATTCAGAACAATTGTATTATGCAGTACAGAATGGTTATAGACCGATTGTAAAGGTAGGATCTGTTGCAGAAAAGATTTATGAAAAGGCAAAAACCATATTAAGAAAAATTTTAAATCCTGAAATGAATGAACTTGAAAAAGCAAAACAAATTTTTAATTATCTTACTACAGAAGTGCAATATGATTACAAAATTCTTGAAGATCCAAATGCTGGCAACATAGAACCATATGCATATTATCTTGAAGGTGCAATTTTAACACAGTCGGCAGTGTGCGATGGTAAAAGTAAGGCATATGTTCTTTTACTTGCAATGGCAGGGATAGAAAGTAAGAGGGTTACAGCAAAAGATTATGATGGGAATGGGCATGCATATAATTATGTAAAGATAAATGGGAAGTGGTATCTTTCATGCACAACATATGGTCAGGTTAATGATAGATATAAGCAAATTGGATTTAAAGATAGTCTAATTTATTCTAGATATAATATGTTTCTAACAAACAAACATACAGAATTGGGGAAAGATGATAACGGGAATAATGCATGGAAGTATGCTTCATTAAAGCACTACGATATATATGAAAAAATTGAAAAAGAAGAATTTGGAGACATAAGATACAAATTTCATGATTGGGACGATTTAAAAAAGTATCTAGATAATAACATATCAATATTACTTGAGATGTATAGAAATGGTAAATATCCACAATATATAGCGATGCAGATCGAGTTGCTGACACAGTATTCTAACGACACACAGTTAAAATACGAAGCAACAAATGTCATGATACGAATATTGAAGAATAGGTCAAATTTTAAACATACATATACATGTATATTAAAGTTCGATTAATTCATTTTGCCATTTTAGTAAAATAATTTATAATGTGAAAAGTTAAACAATTTTAACAAAGGAGAATTTATGCACAATAATAAAATAACAAAAGTATTTGCCTTATTTATAAGTTTAGTTTTGGTATTTGCAGTGGTGTTTTCGGTAGCAGCATGTAGTAAAAAGAAACCAAATAAAACGATAGAAAAACAGACAGAACAGCAGGTAAAAGGGAAGACATTGGATAAACTCTATGAGTTCATGTCAATCAAAAATATGGAGTTTGATGTAAAGTCTGAAGGTAAAACATATAAAACATATGCAGGTGAAAAGTATTTATATAATTCAGAGAAGAATGAAGGATTTATTAATTTTGATTCATGGGTTCATGATTTTAAAATAGAAAATGATGAACTAAAAATTGGCAGAAGAGCTGCTAAAATCATGGGTTTCCCACATTATCGTAAGGGCGATACTGTAAGAGGGCAATTTTTTTCCATACAAGCTTCAATGACAGATAAAGATATGTATACACAAGCTAAAGTTAATGCAGGAGGATATGAATTCACCGTGGATGGAAATGTTGCAAGTACTACAAATCACAATGTATTAGAATCAATTTCAAATTCGTTAGGCAGTAAGATCCCGTATGAAGAACTCACAAAAGCCGTGTTTACAATAAATGGTAACACACTAAACATTAAGTTGATGAATGATGATAAGGTTGCTGTAGAGGCGACTATGCTTAAAGAAGAAAAAACGCATCCAGCAGTTACTAATTTTCTTGCTAATAATTCAGAATATAAAACAGATGTAACCCTTGATGATAATTCAGAAATTATAAAGAAATTGAAAAAGTTAATAAGTGATAAAGCCCAAGCATATAAAATGCATATTAAAGATTATTCACACATTATTGCAGGTGGAACACAAGAGGATGTTAATAGTGGAAATGACTGGGCAGTAGCTAAAGTTAAAGAGCATGAAATAGTGCAATATTTTGGAGATAATAGTGCCTTTAAATTTAATAGTCGTACTAATGATTTTCATGCGTATAAGAAATATTTATCTAGTACCTTTGGAGTAAAAGGCATATTTGAAAATAGAGAATTTAAAAACTTCATTAATACTACAGATTATGAATTTGCCTCATTAAATTTAATAGAAAAAATATTATCAAATATGGATAAGATTAAATATTTACCAAAGACAGATGAGTATATATTTGATTACAAAGAAGTGGCAGATTTTGAAAAATTATTAGAAAAAGTATTTGAGATTTCTAATAATAATTTTTTCAATAAAAACAAAATTGATACAGTTACACTATCTGTTATTGGTAATAAATTATGTGTAAATATAAATAGAAAGATAGCTGACAACGAATCGCTTAGAAAGAAAATATCTGATAATGTTGTAGCCATTCAAGCAGTTATAGATTTCGCAGATAAACTAGAAAAAGTTTCAGACTTCAGTGATGCGATAGATAATGCAGAAAAAAAATATGTAGAAAAAGAAATGGCTGAAGCCAAAAATAAAGCTACAAAACTTGCTCAGTTAATTGCTGATGAGAAGATAACTCTTGATACAGATACGCAGTTAAAATATGATAATCTAAACGAGAAATTAAAAGAAAATATTATTAGATATGATCAGTATAAAGAAATAGAAAACTACTATAACGAGGTTGAGAATTTAGTATATTCAAAATCAAAAACCATATTAAAAAAAACAATTAAACAGCACATTGAAGATATTAAAAAAATTATGACGAACAATTTGGACTCATCTAGTGATTTGACTAATATATTATCAAAGGAAGATGAATACAAAAATTTGATTGATGATTCTATGGCAACTGTGGATAGCTTGCAAAAGGCTAGAAGAGAACTACTAGATCTTCTATCGAAATCTATGGATAAAATAAAAGCTGAATTAACTCAGGCAACGCAAGAGAAGAAAAATACAGAGTTAGTGAAGGATAATGAGTCGTTATATACGGAAGACAGCACAAATGATTTCAAACGTAAAATAAGTGAGCTTAATGAAGAACTTAATACAGTAGATTCATTTATTCAACGCAAGCAAAAACTCGCCGAAACAGAAGGAATCTTACGAGTATTAACAAGATATGAAGAGAGAGAGCTTGAAGCGATGAAAGTTTGGTATTCAATGAGTGCAGATGCGTTTGTTGATGAAATTAGGGAAACTATAGAAAATGCTACAAATGCCTTTAATGCTATTGCTAACAGTAAGCGACCTATGGCACTTAAAATGATAGAAAACTTGAGACGGTTATATACTAATTTGACTTACTTACAAACTAGAGAAAAAGATGATGTTGAATACAATAACTTGAAGAATAAATTGACTGAATTAAAGAACAATGCGAAATACGACACTTTATCAGATGACTTAAAGAGCAAAGTGGATGAATTATTAACAATTAAAATATTGAATTTAAAAGATGTACTTGAAGTAATTGAACAAATGAAAAAACGCATCAACGAGATAGAGACACAATTTGTTAATAATGACAAAATTACGGAAATAAAGAATAAACTTAGTGATTTTATAAATCACGACACGACCAACGCATCTGAATATTCAAATGGTGCAGAGTATAAGAAATTGCTTGATGAAGTTAATGATAAAAAAGATAAAGCGGATTACGATACGTTAGTTACATATGAAATTTTATTAAATCAAGCAAAGTCTAAGCTAGTTAAAGTATCTGAAAAAGTAACAGATGAAACTAAAAAACAAAATTTAAAGGATCTTAAAGAAAAATTTAAGATGTTTTACAATGGAGAAATTTCAACAGTTTATGAGGCTGAAGCTACAGATTCAATAAACAATAATAAGCAGAATCTTATATATAGACATAATAAATATGTATTCAACTTAGCAACGAAGAAAGGAATATATAAGGAGAATGATTATAAAGTCAATGCAACTTTAGATGATGGAAATAGGATATCGCAAGATGGAGTTAATTGGTTTAGTAACAAAGTAATTGATTATCTCAGACATCTAAAACATCATCTAGATAAAAGTGATTTTCATATAAAAAATACGGTATTAAACGGAACGGGATTTTTATACTTAGATGAGTTGGATGATATAACGATTCCAGATGGATTTAAAGGGATACTATCTTTACTCAGATATAAAAATATTGATCGTATAGCAGTACAGAATAATAGCGATAATAGCCTTACCTTTATAGGATATAGAAAAGTTGAAGGCATAGATAAAAATGCAGGAGACTTTGGGTATTATGAAGCATTTAGAATGAAAGCTACCCCAACTATTAACGACACACTAGATAAAAAAATATTGTCAGAGATTGAAAAGAATAAAGCAATGTCATGGGAAGATATAAAAAACAAATTGGATAGTGCGTACGAAATAACAAATGGAGATGAGGATGATAACTCAAGATATTCTTATGAGAAAGCACAGACAGCCATTGGAGATGTAATGTTTAAGCAGGATGGTAGCACGGAATATAAGTTGCCAAATGGCGAAGTAATTGAAAGTTCATATAAAACGAAAAATAGTAAGTTAGAAAGCATTAAAAATGATATTTCGGGAATAATTAGAAGAATAATTGATAATTCAGAGGACTTGGAAAACTTTGAAATTGAAACGGATGACAAAAACATAATTACCAAGTTTAGAGATATTTTTGGAATTGCAAAAGATGAAGAAGAAAGTCTATCAATTAGAAAAATTGGTAACGAAATACTTGTAAAATATGAAAATGAAAACAGTAGTTATAAATTTAAAATAAAAATTAAATAAAAATGTATGGCTATTTGCGATATTATGTTATCTTTGCAATATGAAACGGATAGCAATATATGGGAAAGGTGGCATAGGTAAAACAACGACTGTTTCTAATTTGGCAGCTGTTCTTGTAAAACAAGGAAAAACAGTTTTGCAAATAGGTTGTGACCCTAAGAGCGACTCAACAATCCTACACACGAAAGGTAGAAGAATAAAAACAGTATTGAGAGCATTTCTTGAAAAGGGGGATGCTCTTCAAATAGATGACTTTTTAGTTAAGGCAGACGATGGAGTTTTGTGCATTGAATCTGGAGGTCCCGCCCCAGGAACTGGTTGCGCTGGTCGAGGAATAATCACAGCTTTTGAGAAAATACAAGAATTAAAAGTTTTTGAAAAATATAACCCAGATTATGTTTTATATGATGTTTTGGGCGATGTTGTATGTGGTGGATTTGCCATGCCAATTAAAAATGGATATGCAGAAGAACTGTATATCGTTACTTCAGGGGAAATGATGTCATTGTATGCTGCCGACAATGTAATAGAAGCTGTTCGGATAAATAAGAATCCTAATATCGCAAAATTAAAAGGGTTGATATTAAATAAAAAAAATATTGAGAATGAGGATGAAACGGTAAATAAGTTTTGTAGAGAAAAAGGTGTAGATTTAATAGCAACAATTGAAAGATCTTCAGATGTGCAGGAAGCTGAAAAAGAAAATTGTACAGTTGTGTTAAAGTTCCCTGAATCGAAAATTTCAGAGACTTACATTAAGTTAGCAAAATATATAGAGGGTATAAATGAATAATAATTTACAACACTGCAACATGGATATCATTGTTGAAGAATTATCTACATATAAAGATATTGCTATACTCATCCTTGGAGCCCATGAATGCTCATATTTTGTACATAAATTTTCAAATATCAATAGCAACATATATTCATATCTTTTAACAGATAAGGAACTTTCGATTGGGGATTATTCAGAATTAATCGAAAGTATTAAAGATCTGGAAGAGACGGGTATAAAAGTTGTAATTATTTCAACATGTGTTTCTCAAATGATTAATATACGAGGAGATATTGAGTTTACTTTGGGCGAAAGAACAGTATTTATTAATGGTTCTGAATTTAAAGCACAAAAAGATATAATACAGTATTTATATAAACAATTATGTTTAAAAGAAAATATTCAAATCAAAAATAGAAAATCCATTTTAAAAAATGAATATACAAGATTTTCAAATTTATGTGATGATATGTTTTGTAGCCAGCTGGTTTGTACAGATAGCAAGTATAGGCAGATTTGTGAATATCTAAACGAAGAATTTAGTGTACAGGTGAAATATGCCACTGATTAAGTATGGGACTGTACCAAGTGCTAGGCACAATCTATACAAACAACTTGAACTAGTAGATGATTTGGCTTTGCTGGAGCTGTCAGGTAAAGGACACGCCTTATATAATCTTGGGCATAATTCGTTACTTCATATAAAACATAAGAAAGTTGATAATTTATTTTCGTTGCCCCTTACAGATACAGAAATAGCCCTATCTGATTACTCTAGAGTAGATGATATGCTTGAAACTATAATTGATAGAGGTTATAAAAAAGTATTTCTGATGCCGTCAGCAATTGCAGAGTTAACTAATTTTGATTATGAAAATTTCAAATATAACATAGAAGGTAAATTTGATATTGAAGTTAAGTATCGGAGTATGAGAAGTGATAATTCAGCCGAGAACTATCTTGATGAATTTATAGCTAAGGCATCCAAGGTAGAGAATGTTAAAAAAGAGGGCTTTGCAGTTTTGGGCTCTGTTTTTAGTTATGAAAGTAGAAGAGATGCAAAGTATATTAAAGACTTTATAGAAAGCAAGTATGGTGAGAAATGTATTTTTAGCAACCTTGATAGATTTGTGTTGGGAAATTTATCTAACATATATAGGTGTAAAGCAATCGTGACTTTAGATGATTGTGCAAAAGTATTGAGCGATCAAATAAATGTTAAAAAAGCAGACGCTAATTTTATTGATATTGAAAGTGAAAAAAAATTTTTATACGAACTAAATGAAATTTTTGGTAAAAATGTTCAAGTTCAATATAAAGATGAATACAAAATTGCCGTGGCTCAGCTGAAAAATCTTATAGAACTATCAAACAAAAAAATAATTGTGTTTTTGGAAAACAATCTCAATGAAAGACTAGATAAGTTTTTTAAAAGTATTGGAATAAATTGTGCGATATATAGTCCATATAAGAGTAAGAAATATACAACAATTTCAATTGATGCATTTGTAAATAAATATCGAGATTTGGATGATGACATAATTATTTCATATGACAGAATTGTTAAAGTACTTGCTAAAGGAATAAATCTTGAATCGCTTGGATTGGATTATTATCTAATAACACCGACTATAAGTCGTAGGATAATGACTAACGGAGCCTTCTCATTGATGGAAGAAATAACAAAAAACATAAAACTATAAAAAGAACACAATATCTGGTGAGAATAAAGATTAATTGATAGAACAGTAACATTAATCGAGTGAAAGTTTGTAAAAATCACTAAAAATGACAAATTTAGCAGAAAAAGTTATAAAAATAGCAAAAAAATGTAAAAACTTGCAAAAAACACTTTACTACTTTAGTGTGATAAAGTA
Organism: uncultured Clostridia bacterium; assembly: GCA_963542015.1. Lineage (GTDB taxonomy): Bacteria > Bacillota > Clostridia > Christensenellales > CAG-917 > CAUTUX01. The sequence continues at coordinate 71,006 of CAUTUX010000003.1, read as the reverse complement.
AGATAAAGACATCAAATCAAAAAAGGAGAAAGGAAAAATGAAAACAATTAACAAAAAATTATTATTAAGTTTTATCGCTATGTTACTAATAGCAGTGTTTGTGATACCGATGACTGCATGCGGAAAGAAGAACAAGGCATCTAAATTTTTATTTGGTAGAGAGGTATTTAGACTAGATAGCCAAGCAACTGCAATTTCAAAATTGGGAGATGCTATTGATATGGCTATTGTAGACTCAATAATGGCGAAGTATTATGAAAAACAAAGTAAAGGAGACTTGAAAGCACTTGATAACCTGACACTGGGAACAGAAACATTTGCAGTTGGAGCAAAAAAAGGAAGTAAAGCTTTGATTGAGAAAATTAATGAGGGACTTATCAATGTCGCAAAAGATGACAATAAGATTAAAGAAGTTTATGAAGAGTACGGAGTTGAGCAATCATACAGAAAAGCAGATCTTGCAAAAAGGGAAGTTACAAACGATGCAACAGATTCTTCTTGGGATAAAATAGTTAAAACAAAAAAATTAGTTATAGGAGTTACCCTTCTTGAACCAGCATCATATGGCGATGTTAAGGATTTCAAAGGATACGAAACAAATTTAGCAAAAGCAGTAGTGAAATATTTGAATGAAAAATATAAGACAAATATTGAAATAGAGTTTAAAGTAATCAAATGGTCAAATAAGGAAAACGAAATTGCTACTGGAAGTATCGATTTAATTTGGAATAATTTCACAGTAGATGAAGAAAGGAAAAAAGCATTTGAGTTGTCATATGAATATATGGAAAACAAGCAGATGCCAATTGTTAAAGCAAAAGATGTAGCAAAATATAAAAACATGACAGTAGAAGAGTTAAAGCAAAATAAGGATTTAACAATTGGGGTAGAGAGTGGTTCATCTGCAGAGGATTTGATGATCCCTAAAAAAGGATAATATTGAAAACAGATTTAAGTAAGATAACAGCAGATTTATTTGAAGGATTTGGAAGAACCTTACTGCTATTTGCCATCACATTAGTGGTGGCAATTCCTTTGGGAATGATAATAGCATTGGGTTCTGATTCCAAATTTAAGCCATGGAGATGGCTTTCAAGGACATTTGTGTGGATAATTAGGGGAACGCCATTGCTTTTGCAGATTATTGTAGTGTCATTTATTCCAATAGTTGTTTTCAGAGTTCCAAGTAAAGATATAGCAAGGGCACTTGATATTAGGGTCGTTCAGTTAAGTTTTGTATTTGTAGCAATTGCATTTGTTGTAAACTATGCGGCATATTTTTCGGAAATATATAGAGGCGGTCTTGCAGCGACTCCAAAGGGACAATTTGAAGCAGCTAAGGTGTTGGGACTGACAAGAACACAAACACATTTTAAAATAGTGTTACCACAACTTTTTAAAAGAGTATTAACTCCGATGTCAAACGAGATCATTACACTTGTAAAGGATACAGCATTAGCGAGAATTATTGGGGTAATGGAAATTCTTGCTTTTGCAGAATTTTATGCGAATAAAACACAGTATTGGGTTATTTTTTATTCTGGAATATTTTATTTGGCATTTAATGGAATTCTTACATTGATTTTTAGATTTATAGAAAAGAAACTTGATTATTATAAGGTATAGAATGAAAAGACTTGAAGTAAAAAATTTACATAAAAAATTTGATAACATTGAAGTTTTAAAAGGGGTATCATTTGAATTAAACCAAGGAGATGTTATTTCGATTATCGGTTCGTCTGGTAGCGGAAAAACAACATTGCTTAGATGTTTGAATTTTCTTGAACTGCCAGATAAAGGTGAAATAGCAATAGATGATAGGACATTGTTTGACAGTCTTATCGATACAAAACTTACATACAACGAACTTGCACAGAGGCGTAAACCATTTGGATTAGTATTTCAAAATTTCAATTTGTTTCCACATTATAACATTATGCAGAACATAACAATCGCTCCAATATTAGATTTGCCAAGAAAAATAAGAGAATATAAAAGTCAGTTGTTTGAGGAAATTAAACCTACAAATGCTAATGAAATAAAAAAGCTGTCAGAGAAGAAAAAAAAGATATTAAAAATTTTGAAAGACTACATTTTTGAAAAGTTTAATAAAAAATCTGATGAAATTGCTGAGGAAAAGAATACACTAAAAAACAAAGTGCAAGATTTAAGAGATAAATCTAAACTTTTAAAAGTTATAGCGAAGAAAACAATTAAAGAAACTCCAGAAAAGAAAGATGAAATTCAGAATAAATTGAATCAGGATTTAAAAAGTAACAAAAAAATGATTCAATTTTATAAAGAACAGAGCAATACAAAAATAGAGTCATTAACATTTGAGCTTAAGAAAATTAAAAATGATATAGTGAGTGAAAATGTATCTGAAGAAAAGAAAACAAAGATAGCAGAATATAAAAAAGAAATCGAAGGATACAAGGAGCGTATTCAAAGTTTAAAAAATGAAGAATCAAAATATCAGAAAAAAGTAAGCATATTAAAGAGTGAAATCAAAGAACTAAAAGAGAAAAAAACAGATAAAGACATTGAGGCAATTAATCAAAAGAAACAAGAAATAGAATCCATAAAAAAAGAGGAGAAATGCAGGATTGAAGAATTAAACAAACAAGTTAAAAAGATGGCAGAAGAGTATAAAAAAGAGATAGAAAGCAAAACGGAAGCCATTTTGAAGAGAGTGGGTTTATTTGAAAGATCTAAGGCTTATCCATGTGAGTTGTCTGGAGGGCAACAACAAAGAGTGGCGATAGCAAGAGCGTTGGCAATGTCGCCAGAGATACTTTGTTTTGATGAACCAACAAGTGCACTTGATCCAGAATTGACATGTGAAGTTTTAAATGTAATCAAGGATTTAAAAAAAGATAAAATAACAATGATTGTTGTAACTCACGAAATGGAATTTGCTAGAAGTGTTTCAGATAAAGTTATTTTTATGGCAGATGGGATAATAGAAGAAGTAGGGACACCAGAAGAAATTTTTGGGAATCCTAAAAGTGAAAAATTAAAACAGTTCTTAAATAAATCGTTGGAATTATAGCTATTGAAATATTAATTTATACACAATAAAAAAATCTTGTAGTATAATTTGTTTGTGATTTGGAGGGATAATGGCAAAAAATACTGATTTGATTATCAAAGAACTTAAAGAAAAAATACAAGGCAAAAAAGTGTTGTTAGGACTATCGGGAGGCGTTGATAGTTCAGTATGTGCAGCTTTATTACATAGAGCATGTCCAGATAGTTTATATTGTGTATTTGTTAATCATGGTCTTTTGAGAAAGAATGAACCAGAGCAAGTAAAAGAAGTTTTTGAAAAGCAGTTTGGCATGAATTTAATTGCAGTAGATGCAGAAGATAGATTTTTAAAGGCACTTAAAGGTGTAACTGATCCAGAACAAAAAAGAAAAATTATAGGTGAAGAGTTTGTTCGTGTATTTGAAGAAGAAGCAAAGAAACTTGGTAAAATAGAGTTTCTTGCACAAGGAACGATATTACCAGATGTCACTGAGAGTGGAGCTGGGAAAGATGGGAAATTGGTAAAATCTCATCATAATGTTGGCGGATTACCTGAGAATATTGGTTTCGAAGGAATAATAGAGCCAGTTAGGGATTTGTATAAATATGAGGTAAGGGAAATAGGTAGAGAACTTGGCTTGCCAGATTTTATAGTTGATAGACAACCGTTCCCAGGACCAGGACTTGGAGTAAGAGTTCTCGGAGAAATAACTAAAGAAAAGCTAAATATACTTAAAGAAGCGGATGCTATATTTAGAGAAGAAATAGAAAAAGCGAAATTAAATAAAGAAATTTGGCAATATTTTGCAGTGATTACAGATTGTATGACGACTGGTATAGATCGTGATGGATGTAGATCTTATAATCACATGATAGCATTGAGAGCTATAAGCACATTTGATGCTGTAACTGCAGACAGTGTTGAAATTCCATATTCATTGTTAAAAACAATATCACAGAGAATTACATCCGAAGTTAAAAATGTAAATAGAGTTGTATACGATATAACATCAAAACCACCAGCCACTATTGAGTGGGAGTGATTAAAATAGGTTCTAAAGCCCTATAAATAACCGTTTTGTAAGTGTTGTGCTTATAAAATGCTTGCAGATTTTTGAGATACATTACCTGGAGAGTTAAATTTATCCCATACAAGTAGACATGATTTAACACCTAGCTAAGGATAACTTTAACTATCAAAGATGGGTTTTCCTTTCTATGAACTTATGTATAGTATTGTTTCTTTCATGTATAATATAGTAAATAAGGAGTTGGGATAAAATGCCAAATTTAAAAGCAAAAGAATATAAAAAATTTGAAGATATTAAGTACATCAGAAAAGATGGAAGCGAGTATTGGAGTGCAAGGGAACTCGCAGCTGTACTTGATTATTTTCAGTGGCGAAACTTTCAAAAGGTCATTGATAGAGCAATGATTGCTTGTGCGAACAGTGGACATGAAATAAAATACGATTTTGCTGAGGTCAGCAAAATCGTGGAGGCTGGTGCTACAAGTAAATCTATTAAAGACTATGAGCTTACGAGATATGCTTGCTATTTGATTGTGCAAAATGGTGATCCCAGAAAAGAGGTGATTGCACTAGGACAAACTTATTTCGCCATACAGACATATCGTCAAGAAATAGCAGATCATTTTAATCAACTTGATGAAGATAGAAGAAGACTTGTCATTCGTGGAGATATTAAACAATGGAATCAGCTTTTGGTAGAAGCAGCACACCATGCAGGAGTCATTACAAACGAAGAATTTGCTATATTCCAGAATGCAGGATATATGGGTCTGTATGGTGGATTAGATGTAGAAGATATACATGACAGAAAGGGGCTAACAGCAAAACAAAAAATTCTGGATTATATGGGAAGCACTGAACTGATTGCTAATCTATTCAGAATATCGCAAACGGAAGAAAAACTGAGGAAAGATAAAGTTGGAGGTGCAGAAGTAGCAACAAAAGTTCACTATTCAGTAGGAAAAGAAGTTAGAAGTGCTATTGAAAAAATAGGTGGTATTATGCCAGAAGATTTGCCTGTTCCAGCAAAAAGTATTCAACAGATAGAGAAAGAACAGATGAAGCGTCTAAAGGATAAAGCTAAAAGGGGTAAATTGATGTTGGATGAATAATGTGTGCATTGATAGAAAAACACTTTTACGGTAGTATCACCATTTAATCTACTCCCCAAGTCAAGGACAAATTGTGAACTTTGAGAAATTACTATTTTATCATCTCATGGTTTTGTATAAGAGTTTTGATTATATTAGTTACCATGTTAAAAAATTTACGATGATATCAATAATGGTTTCTTTTTCTTGTGGTTTTGATTCTGCTATAAGAAGTGTTAGAGAAACTAATGTGCTATCCGATAGTATTTTTTTGTTATCTCTGTAGAGAATTTGATTCATATCTAAGAAATACAAAAAAGTAGTTGCAGCAATTCTTTTGCATCCGTCGACAAATGGATGATCTTTAATGATAAAGTAAAGAAGATTTGCCGCCTTTTCCTCAACTGATGGATAAGCTTCTTTGCCAAAAGCACTTTGATAGATGGAGTCTATGATTCCTTTTAATGCATTATTTCCTTTCTCTTGTCCAAATATAGCAGAAGTTTCCGAATAAGACATTTTTGAGATTAGATTTCTACATTCTTCATAAGTGAGTTTATATATTTCATGAGTAGTCAGCTTTGGTTTGGATATAGTTTGGTGATCATAATTATCAAGCATTTCTAATCCAAGTGTATATTTTTTTATAACTTCAAGAACCTTTTCGGAATCAAGGTCAAGTGTGCCAGCTATGATGCTGGACTGTATTTCCACAACCCTATTAAGAGCAGCTAATCTTCTTTCATTTGTTGCATATCCTTGTACAATATAATCTTTTAAAATTTTATTAGCCCATCGTCTAAATTCAGTTCCTCGTATTGATTTTACTCTATATCCAACTGAGATAATCATGTCGAGATTGTAATATTCGATAGACCTTTTTACTTCTTTGCCACCCTCATTTTGAACTGTCGCAAATTTTGCGACAGTTGAGCTATCTAGTTCTTCTTTAAGAGCGTTGTTTATGTGTTTCCCTATTGTTTTTACATCTCTATCAAATAGAGTAGCTAATTGATTTCTATTTAGCCAGACAGTTTCTTTATCTGGAGTTATCTCCACTGGGAGTTCTAATTCGCCATTTTTATAAAAAATAATTTCGTTATGCATTTTATCCTATCCTCCTAATTAAATGATTTATTTGTTTTTGTGCTAAACAAATTAATAAATTTGATTAATTCAATTATTGTCTAATGTGCCATACAAGTCAATTATAATTTGATAATTTAGGGAATAAAGTTATATAATTAGATATATAATACACCCTAAGGAGTAAAAATAATGGCTATATCATATTGTGAAATACAAGAATTACTTAGAAGTCGTGCTGACTTTCATGCCAGATTAAAGTTAATGCCTTATGATGGCATACCTGAAGTTAAGGAATCAGGCGGAGGGAAATATCTATATATAAGAAAATGTTTGAATGGTAAGCTGACATCAACTTATGTAGGGAAATATACTGAAGAACTGTATACAATACTTCTTCATAATTCTAGAGAGGCACATGAAATAAGAAAAAGAATTAGATATATAGAAAAAGAATTAGCAACTATCAAATATTCTGAAAACGAATTACCTGATGACATTATGAAAAATATTGAATTTGCGAGAGTGCATATGAAGATAAATATTCATGATCAGGCTGTGCTAGAAGGGATATTGGCATCTTTTCCCCAAACAGAAAATATAATACTTGATGGAAAGGTTATGGGGATAAAAGCAACAGATGTGCAAAAAATCTTAAATTTAAAACATGCATGGGAATTTATTTTAGACAAAGATGTAATAGCAAGTAAGTCAGATTATTATATGCTTAGTTATATTGCGAAGCTTGTCAATGAAGGGCTTTTTTCAGATGGAGGTCGGATTAGAGGCGTTCCAATTACGACAAGTGGCTCATCATATATACCTCCATTACCAAACGAGACAGATGTTGAAAATAAAATAAAAGAAATTATTGAAGAAAATGTTGATGCAATTGATGTTGCAATTAAATTATGTCTTTATTGCATGAAGATGCAGATTTTTCTTGATGGTAATAAAAGAGCAGCTATTATTTTTGCTAATCACTACCTAATATCTCACGGAGGAGGTCTTTTAGTTATTCCTGAAAAGGACATTTCGAAATTTAAAAACTTACTTATGAAATATTATGATGAAAATAACGAAACTGCTCTTTTTGAGTTTATGAAAAAAAATTGTTGGAGCAGTATGTAGTTATAAAAGATAGTAAGGATGAGGTCTTTAGTAATTAGCAGTTTGCTTATGACAATAATCGATTAAATATTTCACGCTTGGGATGTAATTCCATTCTTGAGCTGTAGCCATCACATAATTAACTTGAGTAAATCTGAGATTCAAGTAGTTTTTATTAAAATTTTTCATTGCGTCTGTTTTAGCAGTTAATAGATTTTTCTCCAACCGTTAGTTAGGCTTATTGATTTTGTAGAAGCTTAATGGATTTGTTTTGTTCCTCTAGTGAACAATTAGTCGGTTAGTACTGCGATTTTTGAATTGATAATATCTGAATAATCAGCAAAAATAGTTAAACTAGTAGCTTTTGCAATTTTAAAATTATGAATAAAAACATCGTCAATAATTTGTCCAGGTATACAAAGGGGTTGGTTTGGCGGATAAATACTTATATAATCTTTTGAGATTTTTCCCAAACACTTATCAATGTCAATTAGTTCATAGATACTGTGAGATACTGCATATGTTGGGAAGCGACTCTTGGGGGGAGCAGTGCAAATTGTATTTTGAGTGGGCGAAATTTTTGTTAGTGTGGCATCAATTTGTTTTAGTGCATTATAAAGCTTTGAAAAATCATATTTTGTATTTCCAATGGAAGCTATACAGATAACCGAATCAAAGGTCGCCATTTCACACTCAATACCAACATCTGACAGTTTTTTTAATAGCATTTGACCAGTAATATTAGTGTTTGCTGTAGAAATAATAATTCTTGTTGGGTCATCATTTATATACACTTTTAGGCATTCTAATCCGTTTGTTTTCGTAAGTATTCTATTTATATTAGCTATAATTTTTTTATATTGATTTGAAACAAATTGTTTTGAAAGATTCAGATAGCAGTCAATACTTGCAATCAATGGAAATGAAGGGCTACTTGTCTGGTATGTGGCGAGATTTTTTTCTAATTTTTTCATGTCTATACTTTTGCTGTAAACATTAATTAGAGATGTTGAGGTAAATGTCGGTAAGGTTTTGTGTAAACTTGTAACGCTTATATCGCTATTTATTTGTAAATATTTTTTTTCGATATCAAGTGTGTGTAGATGTGCACCGTGAGCATAGTCGACAAATAAAAATAAGTTATGTTTAATGCAGAATGAATGTAGGTTTTCTAAATTTATTAACCTTCCAAAGTAATCTGGAGTAGTAGCAATTACGGCTGAGTAGTTTTGATTTAATGTCATTTTCTCAAGAGCTATATAATCTATCTCATTCTCATTTTTTGGAATAAAATCGAAGTCTATTTTATTTATTTCACACCCGTTGTAAACGCACCTATGTGAAAATTTATCAATTAAAACTTTGCAGTTAGAATCTAACAGTCCAATACATGATAGGATCCCTGAAGTTGTGCCGTTAATTAGTGGATACGATTTGATGGCGGAATATTCATCTGCCAGTCTAGTTTTTAGGTTTAATATGATATTTTCAGATTGGTAGAGGTTATCAGTTTTCAATGTTTCGGTAGTGTCTAACATACCGTTAATTCGTTTTAAATATTTGAAAAGTCCAAAGTTTTTTTTGTGACCAGGCATATGAAAAGAGACAGAGCAGTCTTTTTTTAAATGCTTTTCAAAAGTACTTAGAGGCATGTATTTATTATAAGCATTAAAAAGAAACTCTTAAAATAAAAGAAATAATAAAGTACAATTTAGAGAAGAGGTACATATGAAAAGCGATATAGAGATAGCACAAGAAACAAAGCTTACTGAGATATCTAAGATAGCAACAAAATTAGGTTATTCAAAAGATGAACTGGAAACTTATGGTAATTATATAGCAAAGGTAAAAATAACAGATAAGCCTATTAAGGGAAAATTGATTTTAGTTACAGCGATGAATCCCACACCATTTGGTGAGGGGAAGACAACTGTAGCAATTGGACTTGCTGACGCCTTGGCAAAAATGAAACAGTCCGTAGCTCTTACATTAAGGGAACCATCGTTGGGACCTGTGTTTGGTATTAAAGGAGGAGCATGCGGAGGTGGGTATTCTCAAGTATTGCCAATGGAAGAAATCAATTTGCATTTTACTGGAGACTTTCACGCAGTAACCGCAGCTAACAATCTACTCTCAGCCATGATTGATAATCATATATTTCAAGGGAATCAGTTGAACATAAAGGAAGTAATCTTTTCAAGGTGTCTTGATGTGAATGATAGAGCTCTAAGAAGAGTTGATATACATCAAACGGAAGAGATAGGAAGGGAAGAGCACTTTACCATAACTGCAGCAAGTGAAATCATGGCAATACTTGCTTTAGCAACATCATTTGAAAATTTAAAAACAAGATTAGGAAATATTCTTATAGCTTATGATGATAAGGGTAAAAAAATATATGCTAAAGATATTAAGGCAGAAGAAGCAATGGCAATATTATTAAAACAGGCAATTCGTCCCAACCTTACTCAAAGTATATATAAAACTCCCGCATATATACATTGTGGACCTTTTGCAAATATTGCACACGGATGCAACAGTATACTGGCAACAAGAGAAGCATTGGCACATGCCGATATAGTAGTCACTGAAGCTGGATTCGGTTCAGAACTTGGTGGCGAAAAATTTTTAGATATTAAGTGCAGAGAAATGGAGATTGCTCCAGAAGCTGTCGTATTAGTAGTTACAATCAGAGGCATTAAATACAACGGTGAAGACGACATCGTAAAGGGATTTGAAAATGTAAAAAGACATATTAAAAATTTAAAACAGTTTGGAGTGAATCCAGTCGTCGCAATAAATAAATTCCCTACAGACACATCAGATGAAATTGATACTGTAATGCAATTATGTAAAAAAAATGGTGCAGTATGTATGCCTTCAATGGCATTTTCTGACGGTCCGTCAGGATGTACCAAACTTGCAGAAGCAGTTTTGAAAAGTATGAAGCCAACGAATATTAATTATGTTTATAAAATGGAAGACAGTATTAAGGACAAAATTTTTAAAATAGTAACTAAACTTTACGGAGCGTCAGATATTAAATATTCCGAAACAGCAGAAGCTAAATTAAATAAAATAGAGAACAGTGGTCAATATGTTTGTATAGCAAAAACACAGTACTCATTTAGCCATAATGCCAAGTTACTAGGAGCACCTGAAAATTTCGTATTTGAAGTAAATGATATAATTGAAAAAACAGGTTCAAACTTTATAGTGGTAATAAGTGGGAAAATGTTGTTAATGCCTGGGTTGCCAAAAGTGCCTAATGCAGAGAAAATGTATATAGATCCAAACACTTTAGCTGTTTCAGGATTGATGTAAAATAAATGCTGAATTTGACACATGAAAGAGAAAAAGTATAGAGTATAAACATCAGTGAGGAGTTATAGATTATGAAAATAGTAACCATTAAAACAAAAAATCTTGAAGCAACAAAAACAACTGGCGGATGCGGTGAGTGCCAAACATCATGTCAGTCAGCATGCAAAACATCATGCGGTGTTGCAAACCAAAATTGCGAGAATAAAAATAAATAATTTTTAATGCACCATTTTAAATTTAATGATTTAGTAATTGTAGTTGACCCTGCAAGTGCTTCTGTTCATGTCGTTGACGATGTGGCTCTTTTTTTAATTCAAGAGTATAAAAATTATGATCGTAATGAGTTAATCGAACTTGTTTCTGAAAAATTTCCAAATGAAAATATAGATGAAATAAAAAGCTGTTATGACTATGTAACAAATCTTATTAAAAGCAGACAGCTATACACAGAAGACCTAGTTGTTGATGTGGGTAAAATTTTAAACAAGTCTCAGAGCATAAAGGCGATGTGTCTACATGTGGCAACAACATGTAATTTGAATTGTAGTTATTGCTTTGCAAAAGCGAGTGAGTATCATGGCAAGGAATGCATTATGAGTCTCAGTACAGCAAAGCGTTCTATAGATTTTTTAATTGAGAATTCTAAAGGAAGACATAATCTTGAAGTTGATTTTTTTGGTGGTGAGCCCTTATTAAATTGGGATGTATGTAAGGGAACAATTGAGTACGCTAGAAAAATTGAAAAGGATGCGAATAAAAACTTTAGATTTACATTAACCACAAATGGAATGTTAATAAATGACGAAATTATAGATTACCTAAATAAAGAATGCCACAATGTAGTGCTGAGCCTAGACGGCAGAAAACACATTCATGATCACTTTAGGAAAAGTGTGTCTGGTTCTGGAAGCTATGATAAAGTAGTGAAGAATTTTAAAAGGCTTGCTGACAAAAGAGAACATAAGGGGTATTACATTAGGGGAACATATACTGCAAACAACCTTGATTTCTTTGAAGATATAAAACATATGCTTGATTTGGGATTTAAGGAATTAAGTCTTGAGCCAGTCGTCACTGATGATAAATCTGAATATGCGATAAAAGAAAAAGATTTTGATCTAATAGCTGAGCAGTATGATAAATTGGCAAATGAAATAATAAAGGCAAAAAAAGAAAATCGTGAATTTACATTTTATCATTACATGCTTGATCTACAACATGGTCCATGCATATACAAAAGGACAATCGGGTGTGGTGCTGGATTTGAGTATGTGGCTGTAACCCCGCAAGGCGATTTATATCCGTGTCATCAGTTCCTAGATGATAAGGATTATTTACTAGGGAACATTTACGACGGTATTAAAAGAAAAGACATTTGCGACAGATTTAAAAACACAACAGTATATTCAAAACAAGAGTGCAAGGAATGTTGGGCGAGAATGTTTTGTGCTGGTGGATGTATGGCGAACGCATATCACAAGAGCGGAGATATCAACGGCATATATGAATTCGGATGCAAACTTTTCAAGAAGAGACTTGAATGTGCTATAGGAATACAGGTAACAGATTCTTTAGATAATTAATGACCGCTTTTTAATTTAATGCTGAGTAACGCAAGAGATGCAGCAAGATCTTCGTTTTTTAATTCTATACCATTGGGAACATCAATATGTGTATTGGCAAAATTCCAAATAGCCTTGATGCCTGAATCAATTAAGAGATCAACAGTTGACTGTGCAAACTTATTGGGAGTGGCAATAATACCTATCTTTATATTTAGGCGTTGAACATAATCTTTTAATTTAGATATATCAAGCACAGGCTTTGAACTTATATTCGTACCGCAAATATCTGGATTGACATCAAATCCAGCAACGATATTTAGACCATATTTGTCAAAACCCTTATACCCTAGGAACGCTTTTCCGAGAGCTCCAACACCAACAATTATTGCGTCATGCGTATTGTCATACTCTAAAAAAGACTCAATATCTGCAATGAGTTCCTTAATGTCAAAACCCACCTTTGGTTTGCCTCCAGTAATGGAAACAACAGCAAGATCTTTTCTGACTTGTACAGCATTTAATGCGAGACCATCAGCGATATCTGAGGATGATACAAACTGTACATTTTTCTTATCTAAGTTTTGCAGAAATTTCAAATAGCGAGGCAATCTTAATAGAGTTGCATTTGAAACTTCATCGATATTTTTCATTTATATAATTCATCCTTAATTGCGTGAAGCAGGTACTTTGCGGAAGAAAGATTTGTAGCTAATGGGATTGACTTAACATCACATAATCTTAACAGAGCAGATACATCTGGCTCATGTGGTTGAGATGTTAGAGGATCACGCAAAAATATAACGGCGTCAATTTTTCCATCCGCTATCATTGAACCAATTTGTTGATCACCTCCAAGAGGACCACTTTTCATACGTATAATTTTTAATCCAGTATCTTGGGCAATTAAAGCACCAGTGGTTCCAGTAGCGTATAATGTGTGCTTACTCAAAATATCATAGTTATCTTTTGCGAGCTGTATGATATCATCTTTTTTCTTATCATGTGCTATTAGTGCAATTTTCATATTTCGTCTCCAACTTCTTTTAATTGTATATTAAAGTGCAGTATTTAGTCCATATACAAAAGTTAGCTAAAAGAGGTCTATATACACTAAAGCCATAACACCATAAAGCTTGGTGGAACCCTAATAAATGTGGGGTTAAGAGTGAAGAAAACAGCCTTCACATTTAAAAAGTATTACTTAAAGCAGTTAAATCCAAACCTAGGGTGCATTGAAATAATTCATATTTAATATTAATATATATAATATAATTTTTGAGAGGGGAGAATGTATTCAGAACAGGCAAGAGAAATTTTACAAAAATTGACAGTAAAGGAAAAATTAGACCTCACGACAGGTGTAGACTACTGGCATACACTGGAAGTGAAGGAAAAGGGGTTAAATAATATTGTATTTGCAGATGGTCCTCACGGGGTACGTAAAGAAAACGAAGATGATGAAGCAGTCGCTTTAAAAGCTTCATATCCAGCGACCGCATTTCCGCCAGCAGTTTGTATGGCATCAACATGGAATTTAAAGCTTATAAAAAAACTTGGTGAAGAGCTGGCAAAGCAAACAAAGGATCAAGGAATAGATATCATTTTAGGACCAGGAACAAATATTAAGAGAGATGCGTTGTGCGGAAGAAACTTTGAATACTTTTCTGAAGATCCATATCTTGCAGGAAAGTTGGCACGCTCATATATTGAAGGGGTTCAAAGCATGCACGCAGGAGCATGTGTAAAGCATTTTGCAGCAAACAACCAAGAAAGACTAAGACAGTCAATTTCAGCTGTTATTGATGAAAGGACATTTCGTGAAATATATTTGCCAGCATTTGAGGAAGCGATAAAGGCACAACCATATTCAATCATGTGTTCATACAACAGAATTAATGGGGTATATTCATCTGATAATGCGTTATTGTTGGATGAGATATTGCGTAAGGAATGGGGGTTTAAAGGATTTGTTGTAACAGACTGGAATGCAATGAATGATAAGGTAGCAGCGATTAAAGCAAAGTGTGATGTTGAAATGCCATCTACTGGTATAGTATCAACGAACACATTAAAAAAGGCACTCATAAAAAAGAAAATAACTATTGAAGAAATTGATGATGTTGTTATAAACATAATTGAGTGGGCATTAAAAATTGCAGATGATAGAAACCATATAGTTGAGTGTTCATATGATAAGGCACACGAAGTAGCCAGAGAAGTTGCTGAAGAGGGATTTGTACTTTTAAAAAATGATGAAAAAATATTGCCATTCAATGAAGATAAAGAAATAGTAGTTATTGGCGAAATGGCTAAAAATATTAGATATCAAGGAGCTGGATCATCACAGATTAATCCAATAAAAGTAGTTAATTTTATAGATGCACTTGATAATAAAAAATGCAAATATGAATATTATCCAGTTTATAAAGAAAATGAAGAAGAACTCAATGAAGAAGAATTAGCAAAGGCATTGAACGCAGCATCCTCAAAGAAACAGGTGGTGTTATTTGTTGGGTTACCAGCGAGTTTTGAAGCCGAGGCAATGGATAGGAAAGATATGAAATTGCCAACATCGCACAACAAATTGGTCGAGGCAGTTATTGAAAAATGCCCAAATGCTACAGTTGTACTTCTTGGTGGATCTGCAGTTGAACTTCCATGGGCAGAAAAGGTTAAGTCAATATTGAATGCTTCATTAGGTGGAGAAGCTGTTGGTGAAGCTCTATACAATATAATTTATGGGAAAAAATCCCCATCTGGAAAATTAACAGAAACATACCCGATATCATATGAAGATAACATCGTTCATAAGTATTTTCCAATGGGACCAAGAACAGTTGAATACAGAGAGGGGTTATTCGTTGGATATAGATATTATGATGCAGCGGAGAAAGAAGTAAGATTTCCATTTGGACATGGATTGACATATACAACATTTGATTATTCAGATTTAAAAATAGAGGGATTAAAAATATCATTTAAAATTAAAAACAAGGGTGAAGTGGACGCATATGAAATTCCTCAGGTATATGTAAGAGCGATAGATTCAAAGATTTTGAAATGCAAAAAGGATTTGAAAGGATTTGATAAAGTATTTATAAAGGCTGGAGAAAGCGTTGATGTACACATTGAACTTGATGATAGAGCATTTGCATACTACAGCAAAACGGAAGGGAAATTTATTTCATTAAATGGAAAATATGAAATTCAAATTGGAAAATCATCTCGAGACATTGTTTTGAAAAAAGAGATTGAATTGAACACATATTCAGAACCAGTAAAAAGTGATATTCTCGATTCTGGAAGCGTTTATTATGATTTAAAAAATGCAAAAGAAATTCCAGACAAAGACTTTATAGAATTGTATGGAAATGAACTTCCTAAAAACACAAAGTATAAGAGAGGAGAGTTTACAATGTCATCTACTTTGGGAGATTTGAGCAAGACACTGTTTGGGAAGATTATTCTTTCGGCAGCACCAAAGGTTATTGAGAAGGCAATTCCGAATGCTGATTTCACAACAAAGCTTGTTCTCCGCCAAGGATTATGGGAACAGCCATTGAGAGCGTTAAATGGGACATCAGCTGGTTTGTTACATGAAAATGTTGCAAAGGGGTTATGCCTATGGGGCAACAGAGTAAGAATTATAGGCTTTACATTAATCTTTGTGGGACTTATTCAGTCTGGATTTAGAATATTAAATGCAAAGATAAAGAAAGCCAAAGAAAAAAAGAAAACAGAAAAAAGATGATATATCCAAATAAAAACAGAATAGCAATCTGTTATGATTTTGATAAGACATTAACCCCCGTTGAAATGCAGGTACAAGGGTTTTCTAATGATGTTGGGTACCAATCTTCATCAGAATTTTGGAATGAAATAAATAAATTTTCTATTGCGAATAAAATAGAAAACAATCTTGGGTATATGTATAAAATGATAGAAATGGCAAAAGAAAACGGATTTAAAATTACAAAGCCATATTTAGAATCACTTGGAAAAAAAATTAAATTTTTTGATGGCGTGGATACTTGGTTTGAAAGAATTAATGATTATGGTGAAAGTAACAGCATCGAAATACAGCACTATATTATTTCATCAGGACTAAAAGAAATTATTGAAGCAACTAGTATTAGTAAATATTTTGATAAAATATATGCCTCAGCATTTTATTATAAAAAGGAAGAAGCCGTATGGCCCAGCTGGGCAATAAATTATACAAACAAAACACAATATGTATTTAGGATATCAAAGGGGGTCTTTGACGAACTGGATAATTCTGTTAATGACAACATGGATCATAATGACTACAATGTGCCACTAACAAATTTTATATACATTGGAGATAGTGATACTGATGTTCCATGCATGACATTAATAAAAAAATCTGGGGGTACATCTATTGGTGTTTATGGAGAATATAACAAGACGCTTGAAAGAAAACTGCTTGGCGACAAACGAATAGACAGTTATGTTAAAGCAGATTATACTGATGGAAGTTCGTTAGAAATGACTGTAAAGAAAGCTATAATCTCTGCTGTGCGAAAATCATATATATAAGCTTCCGTAGTTAAATGGATATAACAGTCCCCTCCTAAGGGACCGTTATGGGTTCGATTCCCGTCGGGAGTGCCAAATAAAATAATAGCCATTGGAGATTATAGTGGAACAGGAAAGTGCCAAAACAGAATTAATTGCACAAGCCGTCAGAGAAGGTCGTTGGTTATTTGTTGATTATAAAAATGCGAAGAATGAAAATACTAAATTTTGGATATTTATAAATAATATCAATGTTGAACAGAAAAGTTTCGCAGCAACAGAATTAAACATAAAGAATGAAATTAAAACAAATTGTACAATCTATTTCGAAAAGATTCAAAAAGTAGAAATTTGTGAATTCATCACCCCTCGTGAAGTCTCATCAGAGCTAATAGAGACATTAGAAGAATGTACTTGGCTGAATAGTTATAATAACGGGAAAGGCGTGTTGAATTATTACAGAGAATGCTATCGCATGGATATTGACTTATCCCAAAAGAATGCCATTATGATTGAGGGTATAGATATTTCTACATTAAAAAATCAGCAAAAGTATAAATTAAATGATGAGCAAGCGAAACAATTAGTTGAACATATATATAACTATCATAAAGGAAACAACAGAGAATTTAAGAACTGTTTACTAGGTATAAATGAATTATCATTGGAAGTAAATGGCAAATTATATGTATTAACATACTATAAGGTTACATTCAACCCGAAAGAAAAAAGTCTTGAATGTGACGATAGAATTTCATTTAATACGACGGTGATAAGTGGGTTGTATGACACTCCAAAAACAACTTCTATCTTAGAAAGTATTAATATGCATATTGAAGATTTTTTAAACGAAGATGTAGAAACAAGGATTAGGATTGTACAAGAAGCACTGGATATTAAAGATAACTGTAAACAAGTTAAAATTGATACACAACCTAAGATAATGATTCTTGAGGATTGTAATAAAGCGGACCTTTCAGTAACGTATAGAACAATAGAAGAAAAGATTCAAAGTGATACTTTACCAAAACCTCTCAAATCATTTTTTGGAATGAGACATCAAGAAGATAAAATAATAGAACCTTCAATTATGATATTGGATAAAAAAGTTAACACCTCGCAGATGAGAGTTATATATAATGCAATGAAAAACCCAGTTACATTTGTTCAGGGACCTCCAGGAACAGGAAAAACACAAACAATAATAAATGTAATATTAAGTGCGTTTTATAATGATAAGACAGTATTGGTGTGTTCTGCTAACAACAATCCCGTTGATGGAATTGCTAACCAGTTGCGATATGATCAACATAGCCAAGGAAAGCTAAGATATAAGGATCAAAATATACCTTTTCCGATTCTAAGACTTGGGAAAAAGGATGTGCTGAAAGACGCAATACAATTTATATCGCAGATGTATGATTACAGCTATCATAAAAAACCAATTCCTGAAGTGCTCAAAAGCATCAAAAAACAAAATGACATTGAAAATTGTGAGTTAATCAAGAGACTGAATGAGCAAGAAATCTTAGAAGAAACAATAGAGAATATTGGCAGAATAAAAAAACTACGCACAATATTCCCATACACAAAACAAGGAGTGATTGAAAAACAAATAGACGCTCAGATGGATAAAATTGCGGACAAAAAAGCAATTAAAAATGAAGAAATTGGCAGTCTAATCCGCTCAATAAAAACAAACGCCACATTAGAAAGTTATTTATTTTTTAAGTCACTTGAATATATTAACAAATTAAAAGAACCCGAGTATGCTCGGCTAATCAGCATATGCAAACAACCAGATTCAGATGAACGAATAAGAGATTTTAAAGATTGGATAAATGATGAATATAATATGCGACTACTTACAGCCGTTTTCCCTATCATCTGTACAACAAATCAATCGTCGCAAACGATAGGAACCCCAAAATTTATGTTTGACTTGGTAATAATGGATGAAGCGAGTCAGTGCCAACCCGCAATAGCATTGTTGCCCATTGCAAAGGCAAAATCATTACTTTTAGTTGGAGATGAAAATCAGCTTTCTCCTATTACTTCAATAAGTACAAGATTGAACAAAAAATTAAAAAAGAAATACAATATTTTAGACAATTTTGATTTTAAAGATAATTCAATTTTAAATCTAATGAGAAAGAATGATGGGCTCTCTAAATATATTCTATTAAAATACCATTATCGTTGTTGTAAAAAAATAATTGGTTTTTCAAATGAAATGTTTTATCAAAACCAATTGGATTTATCTTATGTGAGTGACGATGGAGAAATAGGAATTGTTAATATTGATAATAAGGGTACATCCGTTGAAAATAATTTATCTATTGATGAAGCACAAAACATTGTTGACGATATTAAACGAAATCAAATATCTAAAGCCCTAATTATCACGCCATTTAGAAATCAAAAAAATCATATTAATAAGTTGTTAAAAAGAGAGGGTATTAGTGATGTCGTGTGTAAGACTATTCATGAAGTGCAAGGTGGCGAAGAAGATGTAGTGTTGTTATCCATGTCGATTTCAAAGAAAACAACACGCAGTGCATACGAATGGCTTGCTACCAGTAAGGAACTTAATAATGTTGCAATAACAAGAGCAAAGAAAAAACTAATAATTTATATTGATCTTGAGGCTCAAGAGGCGTTGAAGAATAAAAGTGGAAAAGTTAATTATCTTGATAGGCTTGTTGAATATATCAAGAAAAATGGAAATTGCGAAAAGGGTAATGAATATCAACATGAGAAAATAGGGAAATCAAATGGAAGTATTAATGAGGACAAATTCTATGCAACATTGAAACAGTTTTGTACATGCAATCCCGATTATTTCGTAAAACGAAATGTTAATGTTGCAGATCTCTTTAAGGATGATGAAAACATGCAGAAAGAGCAACAAGAGTTCGATATCATACTTTATAATAAAGAAAAAGAACCTAAAATATGTATAGAACTAAATGGACCAGAACATTATTATGACGAGGCAACTATCAAAAGAGATAAGCATAAAGTGGAAATTTGCAAAGCCAAGGGCATTGAAATTTGTGCTGTTAAAAATGAGGACGCAAAAGATTACATTACTTTATGCGACATAATAATGAAGCTTTCTACGAATGCAGAAAACAACAAATATAAATATAATAGTTGGGCATAAAAAAAGCTCACAATCTTGTAAGCCTTAATGTTGCTACCGCAACTGCACGGCAAAATGTCCGCACGACTAGGAAAAATCTTTATTTGAACCTGTAGTGTAATCTAATTCAGGTACGAATTGAGATCATTCCCAGCTTACACGATTGCGTAGGGGATGTCAATATAAAATTTAAAAAAACGACAATTAGTTATTGGCTAATAAGGTTTTAGTTGTTATGTATGGAATTTTGTGTAAATAGTTTTTCGGAAATAAAATTAACCAGTATGTTGTCATGGTTGTCCTATTTGTAATTTGCCTAAATAATCACATCAAGTAATAAAAGTTATTGAATAACCAGTTTTAGAGGCTGTTTTTGATGTTTTAGCTATTCTAATCCGTTAAAATTAGATAGCTCAATTTTGACATTAAAAATACTCTTATATATAATAATATATATGTCAATTAAATTATTAGATGAAAAAAGAGTATATTATAAAGGTGAATTTCTAGATCCAAATTCCTTTAAAGGTTTGCCTTCTAAAGAAAAGACGATTGCTTACAAAATTCTTGAAAAACACAATAAAAGTGAAAATATTGAAGAACTTAAAATTAAGTTTGATGCATTGGCATCTCATGATATTACGTACGTCGGTATTATCCAATCTGCAAGAGCAAGCGGACTTGAGAAATTTCCTGTACCTTATGTCTTAACAAACTGTCATAATTCATTATGTTGTGTAGGTGGAACAATAAATGAGGACGATCACTTATTTGGTCTTTCATGTGCTAAAAAATATGGCGGAATATATGTTCCTGCAAACCAGGCAGTAATTCATACATATATGCGTGAAAATTTTGCAGCACCTGGCAAAATGATTTTGGGTAGTGACAGTCATACTAGATATGGTGCTATCGGAACAATGGCAATAGGCGAAGGTGGTCCTGAATTAGTTAAACAAATTTTAAATAGAACATATGACATTGCATATCCGAATGTAATTGCAGTTAAACTCACAGGTAAAGTTAGAATGGGAGTTGGTCCGCAAGATATTGCATTGCTATTAATCGGAGAAGTTTTTAAAAATGCATTTGTTAAAAATGCAGTTCTTGAATTTGTTGGCGATGGAATTAAACATCTTTCTATGGAATTTAGAAATGGCATTGATGTAATGACTACAGAAACCGCATGTCTAAGTTCGATATGGGAAACAGATGAAAATACGAAAGAGTACCTCAAAGTTTTTGGAAGAGAAAATGAATTTGTAAAATTAAAGGCAGAAGATGGAGCACTGTATGACAAGGTCATAGAAATTGATTTAGGCAAAGCAGAGCCTATGATAGCCATGCCATTCCATCCATCAAACACATATAAACTTCAAGATGTAATAGATAATCCTAAAGAGATCTTGAGCAAAGTTGAAGAAGAAGGGAATAAGCTTCTAGGATTTAAAAATCATGAATTTAAATTAACAGACAAAATTGTTGATGGGAAGGTAAAAGTTTCACAAGCAGTTATAGCAGGGTGTGCTGGTGGTACATATGACAACATTATGGTTGCAAGTGAAATAATAAAAGATAAAACAATTGGGAGTGATGCCTTCTCATTTATGGTATATCCAGGTTCGCAACCTGTTAATTTACAGCTAATTAAGAATGGAGCATACGACGCATTGATAAAAGCTGGAGCAATAATAAAACCAGCATTTTGTGGACCATGCTTCGGAGCGGGAGATGTACCAAACAATAATGGATTTTCTATTAGACATACAACTAGAAATTTTGAAAGAAGAGAAGGAAGTAAGACTGACGGGCAGATAGCTTCAGTCGCATTGATGGATGCAAGATCGATAGCCGCAACAGCTGCTAACGGAGGAGTATTAACATCTGCATTGAATATGGAGTATAACGAACATTTCAAGCCATTTAGGTTTGAAACTGAAATTTATAAAAATAGAATATACAATGGATTTGGCAAGCCGATACCAGAAGAAAAAATAGTGTTCGGTCCAAACATAACAGATATACCAAAGCTGGAAGAATTAAAAGACAATTTGGCGATAAAGGTGGTCTCAGTTATTAAGGACCCTGTAACGACAACAGATGAACTTATACCAAGTGGTGAAACATCATCATACCGCAGTAATCCATTGAAGCTCGCAGAATTTGCATTATCCAGAAAAGATCCAGGATATGTGGCAAGGGCTAAAGAAGTTAGAGATGGTTCAAATATGGATATATTAACGGCTATTGAGAAAGAGCATCTTGACAAAAAAGATGTCTCTATTGGTAGCACAATATATGCAAGAAAAGTTGGAGATGGAAGTGCTCGAGAACAGGCAGCCAGCTGTCAGAGATTCTTGTCAGCATCAGCCAATTTAGCAAAAGAATATGCCACAAAGCGATATCGTTCAAATGTAATAAACTGGGGAATGATCCCATTTAGAACAGAAGATCAGTTTGATTTAAATGATATTATAATTGTTAAAAACATTCGTAAGGTTATTGAGAATAACGACAATATTGTAGATGCTGTTTTGTTTAGAAATAAAGAGAAATTAAATATTAAATTAACAATAGACAGACTTACAAAAGAAGAGAGGGATATAATCTTAAGCGGTTGTTTAATTAATTACTACAAACAAAATAGGTAAAAAATGGTAATAACAAAATATTTAGAAGACAATGCCGTTAAGTTGAAAGATGAAGTGGCATTAATAGAAATAAGTGAAAAGATTGAAGAGCATATGCATGTTACATGGAAAGAGTTCCCATTGGTTGTACAGAACAATCAATCGAGCAGAAGGGAAATTACATGGGGGCAGTTCAACGATGAAGCTAATAGATTTGCAAATGCTTTATTAAAACACGGAATCGGCAAAGGAAATAAAGTTGCTATTCTCATGTTCAATTCTTTGGAATGGTTACCAATTTATTTTGGCATACTAAAGACGGGAGCTGTGGTTGTTCCATTTAATTATCGATATTCAAGTGAAGAAATAAAATATTGTCTAGAACTAGCAGATGTTGATCTGTTAATTTTTGGAGATCAGTTTATTGGTCGTCTTGAAAATATTTTTGACAGTGTAGACAGAGTAAAGGATTTTATTTATGTGGGTAAGAATTGTCCGATCTTTGCAGAATCATATAATGACTTTACACAAGGATGTGACACAAAAAATCCAAATATAAAATTGAGTCCAGAGGATGAGGCTGCAATATATTTTTCAAGTGGAACCACAGGTTTTCCAAAAGCAATTTTGCACAAACACAAAAGTCTCACAACAGCAGCCGAAGTAGAACAAAAACATCATGGGCAGACGCATAGTGATAAATTTTTGTGCATTCCTCCGTTCTATCACACTGGGGCAAAAATGCACTGGTTTGGGAGTTTAATATCTGGATCTCCAACAGTTATATTGAAAGGGATATCCCCTAAGCTAATAGTAGAGACTGTTTCAAAGGAAAAATGTACTATCGTATGGCTATTAGTTCCATGGGCACAAGATATACTTGACCAAATTGACAGTGGAGAAATTGATCTTAAAAAGTATGATTTAAAACAATGGAGGCTCATGCATATAGGAGCTCAGCCAGTACCACCATCACTTATTAAGAGATGGAAAAAAGTTTTTCCTAATCATCAGTATGATACGAATTATGGTCTTTCAGAAAGTATTGGACCGGGCTGTGTTCATTTGGGCGTAGATAACATAGAACATGTTGGAGCTATTGGGGTTCCAGGATATGGATGGGAAGTTAAGATAGTTGATGAAAAAGGTAAAGAAGTAAAGGAAGGAGAAGTTGGTGAGCTATGCGTAAAGGGTTCTGGAGTTATGGTCTGTTACTACAAAGATGTAAAAGCGACAAATGAAACTTTAAAAGATGGATGGCTATACACTGGAGACATGGCGAAATCAGAAGATGGATTTATATATCTTGTAGATCGCAAAAAGGATGTAATTATAACAGGTGGTGAAAATATTTATCCAGTACAGATAGAAGACTTCCTTCGTAAAAATGATAAAATAAAAGACGCTGCAGTAATAGGAAAATTTCATCCAAGACTTGGGGAAATTGCACTAGCCATAATAGAAAGGAAAGACAATACTCTTTCAGTTGAAGAGGTTGAGGAATTTTGCAAGGAGCTACCAAGATACAAGAGACCGAAAGAAATTATATTTGGAAAAGTAGATAGAAACGCAACGGGAAAAATTGAGAAAGTAAAATTGAGAAAACAATATTGTGCAAGCAATGTAGTTGAACAACAGATAAAATAAAAACATATATAGAGGAAATAATGAAAAAGATAATGCTTGGAAATGAAGCAGTTGCGAGGGGTATGTATGAAGCTGGTGGCAAGGTTATGTCAGCATATCCTGGAACACCGTCAACGGAAATAAGTGAGTACGCAGCAAAGTACCCTGAGATATATACAGAATGGGCACCAAATGAGAAAGTGGCACTTGAAGTGGTAGCTGGAGCATCATATGCGGGCGTAAGGACAATGGCGTGTATGAAACATGTCGGATTGAATGTTGCAGCAGATCCATTATTCACAATGGCATATACAGGTGTAAATGGTGGAGCACTTATACTTGTTGCAGATGACCCTGGAATGCATTCTTCACAGAATGAACAAGATTCAAGATTTTATGCAAGATCATCACATATACCAATGTTGGAGCCTGCCTCATCGCAGGAAGCAAAAGACTTTGTTAAAGTGGCTTTTGAAATATCAGAAAAGTATGACACGCCAGTTCTGTTAAGAGAAACGACAAGAATAGCACACTCACAAAGTATGGTTGAGATGCACGACAGAGAGGAAGTACCTGTTAAGCCTTATCAAAAAGATATTTCCAAATATACAATGATGCCAGCTTCAGCCATAAAGAGGCATCTTGTTGTTGAAGATAGAGAAAAAAGGCTCGCAGAGGATTGCAACACTTTACCTATAAATACAGTTGAATATAAATCAAAGGATTTGGGAATAGTTTGTTCTGGAGTTGTATATCAGTATGTAAAAGATGCATTGCCAGACGCATCAGTTTTAAAGCTAGGATTGGTATATCCAATGCCTTTTAAATTGATAGAAGATTTTTCAAAGAAAGTAAAGAGACTAGTTGTTGTAGAGGAACTTGAACCATTTTTTGAAGATCAGATTAAAGCACATGGTATTAAATGTGAAGGTAAAAATTTATTTTCAATTCAGGGTGAATTGTCAGTATCTACAATTAAAGAAAAACTGCTTGATATAAAGTTAAAGACTAATCCTTGTGATTTGCCAAATAGACCCCCAGTAATGTGTGCTGGATGTCCACACAGAGGAGTGTTCTATATACTTTCAAAACTGAAAATGAGAGTTTGTGCGGATATAGGGTGCTATACCCTCGGAGCTCAACCACCATTATCGGCAGTTGATACAGTACTATGCATGGGAGCAAGTATAGGTATGGCTCATGGTTTTGAGAAGGCGTTGGGAAGAGAAAGTTCTAAAAAAACGGTTGCGGTAATTGGAGACTCAACATTCATTCACAGCGGAATAACTGGTCTTGTTAATGCCGTATATAATAAGAGCAACATTACACTTTTAATACTTGATAATTCAACGACAGGTATGACGGGGCATCAAGATCATCCAGCGACAGGAAAAACATTGAAAGGAGAGGAAACTGAAATACTGAATTTATACGATATGTGTAAGGCAGCGGGTGTTAAATCAGTTCAGGTTGTTGACGCATATGATTTGGCAGAAGTTGAAAGAAGTATAAAAGAAGAAACTCAAAAAGATGGAGTGTCTGTAATTATAATGCAGAGACCTTGTGCATTAATTCTAAAAAAATACGATACGCCATTTGAAGTGCATGACTGTAAGAAATGTGGAGTATGTTTAAAATTGGGATGTCCTGCGATTCAGAAAGTAGATGGTAAAGCGGTAATAGATAGATCAATGTGTACTGGATGTACATTATGTTATAAAGTATGTAAATTCGGATGCATAAAGAGGTGTGAATAGCATATGGATATAAATATTTTAATAGTTGGAGTTGGTGGTCAAGGAACTTTATTGGCATCGAGAATACTCGGACAAATTGCAACGATAATGGATAAGGATTGTAAACTTAGCGAAGTTCATGGAATGGCTCAAAGAGGAGGTAGTGTAGTTACACATGTCAAAATTGCCGATAAAGTAAATACTCCTATAATAGGTCTCAAAGAAGCAGATATACTTTTAGCATTTGAACAGTTAGAAGCATTAAGATATCTAGATTATTTAAAGGATGACGGGTGTGCGGTTGTAAACACTCAGAAGATTGCCCCAATGCCAGTAATAACAGGAGCAAGAGAATATCCTCAAGACATTATTGAGAATATTAAAAAGAGAATAAAAAATGCAGTGTTTTTAGATGCCGTTTCAAAAGCTGAGGAATTGGGAAATATAAAGACAGTTAATGTAATAATGATAGGGGCATTAATTAAAAGACTTGGCATAGATATCAACATTGCTAAACAAGCTTTACAAGCTACTGTAAAAGAAAAGTTTCTTGATTTAAATATTAAAGCGTTAGAGATTGGATATAACCATGAGTGAAAAAACAAGAAAAGAAATTAAAAAGGAACAAAGTAAAAATCTCATAGCACTTGTAAAAAGAGTGTATGAGAATGTTCCATATTATAAAAAGAAAATGCAAGATGCTAAAGTTAAACCAAGCGACATCAAGTCAATAGATGATATTACAAAATTACCATTTACAACAAAGCAAGACTTGCGTGACAATTATCCTTTTGGCACATTTGCAGTACCAATGAAAGATATCGTTCGGTTACATGCATCCAGTGGAACGACAGGAAAGCTTACAGTCGCAGGATATACAAAAAACGACTTGGACATGTGGGCAGAAGCGGTTAAGAGATGTCTTGAAAAAGCTGGAGTCACAAAAGATGATGTTTTACACATCGCATTTGGATATGGACTTTTTACAGGAGGCCTTGGGTTACATTATGGAGCTGAAAAGCTTGGCTGTACGGTTGTTCCCGCAGCTGCTGGAAATACGATAAGACAGATACAATTATTGAAAGATTTTAAGGCAACAGTGCTTGTATGTACCCCTTCATATGCTTTAGTACTTTATGAAGCAATTAAAAAGGCTGGAATGGATGTGAAAGATTTCAATTTGCGTCTTGGGATTTTTGGAGCTGAGCCATGGTCGTTAAATATGAAAAAAGACATTGAACAAAAGTTTGGCATACAGGCTTTTGATATTTATGGCTTATCTGAGATTAGTGGTCCAGGAGTTGCAATATCATGTAAGTGTTGCGATATGTTACATGTATGGGATGATATTTTTTATCCAGAAGTTGTTGATACAGATACATTAGAAGCATTGCCAGACGGAGAAGAGGGAGAGTTGGTTTTCACAACTTTACAAAAAGAAGGGATGCCATTAATAAGATACAGGACACGAGACATAACAGTTCTTGAGCATAAGAAATGTAAGTCTGGACATGAATGTACTCACATGAGGAGGATTACAGGTAGGTCTGACGATATGCTTATCATCCGTGGAGTTAATGTATTCCCATCGCAGATAGAAAGTGTGCTGTTTAATATAAATGAAATTGAAGCAGGTAAATATTTAATAGTATTGGATAGAGTATCAAATTTGGATACAATGGAAATACAGGTTGAACTTAAGAAAGAATATTTTTCAGATACGATATCAGACCTCGATAAAATAAGAAAAAATATAGAGAATCAGATGATAGGCAATTTGGGCGTTGGTGCAAAAATAGTTTTAAAGGCACCAGGATCAATACAGCTATCAGATTCTAAAACGCAGAGAATTGTCGATAACAGAACAATTTAGGAGCAGGAATGTTAGTAGAGCAAATAGCAGTATTTCTTGATAATAAAGTAGGGGCGCTAGATAAGCTAATTTCTTTATTGGCTGAAAATAAGATAAACATAGAATCTCTCAATATTTCAGAAAACAGTGATTTTGGTATTGTAAAGATAATAACTGATAAAAATGATGAAGCGCTTACAATATTAAATCAGAATGGATATACGGCAAAAAGCACACAGTTAATTGCACTTGAAGTTGAAGATAAACCAGGTTCATTAAAGAAATTTTTAGACATGCTTTCATCAAAAGGAATACAAATAGATTATATATACTCACATACTTTGAAGACTGGGAAAGGACAAATTTTATTTAGAACAAAAGATGTAGATCTAGCCTTAAAGGTATTAAATGAGTGTAAATGAACTAAGTAAAAAAGAACAAAGGAAAGAAGCTAAACAAAAAATCGCTGTCCTTACTTCAGAAGAGAAGGCAAACAAGTCACGCAAGGTTTTTCTAAGTATTTTAGATTGTGGTCTTATTAAAAATGACAAGTTACTTTTCTGTTACATATCAACTGCAGATGAAGTGTCCACAGAAGCAATAATAGATCATGCAGAAGAAAGTCATATTAAAATCGCAGTCCCATGTATTTATGGCGATAAAATGTATGCAATAAAATATTTTGGGAAGGAAACGCTCACTCAAAACAAATATGGTATATATGAGCCAAAGTTTGATGATGCAAAGATAGCAATATTTGAGGATGCAGTAGTTCTCGTGCCGTTACTTGGATTTGATGAAAATATGAATCGTCTAGGACATGGGAAAGGATTTTATGATAGGTTTTTTGCTGAGAATCCAAACTGCACAAAGATAGGTCTTGCCTTCGAAGAACAAAAATTTGATAAGGTTATACATGATAGGTTTGATGTTCAAATGGATTATGTAGTCACAGATAAGAATATATATGAGGCTAAAAAGAAGATATGAGAATAATCGCTGGTAAATATAAGGGAAGACGATTGTTTGATTTTAAAGGTAACGATATAAGACCTACTACAGATCGTATAAAAGAGACTATTTTTAATATAATCCAGTTTAAAGTTCCAGGGAGCACAGTTATTGATTTGTTCGCAGGAACGGGGGCATTAGGTGTAGAGTGTTTATCGAGAGGTGCTAATGAAGTTCACTTGATAGATAACTCTTCTAACTCAATAGAGTTAATTAAAAGCAACCTGAATAAAATAGATGGCAATATAAAAGTACATAAAAATGATGCAATATCATTTTTAAACCGTAGATCTGAAAAAGCTGATATATTTTTTGTTGATCCACCGTATAAATCGGAACTTGGTATAGAAACTATTAAATATATATATAATAAAGATTTGTTGAATTATGGTGGAGTTATCATTCATGAACATTCTGCAGATGTTGATTATGCATTTTTAAATAATGGCTATAGAGTTGATAAGAGACAAATGGGTGCCGTGAAAGTAGATTTTATATATAAACGAGATGTTGTCATGTTCGCTGGCAGTTTTGATCCCGTCACAGTTGGACATGTTGCAGTTGTTGAAAAAGCATTAGAAAAATATGAGGAAGTATTAGTTGCAATGCTTATTAATGTTGATAAAAAATATAAATTTGCAAAAGATATCCGATTAGACATGCTAAAACAAACTTTTAAAGATTATAAAAGAGTAGAAGTTGTTTTTTCAGATCAATATGCATATGAAGTTGCTCGGAAATACAGTATAACACGGTTCATAAGAGGCATTAGAAATGATGACGATTTGGCATATGAAGATAAGATATCTGAGTTTAACGCTCAGTATGGAATTAAAACAGAGTACATCAAAATAGATAAGTATAAAGATGTTTCATCAACTAATGTCAAGAATGAAATAGAATGCGGTTTGTTTACTAATTTACCGATAAATGCTAAACTGACTTTGCTTAAAGATAGTCACGGAGATAACAATGGAAATATTTGAAGCATTGATTGAAGAGCTTAATCAAGCTGTGCTCACTGCAAAAAAAGCACCACTAAGTTCTCAAGATATAGTTGTAAATAGGCAAAAAATGTTGGCTTTGGTTGAAAAGTTCAAAGCAAATTTTCCTGTAGTTATCAGAGAAGCAAATTCAATAGTGCATGAAAGAGATTATATAAGGCAGTCCGCAGAAACATATGCAAATCAGTTAATGAATGAAGCTGAGAGCAAGGCACAGCAAATGATCTCACAAACTGACATAGTTCAAAAAGCTCAAGAACGAGCAAACAAGATTACAAAAGATGCCGAGGACTATTACACAAAATTAGAATACGAGGCAAGACTTGTTTCATTCAATATTCTTAAAGATGTAAATATGCAACTTTCGAATGGATTGGAAACAATTCAAAGAAATATGCAAGAATTACAACAAACCAGACCAGTTAAAGTTTAGTTAATTTATTTTTAATTTTTTCCTTAGCTTTTCTATCAACTGCACAAGCTATTTTAGTTTCAGATGTCGTTATTGCATATATCGGTGACAATTCTTTTATAATTTTAAATATTTCTAAAGCCACACCAGATTTGTATTCCATACCAGCACATTCAATAGTTATTTTAGATAGATCTGGGATTATTGTATATGTTCCGTCTATTAATATTTTTTGCAACTTTGTTCCATCAGATTCTGAACAAGAGAAAGAGACATGACTGTCGTCAGTTTTGCTTATCATATCCACATTTATGTCTGCATCTTTTATTTTTTCAAGAATGAGAATGAAGTCACTAAAGGAACCAGATACATTAAAAATGGAAATCTTATCTTCACATTCAACAGTTGTTGTTGCATAGCATTCAGCAATAATAGAGTTCATATCGTACATGCCATTTGTTTTGGTTGATAGGAAGCGGGCAGCACGCACGGCACCTCTTGCAAAAACTTCTTTTGATTCAGCCTCATGAGAAATGCAGATACTTTCGCTTTGTCCAAAAAAGTGCACATCATGTTTTCCAACAACACTTCCACCACGAACAGCATGAATTCCAATTTCATTTTTTTTGCGTTTTTCATTTGTAGAGTGTCTTCCATATATTGGTTCAAGAGAGTTATTCATACAGTTGTTGATGGCAGCGGCAATTGAAAGGGCAGTTCCACTTGGAGCGTCTAATTTTTTATTATGATGTATTTCCACAATTTCTATATCAAATTCGCTACCAACAAATTTAGTTGCGTTCTCTGCAAGTGATGTGAGTAGGTTAATTCCGAGAGACATATTACTTGCTTTAAATATCGCAATTTTTTTTGATGCCTGTCGTATTAATTTTTCTTGTTCTGGAGTATGACCAGTTGATGCAATAACAAGATTTGTTTTAGTCTTTATTGCATATTCAAGAATCTCTTCAATAGCAGATGCGATAGAGAAGTCTATGAGGCAGTCTGCAACCATATCGCAGTCACTTAAACTTGTGTATGTAGGGAAGGGAGCATCCATATCTGGATTTTTATCAGTTCCAAACAAAATCCTACATTCGTCAGAATTATTGAAAGTTTTCCATACAGATTGACCCATTCTTCCGTTTGAGCCGATTAATCCTATATTTAACATAATTTAAACTCCCTCATAATTTTATTTAAAATTAGTGTTTTTTCTTCTGAAAGTTCTGTTAGTGGAAGCCTCAAAATACCATTGGTTAATTGCATGATTTGAGTGGCTTTTTTAACTGGTATTGGATTTACATCGCAGAACATCACTGCCACTAAAGACTGTATTTGGACTTGCATTGCACCAGCTGTTTTGAAATCTCCAGATAAAGCAGATTTAGTCATTGATGCAATTAAATTTGGGATTATATTTGAAGCTACAGAAATAATTCCCTTTGCACCGATTGAAATTGCTGGAACTGTTAGAGAATCATCACCCGACAGCACTACAGCATGTGAATTATTTGTTACTTCAACATATTCAATTATTTGTTGCATATTACCACTAGCTTCTTTAATTGCAACAATGTTTTTAAAATCAGATACTAGTCTTTTAAATGTCGCTGGCAACATATTTACTGCAGTTCTACAAGGAACATTGTAACAGATGATGGGGATTGCAACAGCTTTAGCGATAGTAGCGTAGTGTTGATATATGCCTTCCTGATTGGCTTTGTTGTAATAAGGGGTAACGACAAGCACCCCATCAGCCTTATGTTCTTCTGCAAGTTTGCATAATTCTATGGCATGCATAGTTGAGTTGGATCCTGCACCAACAACAACTTTGCATCTTCCAGCAACTTTTTTAATTGTAAAATCTATGACACGAATTTTCTCGTCAATAGACATAGTAGCTGGTTCACCAGTAGTGCCAAGAACTACCAAATAATTAACGCCATTTTTAATTTGAAATTCAATTAAATTTTCAAGTGAAATAAAATCAATCCCATCTTTGGTAAACGGAGTTACCAGTGCGGTGCCAGTACCTTCAAACATCATTGCTCCGAATTATATTGCATAAGCAATTCAAGAATTTGAACAGCATTTGTTGCTGCCCCCTTACGGATGTTATCTGCAACAACCCAGATATTAACACCAGATTTTACGCTATCATCCATTCTGATTCTTCCGACAAATACCTCGTCCTTATTTTCAGCATTGATAGGCATTGGATAGATGTTATTCTTTACATCATCTTGAAGCACAATACCAGGAGCACTTGCATATAGTTTCATTACATCATCTCTGGTAGTGGATTTTTTTAGTTCGACATTGATTGATTCTGAATGTCCATAAAATACTGGGACACGAACTGTTGTGGCGGTAACTTTTAGTTTCTTGTCATGGAGTATTTTGCGTGTCTCATTTACCATCTTTAATTCTTCTTTTGTATATCCGTTTTCAGTGAATACATCAATGTGAGGCAACATATTGTTGAGTATAGGATATGGGAACTTTTCAGCTTTATTTTCTTTCAAGTCGGTATATCCCTTTACTCCAGCACCAGATACTGCCTGGTATGTAGAATAGATAATTCTCTTAATTCCATAGGCATCATATAATGGTTTTAATGCAACCATTGCTTGGATAGTAGAGCAGTTTGGGTTTGCAATAATTCCATTATGTTTTTTGATATCTTCAGGGTTTACTTCTGGAACTACCAAAGGGACATTTTCATCCATACGCCACTGGCTACTGTTATCCACAACTACCGCACCGATCTTAACAAATTTAGGAGCGAATTCAGCAGATACTGAACCACCAGCTGAGAACAATGCAAAATCAAGTTTACCTTTTAACTTTTCAATGTTGTCATCATTCAATTCAATGACTGTATATTTTTTCCCCATAAAATCAATTTCTTTACCTGCACTTTTTTTAGAAGCGAAAAGATAATAATTTTCAACTGGTAACTTTCTTTCTGTTAATACTTCAAGAAATTTATTTCCGACCATTCCGGTCGCACCAACAACTGCAACATTGAATTTTTTCATAGTTTGTAACCTCAAAAAATGTATAAATTTAATATAAATTTAAATAACAAATTAGAGGCATAAAGTCAATTTTTAGGATGTTATCTATAGCATAAAAGCACAAAAAATGCTTGAAATTTAGCGGTTTTTTAAATTGCAATAACATGGACAATAAGGTACAATATTTTAAGTTTTTAAGCGAGGTGTGTAAATGAGTAAAGGTGCACAAAATAACAGTAAAAAAGTTGCTGTTTTAACTAGTGGCGGTGACGCTTCAGGAATGAATACTTGCGTTAGAGCTACAGTAAGATATGCATTGAGAAATGGATTTGAAGTATATGGAGTAAAACATGGATATTTAGGCTTATACAAAAATGATATACACAAGTTTGAATATTCAAGTGTAAGCGGTTGCGTACATCTCGGCGGAACAATTTTAAGAACGGCACGTCTTCAGAATTTCAAAGAAAAAGAAATTTATACAAAGGCAGCAAATAACCTATTGGACAAAGGAATCAACAACCTAATAGTTATAGGGGGTGATGGTTCATTTAGAGGAGCACTAGATTTACACAAAAATACAGAACTAAATGTTGTAACTATACCAGCAACAATAGATAACGATATGGGATATACAGATTATACTATCGGTTTTGATACAGCGTGTAACACGGTTTTGGATTCTATGTTAAAGCTTAGAGATACCATCACATCACATGACAGAATAATGGTTTTGGAAGTTATGGGAAGAGCTTGTGGAGATATTGCCCTTTATTCGGCAGTTGGTGGAGGTGCTGAAGCAGTTGTAGTTCCAGAAGCACCTGTAGATATTGATAAGTTGGCAGACTGCGTAAGAAGAGGTTTTGATAACGGTAAAACATCAACAGTTATAGTTCTTGCGGAAGGAAGAAAGGATATTAAAGACGAAATTATGGAAAAAGTTGCAATGGCTACAGGGAGAACTGTAAACCATGTAGCATTGAGCTATTTACAGCGTGGTGGAATGCCATCTGCATTTGATAGGGTATTAGCTACAAGATTTGCAGTAAGAGCAGTTGATGTAATAGCAACAGGGCAAAGCGGTAGAGCAGTTGGAACTAGAGTTGGAAACATATTCGATATGAGTATAGAAGAGGCTTTAAAGTCTAAAAAAGAATTTGATACAAACCTATACTATATGGCAAGAATTCTGAGTCAGGAATTCATGTATTAAGAATATAAAAACAAGTATTTTATAATTTATACGAGAATAAAAATGTTAGATTTTACCTCACATTGTCGCTAAAAAAGGTAATCTAATCCGATAAATTTACTTTTTATTTATGTAAAAAATATTGTTTAATGTTATATCAATTTATGTTAAAATATTTAACGGAAGTTGTACGCAGGGTTTTATATTTAAATTTGAAACAAAAAAACAGTACAACTAAAAGTGCATGAATATTGATGGAAAAAAATTCAAAGAACTTTTAGCAGGTGGTGCGAAAGCTCTTGAATTAAACAGAGACTATGTAGACTCATTGAATGTTTTTCCAGTGCCTGATGGGGATACAGGTACTAATATGTCTTTGACTATCGCATATGCAGTGAAGGAAGCAAATAAAACAACGGACAGACTTTCAGATGTTGTTATCGCATTTGCAAATGGTGCATTGCGTGGTGCTAGAGGGAACAGCGGTGTAATCTTTTCTCAGATTGCAAAAGGCCTTTCAATTGAATTAGAGACGGAAAGTATTGTAACTCCAAAAATATTTTCAAAAGCCCTACAAAAAGCAGCAGAAACAGCATATGCCGTAACTACAAAACCTAAAGAAGGTACAATCCTTACAGTCATTCGTACAATGGGAGAAGCTTCGGTAAAGATTGCAAAAACAAAAAATATTGAATTCAAGGATTTTTTTAAAAAAGTTATAGAATCTGGGAAAGATATTCTTGCAAAAACTCCAGAGATGTTGCCAATTCTTGCTAAAGCTGGTGTGGTGGATGCTGGTGGTTGTGGCTTGATAACAATCTTTGAGGGTATGTTGAATACTCTTATAGGCAAGGAACATCACATATACAGTGAAATCACTAGAGAAAACAAGGCGGTGGGTAACCTAGTAACAGAAAGTGATATTCTTGAAAATGACTATGAAAACATTACCTTTCAGTATTGCACAGAGTATTTTATAATTCATTTAAACAGTACGGTGACTAGTGCAGAAGTAAGTAAATATAGAGAGTACTTGATGTCAATTGGTGACTGTGTATTAGTTATTGACAATCCTGATCTTATAAAAACACATGTTCATACAAATAATCCTGACATGGCATTAAAGGCAGCACTGCAACTTGGGGAATTGGATGGTCTCAAAATAGAGAACATGATGGAACAGCATAGAAAGATAGTTGCCGAAAAAGAAGAAACACCAAAAGAACTTGCAGAATATGGAATAATTGCTGTTTGTCCAGGCGATGGATTTGAACAGATATTTAAAGAATTAGGAGTGCAACATACAATACATGGTGGACAGACGATAAATCCAAGCGTTAGTTCAATGCTTGATGGCATAAAGAAAGTTCATGCCAAAAATGTCATTATATTACCAAACAACAGCAATGTAATATTTGCAGCGAATCAGGCAAAAGGTTTAGTTGAAACAAATGTTACAGTTATCCCAACAACTTCACCAGCTGAAGGGATATCGGCAATGTTGGGATTTAATCCAGAAGAAAGTGTAGAAAAAAATGTAAAGAATATGAATGACAATTTTGCTGGTGTAAAAACGATAGAGGTAACAAGGGCTGTACGCAATACAAAAATGAATAGAATGTCAGTTAAGATAGGAGACTATATTGCTATACAAGGTAAGACTTTATTGGCAAAGGGTGAGGATCTTAATGCAGTTGTTCTTGATAGTGTGAAACAGGTGTTTGATGATGATTGTTTGATTGCCATATATTATGGGAAAGAAATGTCAATGGCTGAGGGACAAGAATTGTCAGAAGAAATATCTAAAGTAATTCCAGATGCTGATGTCACGGTGTCTAATGGTGGGCAACAACACTACAACTATATTATCGCAATAGAATAAAAAACAAATAGTCACATTCAATAAAATTAGATGTCATGTGGTAAAATTGTATACATGAAAAGTATCCAAATTCGCAACGCAAAAATAATTGATGGAGTAAATGAATTTCCAGAAATTTCTAATGTATATATCGAAGATGGATACATAAGAGAAATTTCGTCAAAGATTAAAAATGCCGATTTAGTTATAGATGCAGATGGGAAAAAATTAGTACCAGGATTTGTTGATGCCCACATACATATTGAATCTACATTCGCAACACCTCTAGAATTTTCAAAAGTAGCAATTAAAAATGGAACACTAGCCGTAATAGCAGATCCTCACGAAATTGCCAATGTAATGGGAACAGATGGAATAGATATCTTTCTTAAATTGGCAGAAGAAGCATTAATTGATATTTATGTCGCAGTACCTTCATGTGTTCCAGCAACGGAATTCGACACAAACGGAGCAGGAAAACTAACAGCCAAGGACCTTTCAAAATATGTAATTGAAGATAGAGTTGTTTCACTTGGAGAAGTGATGAGCAACCATGATTTAATAAATGGTGATAAAGATTTAAAAGATAAAATTAGATATTTTTCATCAAAGAGGATCGATGGACATACAGCAGGGCTAACAGATACTGAGCTTGAAAAATATATAAGTGCTGGAATTGATAATGACCATGAGAGCATTTCTGCGAATACGGTTGAACAGCTTGTGAAGTTAGGTGCAACGCCGTTTATAAGAGAGGGAAGTGCAACAAAGAATCTTGAAGATATAGTTACAGGTATCAAAGATAAAGGAATATTAAAACAATGTTGTTTTTGCACAGATGATAAGCATCTTAAAGATCTGAAGGAACTTGGACACATAAATTACAATGTAGCAAAATCAATAGCATTAGGTGTAGATGAGAAAACAGCCATATTAATGGCATCCGCAAACGCATACAATCATTATAAAATTAAAAACAAAGGTCAGGTGAAGGAAGGTTACTTAGCCAACTTGGTACTGTTTGACGATTTATACAAAAAAGCAGATACAGTAATTAAGGAAGGAATGGTAGTAGTGCAGAATGGAGAACTTCTTGAGGATTTGAAAAATAGAAAATCGAAATATAACAAGTTTGAAAACACTGTTAAAGTAAAGAATGTGAACTTAAAGGAAGAAAACTGGGAAGGGAAAAAGAAATGCATTGTACTGGTGGACAAACAGATTGTAACCGAAATTTCAGAAATTGATAAAGTTAAAGAATATAATTACCTTGCCGTCATTGAGAGGTATGGGAAAAATGGGAACCTTTCATTTTCATACATATCTAATTACCACATTCATAATGGAGCTGTCTCGACTACCGTAGCACATGATTCACACAATATTATTGTCGTTGGAGATAATGTAAAAGATATGAATATTGCGGTAAATGCACTGATGAATAACCATGGGGGATATACCGTAGTGCGAAATGGTAAAGTTACAGCAGATTTACCAATGCAGTTTTGTGGTGAGATGAGCATAGAAACTGCTGATGAAATTATTAAGAAAATGGATAATATTATGCAAGAAACAGACAAATTGCAGATAAATAAAAACATAGATCCGCTACTTACATTGTCGTTTATATCATTGCCAGTAATACCAAAAATCAGATTATTGGATACTGGTTTATTTGATGTTTTTAACAGAAAATTTTTGGAGGCATAGTTTGAAAAAGAACCCAGAAGTATTTGATCAAATGTTAGATGTGTCAGAGCACAAACTGACAAGAGAAACATATAAGACAATTTTGCTATCTATTTTTGCAGGAGCATTCATTGCAATTGGTGGGTTAGCAAACATTGTAGTGGGAGCATCATTTTTAAAGAATAATGCAAGCATGATGTATTTTTTAGGTGGTTGCGTTTTTCCAATAGGATTAATAGCCGTTGTATTTTTTGGAGCCGATCTTTTTACAAGTTCATGCTTAAATCCGTATGTATGCATTTTTAAAAAGAAATATGTTGGTAGACTATTCATGAATCTTGGACTTGTATTTGTTTTCAATTTTGTTGGGGCAATATTAATAGCTCTTATCACATGGGGGAGTCATGTTATTGAAGGCGAAAATCTGGCATATTTACAGAAGATTGCAGCGAAAAAACTTTCAACAGATTATGGTGCAATATTTTTAAAAGCTATCATGTGTAACATATTGGTATCGGGAGCAGTGGTATTGTCATACTTTTCAAAGTCCACTGTCGGGAAAGTGGTATTAATATGGTTCCCTATCATGATCTTTATTCTTTTAGGCTATGAACATAGCGTGGCAAATATGTTTTATTATGCACTTATTAAATACAGAGTTCCAGGACATACTGTAGGGCAGATGGCAATAAATATGACTGTCGTTACTTTGGGTAACATAGTTGGAGGTCTCGCATTAGGTGGGTTTGTAATTTTATTTAAGGAAAAGAAAGTAAAAGAGAAAGAGGTTTTCTAAGACAAGAATGACATATCATGAAGCAATAGAATATATATCAAAACTAGAAAAATTTGGTTCTGATTACGGACTTGAGAGGATGGAGCACCTTCTTGATGTGTTAGGGCATCCTGATTGCAGTTATCCAATAATACATGTCGCTGGGACTAATGGGAAAGGTTCAACATGTGCATTTATATCCAATATTCTTATGAGTAGTGGATATGTCGTAGGGTCATATTTTTCTCCATCAGTGTTTTCATATAAAGATAGATTTCAAATAAATATGCAACATGCTCCAAAAGCAGAAATAGCAAAGGCTTTTACGGAAGTTGTTAATGTTTCAAAACAACACAACATAAATGCAACAGCATTTGAAATCGAGACGGCAGTGGCATTAATAATATTCAAAAATATGAAGGTTGATTTTGTTGTACTTGAGACTGGACTAGGTGGCAGATGGGACGCTACAAATGCAATATCTCAAAAACTGATTGCAGTCATAACCAATATATCTTTAGATCATCAGCAAATACTGGGAAATACAATACAAGAAATTGCAAGTGAAAAAGCAGCCATATCAAGAGGTAAAATACACACTACATATTTAAATAAAATTGTTGAACCTCAACTTGGTAAAGTTAAAGTTTTTAATAACGGGAAAG
The DNA here is from genome assembly GCA_963542015.1 of uncultured Clostridia bacterium. Lineage (GTDB taxonomy): Bacteria > Bacillota > Clostridia > Christensenellales > CAG-917 > CAUTUX01. Next base: position 31,610 of record CAUTUX010000003.1, on the reverse strand, counting down.
AAAAGGAAATCGAGAGTGAAGTAATTTATACAGCACAACCAAAGCTTATATCGCATGTGCCTCTCAACGAACAAAAATTTGAATACAATGGCAAAGAATACAAAATACAACTCATGGGGACATATCAGATAAATAATGCATCACTGGCGATTTTGGTAGCTGAAGAATTAAAAAATTGCGGATATAAAATTACATACGACTCTATATGTGACGGGTTATACAATACAAAGTGGGGAGCTAGATTTCAGGTTGTTCGTGCAGGAAACCCATATGGTATAAAAATGCAAAGTGATCAGATATTGATATTGGACGGTTCTCATAATGCTGAAGGGGCACAATCTCTGAAGGCATCTGTATGCAAAAATTTTAAAGATGCAAAAGTCGGATTTGTATTAGGTGTTTTGGCAGATAAAGCATATGAGGAAATAGTAAAGGAACTTTTTGAAGTTGCTGATTTTTTTATATGTGTTCAAAGCAATTCAACAAGAGCATTGAAAAAGGAAGAATTGGCAAAAGTATGTAAACAGTACAACAAAGATGTTGAATGTGCAGACAGTGTAAAAATAGGAGTAGAGAAGGCGTTATTAAGAGAGAGAAATGTAGTATTGTGTGGGTCTCTCACGCTTTTTGAGGAGTTAACAAATGGTTGATAAAAATAAAATAATTAAAGCAGTGCAAGAATTGCTTGAAGCAATTGGAGAGGATACAAATAGACAAGGATTAAAAGATACTCCAGATCGTGTAGCGAGAATGTATGAAGAACTTACTTGCGGATATAATGAGAGTGTAGATGAACATTTAAGTACAAGATTTAAAGTCGCAAACAGTGACATGATTATAGAGAAAAACATTCCATTTTCTTCATTATGTGAACATCATTTAATGCCATTTTTTGGAAAGGTTTCAATTGCATATATTCCAAATGATGAAGTTGTTGGATTATCCAAGCTAGCAAGATGTGTAGAAGTATTTGCAAGACGTTTACAAATTCAAGAAAAAATGACAAACGAAATAGCTGAGTCAATATATAAAGAGCTAAATGCAAAGGGTGTACTTGTACTTATTGAAGCAGAACATACTTGTATGACATCAAGGGGAGTTAATAAGATAGGGACAAAGACAGTGACAGTGAAGAAGATTGGAAATATTGATAAAAATGAAGCTATGCAGTTGATAATGGGGAAATAATGAAAGAGTATAATTTAAAAGTTGGCAATAAAGTATTTAAAAACGGAACACATGTCATGGGAATACTTAATGTTACTCCAGATAGTTTTTTTGCGGATAGTAGAGTAGGAGACAACATTATTGAAGTGGCAAAAAAGATGATTGTTGATGGTGCTGAGATTCTTGATTTAGGCGGGCAATCTACTAGACCAGGGCACAAGAAAGTATCATGGAAAGAGGAAATAGAAAGAGTGGTTCCCAAAGTTCGTGAATTAAAAAAACTGAATTGTTTAATATCAGTGGACACATATTATCCAGAGGTTGCAGAAGCAGTTCTTGCCGAAGGAGCTGATATGATAAATGATGTAAGCATGTTGAAAGATAAAAGGCTGGCAGAAGTTATTGCTAAATATGATGCATCAGTTTGTTTAATGCATAACAGGAGAGACTCATCTATCGATGATTTGTTTGAAGATAAAATTAAAGGTCTAGAAAATGCCATAAAAATTTTAAGAGAGAGTGGAGTTGATTTAAATAAAATTTTGCTCGATGGTGGAATTGGGTTTAACAGAAACAATACTGAAGATTGGGAACTTCTTAAAAACTATAACAAATTAGTTGAACATTTTGATTATCCGATATTGCTTGGTACATCTATGAAATCAATGTTTGGTGGTGATATAAATACTCGATTAAAACCAACAGTCGAGTCGACGGCTTTAGCAAAAAAGCAGGGCGTATTATTTGTGAGAGTTCATAATGTTCTTGAAAATATGAAGGTTTTAAAAGAGAATAAATAAAATGATACAAAAAACAGGGAAAATTATAATACATGACTTGGTAGTAAATGCGTGTCACGGAGTTAATGAAGAAGAAAAGACACAAAAACAACCATTTTCAATATCAGTGGAAATTGTTACAGATATCGGAGAAGCTGTTAAAAACGATGATCTTACTCAAACTGTAAGTTATAGTGCAGTTTGTAAACAAATCAAAACAGTTGTAGAAAACACAACATATAACCTTATAGAAACTTTAGCAGATACACTCGCATGTTCTATTGCATGCAAGTATTACAATATTATATCAGTCAAAGTATTGTTGAAAAAATTGGAACCACCAATGAAAGTAAAACCCAATTATGTGGCTGTAGAAGTTGTTAGGGAATATAAAAGATGTTACTTATCTCTAGGTAGCAGTGTAGGAAATAGAAATGGATATCTTGATTCTGTACTAGAAAAACTAATTAACGATATTCACATTAGAAAGGTGCGAGAAAGCGGCAGGATAGAAACTGAACCATATGGCGGAGTCGCAAAAAATAAATTTATAAACTCTGCCGTTGAACTGGAGACAATTTATTCACCACAAGAATTGCTTAAAGTAATTAACAATATAGAGACAGAAGCGGGTAGAGTGCGTAACAAAAAATGGGAAGATAGAGTTCTAGATATTGATATTGTTTTATTTGGAAATGAAATAATAAATGATGAGAACCTTACAGTACCGCACAAAGAGATGCATAAAAGGGAATTCGTGTTGAGACCTTTACTTTTACTTAATGACGCATTGCATCATCCGCTGTTGGGTAAATACTTGAAAGACATCCTAGAAGAAATTAACTAGGTTATCTATTCTTTTTTGATTTAATTTTTTGGACTATAAATTAAAGAAATCTCAAAAATCGCCACTATATTATTAAATTACTTGAACTGTTGTCATTGATTGATATAGTGGATTAATTTGGGAATTCTTTAGTATAATTAAAGTGGTTGATTTTTTAAGGTGGTGCCATTTGAAAGATAACGACTCTATTGTTCGTTCAAGTTCTGCGGAATGCTTAACTTATTTTGCTAATAAAGGTGAATCATCCAACAATATTGAAATGCATTACGAAAATGAAAACATTTGGATGACACAAAAAATGATGGCTACCTTGTTTGATGTTGATGTCCGCACTATCAACTACCATGTGAATAAAATATTAACAGACAATGAGTTGGAAAAATCGATTATGTAAATAATCTTGTGTAAAAAGAAAAATAGATAATTAAAAAAAGAGCCAAAAGCTCAAAACCTAATATATAATTTAGTTTGCAAAAAAAATTAAAGGAGGTATGTTTTCCAAAAAGTCCATTAAAATTTCATTTGTTGGACTATTTTTTTATATTTATTACTTATTTCTAAATTTTATATAGTGCAGTTGGTTTGGAATTCTTTAATAAATATAGCTGCGACAATTAAAACAAATATTCCAGATATGCCTGCCGTGATATATAACAAAGAAAGAGAAGTGTCTTTGCCAGCTTTGACTCGTTCCCACATTTGAACGACAGCGGTATTATTTTCCCCAAAATCTTTCATCATCCCTAAATTGTCATTAATAGAAGGATATCGACTAGTATTTGAAAAATATTCATCCACATCGTAATTTTGTTTTTTTAGGGATTCCTTGACACTTTCATTATTTTGCATTTTATCTTTAGCAACTGCGGAAGTGTACCCAATGTGCATAGAATTTAGTATTGCATTTTCTGGCATGCATAGGTAGTTCAAGAATTCCATAGCTTCTTTTTTATGCTGTGCAGTTTTTGGGATGACCCAACCATCGAACCAAATGTTGCTATATTTTGGAAGGTAGTATCCAAGCTTTTTATTTTCTGAGATTGCCCACATTGCATCTCCACTCCATGCAAGATCTGCATATGCAAGTCCGTTTATTAAATCATCCTTACCAAAATCAACTTCATATCCACTTATGATTGAGCGTTGTTGTATTAGTACTTTTTCAACAGCTTTTAACAAAGACCTTTCAGTTGTATTGATAAGTTGTTGAGCGGATAGATTTTCATATTTTTTAGGAAGTAAATTTTTTTCTTTCATATAGAATAGGGCGGCAGCATAAGTGTCACGTACACTGTCTTTTAAAAGGATTTTATTATATAAAGTCTTATTTTTTCCGCTGTTCCATAGAATACCCCAGCTTTCTTTTTCCAATTCACTTTCAGTTATTTTTTCTTTGTTATATAAAAGTCCAAGAGTACCCCACATGTATGGAATCATGTAGTCAGTTAGTGGAGCATTATTTATTTTGTCAAAATTGTTGTAAACCTTATTTACAACCGATTGTTCAATGTTGGAAAAATTATTAGCCGTATATTTCTTGCCAAGCTCAGAAATGTTTTCAATAAGATTTTTCTTTGCAAGTTTTTCTATGGCATATTCTGATGGACATATAAGGTCAACGGCAGCATCATTTCTTGTGACTTTTGTTAGCATTGTTTCATTGGTATCAAAAGTTGTGTAGACAACTTTTATTTTTTTACCATATTTTTCTTCATAATATTTTTCAAAGTTCTCTACAACTTGTGGAGAAATATAGTCTTCCCAGTTGTATACATATAAAGTATTTTCTGGTTGTTTTGTAGGTGTAGGCTTTTTTGCACATCCGAGAGTAAATAGCGACAACATTAAGAGAGTGATTAGAATGATTTTTTTCATACCGTCACCTGTTTTTGTTTTTGCTTTTTAATCTTAATAATATTGTATGTGAAAACAACGGCTATCATTAAGATAAATATGATAGAAAATATTGCATACCAGAAAGGTTCCAGTCCTTGAACTTTGGCATCGGAATATATGTATGTAGAAAGAGTATTGATGCCTGTTGTAGCACCCTTATTGATTTGAGTGATGATAAAGTCATCCATAGATAAAGCAAATGACAATAAAAATCCAGCTACTATATTAGGCAATACAATTGGTAGAATAACTTTAAATAATGCTTTACTAGGAGTGGCACCTAGATCGAGAGCGGCCTCATATACATTTGTATCGAGAGTGTCAAGTTTAGGCAGGATAGCTAATATCACATACGGTGTGCAAAAAGTTATGTGTGCAAGAATTAATCTCAGATAGCCTTCAGGAAATGCAAAAGTTGTAAAGAAAACCATCAAAGAAACAGCCATAACAATTTCACTATTTATAATCGGGAATTGATTTATATTTTCAACCGCATGTCTCACTTTTTTTGGTAGGGCATAAATGCCAATAGATGAAAATACACCCATCAATGTAGCCACAACAGATGAGGCAAAAGCAATTAAAAATGTGTTGGCTATTGCTTTCCATAATTGTTCAGATTTTGCACCTATAAAAATTGATGAATATGCCTTAAATGAAAACCCTTTTGAAAAATTGAAATTAGAACTGTTTGAAAATGAGTAAATAATTATTATTAATATAGGAGCATATAAAACAGCCAATACAAAATACAAATATATTTGTTCAAATACTTTTCCAGATTTCTTTACCATATTTCTTTCTTAACCTCCGGACCAGCTCCTTTATTTCTAACAGCTTTTATAATCACATTTGAGACAATAACAAAAATTAACATTAATATGCTCATTATTGACCCTACGCCATATAATCCCTGATCAAAAGAATTTTGTATTGAATCTCCAAATAAAAAGATTTTTCCATTTGAAAGAATTTGAGAGATGGCGAATGAGGATATTGTAGGAATAAAAACCATAGTTAGTCCTGTGAATATTCCATTTAAAGATAGGGGGAGAATTGTCTTTAGAAAGACATTTAAATTGTTAGCACCTAAATCTTTTGCAGCTTCAATATAACTTTTATCTATGCTACTTAATGATGTGTGTAGAGGTAAAATAAAGAATGGTAAAAAGTTATATACCATACCAAATAGGACAGTACCAATGCCAAGCTTTACACCCATCATCATAAAGATAGTTTTTGTTGCAAGCGTCCTTATCAAAAAATTTACCCACATTGGCATAATAAAAAATATGACCAAAATTTTACCAGATTTTAGTTTAGATAAAATGTATGCAACAGGGTATCCGATTACGAGACAAATTATTGAGGTTATCAACCCCACAAGAAGAGAATTTCCGAGAATAATAAATGAAGATGATGAAGTAAAAAACAGTTTAAAATTTTCTAATGTTAATTTGTTGTTTTCATCTAAAAATGCAGAAACAAGAATTAAACAAAGAGGAGTAATAATAAAAATAAGCATAAATAGGATATATGGGTATGAAAGAACCCTTTTAGTTGCTTTCGCTTTCTTCATTTATTTCCTCAATTATTATCTTATCTTTAGGTATACGAATGCCGACTCGATCGCCCTTTAACCAATCGTCATCAGTGTCTGAGAAGAATATAAAGTTATCATCAGTTTTTAAAAGACATTGATAGTAGCTGCCTTTGTATATTGAGTTAATAACGGTTGCAGCGATAACACCATCATCAGCGTCGTCAGTTATTTCTATATCATCAAAATCAATAATTGCACGAACTTTAGTTCCTTCAGGTAGTTCTGATTCGCATTCAAACTCACCACCACAAATATCAACGAGTCCTTTGTCAATCATAGTTGTTTCAATTTCATTAATAATTCTTGTCTTAGGCATAATATGCAAATTAAACGGCTTGATATAAATGCCAACTCTTTCATTAATCTCATAGTTTTCTGTGTCATGAGATATTAATTCATTACCATTAAGAAGGAGAGTAATTTGATAATGGTCGCCTTTAAAGACGGAGGAGATAACTGTTGCTTCGGCAAGTTTGTTTTTACTCTCCAAGCTTTTAATTTTTAAATCTTCAGGACGAATAATAACATCAATAGGTTCGTTCTTTTTAAAGCCACTGTCGACGCATTCAAATACAGTGTCGCAGAATTCAACCTTGCAGTCTTCAATCATTGTTCCAGATAGTATGTTGCTTTCACCAATGAAGTCCGCAACGAATGCATTTGCTGGTTCATCATATATTTTTTCTGGAGAAGCAATTTGCTGAATTTCTCCATATCGCATAACGACAACTTTATCTGACATCGTCAAGGCTTCTTCTTGGTCGTGAGTTACATAAATGAAAGTTATTCCAAGTTGTTCATGAATTTTAATTAATTCAAGTTGCATATCTTTTCGCATTTTTAAGTCGAGAGCACCAAGAGGTTCATCAAGAAGAAGTACTTCTGGTTCATTTACAATGGCTCTTGCTATTGCAACCCGCTGTTGTTGACCACCAGAAAGTGAAGATACATTTCTATGTCCGTAATCCTCAAGGTCAACCATCTTAAGAACAGTATCAACCTTTTCCTTTATTTCAGCTTTTGTATATTTGCGATATAGTTGTTTTTCTTTTCCTTTCCTATCAATTTTAGTTCCATTAGGTATTAACTTTAATTTCAATCCAAATGAGATATTGTTAAATACATTTAAATGTGGAAATAGAGCATATTTTTGGAAAACAGTATTTAGTTTTCTTTTGTGAGGTGGAAGATTCGTTATATCCTCTCCATCAAAAATGATACTTCCTGAATCTGGCATTTCAAAACCCGCAATCATACGAAGGGTAGTTGTTTTGCCGCAACCGCTAGGTCCGAGAAAAGTTACAAACTCACCACGTTTTATTGTAAAACTGGCATTCTTTACAACAAGAGTGCCATCATATGATTTATTAACATTTTTTAATTCAATAATTACATTGTCTTTATCTACAGTCTGTTTCATTGTGTACCTTTAAAATGTTGGGGGTGAGCTTACCCAAATAAGTTTTGCTACTTTATCGCCGATGTTCTTAATTAAATGTGGTCTGTCAGCCTGGAAATAAAAGGATTCTCCCTTTGAGACAGTATGGGAACTTTTACCAAGACAAAGCACAATGGAACCTTCTAAGATGTATCCAAATTCTTCTCCTTCATGTGCCATATCTCTATTTAATTCATGACCTGGAATGATTGTTAAATATATTGGTTCCATTTCATTTTTGAGACTATTAGGAACTAACCACTTTATTGAGTATCCATCATACTCAGTGTTGAAGTAACTGTCTTCAGAGAAAATTACTTGTTCATTGTCTTCAATAAAAAAATCAGAAAGAGTGCATCCTAAAATTTGAAGAAGGTCGGTTAATGTTTGAATGGAAGGAGACGTAAGGTTATTTTCAAGTTGAGAAATATAGCCTTTTGTAAGCTCACATCTGTCCGCAAGCTCTTCTTGTGTTAGACCACATTGTTGTCTTAAATTTCGTACTTTATTTCCTATATCCACAGTATTCCTAAGTTTTATTTAAATAAGTTAAAAGTTTAATAAAACTAAACACAATTGTATTTTTTTGAGTAAAATATGTCAAATAAAAAGTGCCTAAATTGTAGTAGTTTGAAGATAATTTTTTAGTCAAAGTTTTGCAAAACAATGCTTGCATGGTCGGTATAGATATAGGTATCTAATAAATTACTTCAATAGCAATAGCAATTCACATTTGTGTTGATCGTGCAAAACGAAAGTGTAGCAATGTAGTGGTCGCTGAAAGAAAAATTTCTTGACTTTAGTTGTGTGGAGTGTCAATGTGTTAATATTATTTTAGTGTTTAGCGAGGGAAATGAAAATGCGTAGATTAATATCAATTATCGGAGATGCAAGTGTAGAGGAGGGATCCCCAAAATATGAAATGGCTTTCAATTTAGGAAAGGCATTGGTTGATAACGGATATAGAGTTGCATCAGGTGGTTTAAATGGAATAATGAGGGCGGCATTTAAAGGTGCAAAAGCATCTAAACAAGCTGCCGATGGAGATACGATCGCCATAACTCCGATGTTTGATAGAAGCATTACAAATGAATATGCAGACATAGTTGTAGCAACAGGATTGGATGTTTTTAGAAATGTTATAGTTGCCAACTCAGATGCTGTTATTGCAGTTGGAGGCGGATCTGGCACAATGTGTGAGATATGCAATGCGTGGGCACTTAAAAAAATGATATTAGCAACTAGAAATGTTGATGGATGGAGTGCAAAGGTTGCTGACACAAGATTAGATAATAGAATTAGACTTCAGGGAAATTTAGAAATAGATAAAGTATTTGGAATTAATAATCCAATAGAAGCAATTGCACTTTTAAAGGAACATTTAAATAAATATCTTGAACTTACCTATACCAGAATAACTAAAGACTAAAAACGACGCTTATTTGCAAAGGCTGTTAGTATTAAGAGTGTAAGTCCTACAATAGCAATCGAACTCAACAAAATGATTAATATTTGAGTATGAGTTAGACCTTTTTCCATGGTGTCAGCTTTTAGAACATACCCATAAATAGTTGATTTTTCCTTATTGTTCTTTGTTATTAAAATTTTATAGAATTCACCTTGTTTTTCAATTATGCGAAATTTTGTGCCGTCATTTAATACAGCTTTTACTGGAGACTTGGTATTGGCTTCACTGTATAAATTAACCTTTTTTCCGATCTTGTTGCTTTGTATAATGCCAGCACCTTGATTTGCTTGTTTTTCCGTGTATTTAATCAATTTTGCAAGATCGTCTCCGTTAACGAAATAATATTCATTTTTATATTTAACAAGAAAAGGTCTGTAATCTTTATCTCCAAAAACATTGTCGCATTCAAAAATTTTATCTACTTCAGCCCCCGAAAAGAGATGTGTTGAGTTACTATCTCTATTTGGGAATGTGTATCCTACAGTATTATTTTTGACTTGCATTCTCATTGGTTCATGTTTTAATTGAATTTCTTCAAAATTCTTTTGCAGTACCGAGGATTCAATTTTATAGATATTTCCATTGTACAGACAGTATGTAAAGCCGTCGGTATCAAAATCGAATGTCATTAGGAAATTCTTTTCATCTTTTGTGTTGTATTTGAAAATTGAATCATTTGTATCTTTTAAATTATAGAAATATACAGAATCTGTTATATCCGATTTTGCTTTCCAAAATTTTGCATTTTCCATTTTTCTAGACGCTAACACATTGTTATAAGTTACTGAATTTGAAATAGAGGATTCGTTTAATTCCAATTTGTCAGACATATCACTTTCAATGTTGTATTCAGCGAGGTAGTTGGTTGTTGTTAAGTAAACGCTGTTTTTATTCTTTTCTCGTGAAACTATTTCAAAATCAGTGAAGGAAACTTTATCGCCAACGAACTTACCAAGCATATCATGTTTAGTTATTTTAAATTCGTTATAGGATATATCTTTTAACAATGTCATCATGCCATCATTTGAGAGCAGATAGATGTTGCCTTTTTTATCGGTCTTTACAGAAACTTGTTTTGAAAGGTCTATATCTGCACCTATATTTACTTCTTTTATAAATTCATCCGTTTCAATATTATAAATGTCCACATAGCCAGGTCTTAACAAAAATAATTTGGTGCCATTAGTCATATGTGTCATTAACTTATATTTGCCTTCACCAGTACCCGTTACAAGGTTCCTTTCATTTTCTATTGGATCATATTTGTATAACCCTTTATTGGTTAATATGAAAGAGTAGTCATCTTTAAAGGTGAATGATACTATTTTTTCAGTTGCATCTTCTAATTTAAACAAAGTTTTAGCTGTTTTTGCAGCGTAGTCATAGTATGAAAGTTCACTTTCTGTTGAATACCAAAGAGTACTGTTGTTATATGCCATGTGAGTTATATTATTCACACCAGAAACGAGAGTTTCTTTTTCATATAGGTCATTTGATGTTTTGTAGATTTTTCCGTTTTTTCTATCTGCGATATAAAAGTTATTCGCACCTTTAACAATTTTGTTAAATGATTTAATGTCATTTTCATTTTTTGATTCGTGTGACAAAGTTTGAGCAAGAGTAAGATTCCCATTGCTAGCGTCAAACATGTAACTCTTTACTTCATTATCTTTGAGAATTTTTAGCTGATTATTAAATACAGTTATTTGTGAATGTTTTATTGTTGTCTCTGATAAAAATGGTTTGTTGTCAATGGTAAGATATTTCAATTTTTCATTTTTATGATCAGGTGACAACGCATTGAATGATGCAAATGAAGTAGCATTTTTATTTGACATTAATAAGTGACCATTTATATTTAAATTGTTGTAAAAGTTATATTCTTCGACTTCGTTATCATTAAAGTCCTCACTATCTGGGTCCGTAGGATCTGTAAAACTGTTTAATTGGAGTCGTTTAATTTTATGCCTAAATAATCCAAAAATCTGATTCTCTTCAATGAATGAAAATGTTTCGTCATGTGTAAGATTTGAAAAACGTTTTTTCCCGATTAAACTTAAGGAAGAATCATATTTATAAATGTTTTTATCACCATCTTTAACAATAAGGTATTTGTTCGTACTTGCTATATTTTTGTCACTATATATTTTTTTTTCAAAGGAAAGTTCTTTTTTTTCAGGGACATTAGATACACCAGTTAGGTTGAGTACGTAAAAGCGTATTGCTTCTTTTGTTTCCTTATTTGAAACGACAGTAATTAAATTATTTTCTATAACAAAAAACTTAAGTTCTTCAGTTGCTTCGTTATAGTCAATATCTTCTTTCTTAAACGATTTTGAAATATAAGTATCTTTATTTTTTTGTTCAACAAGGACATCAATATTTGTTCTTGTAGAGATATATGCCATATATTTATCTGAGCTTGCTATATGGTCGATATTTTTCATTGGAAAATATGAACGAGGATATATCGTTGTATGTTTGTCCGTCGAATAGGCGGAAACTGTTCCAGAGTGACTATTAAGCAAAACAAAAATAAATGCTGATATGAATAAAAAAATCAATGAGGCTAAAATAACCCGGTTGCGTTTTGTCATGTGATAAATATATATAAATTAATATATATAGTCAATTTTAGGTATCAAACAACAGAAAGATGATGTAAAAGTGAACGACCTTAAATAGAGAGTTTAAATAGCCGATGGGAAAAATATACAACAAAAAAATAGATGTACTCATGTTTGAAAAATCCGCATAAATAAAGGCAATTTTGATAAAAATCTCGCATTCAACTGTCAAAGCATGTTTTGAATTATAAAGTATCTGGGAACGAGTAATATTGATAAAAGGTTTACAAATTTATGATATAATTTGAGATATGAGCGAACAGCATAAAAAACATAGACCAAAGTTTAGACCGAAAGGCAAAATGTCATTTAATGATAAACAAGCAATTTTAGAGCAATTCAAGAAAGAAGTTCTCGATATTGATATAAGAAGTTTAAATTTAAATGAAAAAACAGTAAAAATTCTTTTAAATGGAAAGAAGGTGAAAATACAAGACTTAGTTGTTTGTACACAGAAAGACATGTTCAAGTTGCAAGGTTTCAACAATAAGATGTTTGTTGAAATTAAAGAAAAACTTAAATCAAACGGAGTATGGTTTAGACAGGAAGACCACAAACTTGAAGGACAAAAAGGCAATATAAAGTCTCTTGATAGCAAGGAAGAAAAGCCAGCAGTTTGGATGAAATTCTCTAAAGGAGAAAAAATGGGTCTGACAAGAAGAAATAAAGTAGTAGTACCAGCGATATATGATGAAGTTTTTGGATTCAAAGATGGGATGATATGTGTTGCAAATGATGAGAAATATGGATACCTAAATGAAGCAAATGAAGTTGTAATTCCACTTGAGTACGACATTGCCTTTAGCTTTTCAGAAGGCTATGCTGTTGTAGCCAAAGAAGATCATTTTGGTTATATAGATAAAGAGGGGACAATATTTATTCCGCTTGAATATGAGGCAGCAACCGCATTTCAGAATGGTGAAGCCAAAGTAAAACAGAACGGTAAATGGGGAACAATTAATTTAAATAAAGAAATAGTTTGGATGTAAAAAATGCAGTTGCAAACAAATTGCGAACTGCAATCAAACAATACAGCAGTTTAAGTATCGTAGTTTAAGGTTATTTTTTTATTGTATTTAAAAGTTTAGCTAAAGAAGCTTTTTTTCTTGCAGCTGTATTTTTGTGATATACGCCATCAGAAAAAGCACGATCAATGAGAGATACAGTTTCTGGTAAAAGTTGTTCTGCTAAAGCCACATTATTTTCTTTAACAGCAGATTCGAATTTCTTTACAGCATTCTTAACTCTTGTCTTTTTTACTACATTTTCATCATGTTGTCTTTTTGAAACTAAAACTCTTTTTTTAGCTGATTTAATGTTTGCCATTCAATACTCCTTCGTCAAATTCTTTGGTATATTAACACAATTCAAATTCTATTTCAACAAAAAAATTGAGCGTAAAAAATCTCTATATCTAAGAAGAGATAAGGGTAAATTCGCTAAAAACTAGGCATAAATGCCCATATTGGCATTTATTAATTGATGTGAGGTTAGAATGGGGGGTACAATACTGAATATATTCTTCGGACAGGAGTCTTAATGGAAGATATTATAAGACAGTTTAAAATTGATGAATCTCAAATAAGAATTTCACCGTATGGCGAAGGACACATAAATACAACACTTCTTGCGGAAACTGAAGATTTTATCGTACAAAAAATAAATACAGATGTGTTCCCAGACGTAAAGGGACTTATGAACAATATCGTTGGAGTAACAGAGCATCTTAGCAAGAAGGGAGTTGAAACATTTAAAGTAATCAGAACAAAAGGTAATAAGTCATATTTAAAATCTAAAAAAGCTTGTTATAGAGTTTACACATTTATTCGCAACAGTTGCACATTTCAGAAAGTAGAGAATCCAGAAATGTTTAAGGAAGCTGGGAGGATGTTTGGTGAATTTCAAAAATATTTAGCTGATTATGACACCTCAAAACTTACAATACCAATTAAAGATTTTCACAATACTCCAAAGAGATATGAGCACTTGTTGGCGACAGTTTCATTAGATCCAAAGGGTAGAGCAAAAGACTGTACGCAAGAAATAGATTTTATAAAAAAACATGCGAAAGGGATAGATGTTATAATAAACGCTTTGAGAGATGGAACAATACCATGGAGAGTTACCCATAACGATACAAAGTTAAATAACTTACTTTTTGATAAAGATACAAAAAAAGGTCTTGCAGTAATAGACCTTGATACAGTTATGCCAGGTTCATTGTTATTTGATTTTGGTGATGCCATAAGATCTGGAGCATCAACATGCTGCGAAGATTCAAAAGAAATTGCTAAAGTATGTATAGATCTAGAATTATTTAGAGCTTTCACTGAAGGATATCTTGGAGTCTTATGCGATTGTATGTGCAAAAAGGAAATAGAGTTGTTACCTATATCGGCATTTCTTATGACTTTTGAGTGTGGAATGAGATTCTTAGATGATTATATTGATGGGGATAAATATTTTAAAACTGATTATGACGGACATAATTTAGTTAGAGCAAGGACCCAACTTAAACTTGCAGAAGACATTTTAAATAAATTGGATTTGATGCGTGAGATAGTTGATAAAATAGTTTCTAAGCAACAGAAATAGCATCACTCAAACAGACGAAACCGACAATTGAACGGGTTAGAATGCCTAATTATAGAAGATAAGTTGTATCATGCAGATGTTCATTATTTGAAATATATACAGACAATAAGGCATTGGCTACCATACTAAATTTATCAAAATGATTTGAATACATATATTGACTTAAATATCTTAAACTTTTGGTGTAATCATCAGCAAATATGACTTGTGGTGGTATAATAAAAGCACAAGGGAGAAATGATTAAAATGAGTAAAGAAGAAATAAATAAGGCAAAATTTTGGGATAAAGTGGCAAGTGTCTATAGTATTTTCACAAATTTGGTAAATGGAAGGGTTCATGCAAAGTTAAAAAAACTAATAGAGGAACAAGTTAATTCAACAGATAAAGTTTTAGAATGTGCATGTGGAAATGGAATGATAACAGAAGATATCGCTAGAAAATGTAAACAAGTAGTTGCAACCGATGTATCTAAAAAGATGTTAGTGGTTGCAGAAAAAAAGCTTAAGAAATACCGCAATATAAAGTGGGAGGAAGGAGATATTTTAAACATATCATACGCAGATAACACATTTGATAAAGTTATAGCAGGAAATGTTATACATTTGCTTGATGATCCAGCAAAGGCAGTTAAAGAATTGGTTAGAGTTTGTGTTCCGAATGGTACAGTTATAATTCCGACATATATGAATAAGCGAGAGAAAAAACCAAAAACAATTATTAAGAATATAAACAATGCTGGAGCTGATTTTAAACAATATTTTTCGTTAGATACATATAAAGAATTCTTTATAAATGAAGGATATTCTAATGTTGAAGTTAAATATATTGAAGGGAAGATCCCGAATGCAATTGCGATTATAAAAAAGCAATAAAGATTGAGTGAAGTGTCTACATAAAAAGAGATAAATTGAGTATGGGCATACTATGAATTTTGATTATTAAAAAAGGCTTACAGAAGTAAGCCTTTTTTGTTGAAGTCTATAAAGAAGTTTAACCTAATTGAGATTTAATTTTTTCTGGGATATTAAATGTTCCATTAAATGAATTATCAAAAGTCATTATGTATTTTACTGAAAAGTCTATTTTCCCTTTAAGCTTAATTCCTTTTGTTTTCTCGCCACCGTTTGATTCTTCTTCTGTTGTTGCTTCGTTTTTGAAGTTTAATGATAAATCAAATGCATAATAAAGATCTTTTATTTTTGTCTTTGACGAATTAGTCGTTATATAGGCAGTTACATTCTTAAAAATATTTGTATCAACACCTTCTTTTTCCAGTTGTTTTTTAATTGCTTTCATTCCACTTTTTTCTAAGAAATCAAGTGCTTTGTCTTTTATGCTTTTTTTAAATGTAACTTTATATTTATTTGCTCCTATTTTTGTTACTGTTTCAATTTTGTCATCATCGCTCTTGAATAAAGATTTTGCAAACAATGAATATTCATATTCTTTGCCACTAAAGTTTTCAAGATTCTTTTCTATGAAGTCGCCGTCTTTGCCAGGTTTTTCTTCTTTCCCGATTGGTTGCAACGACCCTTTGTATTTGTAGTTAAATTTTTGCAGGTCATTTTCGCCAGCAGTTAAAACATCGTAGTGATGTCTATCAAGTTTAAGGCCACCACCAACTTTTTCATCTTTATAGTATGAAATAGAGTTGTCTTTGTTGTAATAAACAGTTCCTCTGTAATAGGCACTTGGGTGTAGATTGAATTCAGGAATTTTTTTCAAAATGCTAAAGTCCAACTTATAGTCATACTTAAATTTCCCACTATCTATTGTTGCAGCTCTCGCTTTGGCGAACATTTCCTTGAGGTCCATATAAGATGCGTATAGATTTGTATCTGATGTTATTTTTGTGTCGTTATGAAATTTAGTTGTCATTGATGAATCTGTATACCAACCCATGAATTCATAACCTTCTTTTTCACTTGGTGTAATAGGTGAAACGGTGTTATTTTCATTCACAGTCTTGCTGTTCAAAAGGGTATTACCATCATAAAAGTTTACAGTGTATTTTTTTGGATCTTTATTTTTGTTGTTATCTAATTTGTTTTGTTCTTGTTTGTCAGGTTGTTTTTGGTCTGGTTTTGCGGTTTGCCCACAAGCAACCAAAATCAAAGATAAACATACAACAAAAACGCTAATTAAAAGCTTTATTTTGGTTTTCATATAACCTCCTTCAATGGGAGAATTCTAAATCAAAAAAAAAAAAAAATAGCAAGGGATTTGGCTTGAAAAGTTGTTTTGCATTAAATTTCGTGATTAATCACCATATACTAGAAATGTGGAAATAATGTTGATAGAGTCTTTGCAAATACATGTTTTTTTGCAATATACAGTAGCGATTTTGTGTTAGTGGAATTATATAACATTACAGATATTAATCTTATAGTTTCAAGGAGGCAAATATGTGTAGCGACTTAAAAACATTAATGCCTCACTGATTGGCATATTTAATTTCCCACATAATCATTTGTCGTCCGCTAGGTATTACCGAATCACGCACGGTCGAAAAAGTCGGATTAGTTAAAATAGTGGCATACAAGGACCTGGAGTAGAATTGAGATAATTAGGTGGGTAGCATCTATTTTTCGTTAGATGATTAACTTAAAAAATTATTTTGTATCAAATAAGTTGGCTCCAATCTGTTGAAATAAATGGTGAAACGCAAAGATACTAAGTTACATTAAATCTCCAGTTAATTCGCTGATATATAATTATTGACTAGAATTTTTTAATAGAATATAGACAAACACTCCAAATAAAAAACGCTAAATACTCTAAAAAATATAGCCAAACACTCTAAATAAAAAACGCTAAATACTCTAAAATTATTCAAACATTAATCGCATGATGCTATAATATAATCAAACGAGGTAACAAATGGAGCGATATTATAAACGTATTATAGAGGATAATATAAAATTTAGATTGCAGTCCAAGGGGGCAGTTTTAATTGAAGGAGCAAAGTGGTGTGGCAAGACAACTACAGCGAAGCACCTTTCAGGTAGTGTACTTAAAGTTGATGAACCACAGAATTTTGAGAAATATAAAATTATATCTGAAACCAATCCAGCGAGTTTGCTTGAAGGAGATACTCCACGACTGATAGATGAGTGGCAACTGATTCCAAATATATGGAATATGGTAAGGTATGAAGTAGATGAAAGAGATAAGTTTGGACAATTTATTCTAACTGGTTCAGCACTTCCTATAGAATTGTCAGAAGGAACTCATTCAGGTATAGGACGAATTGTGAAATTGACAATGAGAACAATGAGTTTATACGAGTCTAAAGATTCAAGCGGAGTAATTTCACTTGCAAGTTTATTTAACGGTGACGAAGTGTATGGAGAGTCACATCATCAAATCGATGATATCTCATATTTGATTTGTAGAGGCGGTTGGCCTAAAGCGATAGGTGTACAAAAAAAAATTGCATTGCAACAAGCCGTTGACTATTATGACTCATTAGTAAAAGATAATAGAGTTCAAGTAAAAGAATTAATAGGTAGTGAAAAAAAATTGAGCAAAGTCATGAAGTCATATGCCAGAAACATTGCAAGTCAAGCGTCACTAGAGACTATACGAAGGGATGTGGATGGGAATGAAAAAATGTTTTCTCAAATGTCTTTGTATAAGTACTTAAATTACTTGAGACAAATTTTTGTAATTGATGATGTTGGGGCATGGAGTGCAAATACCAGGAGTAAGGCAGCAATAAGACAGTGTGAGACAAGATATTTTGTGGATCCATCAATCGCTACTGCGGCACTAGGACTTTCTCCAGAAAATTTATTAAATGACATAAATACGCTTGGTCTTTTGTTTGAAAATATGGTTATCAGAGACTTGAAGATTTATGCAGAATCAATAGATGGGGAAGTATTACACTATCGAGATAAAAATGGTTTAGAGTGTGATGCGATTATACAACTAAAAAATGGGGATTATGGCTTAATAGAAATTAAGTTGGGCGGAAAATCATTAATAGAACAAGGGATTAAGAGTCTAAACAAATTAGAATCAATTCTAGATTTTGAAAGTATGAATAAACCTAAGTTTAAAGCGGTTATATGTGGTATATCTTCCTTTGCATATAAAACGCAAGACGGAACATATGTGATTCCGATTGGTTGTTTAAAAAATTAGGTGAAAGGATATTCTGTTTAAAATCCGATCATCAGAGGAATCTTATATAAAAAATAGAAATGTAAAAAATCTATAAGTACAAAGATCAATATATAATTTAATTTACACAAGATTCCTTACATAATAAATTTATTGGGTTAGATAGCTGTTTGTTGAAAAACATGTTAATTAAGTAGGATGTAGTAGGACAACTTTTTGATGCAGTAAAATAAAATTGAATCGTAAAAGTGAGGTTGTATTTTGGGGGACAATATATGTATAATAAAAGAGTAAATTGACCCCAAGGAGCAAAATACTATGGCAGCACAATATTATGAAATAAAAGAATTACTACTTAAAAAGTCAGAATTAAATGCAAGGCTTAATCTTATGCCATATATTGGCACGCCAGAAATAAAGGAAAGAGAGGGTGGGAAATATCTATATGTTAGGAATCGTGTATTAGGAAAGAAGACTTCTACATATGTAGGTGTGTATACTGATGATTTATATAATTTACTTCTTCGTAATGCTATGGAAATTAGGATAATAAATAGAGAACTTAGACAGATAGAAAAAGAACTCACTAGCCTAGGATATTTAGAAAACAACTTATCAAAAGAGGTTATTATTAACATTGATTTTGCTAGAGCAAACATGAAAAGCAATATTTATGATCAGGCAGTCTTAGAGGGGATAGCGACTTCATATATGCAAACAGAAGAAATTTTAGACAACCAAAAGATATCCGGCATTACTGCAAGTGATGTGCAAAAAATATTAAACCTAAAGCATGCTTGGGAGTTTATCCTAGATAAGGACGTGCTCATGAGTAAAACAGATTATTGCCTATTATCTAATATTGCAAAACTTATAAATGAATCTTTTTTTAATCAAGGTGGACGAATACGTGGAATACCTATAAGTATAGGTGGTTCGTCATACATTCCGCCAATTCCAAGTGAGTCAGATGTAAAGGATAGAATCAACGAAATAATTACTGAAGATTTAAGTCCTATTGAAATTGCGATTAGACTATCCTTATACTGCATGAAAACGCAAATTTTTCTTGATGGCAATAAAAGATCATCTATTATTTTTGCAAATCACTATTTGATTTCACAAGCTGGAGGAATTTTAGTAATTCCAGAAAAAGAAGTACCAGAATTCAAAAGATTTCTTATAAGGTACTACGAAGGAGAAGAGGTCTCTTCAATTTCACAATTTATGAAAAAACGTTGTTGGCGACAAATTAACGAGTAGTTGTAATCTTAGAATGAAGATTTCAGGATGATGTATGGTAATGATTTGTGATTTTGGCACATCATGGAATTTTTGACATTATCTCAACCATTAAATCCTATTGACTTATTTCCCCAAGATATATGCTTTGCCTATACTTAAATATCCTATACTTTGCAAATAATATGTTAGGTTTTACTTTTATACATAAATACTGACATTATTCCTTTTCAGTTTACCATCTGTCCTAAAAAATAATTTCTACATTTAGAAAGAAAATTAAAAAAAGTGTTAAGAATTTGGTTTGACATCCGTATATAAAGGTATAGGAGGTGACTGAGAATGAAATGTAATGTAATAAATTTTCATATAACGGAAAAGTGTAATTTTAAATGTAAGCATTGTTTTGCTAAATTTAAGTGCAATAATCAGATATCGCTATCAGATGCAAAGGTAGTGGTAGATAAGATAAAAGAATATTTTGTAATTAATGGAATTAGTAATGGAAGAATAAACATAGCGGGTGGTGAACCATTTTTGTATAAAGGATTGGGAGAATTAATAGAGTATATAAATGGAAAGGGGATTGAAGTTTCTATTATTACAAATGGTTTTCTATTAACGAGTAATTTTATACAACAGTATAAAGATAAAATTTCAATGATAGGAATAAGTGTTGATTCACTAAATGAGGAAATATGCATAAATTTAGGTAGATGTACAGTCAGCAGGAAAACCCTGACTTTTAAGAAGATAATTGGTCTAGGAAGAGAAATTAAATTTAATGGGATAATGCTTAAATACAATATTGTACTTACAAAATTAAATTGTAAAGAAAGTGTTGAGAAATTTAAAGAACTATTCTTAAAAACATGGCCTGATAGAATTAAATTAATTCAGATGCGAGTCAATGATGAAGTTAATGATAGGGCAAATGATTTAAGAATTGAAGAGTCGGAGTTTGAAGAGTATTGTAGACAGTTTAAGAAAGTTAAGAATATAGTTGTGGAGAGTGATAACGATTTAGAGTCTTCATATATAATCATAGATCCTGTTGGGAATTTAATATCTAACAAAGGTCATAAGCATGAAACAGTGGGGAATGTTTTAGAAAATCCATTAACTGCATTAATTGATAAAGCAGGCATTGACTATCTTAAATTCAGTCGCAGGTATAAAGAGAAAAAGTACTTTGAAGTAGGCGTTAAATTTGGACATGTTGGCATTAGCAAGTTCTATAAAGGCACCATATATCTTTTAGCTAACAGTCGAAAAGAAGCGGCAAAGATTGCAAGAGAATACCCAAGAGTAAAACACCATCATAAGGAAGCAATCTTGTATGTTCATAGGATTGAGAGAGATGAATATATAGCAGGTAGAGAGAAGAACAAAAGTAATCCATTTTTCACATGTACATCTGCGGCGGGTAAAAAGAACACTATCCTGTATAATAAAGATGACATATATGATGAAGGAACGGATAGTAAATCAACAACGAGGGCAAAACGAAAAATAATCGATTATGAAAAAAATGTAAGTAAGAGATACAATGATATAGAAGATAAAGAAGCGAAAAGATTAGCGTTAGAACGCGTGCAGAAGAAAATGAATAAATATGGAACATTAAAAGAACAATTAGGTTTGATGGAGGCATAAGTCAGATGGGGAAATTGGTATTTTGTAATTTGAGAATGATAGAAGAGCATATCCCTTTTAAGTATAAGAAGAGTGATTGGGGTAGTGGAGAAGTAGAAAGCAGAGAAGTCATATTCCCAATAAATGATGTTTTGTCACAAACCTTGAACAAGGAAGATGATGTTAAAGTAATATTACTTAAGAAAAAAGATCCTAATAACTTTTCAACGAAAAGTGCTGGAATATACATGGAAGAGTTGAATGCGATAAATAAAAATATTGGGGCAAAGATAACATATAAAATAATAGAGACTCCGCACAACGAGAACAGAAAGTATCAAGAGGCTTTATTTAAGGATATTGTAGACGAGTTGTTTGATAGAGCAGAGATATACGCCGATATAACGTATGGCACAAAATCGCAACCAATAATTTTATTTTATGCCTTAAACTTTGCTGAGAAATTTTTCAAATGCGATATAAAAAGAATCATATATGGTGGAGTTGATAGGGATGCAAATAAACAGCCTATAAATCCAGAGATGTTTGATATGACATCGTTGTTTTATTTAAATGCCCTTACCAATAAGATAGATTGTAAAGATTCAAAATCTGCAGTGAAAATGTTAAATATTATTTTGTCATAGAAAGATGCAAATAGAACAAGATAGAAAACAAATCTTAGTAGAACTCGAAGAGAAAATAAACTACTCTATACTGTTTGGAATGAATAAAAAACATCCTGATTACGAATTGGAAAAGAGAATATTGTGCAACCATGTTGTCAATTATCAAAAAGCATATCGTAGGAATATAGATAATATAGGTTTGGAAATTGTCGAAGCATTTGAGAAGGCAATAAAGAGTTATAAACCAGACAAAGGTCTATTTACGCATTACTACAATAAGGCATTGAGCAATATGATAAAGGATGCGATGGAATATGAAGAAGAGGAAACGGAGCACAAAGACAGCAAATTAATTTCCCTGAATATGAAAATCGGAGAAGAAGGAACAACAGAGTTGATAGATATGATTTCTTCAAGTGAAAAATCAGTTGAAGAAAAATTAATCTCAAGAGAAAATGTGACAGAAATAGTAGAAATTATAAATTGTAAGTATGAAATGCAACGTAAAGATGTACAACAAAATTTAAGGAAGCCACTTACATATAAGATGTATCAGGTGCTAAAACATAGCGAAGAGTACAAAGAGATACTGACTAGTTTTAAGTTTTTTGATAGTGAAGTGTTTTCGCTATGTGAAAAAAATGAAAAATTTTCTCAGAAAGAGTTAGCAGAATATTGTAATACTGGAGAGGTGCAAATCAGTAGGACAATTAAAAGATTTTTATGTGCAATATTAGAGTTGATTATTTTGAAGGGTGAAAATAAATAAAGAGGGGAAAATGTTTGATGATTTATTTGAGATTGTAGAGAAACCAATAATGCATGAAATAAAGATGACAGTTAATTTGTCAGAATTAACAAAACCTGGCAAGGAGCCTAATGGTGATATTCAGAATGTGATTAGGGCTATATCGTATCGGGGATACTTAGAGGCTAAATTATCTACGAATAAAAAACAGGTGCATTATGATAAGGTAGATCGAAGCAAATTAGCAGGAATTAGCATTGTAAAGATGGTAGTAAAAGCACCAGATAAAACAATTTACCTTCTCAGAGGGTATTTGCAAATATCATGGATTAACCCTATGGGCGGTGAATTTAGAGTGCTATCTGCTATAAAGCAAAAAGAAATAGATTTTCAAAAAATCGGTGGAGTACTATGCAGTGTCGAATTTGACAATCGAAATGTGAGCACTATAGAGGAAATGCATGACATTTTACAAAGAATTAGCGATGATAAAGATTTTGAATTCAACTTATCCCAATTTAGTGAGTTTATGGAAATATTTAAATATTATAAAGAGCTCGCCTTTAAACTAAATAATCAGAAATCTTATGAAGTTGAAGAAGGGAGAGAGACATACTATTTTTTACCAGTTGAAAACAAAAGAGTAGATACAAAAAACAAAAAGGAAATACTAGATAGTAACAATATCATAAGAGGATATAAATTCGCTGAATATGAATATAAAAATCTAAAAACAGAATTCAAGAGTGATTTAATAAAAGTAAAAGATATTACTATTAAAAACAAAAAAAATGATATTGTGAAAATATTAAAATATATAAACAAATATAAAGAAAATCTTTTTTTGTCTGATGCAAAGATGTTGGAAAACGCCAAAGAGGCTAAGTGTCTTACTCTAATAAGTCAAAGCAAGACCGATAATGTAGTGCGTTTAATAGTATCTGAAAATAAGTTAAGCCCTTCAGTACTGAGGAGTATAAAAAGTAATGACACAGAAAACACTGAAAGCAAAAATTCAGGTGGTAAATACATTAACATTTATGATATGGGGCAAAAGATAAAGATAGAATCAATTGAGAATTCACTTAGGTTAATCAATCAAGGTGAAACAGGTAACGCAAGCTTGCTTCTTAAATATTTGATTGGCGGAGAAGAAATACCAACGGTAAAACTAGAGAAAATCACAGGGACTAAGAAAGAGTATGTCGTAAGGTTAAATGAATCACAGAAAAAAGCATTTCAAGTCGCAACAAGCGGATCTCCAATAGCGTTAATTAAGGGACCTCCAGGAACTGGAAAGACTCAAGTTATAACAGCAATCGTTCAATATATAACTAAAGAATTAAAAGAGAAAGTTGTTATTTCATCTCAAACACATGTAGCGATTGATAATGTTTTAGATAAGCTTATGTCTGGTAAAGATATAATTATTCCCAGGAGAATTACAAGGAGAAAAAATAAGTATTCGCTAGAAAACATTGATATCACTCTTTATGAAACATGGGCAAAAGAGTTCATAGAAAATATTAAAAAAGATAGCGGTGATGAAATAAGTAAGGGAATAGCTAAGGACTTAATTAAATTTAAAGGGAAAGAAAAATTAGCATATTCTATAGAAATGAAGTATGAAGACTTTAGTGTAGTAGGCGTTACAACGACTTCTACACAATTGGGTGGCAAAAGAGGACAAGAAGTTTTAAAGGGTTATCAATGGTTAATCATAGACGAAGTCTCTAAATGCACGTTGCCTGAAGTATTAAGATATTTGCCATATGTATCAAACATAATAATGGTAGGAGATGACTATCAGTTGTCGCCGATTTTAGATATAGATGAAGATGATGTAAAAAAATTAGATATTTACGATAAAGAAAAGTTCGAAAAATTAACAAGAGTGTATGAAGAGTCAGTATTTAGTAATGTGTTAGAAAAAGCACGAAGAGCAAACCTTTTAGTTGAACTAAAAGAAAATTATCGTTCGGTAAAATCAGTATTAAATTTATATAATGTTTTCTATCAAGGTAAGTTAATAAGTAAAAGAGACGAACTTAATATACCTGTTGTAAAATTTAAAGATGATGACTATAACAAATTTGATGCTTATTTTGTTGAAGTAGAATGTGGGACAGAGGTTCGCCAGGAGGGCGGGGATTCGCGATACAATGTGCAAGAATTAGAAGCGATTGTATATATGTTAAAACGAATTGCGAACGATGTCGCATCACCTAGAGATGTTGATTTTGCGGTAATTTTTCCATATGCGGCACAAATTAGTAAATTCCAAAAAGAAAACACAGGTCTAATAAATGAATTGCGTAAAAAGTTTAAATCATTTGAGTATGATACAGTAGATGCCTTTCAGGGCAAAGAGGCTGATATTGTCTTAGTTAGTACAGTAGTTACCGATAAATCACAGGGAAACTTCTTAAGTAATTTTAGAAGAATTAACGTTTCAATGTCTAGAGCAAGGGATAAAATTTTTATATTTGGGAACTCAGATACTTTATCTCATATCAAGATGGAAGTTAACGGAGTTGACCCTCAGTATTATTTTAAAAAGATTATTGATTCTATTGAAGAGGATCCTCGTGGAGTTAAAGTAATATATAGGGGGAAAGATGACAATAAAAATTAATCTGCCACTTAAATTTGATATTTATATAAATTCATTTGTAGTTGAATACAATAAGTATGAAAAACCTACTTTTGACCAATTCATGTTGTCGAGTCTAGCCTCTAATACTAATAGCAAAAAGGAAGCAGGTGAAAAATATATAGACAAGATTACAGGGAAAGGAAGTTTAAACGAATATTTCAAAAAGTTGTATGAGAAAATATTAACATTTAATCAAAAGCAACTTAATGATGTACTAAATAATATGAAGTATCCGATTAGTGTAATAGATCGATCGCACTATAAATTTAACGAAGAGTTGAATGTATCAATTTTTAAAGGGAAAGTATATAAGGGAAACATGGGGCATTTTTCCGAAGAGGAATTAAGCAAAATTCTATACATCTCAAACATTGTGAAAATTAAAACAGAAGAAAACGAGCAAGAGGAACGAGAAAATTACCAGGTTGAATTTAAAGACGATGAGGTATTTATAAATATAAACAAAGAAACCGCAATTCCAGTTACATATGATGATTTTGAAGATTGGGTAGATACTAGATTAACGATAGGAAGTGAAGAGTTAGATGCATACCTTTCACAAGACGTAAATGGTGGCGAATGGACTGCTCTAGATGACGCTAAGTTTAATAATATGAAAAATGTAAGAGAATCGTTCAGAAATAAAAAAAAGGAGCATTGCGAGATTGTCAACAATAGAATTAAAGTTACTAAAATAGCCATGTACAAAGATATATATATCTATCGTGAAGAGTACAGAAACTATTTAAATGATATAGAAATGTGCGAGATGGTACTAAGCACTATACTAAAAAATAATTCACAAGATAAGTACAATCAAAATTTACTCTTAGATATAATTAAAAATAGTGGTTATTCTAAAGCAAAGAAAGTACTCAATAAACTCCTGGAAAAAATCAAACATGGGCAACTAATAGACTATGCAAAGGAAATTATAATTAAAGAAAAAAGTGCGGCTGGCTGGAACAATGACATATTGCAGAAGTTTAAAACAGATATAAAAGTTTTACCGCTAATATATGCTACCAGAGAGGAAATAGGCTATACAATTGAAGAGTTACTAAGAATTGAAAACATTATGCTAGATGAGAAAAAAATATTGAGAGAGGCAGATATTAAGAAATTAGAAGAAGATAAAAAAAACAGAGAAGAATTAATTAAAGCATATCAAATGATTATAGGAAAGGTCACTTCGAGTGGTATTAGAGAAAAAAGAAAAGTATTGACTTCTTCAGATGAAACAAGAGAATTTACTAAACTTGCGAACAAACATATCGGGCATGCAAATGATGATATTATAGATTTACCAATTGAGGAAATTAAGAAAAGAATTACCGAAGCACAAAGAATGCAACAACTTGCAACTATTCTTGAAGGAAGAGTAGCAAAACAAGAAAATAACAAGAAAAAGTAGAGTTATAACCCTACAACCGGTGACAAAAAATACAATTCAATCTGCCTGTGCAAAAAGATAAATATTCAACAACAGGCTGTCCAACCCAATCAATTAAAGGTTTAAAGAAATCCTTGTGGTAGATAGAATTCTATCACAGATTAGATATTTACTATAAACTCAGTGATTAAAAATTTCCTATCTATTTTCAAACAATATAAATATGTAACGCACCGGAAGGATTCTTTCATATAACATCTTAAAAAGCGGAATGCACGAAAACATAGCGACTTTTTACTATATATTTCACGAAAACATAGCGAGTTTTTGTACCAAATTACACGAAAACATGTCATGAAAACAAAATCGAACTTATTTGGGCGAAATATTTTACATTGCGAATTATACATTTATCATTTAAATATCGTCATATAATGCGACAAAAAAATGTAATACTATCACACATGTGAACAAGGCATTAATTTGATTTATTTTTATTCCGTTATTTGTAATAACTAGATTTCCTACGATATACTGTTGTTATATTTAACAGAATTGAGGAGAAAAATTGTGAAAAAGAATTTAAAGTCTATTATGTTATTAATTTTACTTCTTACAATGTCACTTTCTTTATTTGGATGTGGCGGAGCAAAGAAAAAACCTAGCAAGGATAATGGTACAGGACAACAAACAGGACAAGAAAAACCTGCGGAAGATAAAGAGAAGAAGCCTGAGAAGGAAGAGGAATTAAAACCACAAAAGAAAATGACGGATGAAGAGATAGCGAAGATATTTGAAATGCAAAAAGAATCTGATGGTTGGTCTATAAAGAAACACATTGATATTTCGGGAACTCCTAAAAATATAACTGTACCTGGAGAATACAAGGGATCAAAGATAAAGAAAATAGAAGATGATGCTTTTTTTAATCAAACAATAGAAAGTGTAGATATTTCTGGTGATGTAGAAAAGATAGGCTATCGTGCCTTTTATCGCTGTAAAAATCTTAAAAAAATAACACTGAGAGAAGGAGTAAAGAAGATAGGTAAAAATGCATTTTACAACACACCAATTGAAACACTCAATATACCTAGTAGTGTAGAAACAATAGGAGACATGGCATTTAATAACTGCAAGAGCCTAAAAAAGCTTACACTAAACGAAGGGTTAAAGCAGATAGGAAGAGAAGCATTTGAAGATGCCCCATTAGAAGAACTCAAAACACCATCTACAGTTGAAAAGATATCAGATTTGGCATTTGCAAGTTGTGAAAGTTTAAAAATGGTAACATTAAATGAAGGTTTAAGAGAGATAGGAGATTCAGCATTTAGAGATACAAAAATTAATACAATAACAATACCAAGCACAGTAACATTGATACGAAAATATGCATTTTTAAGAAGTTCCATTACAACTATCAATTGTAAGGTAACCAAAAGTAATGTTGAATCAAATGAAGCTAAGTTTGCGGGGTTGCTTGAGAAAAAAGACAAAATAAATTGGGTAAACGGTTAGACCATAAATATCATTTTCTAATATTCTTAGAAGAACATTTGCATTGTGTAAGTTATTTATAAAGAATAATAAGTATTCGAATTTACTCTCATAATATCTAATGACTAACCACCTTTTAGACATTATTTCCAAAAATTTACATGATGTGTTTTTGGAGGAAATGATTATTCTTTCAGCCAATCGGCAATATCGATTATCGCAACGCCCTCATAGTCATATTGCCCGAGATGGGTTCTTGTAATTATTGTTTTCGGATAGGCGTCTTTTATTTGCAAAAGCGGTGACACTTCTCTTTGAAAAGTAGTGGGATCAGATATGTTATCCGAAACTTGAATATAAATCTTTTCGTTACGTTTTATCGCAACGAAATCTATTTCTTTTTTGTACAGCACGCCGACATAAACTTCATAACCTCTGCGAAGAAGTTCCATCGCAATGATATTTTCCAGAACTCTTCCATAATCAAGGTTTTTCGTTCCGAGTTTGGCATAAAGGAAAGAGTGATCGCTTACATAATACTTATCGTTTGATGCTAGATATTTTTTACCACTGATATCGTATCTTCTGATTTTGTAAAACGCAAAAGCGTTGCAAAGATATTGAATATAACTGAGTATGGTTTTGTGGTTAATTTTATCTTTGTTCGAAGTGAGCGTGTCGGCGATATTCCGTGCGGAAGTGAGATTAGACACATTATCCATAAGAAAATCCACGAGTTTGTACATCAAAGCAACATTTCTTATTTTGTACTTTTGGCGGATATCTCGCACAATGAGCGTATCGAAAGTATCTTTAATGTAGTCGTATTTCAATTCAATGTCGGAGTAGAGATACGAGCCAGCCATTCCGCCTTCTTTTACATAGTTATCGAAAGCGTCGTAGATATTTTGTTGCTCGAAATATTCTAAATACTCCTTAAAGGAGAACGGATACACTTTAATTTCGAATATTCTTCCAGTAAAAAGAGTCGTTAAGTCAGATGAAAGCAAAAACGCATTCGAACCGGTAAGGTAAATATCGTATTTTTCCTGTGTGTGTAGACTGTTTATCGTAAGTTCGAAATTCGGACAAAGTTGGACTTCGTCGATTAAAACAAAATTTTGTTTTCCGTCGATATAAGATTCCTCGATATATGCATTTAATTTATGATAATCTTTGAGACTTTCAAATTTTTCAAGGTTAAAATTGATATGCGTAACATTGGCATTCGATACCTTGTTTTGAATATAAGAATTGAATGCTTCCAGAAGTTTGGACTTGCCGCTACGGCGAACGCCGGTAATTACTTTTATATCGGGCGTACCGATAACCTTTTTAAGTTTTTTGAGATAAAAATCACGTTCAATAAGTTTCATTTTCAACACCTCTACTATAGTAAAGTATATTTATTTCCCAAAATTAATATTTTTTGTAAATTGGGTAATATATTTTGTGATTTAATTTTGTGTCTTATTTTACATATATAAACAATAATAGATATATCAAGGATAACTATAGGACTTTTAAGTTTAGAGTTCGCAAGGAAAATCAACATTTGATTGACTGGTTGTGCGATGTTGAAAATAAGATCCAATATATTATTGGCTTGATTGAGGAAGATATTAAGAGAAAAGTAAAGTATAATTATTTAGATGATAGTGTAAAGATAGATTTTGAGTTGCCACTAAATATTAAAAATTTAGTGGATGATGCCGAAAAAGCGGATTTAGAAGATGACTATGGGCTATATATGAATCTTGCTTGTGCGATAGACACGAATGCAAAAAATGCGACGTCGAAGAGAAAACGGACTAACTATCAGTGGGAAACGCTAGTAAGAAGGTTTAGAGTAGGATAGAAATGGTAGATTTTACAAATTAAAAATATGGTAATCATTTTTGGGAAAGAATATGACAGAGTAATAAAACAGTGGTTTCCTAATGAAATGGATTACACTGTAGAAAATATTATTTTTTTATTTGAAAAAGAGTTTAATGCTAGGCAAATAGATGTGAAAGATATTCCTAAATATATTAAAGAGTGTCGCAATTACCCACATTACTTTCAAACTATAGAAGATTATACAGAGGATTCTATATCTTCAAATGAAGAGTATTTAATTTTTGTGAGTGATGCGATTTCAGATAATAACTATCGTGAGGAAGAAGATAAATTATTCAATCTAATTGTTTTGAGTGTTGAGGGGGATAAAGTTATTAATTATTATTCCAACGCACATGGCGGGAAAGGAGATTTTATGATGTTGATTGCTGATAAGTTTTACAAGGCAGGATTGGGAGAATTGAGTGCGGAAGAACTTCTATCGCTTAATCAAGCAAAATTTGAAACAGTCAAAACTAAAAAATTTAATAATGAATTGAATTACACATTAAGTAACTTAATAATTATTTTGAAAGAGCAGTTCAATGCGGTTGAGATAGAATTAAAAGATTTAGAAAAGTATGCGAGAGAATATTCGGTATTTTCTGATTATTATAATCGCATTGAAGATTATACTGAGAAACGAATTAAGAGTGGGCAGAAGTATCTTGTACTTATTTCTGATGATGATAATAAAGAACCAATTTTTAACGGAAGTTTTAGAATATATAATGTAATATTTATTTCTTATAAGGCTGATAAAATAATAGACATATATCCTAACTTAAAACAAAATAGCAATTTCCTTAAGTATGTAATTGAAGCGTTTAGAAATAATAAAATCAAAGAATAGCTGACGTGTAAAAGTATATGTGTAAGTGATTTTGAGTGATAAGAAAAGTTGCGTGATGTTTTACCGATTATTTGAGGAATCATGTGTAAAAATAAAATATACAAGTTAAACCGACGCAGTTTTGAGAATTTTCTTTTTATCCCCCAAATAACCATTTCCCGCCATTCTAAGGTCTCTGCACTCACCGTTGATAATGTCATCGAAAGAATCCTAATCGTTAAATCTACGGCACACAGGGGCGATATTTGGGATAGATTCGATATGATCGGGTAGCAAATTGGGAGTTGTGGGTTTGTAGAGCATCCTTGATAAGGGATTTTTGGATGTGGTAAGAAATAATTGAGTGAGTTAGATGTGCTGTTATTGATGAGTTGAGTTCTTGGGAGAATGTGGTGAAGGCTCTCATACTATGGCATCTAAAGTAAGTATTTTTCATGAATTGATGTGCTAATTTGGATAGAGTTTTGATGCTGTCAGTATATCCTTACAAAACTCATTTATTTTGATTTAGGGACATTGTGATGTTATAA
>CAUTUX010000002.1:0-98837 GCA_963542015.1 uncultured Clostridia bacterium | reverse complement strand
TTAAAATAGTGTCATAGCACCATATTTTACGTCGAAGTCAAAAAGACAGGTAGTAAATCCGTTGAAGAAATGAAAAAATACATCACTGCAGTTGTTTTAGTTATAGTTGGAGCCTTTGCAACATCGTGTGGGGTAATGGCGGTGATAAACAAGATAGCAGAACGAAATGTGAACCTATTAAGACAGAAAGAAGTGTACATACTCTTTCTATGTCTAGCCGTTCTTTTTGGAATTGGAATATTGCTCAAATACAAAAAGGGATACAGCAAGCGTATTACTCGATTGTTGCTTAAGGGAAAAAAGGAAGACGATGAAATAAGTGGCAATCTTGAAAGTGTTCATTTTCAAACAGATGATGAAATTGAGCAAAACTTTACAACAGCAACATTTGGCAACGCTATCACAAAGGGAGGAGTTGTCATCAAGGCAGAAGAAACAGATGGAGATTATGTGATCAACATGGCTGAAAACTCACATGTTTTAGTAATAGGAAGTACTGGTAGTGGGAAAACAACAAATTACATAGATCCCAATATACAGATATTAAGTGAATATAAAGAGAAACCATCGATGCTGATTACAGATCCGAAGGGTGAACTTTATCAGAAGCACAAAGACAGTCTTGAAAAGAAAGGATATAAGGTTGAAGTAATTGATTTGCGAAATCCATACACTTCAACAAAATGGAATCCACTTGAAGAAATATATGTGGATTACGATATTGCATCCAACATGTATAGATATGTAGAAAAGAAGGGAGATAAATACTTCCTCTTTGGGAAAGAATACTCAGAGGCAGAGTTGCAAAATGCGATGAGGATAGAACAGCAGAAAAGATATGATGATGTATACGAGAGATTAAATGATGTAGCTGCAATTTTGTGCCCTGTAACCAGTAAGAGTGAACCCCTTTGGGAGTCTGGAGCAAAAAATTTGATACTTGCAACGCTATTAGCGATGTTGGAAGATTCACAAGACGAAGAAAGAAAACTAAGAAAGGAACAATATAATTTCTACAACTTGTTTAAGATTCTTTCGAGCACCGACAATAATTGTAGAGCACTGGTGGAATATTTTAGCAGTAGAAATATATTGTCAAAAGCACGAGCATTATCCAAACAGACACTAGAGTCACACGAGAGAACAAGAGGAAGTTACCTATCGACGCTATTTGATAAGATTAACATTTTTACAGATCTTTCTATTTGCCATTTAACATCTGAAAGTGAAATAGATTTTGCAGAAATGGATGAAAAACCATATGCCGTGTTTGTTCAAATTCCAGACGAAAAGGACACACGTCACAAGATAGCATCGATGGTGATTTTAAGTGCATACAAACAGTTAATATCTAAAGCCAGTGAAAACACGTCTTTGAAATTAAAAAGAAATGTATATTTCATTTTGGATGAATTTGGGAATCTACCGAAAATCGAAAAGATTGAACAGATGGCAACAGTATCTAGAAGCAGGGGAATATTCATTACATTTGTTGTTCAATCTTATTCACAACTCACAAAAGTGTATGACAAAAATATAGCAGACATAGTGAAGGCAAATTGCAATGTGCATGTCTTTATTGGAACAAGTGACTTGGCGACAACAGAAGAGTTCTCTAAGCGGTGTGGCAATTACTCGACACTATCAAGGAGCATATCCGAAAGTGTTAACGGAGGGAAAGACCCAACCAACAATGTTTCTGTTAAGGAACGCCCACTAATTTATCCGAGCGAATTAAGAACACTAAATTCTGGAGACAATGTTGGGAATGCAATAGTGACAATATTTGGATACAACCCAATAAAATCAAAATTCACACCATCGTATAAATGTACAAAGTTCAGTTTAAAAAGTAGGGAAGAAGGGAAAACCTTTAAGAAGTTGTTTGATGAGGAAAAAGTAATATACGACATAACAACGCTTGCAAAAAATAAAGAAAAGACGACAAGAAGAGAGAATAGAATTGTCGAAGAAATAGAGGAAGAAACAATGACCGTAGAAGAAATTAAAAACAAGGTGCATGAGATTATAAGCGTGGAGCTTTTGGCACCTGAAGATATGAAGTTGCTGGCGACTCTGATAGAAACAAAAAACAGAGAAAAAATAATTATGTGTCTGAAGGACTTTATTGAATTTGCAAAGAGAATAGATAAGGAATATTTAGCGACAGCGATTATAGAGCTTATAGAAGAGATAGAAGAAAAAGAAATAGCGTAAAAAATAGGAGGAATATGAAAAGGAAAATTGTCATAACAATTATGGCAATATGCATTTTGTTTGGAACAATAATTTTGTCAGCATGCAATATGCAAAAAAGAAATGTGCATGCGGATGAAATGGAGGATGTAATAGTCCGACACAAGACATATGAAAAAAATCCAAAAACACAAAAGTATGAGAAAGTAGAAAACAGTGTGCTTAGAAATTTTAAATTATATGCAAAAGTTACAACTAATCAGCACCCAACTTCAGAGAGAATGGTATATGGAGCCGGAGAATTCACATTTTATAAAAACAAGGAATTCTTGGAAACAACTCATTTCGACAACAGTTATGTAGCTGGACATGTTTCATTTGTGAAGCTATATCATTACGGCACACTGGTTCATAATTTTGAGGACAAATACGAAGGAGAAATTTTATTTAAAAAAGAAATTAAGAAATCTGGAAGATATACATTGCAAATAGGGATCAAATTTATCGACACGCATAATTGGGAAACAATGGAATATATAGTGACACATCAGTTTGCCATTGACAATACTCCCCCAATATTAAAGATTACAACTCCAAAGGGCGTTGAAGTAAAAAACGGCTCGTATGTAAGTGAATTAGTAAAACTTTGGGTAGATGATACATATTTAAAAGAAATTGTTGTTTCAAGGAATGGAAAAGTTATTAGGCGTGGGATGATCGGTTCTGTTGATTGTCGGGAAGAAGGAGATTATGAAATTTACGCAATTGATTTGTTGAAAAACAAAACGGAGACAGTGAGATTCCGAAGTGATAATACAAAGCCCAAAGTAAAGATAAAGGTAAATGGCGTAGAAACAGATAAACATTATGCAAATGGAGTTTTGTCATTAGATGCCGAAGATAATATCGGAATAGACAGCATATTATATTGGACAGATGAAAATGATGTAAAGAAGAAGTATGAAAAAGGAATAATTGAAACACCAGCAAAATCTACAAAGATATATGTACAAGCAATAGATAAGGCAGGGAATAAATCAGATGTAAAAGAGATAACAATAGACAAAACGACACCGCAAATTAAAACATATGCAGATGGTAGGGAATTTAACGGAGAGCACACAAAAGCATCCAATATAACATTTGAAACAATTGAGGATGTTGGTATTTTGGAGACGGTAATAAAAAGAAATGGATATAAGTTCGCTGGTTCACTAAGAAATATTGAAGAGAATGGAGTGTACGAAATTTATGTTGTCGATCTTGCAGGAAATAAAAGTGAAACAAGAACCGTTACTCTAGATAACGAAAAACCAAAAATAAATGTTCTTGGAGAGAAACAACCGAAAGATGGAATATTAAGAACAAATGCAGATGTCATCTTTGAGGTAATAGACAATTTAGATCAGTCACCTAAGGTGTTTATAAAAAAAGACTCAGGAGAATTTAGGCAGATAACTCAGAGAGCAATAATAGAAGATGGTGAATACGAACTATGTACAGAGGATGAGTGTGGAAACAGAAGTGAGATTTTAAGAATTAAAAGAAACACAAAGAAGCCAACAGTAAATTTATTAGTTGATGGAGAACCCTTCAGAGGAGAATATTCAAAATCTACAGATATAAGATTCGTCTCAAATGACTCAACACAAAAATATATAAGTGCAAACGGACATCCATGGACTCACTATTCTGATGGAATGTTTCTTGCGGAAGGGGAATATAAGTTTAAAGCGGTAGATGATGTCGGTAACGAATCACTCGAAAAAAGAATATGTGTTGATAGACACGGCATTGAAATATTAACAAAAGAAATTGTGTCTGCACCATTTTCTGTTGAAACGGAGAAAACAAATGGCACATCACCACTATCAAAAATAACAGTAAACGGAAGAGAGTATAACGGTGAAATCATTAACCCAATATATGGTGGCGTATATGATGTTAAAACTTTAGACAAAGCTGGGAATATTTGCACCAAAATAGTAAAAAGTGTATACGAAGGATATATTGACTTTAGTCCTATTGATCAGACATTTGACACTCCAAACGACAAGGGTCAGTCAGTGTCATTTAGCACATACAACAAGGCAAAAGAATATGCCCTAAAAAGAGAGTGGTCTGATGTTGAAAAAGTGAGGTATTCACCCAAGTATTTGGAGCTATACAAGGTCGCAGAGGGCGATACCTCAATGATAAATGGGGATTTTATATATATTTATAAAAGTGCAAAAAATAGAAGAGAAAAAGCAATTTACTTCTCAAAAACACTACTTTCCGAAGTACTTTTGCAAAATGCAGAAAAATCAATACAAAAAGTTATGTATTTTGACAAAAAAGGCTATTTGTTTGGCGATGAGAATGTGCACCAAAAAGAGAAAGTATATATTAAAAATACTCTAAAAACAGACAGCAGATATAGATATTTTTTAAATGATAAAGAGATTGAACGAATAGAGGATGAAGGAGAACAAATAATTGATATTGTAGATGGTTTTGGGCAAAAAAGGTCATATACATTTGTTGTTTTAAAAAGACCGCCAATAGTCGCAGTGAAAGCAGGGGCTTCTATAGTTAGTATTGACACAAAGAAGTATTTCAGTAGCGATGTTGATTTTGTTATGGAACCAAATTCTCATCTAAATATATATGATGCTGAATTCAACTTGATTAGGACATATTCAAGTCTTGAAAATGCAAAATTAACAAATAGTGGGAAATATTATGTTGAGGCGATAAATAGATATGGGAGAAGTAAAAAGTTTGAAATAGTTCTATCTAGACAAGAACCAGGAGTAGATTTTTTTGAAAATGAAATAACACAGAAACTTGAAATAACGATAATAGAACAACAGGGAGTTCCGATGCTAAATATAGCGATATATAGGCTGCTCGATGGTAAAAAAGAAAGAATGTGGCAAGACTCAGATGCTAAAGATATCAATACAGATTCGCACAGATACACACTTAATCGTTCAGGAGAGTATGTTGTTGAGGTCTCCGACAAAGCACACATGGTATCCAAGGAATATAGACATAAATATTCAAAACCCGAGCCGAGATATAGTGCAAATACTGATAAAAGTAAATTTGCAGGCAATTTTGTTCTTAACTACCAAGGCGATGCAAAGGCGACAATAACAACAGGAATAAACACAACAGAATATTTAAGTGGTACAAAAATAGAAAAAGATGGAATTTATTTAGTAAGACTATTCAATTCAGATGGTTT
Source organism: uncultured Clostridia bacterium (assembly GCA_963542015.1). Lineage (GTDB taxonomy): Bacteria > Bacillota > Clostridia > Christensenellales > CAG-917 > CAUTUX01. The sequence continues at coordinate 93,409 of CAUTUX010000002.1, read as the reverse complement.
TTTAAAAGAGTTTAATTTTGAAATTGATAACACGCCGCCAGAAATAATTGGTGAATATGAAAGAATAGGCAATCGAGATGTGACAATCAAAATTAAAAACGCAGACATCGTAAGCGTCAATAACGAAAGGGTTAGACATACTAAAATTACTTTTAACAAGACAGGTAAGTACATAATTAAGGCGACAGACGAAGTTGGTAATAGTTCGGAGATATCATTTGAGATAGATAAAGATGTAGATATATCGGGAATTGAAAATGGAGGTATATATAATTCAGTTGAGATCGTGCCGAAAGAAAAACTAGCAATGCGTTTAACTTTTGGCGGTAAAACAGTTCCAAGCGAAGGCAAGCTGATTAGTGCTGGTAATTATATACTTGTGGCAAATGATCGTTATGGAAACATTAAGACAATAAGATTTCAAATTGTTCCCAAAATATCTCGAGAAATATCTCATGATTTTGAAGATCTTCAAGCAACAGTTAATGGAGATGTAACAAAGGGCAAGACGGTTTTTAACAAGTCTGGGAAATACTTAATAGCTTTCCATAACAGCAAATGTGAATTTGAAATTATAAATCAAAAGCCACAAATAAAGATAACAGGAATACAAAATGGGAAAGGATATAAAGCGAGTATTGATACCGAAAAAACGGTGAAAACAGTTTTGAAATATAATGGCAAAACAATCAAATATTTTACTGGCATCATTTGCGACAAAGTTGGCAAGTACGAAGTTACAGCTGTTGACAATCTTGGAAACACAAACACAGTATCATTTGAAATTATAAAAAAGAAATCTAAAGCAGGAATAATAATTCCCATTGTTATAGCAATAGCTGTTGCTACTGGTGTAGCCATATTTTTTGTTGTTAAAAAGAAAAAGAAAAACAAAAAGGAGAAGAAAAAATGAATGTAGATTTTAATCCAGTGATAGTTCCTGTTCTGGAAGTTGTAAATGCAATTTTATGGCCCTTGATTGCAGTGATAGGGGCAATAGGAACAATATATTGTATTTTTCTTGGAATAAAGGTTGCCAAGGCGGATGAGCAGAATTCGAGAGAAAAAGCAAAAAAAGATTTAGTCGGAGCAATAATAGGTTTCTTACTAATTTTTGTTCTTATAGTTTCTTTAAAGATAGCAATGCCAATATTGCAAGAGTGGGTTACAAACAAGGTAGGATAATATGCTGACAGATAATGCGACACTCCTTAAAGTGTTTATAGCAAAAATACTTTTAAGAATTCAGATTTGGATATTAAAAATATTAGATTTTATAACATCTACATTTAGGGTACTGGCTGGACTCGAGCCAGTATCTGGAGATAAGCAGCCACAGGACTTAGTGAAGCATTTCATATTTGATCGAAATGTAAGTAAGGTGTTTTGGGGGATAGTACTAATAGCAACGGTATTGCTGTTTTTATTTTTGATAATAAGGATTATTAAAGACACAGCAAAAGAAGACTTAAACAAGCAAAGTAGGGGGCAGCTGGTAAAGCATGCAGTATTATCATTTGTATTATTTCTCTTAATACCCTTTATGCTCATGGGATTGGTGGTTCTTTCAAACACAATCGCTGGGGCTATATATAAGCTTATGCTCAATACGGAGACAGTCGGAGAAATTAAATTTGGAGGCGAATTATTCTTGATAAGTTCGGAAGGTGCTTATATAGGAGATCCTGCTTTCAGAGAAGAAATAGAAAAAATGTTTTTAAGAGGTGAACTATCATATACGAACATTGTAGACATCTACGCATATTATAGTCCGTTGCATATGAATTATTTTGCATCGATATTAGGTGGAGGGATAATCCTTATCACTCTGACGGTAGGATCTATATTATTTGTCCGTAGAATTTTTGATGTCATTTTGCTGTATATGATGTCGCCATTTGCTGTTGCGACAAGAGTTGTTGATGATGGCTCAAGAATGCATGTGTTAAAAGAAATAATGATCTCAAAAGTTATATCAGCCCATGCGATTGTGATATCACTAAATGTTTTCTTTATGCTTATGCATGAGATTGTGAAGATGGATTTTTACTCTGCAACAGCAAAAAACGGAGTTATAAAAATGCTGTTTTTAATTGGAGGAGCAGTGGCGGCGGTTCATGCACACTACATGATTTCTGGAATCATAACGCAGGGACAAAGCAATTTAGGAATGAACGAAATAATTCATTCGATAAGAGCGACAACAGCGGGAACGGTTGGAGTTATATCACACACGGTTGGTGCAGTAAAGGTAGTAAAGAAAGTAACAGATAAAGTTGCAGAGAAGATACCAACAATAAAAGAAAAGGCGAGGAAAATAAAAAATGAGATACATACCATATACAACAAAGGTAAGACATAAATTTTACAAAGGACTTGGATATGTGGAAATGTTAGTGCTTATAGCAACCCTAATGTTAGTCGCTGGCATTTTAACAAAATACACAAAACAAAGATTAGTAGTAAGCATATTAATATTTTTAGTGACATGTATCTCGTTAATACGCATAGACGATAAAAGCCTGTATTTATATGCGGTTGATGCAATGAGATTTACGGTATCAAAGAAAAAAGTAAAGGAAGAAATTGTAGGAAGTACACGGAAATATATTGAGCTCAGTGGACTAAATTTTGTTAGCAGTACAGATGGAAGAAGGCTAGAAGTTATAGAAGTTTTTAAAAGAGGTATAGGCACAATCAAAAACTGCCGTATTTCAAAGGTTTTAGACTTAAAAAAATATACACGACAAATAGAAGAATATAAGACAAATATTGAGAATTTAAAGGAGAGTTACAAAGAAGGGCTTCTAAAACAAGATGAATACGAAGTCAGAATAGCAATTGCAGAGGGTATCATTCAAAAGTTATATAGTAGGGAACAAGAAGAATATTTATGTTACCGTTACTTCATCTCTTTTGAAAGTGATCCAGCAGAGGCGATAGAAATATTTGAAAGCATGGGAATGCAATGCAAGGAAGTGTCAGAACAAGAATATCTACAAATTGCATTTCCACAAAATAATGAGCAAGTAAGATATAAGACAAACAGCTATGATTTTTGCGGTTGCACAGGTTGTTGGCAAACCTTATCACAATTTAAAAAAGTTGTGGACATGGGATATGGAATTGATTTATTCAATACGCAAGCAAATGTCTATGTTGATATACGAGAAGCAGATAGAGCCGTAAGCATACGCAAATTAGATAAGGCAATATTTGAAATGCAGAGCAGGAAGAGAAGAAAAAAGAGCGACGATATAGATGCAGAGGATCTTCAAAGTGCATTGGAAGAAATTTTAATTAGTATCAAAAATGGCGACAAAATATATGAAGTGGTAGCAACTTTTCAGTGTTTTGACAAAAGTGGCGAAAATAAAAACAAAAAGGCGAATAAAAAAGAATTAGGGACAGAGGGATTTAAGGTCAAAGATGAAGTCTTTTTGCAAAAACAGATTTTCGATCTGATATCAAGAAATAAATTTATGCAGAAGAAATGTATAACGATGGATGCAACGACACTGTCATATATGTTTCCATTCCAAAAGTACGAAGTCGAAGATAAGGATGGGATATATGTAAATTCTGAGGAGCCAAACTTTGTTAATTTTTTTAAAAGAGACACCAGGCACTTAAATTCCAATTTGGTGATATTAGGAACGCCAGGAAGTGGGAAATCATACTGTGCAAAAGATCTGTTAATCAATTTGTCTGTAAAGGACAGTAAGATAATGATTCTGGATATTGAGGGTGAATATAAGAAACTTTGTGAATATCTTCATGGCGAAGTAAAAACAATAAAACATACGATACCATTTGATCCATTTGAGATAAACGATCTGGATGTTGAGGATTTTAAATTCCTAATGCATATGGAATTTTTGAAGACATTATATCAACAGCTCTTTCAGAATTTAAAACCAGAGGAATTAGAAGAGCTTATCAATGTCACACGACGGGCATATGAAGAAGTTGATAAAGTAACTTTTATACAGCTCCTAGAAAGGATAGAAACAAAAAGTGTATATAACAAAATAGAACCAGTTATCAGAAGAATTAGTGATTCAGAGAGGACTGTGCTGGATGGAAATAGAAGATGTGTATGCTTTGACTTTTCAAGAGTTTTTGAAGAAAAAGATAGAGGGTTGTTTAATGCATATTTAATGCTGACGATTAAGGAGATAGAAAAAACAATTTTTGAAAATATCAAATACAACAAGATTCACAAAACGAGTAGAAAAGTAATTGTATTAATTGACGAGAGTCATATTTTACTCGACGAATGTAGGAAGGACGCTCTGGATTTCATATACCTGTTGTCTAAAAGAATAAGAAAATATGACGGCATGATGATCCTAGCAACTCAGTCGCTAAGGGACTTTCAGTCGGAGGGTAAATATGAAAAAAAGACGATGTCTCCATTAAGTGCAGCACAGTATGCAATGATTTTTAAAATTCCACAGGGAGAGTGGAAAGATGTTGAAAACACCTTTATAACAGCCAAGGGGGATGGACTGTGTGATATTTCAACATTGAAAAGAGGTGAAATGATATTTGTTGAAGATAGAAATGAGTTCTCATTAATACAGCTTGAAAAGAGTGATAAGGAGGGAATGTTCAAATTATGAATGCTAAGACGATGAGTGCGGACGAGCTTTTTGCAGAAGCAAATAGAGAGTTAATACGGATTATTAAAAGTGGTAGGTATCCAGACATGTTAAAAAAGATGCCACCAATAAAAGAGTACAGTATAGAAAATCAGATACTTATAAATTTACAAAAACAGAATGTGAGTAAGGTGAGATGCTTAGAAGAATGGAATAACTTAAATAGGCGAGTAAACAAGGGAGAAAAGGGGATAAAAATAATTCTTAAACAAAGCGGACCAGACGGAATGCCTATATATAGAACGGGCTATGTTTTTGATCTTTCACAGACAACTGGAAACAACAAAGAAGTGTTCACGGCACAAGACGCATATGTACATGCGTTTGAAGAACTAACAGATGCGGTTAAGGCACAGTCAACAAAATACAGGATATTAGAGATGGAGCCATCTGCGATATATGATGCTGTCATTGATATTGAAAAAAAAGAAATAAAAATAAATGAGACATTGCCAAGAAAGAAATATGTAGAAGTTTTAGTTACACAGATAACAATAGCGAAGTCATTAGATATAAATGGAGAGCAAAAAGCAGAGGACACTAATATTACAAATATCAAAAAGTTGGAAATAGATTCTGCTGTGGAAATGATACTTAGCCATATAGGGATTGATTATGCAATGAATCAAAAATTCATGAAACAATTTGTTGAACTTTCAGACAGTGAAATTATGAAATTCAAAACAAACATCAATAACGCAATGAGGCTGGCAAACACTATGATTTATGGCATTGATAGATTCATATCAAAAAATGAGATAAGGAATGTGAAGGAAAAAGTAGAAGCTGATATGAAAGAACAAATTGAGAAGGAGAATATGAAATGAAGAGAAAAGAAGAAAAAGAAACTGAAAAAGAAAAAGAGATTATAAAAAAGAAAATAGAGGAATATATTAGGAGACTACTTGCAGAAGAACTAATAAAACAGGAGGAAGAAAAAGCGAGAGATGAGATTTCTTTGGACTAGAGCAGAAAGAGATCCTATAACCGTGGCAATAAAAAACCCAATGGAAGAAGTTGTAATAGAAGAGGTGATACCCGACCTCTTCTTAATGCAATCATTGGTAGATGGATACATTAAGCTATTTAAAATACCGACAATAAAGGGAGTATATGGGTATGAAAATGATAGAGCAAAAATAAGAGGTAAAGATCCTAATTTTTTCATTCCAGAGAAGGGGAGTAGTGTGTTTGGAACAGCCGTACTTTTTGCACTAGATGATAGGAACAATCCAGCAAGCTTAGAAAGAGAACAAATAGAGGAGATCGGAGATTATCTGAACATGAATAATTGTGAGAGTCGTGAACGATATATGGGTTGGATACGAGAATAACAAAAAAACAAATAAAAGGAGAGAAATGAGTACAAGAAGCTATATATGTAAAAAAATGGAAGATGGGAATATTATAGGCATTTATTGTCATCATGATGGATATATTAGTAATAATGGAAGAATACTGTTTGAAAACTACAACACTTCAGATAAGGTCGATGAATTACTTGCTCTTGGCGATTTGTCATGCTTGGGAGAAAAAATAAATCCTCAATGGAGAGAACACAGTATACATAATCAAGAACCTGGGGTATGTGTTGCATACGGTAGAGACGCGGAGTGTGACGATACAAAGGCAAAATTAATTGATCTAGACAATGAACGATTATATCCGTGGATTGAATATATATATTTATATGAAAACGACAACTGGAAGGTTGCTAAAATTAAACCAGATAAAGATATCAGATTTTGCAATGTTAAGTGCATGTTAAGCAAAATACAGCCAATGACAGAACAGACTACAGACAATATTAACGATCGACCGATACTAGAACTATAAAAAACGGAATAGACACACCAAAATATAAAATGAAAAAGATTAACCGTGCAAAATAAAAGTTTAAACGAATGTTTGAATGAAGACAGTATACAAAAAATATAGAACGAGAAAAAGGCAAACAGACATCGCAAGTGGTGGTGTCTGCTTGTTGTAATAATGTTAAAAGTTAATTAATATAAAATAAATTTACAGAAAAGAATTTATCAGCCATGTTAAGATTGTTGAAGGAGAAGAGAGATGCCAATTTACAATAAATTTAACCAAATTGTAATTGATGAGGCTCGTATTGATGAAAGTTGTAATGCTTATTTTAGATGGAAAGACTTAAATGCATATATTTCCAACAATAGCCATAGAGGGATGAATATGCCTGATGCTATCAGTGAACCAATGGGATGTTATTGTCTTGGTTATCTCTGGAATAGGGGTGAGGAAGTTGGAGACGCAACAGATCCTAAAACAAATAGAAAAATAGAGTTTAAAGCAACATCTCGGTTTGATGGCGACCTCTCTTCATTCGGTCCAAAATGCAAATTTGACGACCTAGTTTTTCTAAGATTTAATTTAGATGACAATCTCTTGTACATTTATGATTTGAAAATTAATTCGGAAGAATTAGGGAAGTATCCAGCGAATAAAACGGAAACAATACAAAAACAGAAGGATCAGGGTAGAAGACCACATGTAAGTTTGCAAAAATTGTTTGTTGATGAACAAAACCTAGAGCCAGATATTATATTCGATATTAGACGGTGTCTTATAATTAAAGACAACCGGTAATAAAAAAGAAAGTTATAATTTTATAGAAGAGTTTTTTATTTTATGTTTCGCCTAATGCACTTGCAATGTTGTTTGCAATTCTTTCGATAACGGAAACACAAACCGAATTGCCAGCCTGTTTATAAAGCTTGGCATCACTTATATCTTTAGGTAATTTAAAGTTTGGACTAAATCCTTGCGTATTGAAACATTCGTGTGGGGTCATTTTTCTAATTCCATTAATTGTTTTTATTAAGCATACATTGTGACCTCCTTCTCCCTGGTTTGCTGTAAGAGTAGGAACAACACCGCTTTTATTTTTTCTAACATAAGTTCTTCGCCATTGGTAAATTGCATTAGCGTCATCCATAGCAGTAGAGAGTTTTTCATAGATGTCACCCTTATACTTTCCTTTAGTGTAGTAGTATCTATCATCAACTTTTTTATTGAAATCAATAATGTCGGTCAATTTTTTATTTAAAACTATTGGCATAGGGAAATTAAAATTTCTATAAGTATCTAGATTTTTGAAAGCTACTATATATATTCTTTCTCTATTTTGAGGCACATTTCCGTACTCCATAGCATTTAAAACAGCGTGTTTAATATAATATCCCTGATTTTGCAAAGTTTCTATAATTACAGCAAAAGTATTTCCACCATCATGCCCAACTAAATTTTTAACATTTTCAAGAAACACAATAGAAGGTTTTTTTTCATTTATAAACCTTACCAACTCAAAAAATAATGTACCCCGACCTTTTTCATCATGAAACCCTTGTCTATTCCCAGCAACGCTAAATGCTTGGCAAGGGAAACCGGCCAGTAATACATCAAAGTCAGGGATTTCATTAGGTTCTATTTTGCGAATATCTCGGCAGTCTACTTTTATTTTTGAATTTAATTCATATGTTTTTATTGGATAAGGATCAATCTCATTAGCGTATACTACACTAAAAGTACTGTTTGCCTCAAAGCCTTTATCAATACCGCCTACACCAGAAAAAAAGGAAGCACACTTTAACATTTTAACCTCGCCTCTTTTATTTGTTTAGTCTAACACAAATAGCAGCGTGCCGCAATCAATTAGCGGTTTTGTAATGTTATATAAGTATTGTTTATATAGTTATTAGAATACAAGCAGTTTGATGAGAAAAATTTTGACAAGATTTAGGTGGTCTAATCTAATAACATAGCAAATTCAACATATAAATTTATTTTCAAGCCGTGGTTATTCGTGGCTTAAAACTATAAATAGGCGACAGAAAAGCCAAAATAATGGTAATATAAAGCAGTTAACGAATTTTGGAGGAATTTAGGTGAATAAATTTTTAAAGACTGGAATATTTTTAACCTTAATGTTTATATTAACGATGAGCCTTTTTGGTTGTGGAAACAAAACCCCAGAAAAATCAAAACAAAATGGAAAAGAAGCAGAGCAAAAAAAACCAGAGAAGCAGAAACAGACAACAGATGAAGAAATAGAAAAATTGTTTGATATGGAAAAAATAGATGGCGGATATGCTGTAAAAAAATACAAAGGAGTCGTACAACAGCCAGAGTTTCCAAATCCAGAGGATGAGTTTCCTGGAGGCGAGCTACCAGATGAATTTGCTAATAGCTATTTTAATGATGTTAAAATTCCAAACCAATATAAAGGTGAGAAAGTAATTAAAATTTCTAATAATGCATTTGAGGGTAATGCTTCGTTGGGAAGCGTAGAAATACCTGAGACAATTCAAGAAATAGAAGAAGGAGCTTTTGCGGAATGCTCAAATCTACAAGCTGTAACAATGAAAGAAGGATTGAAGAAAATTGGGGACCATGCTTTTTATCGTACTTCAATCACAGGCTTAACAATGCCAAAAAGTGTTGAAGAAATTGGATCTAGAATATGTGATAGTTGCAAAAAACTTAAAACGGTTACTCTAAGCGAAGGACTAAAAAATATTAGCGAGCAAGCATTTAGAGAAACAGCAATTGAATCAATCAATATTCCTAGCAATGTTAAAGAGATAGGGTATGAAGCATTTGCAGATTGTGAAAGCCTACAAGAAGTTACATTGAATGAAGGCTTAACAAAAATAGATGATTTGGCATTTTATGGTAGTAAGATATCAACGCTAACAATTCCTAAGACAGTAGAAGAAATAGGGGCATCTGCATTTGAAGCAAATATGAAATTAAAGACATTAACACTAAATGAAGGATTAAAGAAAATAGGTAATCAAGCATTTAGAAAGCTTTCAATTGAATCATTAACAATTCCATCTACAGTAACGGAGATTGGAGAAAGAGCATTTGCACATTGTCATAAGTTAGAAAAGATAAAATGTGGAATAAAGGTAGATGAAAAGCCAAAGGGATGGCATGACATGTGGAATGTGAAAGAAAAAAAAGGAAATATTTTATATGAAGTCGAGTGGAAATCATGAGATGCTTTGATGACATATTATAAAAAAGTAAAAGCAAGAATGATATAATTGGTAATAACAGCATAAATAGCGATTGCTTTTATTTGTGCAAAATTGAGTCTATGGATTAGGGTTTTCATATAATGGAAAAGAGAAAACAAGAAACGACAAAATATCAAAGTATTGAGTTGTTTGCTGGAGCAGGGGGATTGGCTCTTGGCTTAAAAATGGCTGGTTTTAATCATATTGGGCTTATAGAATTTGATAAATTTGCAGCATGTACTTTAAAAACAAACAGATCAAAATGGAATGTTGTATGCGAGAATATTGAAAATGTTGCTTCGAGAGATTTAGAAAAAGAGTTTGAGATAAGCAAAGGAGAATTAGATTTATTGTCTGGTGGAGCCCCTTGTCAAAGTTTTAGCTATGCAGGTAAGAGATTAGGATTGGAAGACATAAGAGGAACAATGTTTTATCACTACGCAACTTTTCTGAACAAACTTCAGCCAAAGATGTTTGTTTTTGAAATTGTTAGAGGGTTGTTAACGCATGATAAAGGAAAAACATTTAAAACCATTTTTAATATTTTTGAAGATCAAGGATATGCAGTACAATATGCAGTTTTAAACGCACTGGATTATGAAGTTGCACAAAAGAGAGAAAGGTTGATTGTAATAGGTATAAGAAATGATCTAACATCAACAGTCAAAATTGAGTTTCCTCGTAAGCATAATAGACAATTGGTTTTAAAAGATGTATTAAAGGATGTTCCTCAAAGCGAATGTGCAAGATACTCTAGTGAAAAAAGGGCAATATTTGCTCTTGTGCCACCAAGCGGATACTGGAGAGATATTGATAGAGATATTGCAAAAAAGTACATGAAAAAAAGCTGGTTTATGGGTGGAGGTAAAACAGGCATATTAAGAAGGCTAAGTTTATATGAACCAGGGCTAACAGTTTTGACGACACCACAGATGAAACAAACAGAGCGATGCTACCCGCTAGAAGTAAGGCCATTTAGCATAAGAGAGAACGCAAGAATACAATCATTTCCTGATGAATGGGAGTTTGTAGGAACAGTTGCTTCACAATATAAACAGATCGGCAATGCAGTTCCGTGTAACTTAGCTATGGAGTTGGGTAAAAGTATAATTAGAGCACTACGAAGGGATGGTGAATAATAAATTAAAATTTACAACGAAAGAGGATCTTAAAAATATATTAAAAATATAAAAGGATAATGTGTTGAAACTTTTAAACTTGCGGATGACGAAAAATGAAAGTGATAAAGAAATAGTGATGGCATATTAATCTAATATAAAAGGGGATAAATTTGAAACATAATGAAATACTGAAGGCTGAAAATATCACAAAGGAATATGAAAAAGGCAATGTGATATTGGATAATATAAACTTTACTTTACACGCAGGGGAATTTATATCAATTGTAGGAGATAGCGGATGCGGGAAGAGTACTCTCCTTCATGTTCTATCTGGAATTGAGCAACCGACTGGAGGCGTAGTTACAATAAACGGTGAAGATATAAATAAAATGAGTGATAAGAAATTATCGCAAATGAGACGAGAGTACTTCTCATTTGTATATCAGAAAGACAACCTAATAGACACAATGACGGTGCTTGAAAATATAGAATTACCGTTAGTATTATCTAAGAGAGTTCAAGAATCTAAAGAGAAAATAAAAGAATTGATGAAATTCTTTGAGATAGAAGAAAAGGCGGACAAACATCCAAACGAATTAAGTGGAGGAGAACAGCAAAGGGTTGCCATAGTAAGGGCAATGGCTATAAATCCACAGATAATATTTTTGGATGAGCCAACAGCAAGCCTAGACAAAAAAAGAGGCGAAGCAGTGATGAGATTGTTAAAGGAAATGAATGTCAAATATGGAGTTGCTGTAGTAATGGTTACCCACTCTGATGAACAAGCGAAATATGCTGAAAAAATAATAAAAGTAGAAAACGGGAAAATAACAGATGTTATTTAAACTGGCAGCAAAAAACTTAAAGTCAAAACTTTCTAATACGGTATTGGTTATATTTTCAATTAGTATCATCGTTGCAATGGTATTTGCCATGGCTTCATTCAGACCAATTATTAATGACTATATAAATGAATATGAAGTTTCAACAGCAAACGGAAGTGATATAACAATCTTGCCTAACAGCGGGTCTTCAAGAATAACATCATATGAGCAAACTTCATCAAAGTACAAGTTTATTCCAACATTGTCATTATATCCGCAATATGGTCAACAATATGTTAATGCTAGGGGAATGAGACAAGAAGACATAAGCAACAATAAAACAATAGAAATTTATAAAGGCACAAAAAACATCAGGAATCCTAACGAAGTTATTATTTCACAGAGCACAGCAAAAAAGTTTAAGTTGAAGATTGGAGATACAATAACATTAAAGTCAGGCACAACAATTAGAGACTACTATGTTGTCGGGATAGCAAAAAACAAAGGATACTTTATTAAAGATAATCCAAATGTAATCCTTGGAGTTATACAAGATGGAATTGCACATCTCATTGGAGAAACAGGACTTATATATAATGAATTGTATGTAAAGTTGAATAAAGGGGTACCCACAGATAGTGCATTAGCGGAATTGAAAGAAAAATATAAGGATTTTCAAGTTAAAAGAACAGGAGACAACCAATACATAAAAGAGCAAACAGATACAATAGTTGCTCCAATGGTTGTTGCTGGACCTATTGTAATTGGGCTAGCAATAATAAGTTATTTCTTATTATTCATGTTGTTGAATAGAGGAAGGAAAACATACAATAAAAAACTTCGGCAGATAGGAGCAACAAAAAAAGATATAGTGACAATATTCTTTTATGAATCATTGATAATGTCATTAATCGCAGCACTGTTTGGAATAATTTTTGGAATAGCAATCACTGCATTGACAGCATTTGGAACTTTGAAAAGTATATCTACATTTAAAGTTCAACCAGTACAAGCGACATTAATACCAATAGCAGGGGTATTGTTGAGTATAGCTTTAAGCTTTCTGTTTGGAGCACAAAAGAGAAAAAATAATGAGAAGAAACAAGTTAACAAATATAGAGATGATTATAAAGCAATATTAATTGTTGCAATTATTTCTATTGTTGTGTGGCTTGTTTTTGTATCAGTGGAAATTGCAATTCCAACAATAAGAAAAGCACTGGCGATTCCAGGGATATTAATGATGTTTGTTGCCTTATCTTTAATGACGGCAGTATTTATAGGATTGTTTAGGAAAAACAAACATTTAAAAAATCCGATTGTGAAACTTGCAACAGGTTCTGTCGGAACACAGAAACGACACACATCGCTAGCCGTTGGTTTGTTCGTTGCTGTTTTAATAACAGCGTTACTCTTTAGTGGTTTTGGAGTTAGTAAAAAAATATTCAATTCATATTTAAACGACTTTAGAGACTTTGCCTTCGTTACTAACATTAGAGAAAGTGCAAAGCTTGAAGATTTTAAAAATAAAAATATTGATTATGATAAAGGGACTAAGGCGTACTGGGGGAAGGGAGAAGTAAGGAACGGCAAATTAAAATTCTCATCAATGGTTCTTGGCAGTGCAGATATTTTAGATTTCGTTGATTTCAAGTATACCGATAAAAGTAGAGAAGAAATACTCGAGATGTTAAACAAAAAAAATGCGGTTGTCATGGATAGTTCTAAAAAAGAACTTTACGGATTGAAGGTTGGAGATAAAGTTACTCTAAATATAAATGGCAAAGATAGAGAGTGTGAGGTTGTTGGATTCGTTTCGCATACACTGTTTGCTGGCAATTATACAATAATGAAGCATGAAAATATCAAAGAGCTATTTGGAGAAAGAGCAAACACATTTATTTTAAAAAAACCAAGTGGAAAGAATATGAATGATTTTGTCAGCAACATTCGCAACGCTATGGTAGAGAAAAACTATTACGCAGTTTCAGCACTTGATGCATTTAAATGGGAAGCAAGCTCTACCAATTCAATTTTTAATTTTATGGGATTTGTAGCTGGAGCGGTATTAGTATTTAGTTTGTTTTTAATAAATGGAATGTCATACATGGAACGACAAAAGTTTAAAAAAGAACGACAAATATTTATACAGGTTGGAGGATGCTCGAAAGATCTTTTAAAAATAGAAATTTTAGAAAATGGCATGCTTGCTGCCATATCCTCAATTATGGCTATTGTTGGAAGTGTTTTTGGAATGATGTTTTTGATTGATTCTTTGAGGCTTTTAGGCATGTTATTCTCATATACCTTCATATGGTGGATACCCCTTGTAATATCAATTACTTTCTTTGCCTGTTATACAATTGCTCCTATTGTACTGAAATATGGGTCAAGTTATAATATAAGGGAATGAAAAGGGTGCGGAATAGAAATATATTAACAGTTTCTACGATTGTCTTATTACTTTTTTCTTTATTAGTTTCAGTATCCTGTACAAAGAAAGTAAAGCCAAGAGAAAAAGCCGTAAATGAATTTCAAGAGAGCATATTAAAGATTTACGATAAAGGTTTCACAAACAACAAAAAAGATAATGAAATTAGAAAAATGAGCGATCCAGGCAAGTACATTGTTGCAAAAGCATGGGCTGATTTTTATGGTAATGTTATAAGAAAAAGCGATTTAAAAGAAGGGCAAATAAAAAAGATTGCCGAAATGTTTTCTAAAGAAGATACCAGTAACGCAATTACGGATTTAAACTTTCTAAATAAGTCAATAGTTGATGCATTGAAGGGAATACAGTTGAATTCGGTAAATATAAAGAGTTTGTTTGTAAGTATGTTAGATGAGTTGCTCAATAACAACTTCGTGGAAAAACATCTAGTGAAAGCCAATAAGTTATTAGCAAAGACAACAAATAAGGCGTCTATGGGAGAAGGCATAAGTATCTTGGAAGAATTGAAGAATTCATTGAATATTCTAAATAAGGACAAGGAAACAATTGAAACATTCAAACGAGAAAAGGAAACAATTGGCGACTTTGTTGAAACAATATCTAAAATAGCAGACGAACCAATTTCAAATAAGTTTTTAAGTTTTTTTCTTGAATCAAAAGGAAACATTAAAAAAATTGAAAGTTTAGCAAATGGCATATTAGAAGACGCAACAGCAGATGAAATAAATAAATACTTGAAACTAGTTATCAACAATATGATAGAACTTTATGAAAGGGTTGAATCAGCACAAGGTCGCAACATGACAAAGACGATCATGCAGATTACCGAATCATTCAATCGGGCTATGATACCTTCTGGAATTATAAATAGTGCAGTTGATTACTTAGATGTTTTTAATTATGCAATGCAGTATTCGAGACTTTTTGTTGATGGTATGAAAAAAGGAAAAGAAGTTCTTGATGATGCAACTGCCGATCTTGCTGGAGATATATATAAGATTCTTCAGCTTATAAAAAACAATAAAGACCACGATGATATATCGACCCTGTTTGCTATTCCAATATCAAAATTCATATTAAGAATGCACAGTGAGAATGATGCTAAAAATAAAATAGTAAATAGAATACAAAATGACATAAATACTGGAGATATTCCAGAGTCGTATGCTTATGTTGCAATGCTTATGAATGCAGTTGTATACAATGAGATAGATAACGATATAAATAAAATGCTTTCAGATAGAATACAAGAGAAACTGTTAAGAAAGGCTTATGTAAGAATGATAAATAAGAGAAGCCTTGCACTGCTATATAACGAAAATATAAAGAAAAGAATTTTAAAACAAAACATGTATGCAGGCTGGAAACTTGATAATATCGTTAATATGTACAATGCATGTGCAGATATTAATGGCACAGAACATGTTCATTACGAGAGAGACATCAATGCCGAAAGAGTTAGGGCATTAACAAAGAGTGTTAGAGAAAAAATAAATGAAAAGTCTGATATGTATAGAACTAAAATAACAACACTGAGTGCATCAGTTGTTGAATACTACTTTGATAATGTAGAAAAAGTAATCAAAACTATTGCAGACTTAAAAGTTCCGAACGAATATTCAAAAGTAGATATAGATAAAGTTTATTGCGAATTGAAAAAAATTAAGTTTTTAGATTTAAAATAAACATATCGGGGAGATATTATGAGCGGAAATGATAAGAAGTTGAAACTCAACTATCCACAAACAATAAAAGTAGGGATTGCATTTGCAATAATAATGGTATTCTGGACTGCATATGATTTTGTAATGCCATTACTTCTCGAACATGCGTACGGGTTGGATAACAAGATGAGAGGACTAATAATGGGATTAGACAACCTATTATCTTTGTTTTTGCTTCCAGTCTTCGGAAAGTTATCAGACAAATCAGAAGGAAAACTGTCAAAGAGGTATGGGAAGAGGACTCCATTTATATTTATTGGCACGATTGTATCTGCAGTTTTGATGATATTTGTTCCGATTTCATCACATTCATCATTAGGTAAAGGTATGGGAATAAGGCAAGACATTGTTAAAGAATTGAATGATGAAGGAAAGATGAATGAATTGCTCAACAAGTTTTATGGTGATAGGAAATACTGTGATACAACATATTTAAAAATAAATAAAATAGAAAAAGATGATTATTTAAAAATTAGATATGATGCGAACTTGGTAAACGAAAAATTAAAGGGTGCTGAAAAAAAACAATACGGAAAGAAGGCATATAAATATAAAAATCCACAAGGTGCTGATGTTAGATATAAGGATCCAAGTGGGAAAGAAACAGTGGTCGCAAAATCGGGAACAATTGTTGATGTAAAGGGTTCAATAGTCACAAAAAAAGGTGAAAAAAAGATAGCGGACATCATTAAAGGTAATGAAGATTACAAAAAATATGTTGAATCTGGAATGAACGTATATATATCAGAGCAAATTTGGAATGGAGTACAGCATGATAAAAAAAGTAAAATAATGCTCGGAATATATATGGTAATATTGCTAATTGTGCTTGTAGCCATGGCGTCCTTTAGGTCACCAGCGGTAGCATTAATGCCAGATGTAACACCAAAGCCATTAAGATCGCAGGCAAACGCAATGATCAACCTTATGGGAGGAGTAGGAGGTGCGATAGCATTTCTTATATACACCATCGCTCTTATTAAGCCAGCACAATTCTTTACATATACAATTATTTTTTCAGCCGTAGCAATTGCAATGCTTGCACTATTATGCTTCTTTATAGGATTTGTGCGAGAACCAAAGTTAAAAGATTCATATCTAAAAATTTGCGAAGAATTTGGGATAACAGATGAAGATATTGAAAAAGAAGAATTAGAAAAAATTAAAGAAGAGCCAGGTGATGACAGAACAGTCTCGTTAACAAAAAAGATAGAAGAAAAATTCTACAGCAAGATGAAAGGACTGTCAGAAGAAGAAAAAAAGAAAAAACTAGAGAAAGCAAAGTTGCTGAGTTTTATATTAATTCTAGGTTCTATATTTATGTGGTTTATGGGATTTAATGCAGTGTCATCAAACATATCTATTTATTGTGTAAAGGAACTAAATTTGAGACCTGTAGTTGCAGCGGCAATAGTTGGTGTAAGTATGGGAATAAGTGCCATTGCATTCATTCCTGTAGGAATTATGGCAACAAGAATAGGGAGGAGAAAGTCAATTATAGTAGGCTTCATATGTGCTACGATTGCTTTTCTCCTAATATTTATACCAATAATCAAAAAAGCATCTGAAAAAGGCGGTGCTAGCGGTGATGCTATAAAAGCAACGCTGTTTGCATTGTTTTATTTGGTTGCCAGTTTTGGACTTATAATCGCAAATGTAAACACATTCCCGATGGTCGTTGAATTGTCTAGTGAGGGAAGTATAGGAAAATATACTGGGTATTATTATGCTGCCACAATGTCAGCTCAGGCGATAACTCCATTTATAGCGGGAGCGGTAATGGATAAATTTGGTTCTAAATTTTTGTTTCTCTACTCTGCAATATGTGTATTCATAGCAATTATCATAATGTTGTTCGTTAGATATGGAGATGGAGTAGTTTTGAAGAAAGGCAAGAAACTCACAAAGGAAGAAAAGAAAGAAGTGTTGCTTGAAAGTATGGGAGATGCTGATTGATAGATTTTGGAGGATGGTCAGCATACTTTGATAAATTTAATCTTAGAGGAAAGATTGAGAAAGTATTAAGTAAACTTGAGAATGAAGAATATTACCCAAGTAAAGAAAACATATTTAGAGCAATTCAAGAAGTCTCGCCAGAAAATGTGAAAGTTGTAATTATCGGGCAGGATCCATACCATGAAAAGGGTCAAGCCAATGGATTTGCGTTTGCAGTTAATAAAGGGGTACGGACACCACCATCATTAATTAATATTTTTAAAGAAATAAAGCATGAATATGGGCAAATGCCAACTGATACAACTTTGTTTGATTGGGCACATCAAGGAGTGCTTTTATTAAATACGACCCTTACTGTATCAAAAGGTAATGCAAATTCACATGTAAAAATTGGTTGGAAGGATATAACAAACGGAATAATTAAAATATTAAACAGCATGCCACAGCACATTGTATATCTTTTGTGGGGGAATTCGGCAATACAATTTAAACAGGTTTTGAATAATCCAAAACAAATTGTTTTAACAACTTCTCATCCATCACCTCTATCGGCTCATAGAGGATTCTTAGGATGCGGTCATTTTAAGAAAACAAACGAATATTTAAAAAAATATGGATTAGAAGAAATAATTTGGGTAAAATGCTAAACGAAGTTAGAGTAAGTGCTTAAAATAAAAGACAAGAAATTTAAAATATTGAATAATATTGTGAAAAATAAAGCAAAACAAATGCGTTGCAAAATATTTATTCAATACAAGAGGATATGAAATGGATGTGATAAGTTTATTTTCAGGAGCTGGAGGATTAGATTTGGGGTTTAAGAAAGCGGGGTTTAATATAGTCGCAGCAAATGAGTATGATACTACAATTTGGGAAACATATGAAAAAAACCATAGAGCAAAGCTTATAAAAGGAGATATTTGTAAAATCCATTCAGACACATTTCCGAATTGCGATGGAATTATAGGAGGTCCTCCATGTCAATCGTGGAGTGAAGCAGGCTCTCTTAAAGGAATTGATGACCCAAGAGGGCAGTTGTTTTATCAGTACATTCGTATTTTAAAAGATAAGAAACCAAAGTTCTTTCTTGCGGAAAATGTAAAAGGGATGATGGCAAAGCGACATAATGAAGCAGTGGAAAAGATTGTTTCTAAGTTTAAAGAGATAGGGTATGATGTATTCGTTTATTTATTAAATGCCAGTGACTATGGAGTTCCTCAAGACAGAAAGAGGGTATTTTATGTAGGTTTTAGAAAAGACTTGCACATTATGTTTGAACAGCCAAAATTTTATAAAAAGAAGTCAACGCTTAGAGATATCATTGCTGATTTGCAGGATTCTGCGATTCCAGCATTGGTAAAGAATAAAAGCAATGGAGACAAATGTGCAGTATTAAATCATGAATATTATATTGGGGAGTATTCGCCAATATTTATGAGTCGAAATAGAGTTAGACAGTGGGATGAGCAAGCGTTCACAATTCAAGCTTCTGGGAGACAATGTCAAATACATCCACAGGCACCGACTATGCCGAAAGTAGAGCGTGATAAACACATATTTGTACAGGGTAAAGAAAAATTGTATAGAAGATTGACAGTACGAGAATGTGCAAGAATTCAAGGATTTCCAGACGACTTTAAATTTTATTATACGAATATAAATGATGCATATAAGATGATAGGTAATGCAGTTCCTATAAATCTTGCTTACGAAATGGCCAAAGCAATTATGGAATCTTTAAATAATTTAAATGAGAATGCAGATAAATCATCTACGCAGTTTGAGAGAGAAATTGAAAATGAGTAATAGAAGCAATGATCAGGGACGAGCATATGAGTTTACTTATTTAATGGTTTTGTTTGAAGAAATATCTAAAAGAAGATCAGCCAAAATAGAAAAAAACAAAAATTATTTTACAGCGGAAATAGCGTGGTACACTTTAGATATAGCACAAAAGGAAATGTATAGACAAAGTGCTATAGCAGGAGTTGATGGTCTATTTGATCTTGAGCCTTTAATTTTTGAGAATAACGAGGAAGAAGTAATATTAAAAATTCAGTCGGATAATAAGGGGAAAGAAGGAGATGTAAGAGATGTTCTGATCATTAAATATGGAACTCAATGGGAAATAGGGCTTAGTATTAAGCACAATCACTTTGCGGTTAAACATTGTAGATTGTCAAAAAGTTTGGATTTTGGAAGAAAATGGTATGGGATAGATTGTTCAGAACAGTATTGGCAAGAAATTAAACCAGTATTTGATTATCTTGAAGTTGAGAAGAAAAAAGCTTCCAAGTGGAATGATCTGCCAAACAAAGAAGAAGAGGTGTATGTACCAGTATTAAACGCTTTTAAAAATGAATTAGAACGACGAA
The DNA here is from genome assembly GCA_963542015.1 of uncultured Clostridia bacterium. Classification (GTDB taxonomy): domain Bacteria; phylum Bacillota; class Clostridia; order Christensenellales; family CAG-917; genus CAUTUX01. The sequence goes on along the minus strand of CAUTUX010000002.1, from coordinate 73,242 downwards.
GCAGTAGTTTTGGTAAAGATATGCTGAGGAAATTGACGGAGTATTTACTTGGTAAGTTCGATTTTTATAAAGTTATTGGAATTGATAGTATAAGAACAACGAGGATTCAATGTTTTAATTTGAGAGGAACATTAAATCAACATGGGCATAATAGTAAAACAAATATTAATGTGCCGACAACAGTGCTTCCAACACGAATAGTAAGCCTGGGATACAAACTGGGGAGTAAAAACACATTAGAGTTATGCCTAGATTATGGATGGCAGTTCAGTTTCAGAATTCATAATGCATCAACAAAAGTAGAAACAAGTTTAAAATTTGATATACAAATAATAAAGATGCCAGAAACAGTAGTTTCAATAGATCGTCAGTGGTAACAATCGTATTAAATGAGTGAAGAACAGTAATGACTCTGATGTATGTAAAATTAATTTTTACAGCAATAGATATGTCTTCACTGGAATTTTAGATGATATTGTCTCAAACAAAATTTTAATTGACAAAGAAAAAGAGGGGTGTTAATATTTCTAATATTCTTTGGGGGTATAGCTCAGTTGGTAGAGCACCTGATTTGCATTCAGGGGGTCTTCGGTTCGAGTCCGTATATCTCCACCAACAATAATGGATTGTAGCTCAGTCGGTTAGAGCACCACTCTGATAAGGTGGGGGTCGGTGGTTCGAGTCCACTCAATCCAACCAGAGAAAAAGGACGGATTAAAGACGTCCTTTATTTATTTTTAAGATAAAAACATATATGGTTTTTAGTTGACAAGTGGGGCTTTATTTATTAGTTATATAGCATAAAAAAAGAAGTATTTTGGAGATATACATGGGTGCAAAGGTAATATGTCCTAGGTGTGAAATCAACTGGATGGATAATGGAGAAAAATACTGTAATGTCTGTAAGGCACAGTTAGGAAAGGCAAGTCCAATAGTTTTGTTTGGCGATATAGATGATGAGTTGTTAGATAGCGAATATGAAAACATGGATGGAGAAGTTGATAGAGAACGCTTACTGGGAGAAGATGAAGAAGGAAAAACATTTGTGGAAAATATTACAGATGCAGAAGAAGATATTGAAAACGATGAGTCTGAAATAGAAGAAGATGAAGACGAAATGGAAATCGAAGGCGACATCCCAGAAGAAATAAAAGATGAATTTGGTGATGGAGACGAAGATATAGAAGAAATAGAAGTCGAGGAAGAAGAGGACGACTTTTAGGAGAGAAATGCCTGATAAAAAAATTTTTGTACAAGAAATAGCAGATATAAATGAAAATTTTCCGCAGTGGTATACAGATGTAATACTCAAGACGGAACTTGTTGATTATGGTCCAGTTAAGGGAACAATGGTAATTCGTCCGTACGGCTTTGAAATATGGGAACATATTAAAGAAGAAATGGATAGAAGATTTAAGCAGACAGGGCATAAAAACGCATATTTCCCATTATTTATCCCATACAGTTATTTGTTAAAAGAAGCTGAGCATGTAGAAGGATTTGCCCCTGAAGTCGCATTGGTAACACATGTGGGGGATACACCTTTGGAAGAAAAGTTGGTAGTAAGACCAACATCTGAAACAATAATATGTGACATGTATTCAAAATGGGTAAAAAGCTACAGGGATCTTCCTTTGTTAATTAACCAGTGGGCAAATGTAGTACGTTGGGAAAAAACAACAAGACCATTTCTAAGAACTAGTGAATTCCTGTGGCAAGAAGGACACACACTTCATCAAACAAAAGAGGAAGCAGAAGAAGAAACATTAAAAATGCTAGAAGTATATAGAGAGTTTATGCAAAATGTTTTGGCAATAGATGTTTTGACTGGAAGAAAAACTCAAAAAGAAAAATTTGCAGGGGCAGTTGATACTTATTCTATGGAAGCAATGATGCTTGATGGGAAATCCTTACAAGCAGGAACATCCCACTATTTGGGACAAAATTTTTCAAAAGCATTTAAGATACAATATTTGGATAAAGATGGAGAAATCAGAAACCCATATCAAACGAGCTGGGGAAGTTCTACAAGATTAATAGGAGCTCTAATAATGGCACACGGTGATGAGCGTGGATTAAAGCTACCTCCAAAAGTTGCACCAATACAAGCAATTGTTGTACCAGTTGCGATGCACAAAGAAGGAGTTCTTGAAAAGGCTGAGCAGATAAAACAAGAGCTATTAAAACTTAATGTTCGTTGCGATATGGATGATAGAGAACAAAGTCCAGGTTGGAAGTTTAACGAGTGGGAAATGAAGGGAGTTCCAATAAGGATAGAAATAGGTCCGAGAGATATCGAAAATAATCAAATGGTGGTTGTGAGAAGAGATACACTAGAAAAACAGAATCTCTCATTAGACAATCTTGATAAGATACCCGCAATACTAGATGAGATAACAACATCTATGTATAAGAAGTCGCAAGAACAATTGAAGAAAAATATTGTAGCAGCAAAAAATGTTCAAGAACTAAAAGAGGCTGTTGATAATAAAAAATTTGTTAAGGCAATGTGGTGTGGGGATAGAGCGTGTGAAGACAAAATAAAAGAGCAGACATCAGCATCAACAAGAGTGATTCCTTTTAACGAAGAACAACTTGGCACCAAATGTGTGTGTTGTGGGAAAAAAGCAAAACACATGGTCTATTTCGCAAAGAGTTATTGATTTAAAAACTTTTTAATTTCACTAAAAGAAATAATAAAGATAGATCTAACTTTGATTATAAAGTTTTCATTTTTATGTTTTTCATTCTTTTTAAAAGAAATTCCTGAAGACTCTTCAACAGGAGCATATGTGGTTGAAAATACAAGCCTACCTTCTTTTGTGATTTGAACAAAAATATTTCCATGTAGAGAAGTATAATAAATCTCTTTAAAATGAGCTTTTGCGAGACGACCATTTTCACCGCAAACTTCTTCTGTAGGGTGACCATATTTTCTTTCTGAAAAGAAATTGGTTAAGTGTAAATTTTTATTTAAAAAGTCTGTACTTAAAAATGGAGAATACTTCTTTGATTTATCGACAGCTTCAGTTCCTTTGTTAGAAGATACAACCGCATATTCACAATCAATGTATTCAAGGAAATCTGTCGAAGATGATCCATCAGAACCATGATGTCCTACCTTTAAAACATCAGCATCAAAATCATCATCACTTATTCCATTACTCTGCATCTGGTTTATCCAGTTATGTTCGGCACTGTATTTAGGTGAGTACTTTTTTCCATTTGCGTCTCCCGTTACTACAAGTTTCCTTCCATTATATTCTATTACAGTTATTGGAGATACATCGTTTAGCCATTGAGCGGTGGGCTTGCTCTTAAATCCATTCATGTTGTTTGTGTAATAATTCTCATCTCGGCAGAACATGGTGATAGTGTAGCCTTTCCCATTCAAAACAATTTTATCCACAGTATATTCAACCTTTCCTCCAGAGGAGAGGGCAGCATCAACAATATCTTGATAAGCCTTAGTTGTAATTGTTCTGTATTTTTTACTTAAGTTTTTTAGAGAATTATTTTTTGATTGAATTTTTGGAAGATAGATAATTCCTATTTTGTTTTTATATTCCCTAATAACATCATCTAAGCTACCACAATGATCTTCATCTGTATGCGTCAACATTACATAATCAAGGTATGTAATATTTAACGATTTTAGCAAATTGATGACATTATCCCTTTGTGATCTGTCTCCGCCATCTATCAGCATTGTTCTCTTATCTGGTAATGTGAGGAGCATACTATCTCCTTGCTTTACATCAATAAATGTTGCCGTTAAAGATCCGTCATAAAGTGGCACATTTGGTTGTTTTTCATGAGGCGTTTGAGGTGCCTTGTTATTTCCATTATTTGACTTATTAATGTGGAAGATCTTATTAAATTGCTCTGGGAATACAAATCTAAAAATCAAAAAGGCTGTCGCAATTGAAAGCAATATAAGTAATGTTAAAGTAACGACAATAGCAAAAACAGGTGTCTGTTTCTTGTTTTGAGGTGTCTTTTTAGTACTCACAGTAAGATGTTAAAACTCGAATATCTTATATTAAATTAGTCAGCCTTGAAAGGTAACAAAGCCATAACTCTAGCACGCTTAATTGCGTTTGCTAAAAGTCTCTGATGTTTTGCACAAACACCAGTAGCTCTCCTTGGATTGATTTTGCCTTTTTCCGTTATAAAACGACGGAGCAGAGCAGTATCTTTATAATCAATGTCAGATATATGTTCTACGCAAAAGTGGCATACTTTCTTCTTAGGTGTTCTTTTTTGATGTCCATTAGAATAGCTTTTTGTTTCGTTTTCCATTATTAAATCTCCTTAAAAACCGAGGTTATCGTTAATAGCTGTAACCTCACTGAATTCTGTAGGATGAGAGTTGTCTTCTCTTACAGGTGTGGTTGATAAAAATTCTACTCTTGAAGCAGTAACATCGAGAGTAAATTTACGCTCACCATTCTGATCCTCATAACTGTTTGAACGTAATGTTCCATCAACAGCAACCTTAGAACCCTTTTTTAAAAATTTCATGCAGTTATCTGCAACTTTTTCCCATGCAACAATAGGAACAAAGTCAGCCGGTCTATCGGCAAAACTATTAATCGCTACAGTGAAACGGCAAAAACTTAAACCAGATGCAGTTTTATTTAAAATCGGATCTTTTGTAAGATTTCCTATCAAAATCGCTTTATTCATAAATAATTCCCTCCCTATTTTGCAATTATCATTTGGCGAACAATGTTTTCGTCATTACGCATTTGTCTGTCAACTTCGAATTGAGCTTCGGCTGGGCAAGTAACATTCATTAATACATAGTATCCTTCAGGTCTCTTGTCGATTTCATAGGCAAACTTTTTCATGCCTAATTCCTCAACAGAATCGATCGTTCCAGAAAAACCAGTGACGACATCCTGATACTTTTGAACTAAAGAAGCTCTTTTGTCCTCTTCAACATCACAACGAATAATGTAAAGAATTTCATATTTATTCATCGCATACCTCCTTATGGTCTTTTGTCTCTTACGAGAAAGGATTAACTCTTTCAAGTCATATAATATTATATTAACAGAAAAAACATGTCAAAAAAAATTAAAGTATAAAAATATTTATACTTATATTCGAGGGTGAATTTTAAAAAATACCCGAATAGACACACTATAATTATTTAAAACCAAAAAAATTAGTAGTTTGTTGTATAAAAATTTTTGTGGTATAACACTATTGAACTTTTTTTGGTAGGAGGACATAAGATGTCAGTACTTTTTTGTGATACAGATTGTGAGTTGTGGTATACATCTGCTGACGAACTAGGAATAGAAGTAATTAAAATGCCATATATTGTCGATGGTGAAGAATATCTTTATGACCTCGGACGAGAAATAGACATTGCAGATTTTTTCAGCAAAATGAAAAAGGGCTCAAAAGTAGTTACTGCAGGACTTAATGAAAGTGCTTATATTGAATATTTTGAGCCATATTTCAAAAAGGGAGAAGATATTTTGTATATAGCTTTTTCTTCGAAGATGTCCTCAACATTTATTCATATGGATCACGCAGTTGCGATGCTTCACGAAAAATATCCGAATGTTAAGTTCAAGAGATTCGACACATTAAATATATGTCTTGGGGCAGGGATTTTAGTCTACCTTGGAGCAAAATATTTTAAGTCACACAATTGCGACATTGATAAAACATATGAATATCTTGAAAGTATACGAGATAAAGTGTCGATTTTATTTGTAGTTGATGATTTGATTTACCTATCTAGAGGAGGAAGAATCTCTAAAACTAAAGCAACTATCGCAAATGTAATGCATATAAAACCAATCTTAACAGTTAATAAAGACGGAGAAATAGATATTGAAACAAAAGTTAATGGCTTAAAAAAAGCATATAGATATATTCTGAATAAAGTCTTAGAAACATACGCAAATATAGATGATGCTCCGATATATATTGTCGATGCAGATAACGCAGAAGTTGGGGACGCACTTGAGAAAGATGTAAAAGAAAATATAGAAGGAGCTTCAATAATACGGCAACCAATAGGACCAGTTATAGGAGCACATTGTGGTCCAGGCACATATGGTGTAATATTTATGCACAAGTAAAAACTGCAATTTTTAATTTAAGAAGACAATAAAGATAAGAGCGTTGAGTGTTAACTCTAAGTTCTGTGAATTAAAACCCGAATTTAAGAATTTATTTTAAGAGAATTCGAATTGCTCTTAATGCACTTTCAAACCAGCCCGATATATATACAAAGATGCTTATTACAATAATAAGAGACACTGAAAAAATAAATACTGTTCTACACAGTCCAGCAAGTACCCCTACCTTCTTTATGCTTGCACGATCTTCTTTTCTTAGTTGCAGTTTGGATACTTTATCGCAAGTCTTTATTTTTAATTCAGCTAGCATAAGAAAGATTATCCCTATAAATGAGAGCACGGCAGCGATGCAGTGATATACAAGAAGGGCATATGCATTATTGATTTTAATATCAGGAACAAAAAACATAATTGCCCCAAATAGGAAAAACGAACAACATAAAGCTGTAAGAATTTTACCAACTAAAAATTTCTTTTTATCTTCTGGAGTATAGACATTTGGATCGAGCCAATAGCTGTCTTTATTAAAAGCAGGAAGGTCCTTTCTTTTAACATGTTTTTTTGATTTTGTATTATTAGTAGAATTTTTATTTTTGTCAGTGCGTTCATTCTTGGTTGCATGTGTTTGACCCTCAACAACATGAGCTTTAGTGATATCATATCGGTTACCGTGAATATCAATAAAGGTGTTGCCAGTTACATGTTCACTAACTTTTTTGTGTTTCATACAAACAGTATAAGTTAAAACAAAATATTCAAACAAGGACAGTTTTCAAAAAAAGTCATTTTTTTACATCAAACACTTGATGTGATAAGATAAATCCAACGACTTTTAACTTAAGGGGGAAAATAAGTGAAAAAGGAAATAGTAAAGGCATTTGATGGGACTGAGCTCTCATGCTATTTATGGGATGATGTTAAAGACCCAAAAGGAATTGTTCAAATATCACATGGCATGGCGGAGCATGCTCTTCGTTATGATGATTTTGCCAAGTTCTTAAACAGTAAAGGATATATAGTATTTGCTGACGATCATAGAGCTCACGGCGAGACAAGTGCAAAAGCTTCAAAGAAAAATGTCGACGGGTATCATCAAGGAAACATTTTTGAAGACACCGTTGAAGACATGATTCAAATCTCAAATATGCTAACAGAAAGATACAAGTTACCATTAATATTATTTGGGCACAGCTACGGCAGTTTTCTTTCACAGAGATACATTCAAAAAAAGAATCCAAGTAAAGGAGTAATCTTATCAGGGACTGCCCATAATGGTGGAATGTTGACAAAGTTGGGTCAAAGTATAGCCACCTCTCAGTATAAAAAGACAAAAGGAGGAGAGGCAGCAGCAACAACTTTGGATAAAATGTCATTTGGAGCATTTAATAAGCCTTTTAAAAATGATGGGTCAAAATATGCGTGGTTGTCACGAGACAAAGCACAAGTAAAAAAATATGAGGATGATCCAAAGTCTGGGCAGGTTATGTCGATAGCATTTTTTAAATACATGTTGGATGGGCTGGTAAATTTATATAAAAAATCACAACTAGATGGAATACCTAGGGAATACAAAGTTGCAATGTTTTCGGGAGCAGATGACCCAGTAGGCGGCAAAGCAAAAAAAGTTTTGAAACTTGAAAAACTATATAAATCACTCGGAATGAAAAAGGTATTTATAAAAATATATCCAGAGTGTAGACATGAAATTTTAAACGAGACAAATAATGAAGAAGTGTATAACGATATACTCATAAAAATAGACGAATTCAATAGTTAAGGGAAAAATGGACAAAGTAAAAATACCTCAGGGATTTAGAATAGGACACGCACAAGATGACTACACAGGAGTGACGGCGATAATAGCAAAGAATGGAGCAGTGGCAGGCTTTTCATGTATGGGTGGAGCCCCAGCAGCAAAAGAAACAGAACTTTTAAGAAGTGAAAAGATGGTTCAAAAAATCCATGCAGCAGTTCTATCTGGTGGTTCCGCATATGGTCTCGAAGCTTCATGCGGAGTTATGAAATATCTAAAAGAACAAAGAATTGGATTTTCACTAAATAAAAAAGTTATACCAATAGTACCAGCACTATCAATATTTGATTTAAATGATAAAGACTATCATTATCCAGATATTCAAATGGGATATCAAGCTTGCGAAAACACTATTAAAAAACCCGAAAGTGGAAATATCGGAGCAGGCAAGGGAGCTACAGCTGGGAAAATAAGAGGATTAAAAAATGCAGTTAAGACTGGTGTGGGAATTGCCAGTTATAAGGTAGCAGGCATTACAGTTACGGCAGTTGTTGTCCCTAATCCACTTGGTGACATCTATGATACAGACGGGAAAATTATTGCTGGAGCAAAAGGCAAGAACGGTAACTTTATAAACACAGAAAAGTGTTTGCTTAATAATGACTATTTAAAAATATTACTAGGAACGAACACAACTATAGGATGCATTATGACTGATGCTAAAATAACAAAAGCACAGGCGAACAAATTGGCACAAGTAGCTCATGATGGATTGGCAAGAGTTATAAAACCAGTACATACAGATTATGATGGAGATGCATTTATAGTAATGGCAAGTAACAAAAAACCAGTTTTAAATACACTTCCTCTACATGTTGGAGTTGTGAATGCAGTTGAACAGGCAATTATAAATGCTGTAAAAAATGTTGATGGGCAAGAGATAATTTACGACAGCGAGAGCGAAGATGTAATGTCTGACCAGATTAAAACAATATATGAAAATTCAAAAGAAACAAGCAATTAAGGGTGAAGTGGTAGCTACACTAGTTGATAAAGGGCTATAAAAAGGGAAATATGAAGAAAAAAGAAAAAAAAGAAAACCCCATACCGAAGAATGAACGAGTACCTGGCTGGGAAAAAGTAGTATATGGTGCCGCAGATATATTTGGTGGCGGACAGGCGGCATTTCTTTCAGTTTTATTGATGCCGTACTTCACGGATTCAGTCGGGATTGCCCCAGTTGCAGCAGGACTTGTGATAATACTGTCAAAACTGTGGGATGCCATTTCAGATCCAGCGATGGGACTTATTTCTCAAAATTCTAAAAAGAATAAACTTGGTAGAAGAAAACCATATATGATATTGGGTGGAATTCTCATACCATTTGGTTTGGCATTTTTATTTGCACCAATTGGTAACCTTGGGTTTAGCGATGCTGGCAAAATAGCATGGATGACAATTGCCTATTTGGTGTACTGTACCATATCAACAATTTCACAAGTGCCATATATGTCAATGAGTGCAGACATTTCCACACATCATAAAGAGCGGAATAAAGCAAATACATATAAGTTGCTTTTTGATTTATTAGCTGGAGCTGTATTTTATTTAATACCAGCATATTTCTTTGGAAAAGTTAAAAAAGGAAATATGAAATACGGCAACTTTTATTGGATAATAATTATCGGATTTGGACTCGCATTTGCGTTGCCATTGATTATAGCGGGTATACTCGTTAAAGAAAGAGTACCTTTTGATAAAGTAAAAAAACATAAATTTAAAATTAAAGAATATTTTGATGGTCTCAAAGTTAAATCATATATACTACATTTAGGAATGTATGTTTCTGCATTTATGTGTATGGATGTCATCAGCGGAATGGCTATTTATTATTCAACATTTGTAGCTGGTGGGATTAACAATGTCGGATTAAAAATAGGAAGTAAAGTAATCGCCATGAGTTCTGGTCTGATAATAGCACCAATGATGGTTGCGGCGGCGATAGGAATAATATTCGCCATGCTGATAAAAGAAAAGAGAACAAAACAATTGGCGTATAGAATAGGGTTACCCCTTTATATTATAGGAGCTATTTTATTGGCAGTATATCAGCAGGATTGGGGACAGCCTTGGTTGATTATATTGTTTGCTGCGATAATGGGATTAGGTTTTGCGGGTGCACAATCTATGCCATGGTTGATATTCCCAGACACTGTTGAAATAGCATATTTAAAATTAGGAATGAAACCAACAGCAAACATGTCAGGCGTAATGACCTTTACAAGAAAAGTAGGAGCAGCCCTTGCAGCAGGAATTGTTGGAGTGGGGTTGCAAATTGCTGGATATATCAAATCAACATCAGCGAATGATTTTGTAAAAGAACAACCAGCAGGAGTATTTGTAGCTATAAGAGTAATTATAGCAGTATCGGCAGCAGTGCTTTTGATTATAGGATTTATATGTTCTGTCTTGTATAAGGTAAGTGATAAGAAACTTGTAAGAATTAAATATCTGGTTGAGAAAGCAATACATGAAGGTAAAGAATCACTAACAGTTGCAGAACAAGTTGAAAGCGATTTATTAAGAAAAGAATTGTGTTAATTTATGAGTATTGAAGTTGCAAAAATTGAAAATGAGAATAAAGGAATAATCAAATTTAAAGGCGATAAATTAAGGATATTGCAATTAACAGATATCCATTTAGGTGGTAGCCTTTTAACAAAAAAACTTGATCAACTTGCACTTGATGCAGTAACGAAAGTAGTAAGGGTAGCTAATCCAGATTTTATCATAATAACTGGAGACATGGTTTATCCGATGCCAATGTTTGGAGCCTCACCAAATAATTTAAGAACGACAAAGAAGTTGGCTAAATTGATGGAATCCTTTGAGATACCGTGGACAGTTGTGTTTGGAAATCATGATGCTGAGAGTTTTTCACGATATAAAAAAGAAGAATTAGGTGATTATTATAAATCATTAAAACACTGTTATTTTATGCATGGAGCAAAAGAGATAAGTGGTGTTGGAAATTATTCTTTTGAAGTTAGAAATGAAAATGACAAATTAATATATTTACTTATGTTTCTAGATTCACACTCATACATTACATGGAATTTCTTCAGTGGGTTTGATGTTATAAAAGAGGATCAGATTGAGTGGTATAAAAAAACAATTTCTAGTTATAGTGGAGACCAAGTCCCATCATTAGCATTTTTTCATATTCCACCAAAAGAATTTAAGGAAGCGTGGGAGAAATGTTATAGAGGAGATAGCGATGTAAAATATCATTTTGGGTTTGTTCAAGAGAAAGATAATTATTTTGGGTATCCTAAAACATTAGATTGTGCATTTTTTAGTGAGATGGTGAAGTTTGGCAGTTGTAAAGGAATGTTCATGGGGCATGACCATTTAAATACTTTATCATTAACATATCAAGGAATTAGATTAACATATGGCATGAGTATAGATTATTATGCATATACGGGAATTAGAAAAAAGAAAACCCAGCGTGGCGGAACGATTATAGAAATAAATAAGAATGGAACATTTGATGTATCGATGTTGCCATTAGTAGACATAGAAAAGGAGAGCAAAAAATGAGTGGACAGAGTACAAAGCAAATTAAAGCGGAAATCAAACGAATCGCACTAAATAAGCATCTTAAAGCGTCAAAATATAGCCCTACATTGTTGCACATAAGACGATTGGTGTACATAAGCATAATGGTTACATTGCTTGGGATATTATCACACACTCAGATTCCATTGCCAGGTGGCGTTCCTATGACACTACAGACATTAGGGATTGCTCTTGTTGGGTATCTACTTGGATCTGTATGGGGAGGGATAACCGTAATCCTGTATGTAATCCTTGGAGGGATGGGAGTGCCTGTATTCGCAAGTAGGGCAGGTATTGCAGCGATTGCTGGACCTACTGGAGGTTTTATAATTGGGTTTATACCAATGGTTATAATTATGGGTCTTACAAAAAATGCAAAATCAAATGTTATACAGGTTATCGTAGGAATATTGTCGATATTGCTTTTATATGCAATTGGAGCGTATTGGCTTGTACAAGTGACAGGAAATAAAAAACCATTTAAGCCAGTATTCATAAGCATGATCTTGAAGTTTGGACTTAAGGGAACAGTTTCAATGATTATAGCTTCATTTGCCTCAACCAGAATAAAGAAACAGCTAGGTGAAAAGCTGGAACTGGGATGAAATTAAAACAAAAAAAGTCACAAAGAGAAGTATCAACAGTTATTGTCCTTGCAATACTAGTATTATGTAACTTAGGCTTGGCTATTACAAAGCTATATATAGGGCTAGCCAACTATTCTTTGCCAATCATTATAGATGCGACAAACAACTTTTTTGATATTATTTCTGCACTTCTTGTAATATTTGGATTTATATATATGATTGCAAAAAAGGGCAGTATAAAAATAACCGATAAGACGGGAAGAGCTGAGTATGCAGTTAATTTTCTTTCAAATCTGATACTGCTCGGCTTAGGCGTAATGTTCTTATATTTTTCATCAATAAGGTTGAATTTACCCGCTCCAGAGTCACAATTCTCGTGGGTTCATTTTGCGACTTTAATGGGCACAGTTTTAATAAAAGTGGCAATGGGAGTAATATCATTATTTTCATATCGAAAATTAAAAGCAAAAGCATTATCAATTATTACGACCGATAATTTTTTAGATTCAGGCATGACATTTTTTGTTGCAATAACATATATCCTTAGATTGAGGAATGTAAGAGTAGTATTAGATGGAATATTCGGAATAATTTTAAGCCTAGTAGTCTGCGGAATAGCTATAAAGATGCTTATAGAAACATGGAATCAGTTGATAGGAATTGATAACAAGAAGGAAAGGAACTCTGTCATAGAAAGTATCAAGCAAGTTATACCAAATCACCAATGTGGAGACCTTATGTTGCACGACTATGGTCTTAACAACAAGTTCGGTTATATTAAAGTAGGTTGCACACTCAAAGAGATAAGAGATTTATTTATAAATAAAGAAAAATATCAAAATGAAATATTCGATCGATGTGGGGTAAAAATTTACATTGAATATATTGACTTTGCTGAGAGACAGGGGAGAATAATAAGTACAAAACTTAAAAATAGCGGATTAGAATGCATGAAAAGTATAAAATCCGCAAAATATAAAAGTATAGCAATAAAAAAAAGGAGCAAATAACAGCCCCTCTTTTTAAAACTTACATCTGTCTGTTTTAATTTACGCCTTGTGCAATCATTGCATCGGCAACTTTGATGAATCCAGCGATATTTGCACCAGTTACAAGGTTATAAGGCAATGAATAATCTTCCAAAGTCTTAACAATATGTTTATGCATAGATACCATTATATGTTGAAGTTTTTCATCAACATCTTTGCTTTCCCAAGACAAACGCTCACTGTTCTGAGTCATTTCAAGACCAGAAACAGCAACGCCACCAGCGTTTACAGCTTTTGAAGGTGCAACAAGAACTCCATTTTTTTGCAATAACTCAGAAGCTTCATTTGTTGTAGGCATATTAGAAACTTCAATGAGATATTTAACTTTCTTATCTAAGATCTTCTTTGCATCATCTAGTAAAATTTCGTTTTGAGTAGCACAAGGCATATAAATGTCAGCATCAACATTTCCCCAAGGTTTTTGTTTTGGTATGAATTCTACACCAAACTTATCAGCATATGCTTGAATACAATTCTTTCCGCTCATTCTTAATTCAACCATGTAATCAATTTTTTCAGGTGTTGAAACTCCATTTTTATCATATATATAGCCATCTGGACCAGAAAGAGAAACAACTTTGCCACCGAGTTCTGTGATTTTTTTAGTGGCACCCCAAGCAACATTTCCAAACCCAGAAATTGCGAATTTCTTTCCTTTTATACCTTCGCCAAGTTTTTTTAGTATTTCTTGCAAGAAATAAGTTGCACCATATCCTGTGGCTTCAGGTCTGATTTTTGAACCACCGAAAGAAAGTGCCTTTCCAGTAAGAACACCATTTTCAAAACTTCCGTTAATTTTTTTATACGCTCCGAACAGATAACCAATCTCACGACCACCGACACCCATATCACCAGCAGGGACATCAAGATTTGCCCCTATGTGTCGTTGAAGTTCTGTCATGAAGTTATAACAGAAACGCATGATCTCAGCATCGCTTTTTCCACTTGAATCAAAATCCGAACCACCTTTACCACCACCCATAGGTAGAGAAGTGAGAGAATTTTTAAATGTCTGCTCAAACCCTAAAAATTTAATAATTGAAAGGTTTACATTTTTTTGGAATCTCAAACCACCTTTATATGGTCCGATCGCATTATTAAACTGAACTCTATATCCACGATTAACATGCCATTTCCCCTTGTCATCCATCCAAGGAACTCTAAACATAATTTGTCTGTCAGGTTCAACCATCCTTTCGAGAATTGCATGTTCTCTATATAGTTTTTCATTTTCATTAATTACAACAGGGAGAGAGTTCAACACCTCACTTACAGACTGAATAAACTCTGGTTCATGAGCATTTTTCTCTTTTGTATTTTTAATAACTTCTTCAATATAATTCATACTTAAACCGCCTTTTTGATAATTTAGTAAAATTTTAACACCGCATATATACTCAGTCAATAAAAGAAATATGCCGAATAAAAAAAATAATGGCTGCTACCAGTCATTATTTTTAAGGGGGGAAAATTATGAGTTACATCCAACATGCTTCTGCAACATTGAATGTAAGTACATGTTAATCCCGCCCAATATATTTGTCAACAATTTTTTTGAAATTTGTTAGAAAAATTGGTTCGAAAACACAAAAAAGCAACAAAATTGCACAAAACATCAAAAAATAAATAAAAAATATTTCAAGATTTGTTTAATTTTTAACGAATAATAACAAACAAACTATAGAGTGAATAAAAAATTTTTTAAGAAAATAAAAAAAGAGCAAATTTTTTTACCAATGAAGATAAGAAAAAAAGTCACTATTGTTAATAAAGTGATTCAATCTTATGTTGTTCCGATAAACCAAATATATAAATCAAAGATTGGATTTTTACTTATCAATTTTATCTTAAAAATTTAAGAGCACTTTCGGCGGCAACAGCTCCATCTGCACAAGCAGTAACTATTTGACGGACACTTTTTTTGGTCACGTCACCCGCAGCAAAGACACCATCTATTGAAGTTTTCATATCCGCATCTGTAACGATATACCCATGTTCATCTTTTTCTAAAGCGTCAAACATTGCAGATAGAGGAGTTTGTCCTACAGCCATAAAAACTCCGTTGATGGAGATATTGGTTACAGAACCAGTTTTTAAATTTTTAATATCAATACTTTCGACATTGTTGTTTCCATGTATACAATCAACCACAGACGATTTGTGTTGAATGATTTTAGACTCATTCAGTTGATTGACAAGAATTTGAGAAGCACGATATTCATCTCTTCTATGTATTAAATGTACTTCACTAGCCAATCTCTCAAGGTATAAGGCATCTTCAATGGCTGTATTTCCGCCACCAACAACACAGACCTTTTTACCTTTAAAGAACCCACCATCACATGTTGCACAATATGATACACCCCTACCAGCAAATTCTTTTTCTCCTCTAATGTCTAAACTTGTAGGAGTGGTGCCAGAGGCAACAATTATTGCATCTCCAGTAATAGTATTTCCATTTATAGTTAAACATTTTGGAGTACTAATTAAATCCAGTTTCGAAATTTCACCATAAATAAATTCAACACCGAGAGATGTACATTGTTCTTGCATACTCATTGCCAACTGTATGCCAGAAACATTTTTAAATCCTGGATAATTTTCGATTTCAAGAGTTCGAGACATTTGACCACCAGGAATAAGTTTTTCAACAATAGCAACACGCAAGCCACCACGCTTTGCGTATATACCAGCAGTTAATCCTGCAGGTCCTCCACCGATAATAATTAAGTCATATTTTTCCATAGGAAAAGTATAGACTAAAAAGTGAGAAAAGTATAAATACCCAAATGAAAGAAGATGTAGCAATAAGCTCTGAGTAAGAGGTAACTTTACTTACAAACTAGGATGGCATACTATTTATTTAACCGATGAGGGTAGTGCGATGTTCATAATAATGAGGACAAAACACAAGAAACCCTGATTTTTTGCTGGGGCGGAATACTCCGTACCGAGTAAGGTAAAAAAATAGGAGTATTTTGCAAAAAGAAAAATTAAATATAAATATTGCACATGGAGTAACAAAAATGCAACATGTGCGAGATGTGTTGGGTAGAGCACCCGAGTGGTTAAAATCAGTTTTCTATACAGATGGATATATTGGCTTTTATATAGTTTGCACCATGGTAAGTTGGCTGACAGATAGACCAGAAGTTGGTTTGACCGCATTTGGGGTGTGTGGAGCAATTACTTTGTTAGTTGTAGATGATATAACAGTACAACTACCACATTTGTTTTATTTGGTAGGAAATTTTGTTTCGCAAGATGCAATGGAGTATGTTCGCCGTCCAACAGGTCCTTACTTAGGAGTTATGTTTGGAATTTATCTTTTAGCATTGATTTTGCACTTCATAATATACAAACCAGTTTTGAGAGTTCGTAAAATGGTGGTGCCATATCTTTTGCTTGAAGTAGCAATGCTATTGAGTATTGCTTTTGAAGATTTCGACAATAAGGTACCACAAGAAGTTGGAAGAAATGTGTTGGACATGGAGATGTGGGCGACATACATTACATTGGTGGCTGCACCATTGGCATTTTATTTAGGGAGTTCTTATGCAAAACCAAACAAATATGTAGATAAAAGAAGGTACATTGCGAAGTTCGTAGTTGGCTATGGAATGATAGGGTCATTCATGGTAATCTTTACATTCTTCTTTGGTAATGCAGCTAATCATTTTTCGTATTCCTTATTTGAAGAATTACTCAACGGAGGAGTAACAACTGTTCCAGAACCAACATACGGCGTTGGTAATAATGCTGCAATTTCGTACATACTGGTCATGTCATTCCCACTAGGGTTCTATCTTGATTTAAACAAGAAAAAAGGAATTAGATTTTATACACTATGCTCATATATAACATTTATTAGTATATTTCTTGCATTTTCACGAGCGGAGATCCTACTGGCTGTTTTAATAGTCCCAGCAGTAGTAATTGCGATTCTTAAACATAGTAATAATAAATGGTCTCAGATTAGACCAGCTATAGTTTTGGCAACCGTCACAATTATTTGTTGTCTAATATGGTACGACATAGTCTATGATTTAGTGATGGCAGCCATAAATCAAAAAGGGAATGGACGAGAGAAACTTTACAATGATGCGTTAAGACAATTTCGAAGAAATCCTTGGACAGGAAGAGGTGTTGCATTCAAAAAGTTCTTCGGGTGGCGTGAAAAGATGTGGCAGTATCATTCGACATTTTTTCAAATAATTGGTGCGATGGGGCTTGTGGGGCTTGTGGCATATTCAATTTTTTATATAGTGCAATACAAAATAGTTTTCAAAAAAATAAATAAAGACCCATATAAGGTTTTCATAATGTTAGCAATGATGGGCATAGAGTTTGTAGGATTGATAGATTGCCCAATATTTATTGCGTATCCATATATGTGTTTCATGGCAGTATATGTAGTTGAATGCGAAACTCAAAATTACATCAAGTTTGACCAAGTTCCCGAAAATCAAAGTCTCGCATATGCAAGGTAGTATCGTTCAACAAAACGGATAAGTATCAGTATCCTGAGCACAAACAATATCGCAGTGCATACGGGGCATATAGCTGTAGAGACCGTGTAAAAGAAAACTTTTACAGCATGTGGTGGTTGCAGAAATAAGAATCTCATGGCTTGTAGCGTCAAACCTAAATAGGTTATGTGAAGATTAGAAATATTGATACGGAGATTTAAAAATAAACAAGAAAAGTTGTGTAAAAAGATTCTTTAGGTTAGTAGTTACTCAGAAAGGACGAGGCACATACAGCACTGATATCAAAAAAATTCGGCAAAGCACATTCATAACAAAGACATGCCCATATATTTTACTATATAATTAAAAGGCTTATTATGTGTTGCTGGGGTGCAAGCGGCAAAGAGGTAAAATGAACAATATAGACATAGCGTTAATTCATAAAGAAGGGAAAAAGTATCTTGGTAAAAAGATAGAAGTTGCAGGTTGGCTAAGAACGGTTAGAGACAGCAAAAATATGATGTTCTTGGCAGTTAACGATGGAACTTGTTTGAAATCGATTCAAGTGGTTATTGATAAGGACAAATGTAAAAAAGAGATACGAAGCTTAAGAGTTGGAGCATCGATTCATGTAACTGGAGAAGTTGTAACAGCCCTAAACGATGAGAATGGTTTTGAAATCAACATGACGGATATTGAACTACTTGGGGATGTCACTCCAGATTATCCTTTACAAAAGAAATACCACAGTTTGGAATTTTTAAGAACAATCCCGCATTTGAGAGTTAGAACAAATACATTTAATGCGATGCTAAGAGTTAGAAGTAAATTAAGTTTTGCCATTCATGAATTTTTCCAAAAACACGGATTTACATACATCAATACACCTATAATAACTGGATCTGATTGTGAAGGAGCAGGAGAAATATTTAGGGTAACCATTCATGATTTTAACTCTTCTAAAGCGTCAAAAGACGAGATCGAGTATATACAGAAAGACTTCTTTAAAAGAAAAGCAGGGTTAACAGTAAGCGGACAGCTAGAAGGTGAAGTTGCAGCAATGGCAATGGGAAAAATATATACATTTGGACCAACATTTAGAGCAGAAAACAGTAACACTCCACGGCATGCAGCAGAGTTTTGGCAGATAGAACCAGAAGTAGCTTTTGCGAAGTTACCAGACATAATTAAAATTGCTGAAAAGATGATTAAATACATAATCAAGGAAGTGTTAAATGAATGTAGTGATGAAATAAACTTTTTTGAGAATGCATTTGAAAAAGGATTAAGAGAAAAACTTGAGAATGTTATAAATAGTGAATTTGTTATTTTGGATTACACGGAAGCTATAGAAATTTTAAAGAAAGCAAAAGAAAAATTTGATTATAAAGTTGAATGGGGATTGGACTTACAAACGGAACATGAAAAATATATAACCGAGAAAGTATATAACAAGCCAGTTTTTATCATCAACTATCCTAAAAAGATAAAATCGTTTTACATGAAACAAAATGATGATGGGAAGACAGTTGCTGCGACAGATTTGCTTGTGCCAGGCATAGGAGAAATTATAGGTTGCAGTGAAAGAGAAGAAAATTATGAAAAGTTGAGAAATGCAATTATAGAACGGGGTATGAATGAAGATGATTACATTGGATATCTTGACCTCAGAAAATATGGGACAGTTCCACACAGTGGATTTGGACTGGGACTTGAAAGAATAATGATGTATCTCACTGGAATAACAAATATACGAGATGTTCAGTTATATCCAAGAACACCAGGAGATTTGTCTTGTTAGGAGTTTTTTAAATGTATTCATTAAAAATACCAGAAGGATACAGATCTGCATTAGATCTAAGGGAAACACAAAAAGCAATTAAGTTTGTTAAAGACACATTCCAAAAAAACTTTATTAAAAATTTTGCTTTTGAAAGAGTTTCAGCACCAATGATGGTGGAGAGTAAAACTGGAATTAATGATAACCTCAGCGGCGTTGAGAGACCAGTTACTTTTGATTTAAAAGAACAAAATAAGACAGTAGAGATAGTACATTCGTTAGCTAAATGGAAAAGAATCGCATTAAGAGAATATAACTTTGGACAGGGCGAGGGAATATATACTGACATGAATGCCATTCGAAGAGATGATTCATGTGACAACATTCATAGTGTGTATGTTGATCAATGGGATTGGGAAATGGTCATCAGTGACAAACAAAGATCAGAAGACTTTTTAAAAATGATAGTTAGAAGAATTGTACAGACTATAGTTGAAACGCTAAATGAAACAAAGAAGAAATATCCAATTATCAAAACTGAAATCAATAGTGAAATTAAGTTTATAAGTTCAGAAGAGGCACTGCAGATGTATCCCGACTTAACAGAAAAGCAGAGAGAAAATGAGCTAACAAAAAAATTCGGAACAGTTTTCTTAATGCACATTGGTGGAAATTTGACGAATGGAAAGCCACATGATAGCAGATCTCCAGATTATGATGATTGGAAATTAAATGGTGATTTACTTTTCTATAACAAAATACTCGGTGAGAGTTTAGAACTTTCATCAATGGGAATAAGAGTTAATAAGGATAGTTTATTAGAACAACTGAAGCTTGCAGATAAGGAAGAACGGCTGAAAAACAAATATCATAAAGATATTGTTGAAGATAAATTGCCTCTCACAATAGGTGGAGGAATTGGGCAATCAAGACTTTGTATGCTAATATTAGAGAAAGCTCATATTGGGGAAGTCCAAGCTTCTATATGGCCAGATGAAATGAGAGAGGAGTGTAAGGCACACAATATACAGTTATTGTGATGGTTTGTATATGCAGTCAAGAACACATACATGCGGTGAATTAAGAGAAAGAAACATAGGACAAGAAGTTAAACTGTCTGGATGGTTAAGTAGCATTAGAGACTTGGGCTCTGTTGTTTTTTTTGTGATGCGTGATTTTTATGGATACACACAGGTTGTTGTTGCGGATGAAAAGTTGCAACAACAAATAAGAGAAATCCCAAGAGAATCAACAATTTCAGTTGAGGGTAAAGTTGTAAAAAGAAGTTCTCCAAACAAAGAGATGCCAACAGGCATGATTGAGGTTGAACCTACTACAATTAATTTACTTGGTAAATGTTATGAAAATCTTCCATTTGAGGTTGCTACATCTACGCAATCAAGAGAAGATACAAGATTAAAATACAGATATTTAGATTTAAGAAATCCGGACGTTAGAGAAAAAATAGAGTTTAGGTCAAGGGTAGTGAGTTGGCTTAGAAACAAAATGACACAGAAGGGCTTCTTAGAAATCACGACACCAATATTAACAAGTTCATCACCAGAAGGAGCAAGAGACTTTATAGTACCTTCAAGACTGCATCCAGGGAAGTTCTATGCGTTACCACAAGCACCTCAGCAGTATAAACAGTTATTGATGGCATCTGGATTTGATAGATATTTTCAGATAGCACCTTGCTTTAGAGATGAAGACGCAAGGGCGGACAGAAGTCCTGGAGAATTCTATCAGCTTGATACTGAAATGTGCTTTGCATCACAAGAAGATGTATTTTCAGTTATGGAAGAAGTTCTTAGCGAAGTTTTCAGTACATTCTCAGATTGGGAAGTAGATAAACCACCATTTAGAAGAATTACATATAAAGATGCAATGAAAAATTATGGTAGCGATAAACCTGATTTGCGAAATCCTTTGATAATTAAAGATGTTACAAAAGAATTAAAAGGAACAGCACAGTTTTTTGAAAAGAAAAAAATAAAAGCTATTGTTGTTCAAGATTTTAAACAGACAAGAAAGTTTATAGATGAGCTCGCTGAAAAAGCAAAAGAAAATGGAGCTACATCGCTTTATTATTTTAAAACAGATAAAGACAATCATATACAAGGCGGTATAGCAAAATTCATTGAAAATGTTGGGGATGAATTAATTAAAAAATTAAAGATACAAGCAAATTCATTTGTGGCCATTTTGGCAGAAACGGAAGGAATTGAAAAACAGGCTGGATTTGTAAGACAACAACTTGGGATAGGATGTGATTTGATAGAAAAAAATGCATTTAGATTTTGTTGGGTTGTAGATTTTCCAATGTATGAACTTAATGAAGAAGGAGAAATAGATTTTTCACATAATCCATTTTCGATGCCTCAAGGTGGACTTGAAGCACTTCAGACAAAGAAGCCACTGGACATACTTGCATATCAGTATGACAGTGTTGTTAATGGAGTGGAATTAAGTAGCGGGGCAGTTAGAAATCATGATCCGATTTTAATGGAAAAAGCATTCGAGATTGCAGGATACGACAAATCAGTTATAGAAGAAAAGTTTTCAGCACTGTATAATGCATTTAAATTTGGGGCACCGCCACATGCGGGGATAGCTCCTGGTGTTGATAGAATAGTTATGTTATTAAAAGGAGAACAAAATATTAGAGAGATTATTACATTCCCGATGGATAAAAATGCAAGGGATGTTTTAATGGGAGCACCTTCAACAGTTACAGAAAAGCAGTTGAGGGATGTTCATATTAAATTGAGAGAAGTAAAGGAATAAGATATGACTTATAAAAGAAATAGAATTTTAAGTATTTTTTTATTAATTGCAGTTATTGCATTATCTATTTTAACATTTACCGCATGTACGAATTATAAGGCAAATAAAGTTTCAGGTATTGATTCAGGTGCACCAGTTGAGGGAAATGGTACTCAGGTTGTACGTAAAGGGAAATACATTTATTTTGCGAATGGATTTACAGACAAGCTTGATTCAGGAACATGGGGTAAGGTTGTTAAAGGCGGATTGTATAGAGCAGAGGTTGATAAAAATGGGATGCTTATAAAGGGAACACAGAAACAGTTGGTATCAACTATTGTATGGAGTGGTAACTCAAAGAACGGAATGTATATTCAAGA
Source organism: uncultured Clostridia bacterium (assembly GCA_963542015.1). Taxonomy (GTDB): domain Bacteria; phylum Bacillota; class Clostridia; order Christensenellales; family CAG-917; genus CAUTUX01. The sequence goes on along the minus strand of CAUTUX010000002.1, from coordinate 50,733 downwards.
TGATTGGCTATATTTTGCTTCACCAAATAGAGATAGAGATGGCAATGGGACACAATCCAAAACAGATTTAGATTTTTGGAGAGTGAAACTGGATGGTAGTGCATTACAAAAAATTTATACTGCAGATGATAGAAAGGCAGAGTTTATAGTAAAAAAGACACATCTCGTATTTGTATCTAAGAAAAAAATGTACTCAGTTGATTTAACTGCACTTCCTAAAAAAGGAAATGTAATGCAGATAAAGGCTTCAGTTAAAAAGAGGACTAAAGAGCTAGAGTCTGATGTTGTAGATCATTTATGGAATGACAATAGCGACTATATATACTATATGGTTCGTCGTTCTACTGATAAAGATCATGCGAACGCAATTGAGTCAATTACATATAAGGGTACTGATCATAAAGTCGTAGTACCAAAAGATGCATATCTTTCAGAAGAAGAAAAGAAAGAAAAAGAAAAGCACAAAGATAAACTTTTTGGATTTAGATTAATGTACTGGAAGAACGAAGAAGGAAGAGACACGATTATGTACAAAAAATCTTACCAAAACGCAACCCAAAAAACCACAACCATGATGTGTAGCAATATTTTGTTACCAAATGGTGGGCTAGATATAAAGAATGAAAAACAAATCTTTACATCTGAAGTTGAACCTTTAAACGTATACTACCTCGGACACGAAAAGGGAGCTTTGGTATATGAACGCAACAAAACATATTGGTATCATGACAACAAAGCAGAGGTCTTCGTAGATAAAAAGATTAAAGTCGTAAAAGAAGATAAAACAAATCTGTACTACTTTAGACAAGATTCAAACGCTGATTTAACAGCACTATCATATGATCGATCAAAAGAAGATGAAGGAACATTCGCAACAGAGCGGCAAATACTAAAAGGTTTGAATCTTAGATTTAACGATGTAAAATCTGTAATTTTTGGGAATATAATTTATTATTACAACTCCAAAGACAGCGACTATTTATATTGTGCAGATATGAGCAAATCAGATAACAAGCCTGAAAAAGTTTCAATTGCTGAAGACACGAAGGACAAGAATAAAAAGAAATAAAAAAACAAGTATAGGGCTGAGGGCTTTATGGAAGCAACTACAATAATGTCTCCTATGGAGCGGGCAAGAGCTAACCTAGCAAAGGCACCTGATAAACTTAAGAGTTTCTTTTACAGTGATTCTTATTTGGTAATTTTCTGCATAACAGTATTTTTAAGTTGGTATTTGGATATTCCAGCAATAGCCTTAACTACTCTTGCAATTTTAGGTGGAATTGCGGTTTTAATTCTTGATGATTTAACACCCACAATGCCTTTCTTTTTTATATCATCAGCAATATTTGCTACAGCAAACATAGAAAGATACCTTTTTCAATTTATACCAATAGGAATTTTTTTATTATTTGTATTAATACACATAATTATATATAGACCTATTTTTAGGGTAAGAAAGATGTATATTCCGCACTTGCTATGTGGAGTCGCAATTTTTTTAGGTGGATTAGGGTCCTCAGATAAAGCATCATGGTTTAGTGCAGGTGGGAAAGAAGCATTAGCACAATATATCCCATGGATTGTATTACCACTGCTTTTTTATTTTTTTATTGGATACTGCAAGCCAAACAAGTATGTTTCTATAGAAATTTTTATATCGAAGGTGTTGGTATATTTCGGTGTTTTGATAACAATACAGCTTGCTGTTTTACTGTTGTTTGGCAACACAACCGTACACGGAAGAGGAAAAATTTTTAAGATTTTGAACTATGATTCACCAGAGGAGCCAGATGTTGACTTAGGGTGGGCTAATCCCAACAATGTGGCAACACTATTGTTAATATGTTTCCCTTTTGGATTCTATTTGAGCCATAAGCTTAAGAAAAGAGGTTATAAGTACAACATAATGGGCTATATGAGTTTCTTAGGAATATTTTTAACATTCTCCAGAGGCGGAATATTATTTGGTTTGGTAACGGCGTTTTTTATAAGCTCAGTCTTGTTAGTTCGAAGCAAAGATAGATGGAGGGAACTCAAACCAGCAGTTATTATATTGCTTTTGGTAGGGACATTCTGTGCCATATTCTTCAATCAAATTGTTGGAGCGTTGGAAATGGCGAAATTGCAGGGAGGAACAGGTAGAGATAAAATATATTCAGACGCAATAAGACATTTTAAAAACAATATTCTAACGGGCGGCGGAATGGTCTATTTGTTAAAAAATGGAGCATTGTCATATAACAATGGCACCCTATATTGGTATCACTCCACATTTTTCCAAATTATAGGAGGCATGGGAATTGTTGGAATAATTGCAATGGGTTATGAATACTTTGTTAGATATAAAATAATTTGTAAAGGCATGAAAAATGACATGTTTAAAATATTTATGTTTTTAGGGTTGTTAGGATATGAATTGTATTCTTTGATTGATTGCGGAACATTTTTGCCATATCCATTTGTGACATTGGTTATGGTTCTTACTGGAATTGCAGAAATTAAAAATCTTGAACCAAAACTAGAACAAAAAGATATTTTGTTGGAAGAATGTAAAATATATTTAGCATAAATAAAAATACAGAAGGCTACCTCAAACACACCAATTATAGATCTAATGAAAGAAAGGTATATACAAATAATAGTTTCAAGCAAACAGCAACCTATTAACAGCAAAAGGTTTGTTAGAAGTAATCAGTTATTGGGATAAGGTCTTGGAAGCCCTCTATTCACACAATCATCGAATCATAAAAGCAAATTTACTGGATTAGACAACCTATTTACAACAATTAGCAAAGAATCCATGTGTTAGTGAAGTTTCAAAAACAAATAAGCAGACATCGCTCAATTGTCCTAGCTAGATTAGCATTTTGTGAGATCTATTTTCGCATACATATCACTCAAATTATCATCGGAGGCATATTTATGCAGACATATGCAAGTTGCGATTTTGAAGTTAAAAATCACGTGTTCTTGCAATTTTATTTGTAGAGGCAGAAAAGGGAAAAGATGGGTAGTAGATGAATAATTTCTGCAGGATCCAGGGGAACATAAAAGCTAAGCGTTCTCATAATTTAAAATATGGTTACACCATTCGCCGGCGGAAATGAAAAGAGTATTATACGAGCTTTTTTGTCTATACGGACAACATAGACACACATATTAAGGATGCAAATAAAGTGATTGAAAAATTTTAAAAAATGGATACATGAAAGGCATAAATATTGGAAATTAAGCAAAAAATTTAAAAAATAATGTTAACTGCATTGGAAATTTGACACATACATTCACACAAAAACAAAAGTATAATATAATTATTGACATGGAAAAATTGATGTTAAAAGAGTATTTAGGAATTGATTTTGAGCAATATTGCAAAGAAAATAAAATCGACTGCAGCGACCTAATAGCAAGAGAAAAAGCCTTTGATCAGATAAGAATCGCCATTATTAAAAAGCATATAAAGAACGGAGTAATTTTTGAATCCATTGTTGGAATATATATTGATGACTCGGTACAAATTCAAGAAGGGGCATATATTTATCCAAACAATGTTTTGAAGGGAAAAACTCAAATTGGAGCAAACTGTAAACTAAGAGAAGGAAACACTGTAGTTAATTCAATAATACATTCAGGAGCAACACTTGAGAAAAGCAATGTGCGAGATAGTGAAATAGGACAAGAGACAACAGTCGGTCCGTTTGCAAATATACACACAAACACAAATGTTGGGGCATCTTGTCGTATTGGTAACTTTGTAGAAATAAAAAATTCAGTTATAGGCAAGCAAACAAAGATGGCTCACCTTGCATATATAGGAGATGCCGACATAGGAAATCAGTGTAACATCGGATGTGGCACAATCTTTGTTAATTATGACGGTACAAACAAACATAGATCAAAAGTTGGTGACAGCGTATTCATAGGAAGTAACTCTAATGTAATAGCACCAGTAATCCTTGAGAATAATGCATTTATTGCTGCTGGCACTACAGTAACAAAAGATCTACCAGCAAACAGTATGTGTATCGGAAGAACAAGAGAGGAAATAAAGGAAAACAGAAGCAAATATCATAAGAATGTATTTAAGAAGAGACATTTTGGTACTGATGGAATTAGAGGGAAGTATCAAAAAGAGATTACAGACGAAATAGCATATATGTGTGGAAACTACTTAGGATATTCATCCGACTTTGGAAAAATCATTGTTGGAAGAGATACTAGAGAAAGTGGTGAGGCGATAAAGGATGCTCTTGTTAGAGGAATTATTGATAGCGGGGCAACAGCAATAGATATGGGTATTGTAGCAACCCCAGCAGTTGCCTATTCAACAATAATAAAGGGAGCGAATTATGGTGTTGTAATTAGTGCATCACACAACCCATCAGAATATAACGGAATTAAGGTTTTCAATAATAAAGGTGAAAAACTGCAAGACATAGATGAAAATGAAATTGAAAACCATATAGAAAGAAATAAACCAATCTTTAGAGAAATGAAAGGACAGTGTGTTGAAGAAAAAGATTTGTTTAGCAAATATCTTGAACATCTTCAGAGTTCATGTAAGCCAGCAAAAGGGAAAAAGTTAAAAATAGTTATAGACTGTGCAAACGGAGCAGTTTCTAAATATGCGAAGGGAGTTTTTGAAGCACTTGGTCATAATGTAATTTCCATAAATGACATTGGTGATGGAAAAATCATAAACAATGGAACTGGAGCTTTATATCCTGAGACATGTGCAAAGAAAGTAATTGAAGAACAAGCTGACTTGGGATTTAGTTTTGATGGAGATGCAGATAGAATAATTGCGATCAATGAAAAGGGGGAAATAATTAACGGAGACGGTATTATTTATATACTTGCACAGTACTTAAAGAAGAAGGAAGAATTAAATAAAAATAAAGTAGTATACACAATATATACAAATCTAGGGGTTGAGGAAGCTCTAAAGAAAAAAGGCATATTGGTTGTTCGTTCAGATGTTGGAGATCATATAGTCTCTTTAACCATGGCAGAAGAAGGAATTGTCCTTGGTGGAGAGCAGTCGGGGCATATAATAATGAATCAATATTTGCCAACGGGAGATGCACTGTTCGTTGCATTGTTCTTATCAAAGATTTTGCAAGAAAGTGGAAGTAAATTAAGTTCATTGTATACAGTCAAACCATATTATCAGATACAAAAAGCATTCATAACAGAAAACAAGGATCAGATCATGAAAGATGAAACATTTAGACAGATGGTTCTTGATGTTGAAGATAGAATGAAAGGGAAAGGAAGAGTTGTCGTAAGGCAGAGTGGAACGGAACCAAAGATTAGACTTATGGTTGAATGCAAAACTCCAGCATTGGCTGATTCAATTATGGAAGAGATGTATAATTATCTTGAAAAGACATACGGCGAAAAAGATAAAAAATAAAGTTAAATAATAGGAGGAAGAGATGTCAAAAATACTTGTCACTGGCGGACTCGGATATATAGGTTCACATACAGTTATTGGACTGTTAGAAAATGGCTATGAAGTAGTAGTAGTAGACAACCTTGTTAATAGCAAGGAACTTGTTAAGGACAGGATAGAAAAAATAGCAGGAAAGAAAATTACATTTTACAAAGAAGATGTTCGTGATAAAGCAGCAATGATGAAAATATTTAAAGAAAATAATATTTTCGGAGTTATTCATTTTGCAGGATTGAAAGCAGTAGGGGAGTCTTGCATTAAACCAATTGAATATTATGACAACAACTTAATTAGCACGCTGATGTTGATAGAAGCAATGAGAGAAAGTGGATGTTTCAATTTTATCTTCTCATCATCTGCAACAGTGTATGGTAGTCCAGAAAAAGTTCCGATTGACGAGGAAGCAAAAACGGGAGGAACGACAAATCCATACGGTACAACAAAGTTAATGATTGAAAGAATACTTATGGATTTAAGAAAAGCTGACGAAAGATTTAATATTGTCCTATTAAGATATTTCAATCCTATAGGAGCTCATAAGAGCGGATTAATTGGAGAAGACCCAAATGGGATTCCAAACAATCTTATGCCATACATTACGCAAGTGGGAATAGGGAAATTAAAGCAGTTAAGTGTTTTTGGCGGGGATTATCCAACAAAGGATGGAACTGGAGTTAGAGACTATATACATGTAGTTGACTTGGCAAGTGGTCATGTATGTGCAATTAAGAAAATAGAAAAAGATACAGGACTATATATATACAATTTGGGGACTGGTAACGGATATAGTGTGTTAGAAATGGTAAAGGCATTTGAAAAAGCTTCAGGGGTAACGATTCCATATAAGATAGTCGAAAGAAGACCAGGTGATATAGCGGAATGCTATGCAGATGCAAGCAAGGCAAAAAAAGAAATTGGATTTGAATGCAAGTATGGTTTAGATGAAATGTGTAGGGATAGTTGGAACTGGCAAAAGAAAAATCCGAATGGATACAACAGCTAAGGAAATCATGGAAGAAACTTGCATGCCATCAGCTGACCCGAAAGGTATAGCACTAAGAATAAAAAATTTATCTAAAAAACATGTCGGACATAAAAACGAAACACTGAAGGATATCAACCTTGAGTTGGAATCTGGGCAGGTAGTGGCGCTGATAGGATCAAATGGAGCTGGAAAGACGACACTAATAAAGTGTATTGTTGGGATATATTCTGTTTCAAGTGGAAGCATTGAAATTTATGGAGAAGATATTTCCAAACATCCGATAAAGGCAAAACAGCAACTAGCATATATAAATGATACTCATGACATATTTCAAAATATGACGGGACTTGAATATTTAGAGTTTCTTGCAGATATATATAAAGTGCCGAAAGAAGAAAGACAATACAGAATATCTGAGCTGAGTAAAAGATTTAACTTAAGCGGGCATTTAAACAAAATAGCAACTACATATTCTCATGGGATGAAACAAAAACTATGCATAATGGGGGCATTGATACATATGCCGAAATTATGGGTGCTTGATGAACCGACAGTGGGACTAGATGTTGAGTCGACAAAAATACTTGTAGATACAATGGTGGAAGAATCAAAAACAGCACTGGTGTTTTTTTCGTCGCACAGTATGGATTTGGTTGCTGAGATTGCGGATAAAGTTATTGTTTTAAAAGAAAATAAAATTCAGACGATTCTTGATAATAAAGGAAGAACAATCAAGGCGGAAGAATTGGAGCAGATGCTTAAGCAATGAAACTCTTTGCCCTATTGAAAAAACAATTTTTAAGGAATAAAAGTAACCTTAAATATCAAGATAAAAGCGAAATATTTAGTAGCATATTTAAATGGTTAATTTATATCACAATTGGTATTGTTTTAAACCTAGCAATATATGTGTTTGCAAAATCATATTCACAAGTCTATTTACAAGGGACTACCGAAAGACATCGTTTATTTGAGTTGCAGTCATTTTTGTTTATCACAGTTTTTGTAATAGAAGTATACACGTGTTCAAAGTATCTTTACGTTAGACTCTTCAGAAACAACGATATTGAGAAAATACGCTCATTGCCAATATCGAAATTAGAATACATTGTTGCAGAATTGATAATTTTATATATTAGGCAGTTTCTAAAATTGGCTTTATTTATAATTCCACAAAGCATAGTCCTTGGAATAGTATATGGAAAACAGCCTGGATTGGTATCGCTTGTGGGAGGAACAATATTATCAATTTTAGTTATGCCTTTGATGACAGTGTTCATTTCATCTCTTATCTCAGCACCACTGTTTATATTAAAGAAATATTTGGGACAAAAATATTTGTTAATGTTAATTGTGGCAATTGTAACCATGGGAGTAGTTTTTTACTTCTACGGATTAGTATTGGATAAATTAAAAACTTTACTAATAACTGGTGAAATACAGCATTTGTTTTTAGATCAAGATAATGTCGCAAAAATACTTTATACCGCAAAAAGGCTTGTACCTGCAAGTATGTTGGCATCAGTTTCATTTGGAGGGGTTATACGCTTTGACTACTTATACATTGTTGTAGCCATTATACTTTGTGGAGTATCTAGTATAGGGACGACTTATTTGTTGTATGATATAGCGATCAATTTGAGAGTACAAAAAAATATAGACCATGAAGATGTTTTAAAAATAGCAAAAGAAAAAAATGTAATTGCATCTTTATTAAAAAAAGAGGCACTGACAGTTTTGAGGAACAATGCATATGCAAAGTCATATTTTGGAGTTCTTGTTTTGTTGCCATTGTTTGTGTACATGATTTTTAAAATGTTGAAAGATACACTTATGAGTTTGTTGTTTTTTGATGCAAGTATTGCACTTGCGGTTGGAAGCATAATACTATTTCTTGCTTTAGTAAATTCATTTGCTGGTACAGCCTTTTCTAGGGATTATGATATATGGCAGTTTATGAGAACTATACCATGTCGCAATAGAGATATCGTACTGGCAAAAACAGCGTTCTGCACAATTATATCCGCAATATCAGTTCTACTCACGGATATTATTTTAATAAGCACAAAGCTACTAAGCTGGCAACAGGGAATATTCGTATTGCTGGTCTGCGAGGTACTTGCAGAAAGCCAAATAATAGCGGCAATCAAAATGGATTTTGATAGACCACAAAAGATTGTTGGCGAAAACATGACAAGCTCAGAAATAAAGACTGCATTAATTTGGTCAATATTGGGAATCGTTACCGCAGTTGTACCAATAGCGGTAAATGCTTTTTATACATATATTAAGGGAAAGAAAACAGGAGATGCATTTAGTTATATTTTTATTTTTTTAGTAACTCTAATAGTTGCACTTGCAGTAGTGACATATTTCTTTGTTAGCTTAAAGAAGATCGACATAAATATAGAGAAGAATGTAGCAAAGATGGAAAAGGGAAAATATGCGGAATAAGATAATAGCTTTTATTTTTATAATCCCAATATTATTAATCCTTTTATTATTTGGAGTTTCAAAAGCAATTGGCAATACAGTTCAGATTCCAGTCAGAGGAATTGCCTTACATAATACTGAGGGGAAAAATAAAGATCTTAAAGAAAACAGGATATTTGATACAGACCAACAGAAAGAATTTAAAATGTTTGTTAATGTTATTCCAGCGAATGCAAAGAATAAAAATATAGATGTCGAGATAGAAAATCTTGATCCTAAAAACAAGGTTGAAGCGACCGTTAAAAAGATGCAGGGTGGATATAGTATTGAGTTTAGAGGAACAGGAAAAGTTAAAATTAGCTGTATGACAAAGGAAGGGGGATATACAGCTTCAATGATAATGAGAGTAATACAGTCTAAAACATTTAAAATCGAACAGAGATTGTATGATACATACGATAATAAGAATTTTACACCAGAAGAAAATGAAATTAGTCCAGTAGAAAATACAAAGTTCAAAATCAATCTGAGGAACAAACCGTATCAGTTTATAACCAGGATAGCTCCAGCAGCATTTAATCATCTCGCAACAATATGGGAATCAACGAATCCTAATGTGTTAGAAATTGATAAGTACAGTGGGGAAGCATATACACATTTTTCAGGAACAACAAAGGTTACAGCAAGGGTAGGGAACAAAACACAAACTATGGATGTAGAAGTAGTTAATGAATCTGGAGAGTGCGTTGTTACTGGACTTAGTAATAGTGGAGCAGTTAGAAGAATTGAAGGAAAGACAAAGGAAGTATATGTTGAAAATGCAACAGGGGCAGAAATAGAGAATGGGAAAATTATTGAATCGATAAGCAATACTCAACATATCGTAGAACCAGATTCAACAACAGAACTAAAAGTTAAAAAGAACAAATATAAATATAAAGATATTATTGCGGAAGCAACAATAGCAACAGGAGTACAGAACGGAGATGTTATATATCACAAGAAAGAAACAACGATGAAATATTATCTCCACAGTAATGCAGAGATTTCAGATGTTGAATTCAATATTGATAGCGAGTGGATAAAAGGAGAAACTATCGATGTTACTTTGGGAGATAAAGAAAAGAAGATAGTGGCAAGATACAAGATCAATGGGATTGAAAAAACAACAGAAGCAATCATAAAACCAATAGAAAATATCAGTACACTATATTACAAAACCGAGTCGATGAGTTATGGCAAAGAAAAGACTCGCACTTATATGGATAAGGTTTATAACACACAAATGGAAGAAGTAGATTTTAGCCATAAAGCAGAAATCGTAACATTAGATAATAAATATGATGAATGTGACAGCAAAGAAATCGAATATCAAAATAAGACGGGCAACTTTAATAACGAAAAAAATGTCATAACAAAAATAGCGGCAGATGAGGAAGTAAAGGAGCTTATATTAAAAGCATACTGGAAATACACAAAGTTCTTTTTTGTAGAAAGTTCTGAATATAGAATAAATGTTTCACATGGAATAAATATCAATAACGAAAAAGAATTAGCACATGCACAATCTAAAAATAAAAAGGTTGCTATACAGAAAGACATATTCATTCAGGGTGAGGAATATTTAAACAATTATATGTATACAACTTATGATTGGAAGTATTACAAAAACATACATGAATCTAGACCTAAAATACAATATTTACTTGAATTTACAAACAGTGTTTATGGGAATGGATTCCAAATTAATGCAGACAAAATAACAACAGGAAAAATGACGAAGTTTGGGGAAGCACCTTCTTTTGTGGCTGTCAAGAATGGATTATTTAAAGTATCGTTAAGAGGTCAAGATAATATATGTTTCCTAGTTCGCAAAGATAACATTGAATTAAGAAATGTAGTGTTGAAAGCGTGTAAAGATGAGAGTTTGATACAAAACAACAAGTTTAGTCAGAAAGAACTCGAAAATAAAGGCACAGTGCTTGAAATTATGGGTGATAATGTTAATGTCCTAAATAGCAGGGTATCTAATGGTAGAACATGTATAAGAATATTTGGTAGAGACTTGAATCAAGATCCCGAATTTAATTCAGTTGTTGAAGAATCAGAAATGTCATCAGTTGATGTTGAAAAAGAAAAAATAAAAGTAGGGATAATAAATAGTGTAATATCAAATGCAAGAGAATTTTTAATTAAAATAGGCTCCAATAGAGCAGTAAGGGCGACGGACAGCACAGAAAAATCAGCAAAAGGAAATTTGTTACCTAAAACATATAGATTCAAAAAAAATAACGGAACAGACTATCTATATCGTGATAAAAACTCAATTGACGATTATTTTAAAAAACATTATGTAGTTACCGAAGTTACCCTAGAAAATAATGAATTGAGAGGATCTGGCCTGTTTGCCATTGGTATGGATGCTCACTTTGCAGGAAAACTCTTATGGAATGATGACGATGATTTTGGTGCCATACCAGATAAATCTTGGCGAAATATAGCAGCGACATCATATGCTGCGGAGCTGAACATTAAAGGTGACCTCAAAATATACAATTGGGTAGATTTAAGCACATTAGATGCATCATCCTTAATTGAGATAAGTGGTTCATTGAGTGGCGGATTAGGTTTTCTTAGACTTGATTTTCAAGGAATGATTAAAGCTGTAATCGAAAGAGAAAAATATAACGATATTATTTATAAAATCAAACAAAAGCAATTTATACACGGAGGCATTGCATTTTTTGGTGGCGGAGAAAATTATTCGTATTTAAATGAAGACTCTGGAGAATTAGCAAATATGAGAAAAATGTTTGTTAATTTATCACAAGTTGCTGGTAAAGATAAGCTTACAAAACTTGTTGCAGAAAAGATGCCAGATGCTGCTGGGCATGCAGATTTTATCTTCTATTTATATAAAATTGACTCTCAGAGAAACTATAATTGGCAGTATGCCTAGAGCAATATTAAGCAAAATTCTTAAATAAGAAGAAATCCAAAAAAATAAAAAAATTTGCAATATCATATTGACATCGAAAAATGGGGGGGGGTATCATTAAAACATCAACGGAGGTAAAAATGGATAAAAAAATATCATTAAAAGAACGCAGATCTGGTGCCTTATCCTTTTTGTTCAGCATTTTGACATTAGGGATTTATAACATTGTTCAGGCATTTCAGCTTGCAAAAGAAATCAACATTACGTGTGCTGATGATGGCAAAGAAACAAAGAATCCACTAACAGCTTTTCTCATAAGTTTGTTGCTGGACTTAGTCGGTTTTGGTTGGCTATATTGGCTTATATATAAATATAAGATGATAAAGCGTCTTGAAGAAAAATCAAGAAGGAATGGAGAAAAGCCAAAACTCACAGCAACATCTTGGATTTTATCAGTTTTCTTTGGAGTATTTACTCTATACATTTGGACAATTGTAAATTACTTTAAAAGATATGCTTTGTGGAATCAGATAAATAAGGCATATAACAGTTCAAATCAATAAATAAATAGGTAAAAAAATACACCGCCATTACGACGGTGTATTTTTTTAATCAAATCATCGGTTTTTCAGATTAGTCAATTTTAATTAGTTTTTTGACAGGTTCTCTTTTTGGGATCGACACGATTAGAATGCCGTTTTCAAGTTTTGCAGAGATCTCTTCATCTGAGATGTCTGGTAAAGCATAAGACCTAGTGTATTTGCGATCTTTATTTTCAGCATTAAGCTTTAAAACGCCATCTTCAACATATAATTCTATTTCATCCTTGTTAAAGCCAGGGATTGTTATGGTTATAGTATAGGCTTTTTCTTCCTCTAGCATCCTATCTCTATTTGACATGTCACTGTCAAAGTCCCCGAAGAAATTTCTTCCAAAATCAAATGGTTGTAAAAAATTGTACATATCGTACCTCCTAAGTTTTATTTTTAGCAATCTATTTCATTGAGTGTTAGCACTCAACGCACGCAATTGCTAAACACATAATAGCACCATGAGTATAGATGTCAACAGATTTTATAAAACTTTTTAAGAAAATTTGATATTTACACATTCAGGGTGGTTATTGTAATATATTTATATATACACTTTGAAAGGAAATTTTTGGTTGTCGTATTTAGGCAACTTCATAGCTGGGGGGCGTTTCATGAGTGATAGGAAGATTGAGATTATCAAGCTTATTAAATATTTAATATATTTTTTAGGAGTTCCGCTTTTTTTTCTAGCGGTCATTGTTCTTGCTGCTAAAGATGTAGTTGGAGTTAATGCATTCACAACACAAGTGCCTAAGATGGGTAAACTTCCAGTATTGGGGAAAGCATATTATTATCCAATATGGATAGCATTGGGACTTTTTGTAATAATTGTGAGTTCTCATATTGCAATAGCCATAACGGTAAAAAATGTAAGAATAAAAATGCTTTCAATGACAGCAGTTACTCTTGTTGTTATGTTGATTCCTCTTGTATCTATTGATGGTGCATATAGAAGTAAAATAACAAAGATACAAGAAAGTGCCCCTAAAGGTGTAAATATTCAGAATTATGAAAAGATGCTCGGCTATACAAGACCAAGGACGGGTGGATACAACACATATTCAAGTCAATTTGCAAATAAAATAGAAACTTTTTTAAGAACATATCACATACAAAGAAATGTTGAGTTTTATGGTAATACAACAGGTTCATTTGCAAATCAGCCATTAACATATTTCGATTTTGGAATTGACTATGATAAGAATGGGAAACTTGAGCCAGCAATAGGTGAAAACAAACGTGATGATGAATTAATTAGAGTGAAGCCAACTGGTGCAAAATATAAAAAAGGCAAGCTGGTTGAAAATACAGGATATCTTAAATTTGATGCAGAAGTATATAACGGAAGTGAATGGGAGAAAAAAACATTTATTGAAAAAGATGTAACCATCATACAAGACGGAGACCAATATAGATATTTTAGAAAGTCATATGTTCCACAATGGAAGAATGGCAAATATGGATATGCACTATACAATACAAATGGAGAATTAGGCGATGGATATGTGTACAGTGTAGAAACAGCATTAAATGTATTATATGACTATTATTATGCTGTTGCAGAGCTTGAGAAGAGTAGCCATACGGTAAACTATGAAGACATGCTGACTCTTGCAGAAGAGAGAAGAAAGGCAGATTATATCGCTAAAGGAATGCTTGATGTATATGAAAGAGAAACAATACACAATAAAGAAAAATTTGGATTAACTAACGAAAAGCTTGATAAGATTGTTGGAACATTAACTTCAAGCATTGCTCAGTTAAAAGCATTGGGGCAGTTGGAAGACTTGTTGAAAACAGGCAACATATCAGAAATTAAAAGATTGCTCAATGAGGGAATAAAATTTGGAGATTTGCTCGATCATTTACCAACATTATTTGGATTTAATTTAAAGGAAAAAGTAAAACCAATATTTGAGAAATTGGATTTGATGGAAGTAAAGATTACAATCAAAAAAGAAATCAATCCAAACAATCCAGGTAATGAATTTCCACAGTTGCACCTTGTAATGGAAGATGCTTCTGGGAAGTGGGCGACAGATATATTCCTTGATGAGACAATGACCGTTAAACAGTTGGGTGAAATAGTTAATGGTTTAATAGCAAATGTAATAAAGATAACAGGAGTTGACCCAAGTCTTATAAATACAGTTGTTGGATTAGTAAAAGGTAAGTTACCAATAGAGTTCTATAACTTAGAAGAAATGAAAAATGGAAAATTCTTAAATGTTGAAAAAACAATTGAGAAATTATTAGGTGGTATTTATTCATATCGTTCACCAGTATTGAAGCCATTGTATGAATATTATGTTGATAAAGATGGTTCTGATTTTGAAAAAGCAGAACAAAAATTATATGCACAGAGAGACTCTGCATTGGAAGAAGGTGGTTTAAGAGGAGCTTTAGTAGGGTCAACACTTATACCAAACGCATCTTTCCTCGCTGGGGATAAACTTGGAGCTGGTGCAATGGTAGCTAAACAAAGCCAATTTAACAATTTAGATGCAATTAATCAGCTTAAAATAGAAAATGAGTTGTTCCCTAAAATGTATCCGATTTTAATAGCAAGAGAAATGTTAATGGTATTTTTGTTAATAGCAGTATTTGCTACATTCCTTGCTTGTTATATGTCAGCAATGGAAGGAAAAATGATTGAAGGCATAGGTAAGATGCAAGAAAGAAAAGCAAAGGCTAAAGAAGAAAAAGCGAAAGAGCAGAAAGATACAGAAAGCGGACAACAAGAAGTTAAAAAAGATGAAAGTATAATTACAAATGACGAGGCAACTGAAACCAAACAGGAAGGGGGCGAAGAAAAATGATAGACGAAAAAATGGAAAACAATGAAAATAATTTGAATGATCATACAACCTCTGTAAATGAAAAAGAAAATGAAATAAAACAAGATATGGGCAAGAAAGAAACAATAAAACCCAACTCAACAGCCATATTAATGTTTGTATTTACCATAGTGCTTTTATCGTTGCCATTTTTAACGATGTTTATTTATGCAATGGCCGTCGGAGTAAAGGCAAGTAAACTAATGCCATATTATTCTTTCTGGCCATTCCTTGGAGCATTATTCCTTATAGTTGTGGCAATACCATATATAATATCTGTGCCACTTATTCTTAGACCAAAATCAAAAAGTTCAGCAAGGACGCAGACAATTAAAGTAGGAGTTGCATATTTCGGAATTCTATTAGTTTTAGTACTTGCACTTGATTACGTGCTTCCAAACCAAATAAGAGAAGCAACACAGAAAACATTATTAATGGAAGATATATATTACAACACTGACCAACAAATAGAAGCAATAGGAAAACTTGATAGAAAATATTTCATGACAACTATTACAGCAGGTGCATACGATCCAACTATCGGATATGAAGCTTTATCAACGCCAACAGAAGGACTAATTGATCATAAAAAGGGAGACCCAATCACAGGTTATAAGAATGAGTTTATAGATGCAACATATAGGAAATATGCAGACAATGAAACATTAGTATCTAATACTTTAAAAGGCTTTAACAGTAGGCAGAAGGAATTCTTTGATTATTTGTACACCAATCATGTGTTAAGAGATATGGACTATTCTTTAAAATCTGGAGAAGAAGGTGTAAGAAAGAGAAGAGCAATAGCATTAGCAGTATTTGAAAAACAATATCCTGTATTTGAAAAAATATGCAAGGTCGGATTTAAAGACAAAAAGATGAAACAATTAAGAGAACAAAATTTTGCATCATTAGATAAGGATGGGTATCAAACATTTCTTGATCCTGGAATTTCATATGCACAAGCAGAGGGTAGACAAACTCCAGGAATGTTATTTAGATTGATTGCCAATCCAAGAAATGAAAAAACTTATGCAGTGGATGCACATGGAAATAAAATAGATCCTATAAAAGATGCAGACAAACAAGTTGGATGGCACGGACACTTATTTATGACAAGTGACATGAAACTACTTGAAGAATATAAGAGAGCAGGTGGTGAATTTAGAAATGGGAAGAGTGTTGATTTTGTAAAGTCAAAAGGTCGTATAATTCATGAAAATGGACAAGTAGAAGTTGCTATGAAATGGACAGTACTTGATATGGATGGGAAAGCACAAACATTAGTTAAAAAAGATTTAAACAGCCTTAAGGTTGCTGGACTTGAATTGGGAAATATTGTGAAAGGACTTTTGGATAGTTCTACAGTAGTTCAGACATTAAACCAACTTCTGGAAGGCACTCCAGACGGTAACGGAGTATCAAAAATAGTTCAGATGCTTAGTGGTGGAGCAAAACTTGGTATTAACCCATATCTTGATGACGATGGTGTACTCAATGTAGATTTGTATCCACAAAGTGCAAAGGTAGGGCAACTTGGATATCAAGATGCTTCATGGCTTAATTCAAGTGCACAGTTGCTCGGAGTTATAAACCTTACAGCCGTAAGAAGAAATGTATATATCGTAGGAGCTATAGGATTCCTTATGGTAATAGGTGCATGTGTATTGAGAGAAGAAAGACTTAATATGAAAGCAAAGAAGGGAATACAATAATAGAGATATGAGAAATAGGAGGAAAATATGAAAAAAGCAGTTAGAGGTATTTTAATTACACTTATAGTTGCGATGCTTGCTTTGTTGGGATTAGGAGCATCTGGATGTGCAAAGAAAGACAAAAAGAAACCACAACAAAAACAAGAAGAGCAAACAAAAGCAGTGGAAGCCCAAAAAAAGGCGTATAGCGAGATTTTAAGTGATTTAAATAACGCAATAAGCAATGCGGGAAAAGAAAAAGTTGATCCTGACAAAGTTATAAACGCAAGTGCAGACATCACTCTAAAAGTAGGGCAAAGTGATAAAGTAGGAGACTTTGTACAAGATTCAGAAGTTGAATATCAGATTAAGACAAATGTCGTTATAGATCGTAAAAATGGATACAAGAACAGTGCATTTTATGCATCTGTCTATAACAAAACAGCAGGGAAAACAGTAGGGTCAGTGGCATATTTCCTAAATAAAATGGATACAGTATATTTTGACATTGCTGGCAGAAAAGTAGAGTTCAAATTTGATGCAGGGAAATATAATAACGGAAGCGATAGTTCATATCCTGCAATGCTAAAAGAACTTTTAGATACTGAGGATGGATTAAAAAACAAACTTGTAAACGAGTTTGGAATGGACTTAGATAAAGATGGAATAGGCAAAATGTTAAAAGCTCTTACATCAAAGCCATTGATAGAGCATTATAAAAATCTTCTCTCTTCATTTGGTCCAGAATTCTCATTAAATAAAGCTATAAATGCATTAATTAAAGATATAAAAGTATACTCACAAAAAAGCAATAAAGAAGTATCAATAATTGAATTCGTTAAAGAAATGATAAAGGGAAATGAGGGAGTGCTGGGAACGATTGGTATTGATGCAAGTAAGTTAATTAATTCACAAAACGAAATTGATATATATGAAGTATTAAAAAACGATACAGTAAGAAGCACACTTAATATAGTTGCAGATAAAAACAAGAATCAGATTAAAATTGAAGAGCTTGGATTGATAGGAACTAAATTGAAAAATGTTATTGGTAAAAATGACTCGTTAATGTTCAGATACGATAAAAAAGGTGATGCATTGTCCGCAATAGAATTTGCAATGAAACTTGGAACTTACAAAGTAGAAAAGAAAGGGGTTAGCAAAGGATTTGGGTTCAAAACAAGAATTGAGAATATGGTTGCAAAGCAATATAAAGAAGATCCTACGCAAGAGGATATTGCAAGCACATTTGGAATTAATTTAAGTGATTACAAACAAGACTATAAAGTAGTTTCTGAAACAACTTATGAAATAGAAGGATTGAAATTAAATTTAAGTAAATTTTCAAAGTCTTTCAGTGATGAAGATATATTCAACACGGTAGATAACGCTGAAAAGATAACATTAAAAAGCGAATATACATTAGATTTATTCAATGAAAGTGGAAACAAAACAGCTGGATATTTCACAGCAACAAACGCCAACGGAGAAACACTGTTACAAGCAACATTTAATGGGAACACATTTGAATTAGAAGTAACTGACAACAAGGTAGGCGGAGTTCCTGCATCAAAAATATTCCATTTTGCATCAAAGCATTTTATTAGAGCCTTAAGCTTAGTAAAGACAAAAGACGATGCATTTAGACATGTAGCACAAGCAGAAGCAGAAGCATTAGCAAAAGCAATTTTTGAAAAATACTATAGCACACCACAAGATACTGCAGCCGACAATGATGCCACAACATTTGATAAGTATGAAAAGGATACGGAGAATGCTGATAAGGCAGTTAAACAGTTCGCTTTTGGAATAGGAAGTAAAATAAAAGCAAATGCTCCTAAGAAATTTAGAGTAAAGGATGTAAATGTAGTTAAGTTCTTTAGAGAGAGATTCATACATCAAGATGATCAATTTAAAAATCTCAAATCAGAAAGAGCGAAATTAAGAAACCTTACATTCACTGATAAAAAGAATTTTGTAGATTTAGTTAAGAAGATGTTTGAGTCAATTAGGAACTATACAGCTGATACATTGGAACTTAATAAAAAATCAGAACTCAGTGCATACTTTGCAACAGTAGGCAATGGTGACAGAGATCAGATAGTTGCATATCAGCTAGCTTTAGACAGCAAATATGTTGAGGCATACAATCATTTGGGAATTTTCACAAAGTCACTGGAAGAAATTGATAAGATGACAGAAGGAAAAGATAAGGACGAGGCATTAAAGAAATTTAAAGAGGAAGCAAGAGAGGCTTTGAAATATCAGTATGCAGATAAAGGATATACTTATATGAACTATAAAGAAAAATTCAAAGACCATGCTGTAAGTGAAGAAGAGTTTAAGGAAACATTAGCAAATTATGGAGTAGGCAGAATCTTAAAAATTTTAAAGGGATCAAAAGGCATTACAACAGCTAAAAAAATGGTAATAGATTTTAATGAATCTAATGGAACATTAAAAATGACATTGATCGAAGGTGGAATAAGCTTTGAATCTAATGTAGGAATTAAATCAGGATTCACAATCAAAACAACATCAAAGACAGAATGCGTTGTTGGAACAAATGCAGAAACAAAAAAATTTGATGCATTTACTCCAGATTACGAGACTGATTTTGGGAAGTATGTAGCATAAGTGCAATTTGAGTGCATTTAAAAAGGCGGGTTTATGCCCGCCTTTTTTGTTATATAAGCACGGAAATAGTTTTTATTTTGAAATACAAAGTAATAAAGGTACAATTATAAAGATAGCAAAGGGAAGTAGTGAATACAGATTTTAGAGAAGACAACATATCTGAAGAAATGATGCAACAAGCCACATATATTGAGGATGCAGAATTTGCAGTTCCAGGGACGATATATGAGATTGAAGTTGCTCGTCATTTAAGAGATGGAATTGAATCAAAAACAGGGAAACATGCCAGACTCGAGCCATATAAGTTGTCAGATGTTTTTGGTAGAAAAGCAATGCCATATTTGTCTATATGGTATTGTGTCAGCATGGTAATTTTCTTTTGTTCATTTTTTTCAAATCCGAATATGAGATACATGAATATAATATTGGCAATTTTAAGCTTCCTCATATTATCAACAGGAGTCACAATTCACAGTTTGTTTTTATATGGATTTGGCAAATTTACAAATGTAGGAATTTCCAAATTTTCATACAATGTAGTTGCGGGGGATATCAGTACTCCAGATAAAAAAAACATAATCCTTTGTTCTAATCACGATGCAAAATACGGTTCTTTTTTGAGGGATTATGCATTTTCAAAAAAACTAACATCTATAGCGTTACCTATAGCGACTGCAATTTATATGTTGCTTATAATTATCAGAGCGATAATTGCAGAGACGAATCCTCAAATAGTGGCAGTATTCGTAGTGTTGCCATTGATATCTGTAGGGTTTTCTGTATATTTAATAATCTCACATTTTTCACTTTTCAAGAAGAACATAATAACTAACAATGGTATTGGAGTTGCCGTAACAGAGAAACTTTTTGAATATTTTTCTCATGAGGGGAATGAACTGAAAAACTACAACATTAAATTTGTTAGTTTTGGTGGAGAAACCGCTGCAAACTCAGGAAGTAAGGCATTCTTTAGAGATCAAAACAAATCTGAAGGAGATATTGCTATAAATGTCGTTGATATAGTTAGTGGTGAATATAGAATAAGTTTTCCCAAAACAAAGGATAAGCGTGTTGGAGAATATTTCAGCAAGTTCTGCAGTTATATGTATGAAGAGGATAAAAACATTCTAAGAGAGAATGCAAAGGTAATCGACAAGATACTCGATATTGACAAACGCTATGCATCGGATATTGCAAAAAAATATGGATGTGATTCGGTAACCATATACGCAAAAAAGAGCAAAATTTTGAATTACCAACCAACTCTCAACGATATAGGAACATTATACAATTTAATAAAAAACGCACTTATAAAAATGGATGAGGAGCTTAAAGTTGAAGGCAAAAATAATTCAGAACACGAGGAGACTATTTAACAGATATTTTGTTGAAGGGTTTTCAGGAATGGCGAAAGGGCTGTTCTGTACACTGATAGCGGGTACAATTCTTGAACTGTTTGGAAAACTAATAAATGAAGTGGATCCCCAGAGGACAGGAGCATTCATACTAGCAATATGCAAGATTGCAAAATTTCTTATGGGTGCTGGAATAGGGATTGGTATTGCACTTCAATTGAAAACGCATCCAATAGTCGTGGTAACGGCAGCAATTGCAGGAATGCTAGGTTCTTTTTCTTATGAGATAATACGAGGAGATTTCGTAACTAAGATAGTTAGATTGCCAATAGGTGACCCGATAGGAGCGTATGTTGTGTCTGTAATTGCAATCGAGTTAGGACAACACATATCAAAAAAATTCAAGTTGGCATTGATAGGTATTCCAATATTCATGTTTTTATATATAGCTATAGGCATATTTGTAGCGTATCCGTTTGTACTGTTATTTAAGCAGATTTCAAAGCTTATAGACATTGCAACAGGGCTCGCTCCATTTTCAGCAGGAATCGTTTTATCTTTTTCAATGGGACTTCTCCTTACCATGCCAACATCATCAGCTGCAATTTGGGTTGCAGTTGCAAAGGGAAATTTATCATCAAACATGTTACTTGCTGGAGGAGCAGCGTGTGTTGGTTGTGCATGCCATATGATAGGGTTTGCAGTTGCAAGTTTTAAAGAAAACAAATGGAGAGGATTGTTAGCACAAGGGTTGGGAACCTCAATGTTGCAAATTCCAAATATTATGAGAAATCCATCAATATTGTATCCAGCAGTTTTTTCAAGCATTATTGCTGGACCATTCTCCACGGTTATATTCAAACTGAGATCAACAGCATCTGGAGGAGGGATGGGAACATCTGGGCTTGTTGGAGTAATTGAAACTGTTCGAGCAAGTATAGATTCATCAGCAGCGGGCGTTGTTAACACAGTTGTAGGGATTCTCGTTTGTTTTATATTAATTCCAGTTGTTGTCAGCTTATCCGTAAGCACAATATTGAGAAACAGAGGAATTATAAAGTTCGGGGATATGAAAATTTAAAAATTTTTGTTTGACTTGATAATCGGGCAATCTATATAATTTTAAAACGGTCATATACATGTGTAGGACATGTGTGGATGCGTAAAAAAGCAGGAGGTAAATATGAAAAAAGATATTCATCCAGATTATCATGAAGCAACAGTAATATGTGCTTGTGGTAATACATTTAAAACAGGGACAACAAAGAAAGGTGATGAAATTAGAATTGATATCTGCTCAAAATGTCATCCATACTTCACAGGAAAACAAAAGCTTGTTGACAGTGGCGGAAGAGTAGATAAATTCAAAAAGAGATACAGTCTCGAAAAATAATTTCGGAATCATGTTTTCAACATGAAAAAAAACAATAAAATCAGAAGCAGTATAGGCGGTCAGGCTGTACTTGAAGGTGTCATGATGCGTGGCAAAAAAAGTATGGCGACTGCGGTTCGCACTGAAACCGGCGAAATAACGGTTGAAAACAAATATCTCAAACAAACAAAAGCAAGGCAAATAATAAATAAAATTCCTTTTATTAGGGGAGTAGTTAATTTGTTTAGTCAAATGTTTGCTGGAACAGCATTGATAATGAGATCAGCTGAGGTTTTTGGAGAATTTGCAGAACCTTCAAAGTTTGAGGAGCGACTAGCAAAAAAATCAACAAAAATTAAACCCAACGATATAATGATGGGCTTTTCGGTATTTCTCGGGGTAGGACTTGCCGTTTTATTATTTATCGTCCTTCCAACAGTTTTTAAGTCATTAATTGAAAAGGCAGCAAAGGCACAGAGTTGGCATCCTGTAATAGGAAGTTTGATAGAAAGTGGAATAATGATAACTATATTTATCATTTACATACTTTCGATTTCATTAATGAAAGATGTTAAACGATTATTTATGTATCACGGTGCCGAACACAAGACCATAGCATGTTATGAAAACAAACTTGAACTGACGGTTGAAAATGCTAGAAAGATGACCAAGGAACATTCCAGATGTGGCACAACATTTATGTTTTTTGCATTAGTGGTTTCAATGTTAGTTTTCGCTTTTGTTACATGGGGGCTAACAGCCCTTAAATGGATTAACAATGGGAATCATAAAGCAGTTGATGTGCTCATCAAAATAGCGTGCAAGATAGTGTTCATTCCAGCTGTTGCGGGAATATCATATGAAGTTCTAAAATTCTTTGCTTTGTCTGATAATATATTTTTTAAGATATGCAGAGCCCCAGGAATGCTTTTGCAAAAACTCACAACAAGAGAACCTGATGATGAAATGCTTGAAGTGGCAATAACAGCATTTAAGAAAGTACAAGAAATGGACGAAAATCCAGATGTAGAGGAATGTAAATTCAAAATAGAGGTTCAATATAACAATGCTGTTAAAAAAGCAGAAAGTATTGTGAAAGGAATTGAAAAGAGCGACATAGATTATGTTTTATGTGAAGCAAGCGGCAAGAATAGAAATGAGCTTCCGTTGCATAAATTCACAAAAGACGAGTTCATGGGGGCACTTAAGGTATTCAATAAAATGAAAGGCGGAATGCCAGTTCAGTATGCAGTTGGGAAAGTAAACTTTTATGGATACAACATATTAGTTGATGGAAGAGTGTTGATACCGAGATTTGAGACAGAAGAACTAGTATATAAAGCGTTGGAAATTATTGATAAAAATGGATATAAAAAGGTCTTAGATTTATGTACAGGAAGTGGAGCAATAGGTATAGTTATAGCAAAAAAAACTGACTGCGAAGTGCTCGGAACGGATATCTCAAATGATGCAATTAAAGTAGCAACAAATAATGGACAGATGTTGAATGCGAAAATTAAATTTATAGAAAGTGATTTGTTTAATAATATCACCGACAAATATGATTTAATTATTTCTAACCCACCGTATGTAGCGACTGGAGACATACCACAGCTAGATAAAAAGATAAAGAATTATGAACCTAAGCAAGCACTCGATGGAGGAGTCGATGGACTTTATATAATAAGGCAAATGGCACTTAAGTATAAGGACTATCTAAACGAAAACGGCACCCTTATGTTTGAGTTTGGAATAGGACAGACAGACGAAATTAAAAAGATATTTATCAATGAAGATGTTGAGATAGTAAAGGATATGGCAGGAATTGATAGAATCGCAATAGTGAGGACAAAGTGATAATAACAGAAAAGACAATAACAAAGCTTGATAAGCTTTCACAGAGATATGAAGAGTTATCTAAGTTGGTATGTGACAGTGATGTAATAGGGAATCAAGAACTTTACAAAAAGTATACAAAAGAAATGTCATCTATAGAGGAAGTTGTTGATATATACAAAGAATACAAAGTTCAGAGAGAAACACTTTCTGAATGTCGTCAAATGCTTGAGACGGAGACAGATCCAAGTATGAGACAAATGGCAAAAGATGAAATTGAAACCTTGAAGTCTCAAATGGAAGAGACTGAAGAAAAATTAAAAATAGCAATGTTGCCTAAGGATCCTAATGAGGATAACAATGTAATCATGGAAATTCGTTCTGGAGCAGGTGGAGATGAAGCTGGATTGTTTGGGACGGAGCTTATGAAAATGTATAAACATTATGCAGATGCCAATAAATGGAAAGTGGAAGAAGTGAATATGAGCTACAGCGAACTTGGCGGTGCAAAAGAACTAGTCTTTATGATAACTGGCAAAGGAGTATATGGTAAGTTAAAATTTGAAAGTGGAGTTCATAGAGTGCAGAGAGTCCCAGCCACAGAATCACAAGGAAGAGTTCATACATCGACAGTAACTGTTGCGGTATTGCCAGAAGCGGAAGATGTAGAAGTTGTAATTAATGAAAATGATTTGAAAATTGATACATACAGAAGTGGTGGTGCTGGTGGACAACATGTTAATAAAACCGAATCTGCAATAAGAATAACTCATATCCCTACAGGTATAATTGTTGAATGCCAAGATGAAAGAAGCCAGATTAAAAATAGAGAAAAGGCGATGAAAGTTTTAAAGAGTAGATTGTATGATTTTTATCAATCACAGGCAGATAAGGAATATGCAGAAAATAGAAGAATACAAGTAGGCACTGGAGATAGAAGTGAAAGAATAAGGACATACAATTTCCCGCAAGGGCGGGTTACAGACCACAGAATCGGACTAACTTTATATACACTTGATAAGTTTATGTTGGGCGATATGGATGAGATGATTTCCGCATTGAGAATTGCGATGCAGAATAAACTGATGGAGTCAATTGACGATTAAGTTATACAGAGATGTCAAAGTATGGTAAACTTATAAAAATTCAGGTGACAAAATGATAGTAAAGTTTAATCACAACAAAAATATAATTGAAGAGAATATGTACAGACCATCCTTGCAGGATGTGGCTCAACCTAATCTCAATAGAAAAATATTTCCATATGGGAGTGTTCCAAGGGTAACATTCAATATGAGACATGTTCCTATGGAATGTGCAAAAAATTTATACATAACAGACACAACATTTAGAGATGGGCAACAGGCATGTGAGCCTTTTTCTGTTGAAAACATAGTTACACTTTTTAAATTTTTAAGCAAACTTGGCGGACCTAAAGGAATAATAAGACAGAGTGAATTTTTCTTGTATTCCGACAAAGATAAGGAAGCGGTAAGAAAGTGCCAAGAACTTGGGTATAAGTTCCCAGAGGTCACAAGTTGGATTAGAGCAAACGAAAAAGATTTTGAGCTTGTTAAGAATATGGGAATTAAGGAAACAGGTATCCTCGTAAGTTGTTCTGACTATCATATTTTTAAGAAAATGAAGTTAACCAGAAGGGAAGCTTTAGATAAATATTTGTCTATAGTAAAAATGGCATTGGAGAGGAACATAGTTCCAAGATGTCATTTTGAAGATATAACAAGGGCAGATTTTTATGGTTTTGTTCTTCCGTTTGCAATAGAGTTACAGAATCTATCAAATGAAAGTGGTATTCCAATTAAAATAAGGATGTGCGACACAATGGGATACGGCATCACATATCCTGGAACATCATTGCCTAGATCTGTTCAAGGCATTGTATATGGACTAAAGCACTATGCTGAAATTCCAGAAGAAAGACTTGAATGGCACGGTCACAATGACTTTCATAAGGCAGTTGTGAACTCATCAACGGCATGGTTATATGGTTGTTCAAGCGTATCAACAACGTTGATGGGAATAGGAGAAAGAACAGGAAATACACCACTTGAGGCAATGTGTATAGAGTATGCAAGTCTTCGTGGTAATACTGGCGGAATGGATTTAACCGTTATCACAGAAATTGCGGAATACTTCGAAAAAGTGATGAAGATAGAAATACCAGCGAGAACACCTTTTGTTGGAAAGAATTTTAATGCAACAAAGGCTGGAATACATGCAGATGGAATGTTGAAGAATCCTGAAATCTACAATATTTTTGATACTGAAAAAATTCTCAATAGACCACCAGGAGTAATAATTGATGCATTTAGTGGACTTGCAGGAGTTGCTTTTTGGATCAATAATTTCTTCTCATTATCAGAAGATGAAAAGATCGACAAGCAGAGCGATGTAGTTTTAAAAATGAAAAATGACATTGATGAAGAATATGCAGCTGGCAGAACCACATCAATGAGTGACTCAGAGTTAAAGAAAATGTTAAAGAAACATGACCCAAAACTGTACAGCAAACTGACGGAAGAAAAATAATCAATATTGAAGACAGAGCGAGGCATATGCTAAAATTTAAGTAGCGAAAGCGAATTAAATGGAGGGGAAAATGATTAATTACATAATAGGTGAAAAGGGTTTTGGAAAAACAAAAGCCATGATTGATCTGGCAAATACAGAGGTTGAAAAGGCGAAAGGAGATATCGTTTTTTTAACAGATAAAAATAAAAATATACATGCAGTATCTAACAAGGTCAGATTAATACCTATTGAAGAAAGTGGAATGAGTGTCGCTACGCTAACTGAAGATATGATGCTTGGATTTATTTGCGGAGTATTATCTGCAAATTACGATATTCAGACAATGTATATAGATGGAGCACATAGATTATTAAACAAACAAGTATCAGAAATGGAATATTTCTTCACGAATTTAGCTAAAATTGCAGACAATACAAAAGTTAATTTTTGTGTGAGTGTAAGCAGTAGTGCGGAGAATACACCAAAGTTTATAAAGAAAAAGAAATAAATGAAATTTGTAAGTACACGAGACGGCAAGAAAGAATACAAGCCTTGTGAGGCAATTATTAAGGGAATAGCTGACGATGGGGGATTATTTGTTCCTCAATCTTTTCCTTTAATTACACTTGACGATATTGCAGAATTTGCTGAAATGCCATATGAAGAGTGTGCTGCAAAAGTGTTATCTCTTTATTTAGATGATATAGGATATGAAAAACTTCTCGACATAACAAAAAAGGCGTATTCAAAATTCGATGGAGAGGCTTGTCAAGTTTCAATAATTGCCGATCATTTGGCAGTCATGGAGTTATGGCACGGACCAACATTTGCATTTAAAGACATGGCATTAACTGTGTTGCCATATTTAATTGTTGAGAGTAAGAAGATATTAAAGAAAAATGAAAAGACTCTTATATTAGTAGCCACAAGTGGAGACACGGGCAAGGCAGCACTAGAGGGATTTAAAGATGTTGCTGGTACTGAGATAACAGTTTTATTTCCAAATGACGGAGTAAGTGAAATGCAGAAATTGCAGATGCTTACGCAAGAAGGAAATAATGTACATGTTTTTTCAATAAATGGAAATTTTGACGATGCTCAAAGCACAGTTAAAGCAATTTTTAATGACAAAGAAATAATAGATAAATTGAAAGAGAAAAATATTGTTATGTCTTCTGCAAATTCAATAAATTTTGGAAGACTTGCCCCTCAAATTGCTTATTACATATACACATATGCATCGCTTGTAAGTTCGGGACAAATTAAAAATGGTGAGAAAATAAACTTCATTGTTCCAACTGGAAACTTTGGGAATATTCTTGCAGGGTATTATGCGTTTAAGATGGGGTTACCTATTAATAATCTAATAATTGCATCAAATAAGAATAATATATTGACGAACTTTTTTGAGACTGGAGAATATAACATCAATAGAGAATTTTTTAAAACCATTTCTCCATCGATGGATATTTTAATATCATCGAATTTGGAAAGATTGCTCTTTGAATTAACTGGCAGAAACAGTGAATATATTAGAGAGATCTACAAAAGTTTATCCGAAAAAGGCAAGTTCACGGTAGATAAGGAAGTTTTAAAAAACAGTATATTCAAAGCCGACTGGGCAGATGAGGATGACACAAGAGAAACGATAAAGAAATCATTTACAGAGGAAGATTATTTGTTCGATACGCATACAGCAGTTGCAAAAGCAGTTTATGATAGTCATGTAAAAGATTTTGAAAATATATATACAGTTATTGTATCTACAGCGAGTCCATTTAAATTTGCTATAGATGTATATAATGCCATATCTGGAAAGAAAGAAAAGGATGCAGTTATGTCTTTATCTAAGCTTGAGGACTATACAGCGTGGGAATGTCCTGACAACATTGCAAATTTAAAAGATAAAAAAATCATACATAGTAAAACAATCAATAAAGAAGATGCTCGAAAAACAATTCTTGCAGTAATGGGAATAAATGAATAAAAAAAGAATAATCAGCGGAATACAGCCTACAGGAGTAATGACACTTGGAAATTATCTTGGAGCCGTAAAGAATTGGCAAGAGATGCAGGATGATTACCAGTCACTTTTTTTTATAGCCGATTTACATGCCTTAACGATAAGACAAGATCCTAAGGAATTCAGACAATCATGTATTAACTTTTTTGCACAGTTACTTGCGTGCGGTGTAGATCCAAAAAAAGCTACAGTATATTTTCAATCAGCAGTTTCAGCACACTGTGAACTTGCATGGTTGTTGAATTGCAACACATACATTGGTGAGCTTTCCCGAATGACACAGTTTAAGGATAAATCACAAAAACATTCGGAAAATATAAATGCTGGTTTATTTACATATCCAGTTTTAATGGCTGCTGATATTTTATTGTTTAAATCAAACCTTGTACCTGTTGGGGTCGATCAAAAACAACATCTTGAGATAACAAGAAATATTGCAGAAAGATTTAACAATGTATATGGCGAAACATTTGTAGTTCCCGAACCATACATTCAGAAAACTGGGGCAAAAATATGTTCCTTACAAGATCCAAGTAGTAAGATGTCAAAAAGCGATAAAGATGCAAATGCAACAATATCAGTCTTTGATAGTGATGAAGTGACAATTAAAAAATTTAAAAGAGCAGTTACAGATAGTGGTTCAGAAATTGTATATAGAGAAGACAAGCCAGGCATAAGTAATCTTTTGACAATATACGCAACAATACAAAACAAAAGTATTGAAGATGCGGAAAAAGAGTTTACATCATTTGGATATGGTCAATTTAAAATGGCAGTTGCTGATGCGGTGAATGCTGGATTAAAGCCAGTTCGTGAAAAATATATTCAACTTCTAAAGGATCCAGCAACAATACTTTCAATTGCCACACAAGGTGCAGAGCAAGCGAAGGTAATTGCAGAAAAAACTTTATATGAAGTAAGAGATAAAATGGGTTTAGTTAATAACCAGTAATGTTCGGATATATAGTTCCAGATAAAGCAAATTTATATATAAAAGATTTTCAAGTGTACAATGCATTTTACTGTTCACTGTGTAAGGCATTATCACGAGAGGGCAATCAACTAACAAGGCTTTCTGCAAATTACGATGCAACATTTTTTGACATATTTATACATGCTATATTGAGAAAAGAAGTCGCAATAAAATCAGAAACATGCATGATTGCAATGAAAAAAAAGAATGTCGTAAAGATTGACGACCTAACAATTAGGGTTGCAGATGTTGCAGTCTTATTGCTTTACTACAGCCTCACAGACGACATACTTGATGGAAAGAAATCTAGAAGAATTATACGAACATCATTTGCTCTTAGGACAAGAAAAGCGAAAAAGAGAGAACCAATTATTAATACCATTATTGAGGAATCATATAAAAAACTTAGAGAACTTGAAAAAGAACAGTGCACAAACATTGATAAAGTTGCAGACACATCTGCAAAGATGTTGCAAGATATAACTTGTCAATTTAAAACATTAACTTATGAAGAAAGTAATTTTATATACAACATAGGGAAATTGATATATCTTTTTGATGCGGTTGATGATGTTGAAGAAGATACTAAGAACAAGACATATAACCCTGTTATTCTTAGTTATGGTTCATGTGTAGACAAAAAAGAATATTTAAATGAACACAAGGACGAGGTATCGTTTTTATTAAATTCAGCATATAGCAGGATAGTTGAATGTTATGACAAAATGGAAGTCATAGAGTTTGAAGGAATACTTTCAAATATTATTTATTTAGGAATTAGAAATCAAATTGACACAGTATTGTCTGGAGAGAAAAGATGCAGATACAGTCAACGGGTATAAAATTTTTTATTTTAGTTGAAGTGAAAATTTGGTAGAATGAATGGACATGAGCAGAAAAGAATTAGAGTATTTTGGATTGGATGAAATTGCAACAGTTGATGACTTGGAAGCTAAACGCAGAGAAAAACTGAGTGAGGTGGAAAAATCTGAAGTAGATGAAAAGAAAAAGAAAGATATCCAAGCAGAGATAGAGGCTAATTATATATCAGCACTTGAATATATAAACAGCAAGAGTACAGACGGTACGGCATTAGAAGGAACAGTAGATGTTTTTATGCCAGTGAGAAAAGCTTTAAAGGCGAAGAATATTTCAGAAGCTCAGAGCATTTTAGATGGTATTGATATGAGAGATGGTGAGTGGCATTATCATCAAGCTATGATTTACTATGAACAGAATTGGCAGTCAGAATCAAAAAAACAACTTGAAATAGCTATGTCGCTCGAGCCTATGAATGCAAAATACAGACAGGCATATGATAAATTGTGTGCAAGCGAGATTGCAAAGACAGCTTTTGGAAATGAAGAAGAAAGACAGACAAAAACTGAAAGAACATACTCTCCAAATCAAGGAATGAATGGTGATAGAGGGAGAAATGTTTGTTGTGGAGTATGTCAGGGATTAATATGTGCCGACTGCTGTTGCGAATGTCTCGGTGGTGACTTACTTCCTTGTTAAATGAAACACACAAAACATGTAAAGACAATTACATATTCGGCTATAGCAGTTGCAGTGTCGATAGTACTTTTGGCAATTGCAAGATTTGCACAAGTTGTTGACCTAACGGTTCTTTTATTAGTTGCCGTCACAATTTGTATACCTTTTTGTGAGAAGCTCTATACGGCAGGTGTGCTGGCATATATCATTGTCGCAACAGCTGCACCATTCGTTACAAGCAAGTACATTTTGTCATTTATGTTTATATTTTGGATTGGACCGAGTGCGTTAGTGTTGGCAGGATGGGACAGAACAAAATACAAAAAATATTTTGGAATGTTGTTAGCTGTTATCATTTTAAATATAGCCTTTTGGTGTCAGTATGCTTTAATCAAAAAATTTTTCTTCAAAGAATTTTATGCAACAACTCAGATATTAATAAAATTGAAAGAGAAGACATCTAAAGTGGGATTTATATTATCACTCTTGGGACTCTGGCATGTATTCACCATACTCGCAGATTACGCAGTATTGTTTTTATATAGATACATTTACCGTGAAATATATGTAAAACGGTTACACATTGAAGAAAAAACTGAGAAGAAAACAATACTGAACGACGATGACGACAAAGATGTATTTGGGAACTGAAAAAACATATATTTTTTCATAAATAAAGAAACAACAAACCTTTGACAGTTGGAAGGATGCCAACATGCAAAAAAACTAGTAAAATAGCCATTTTTTTGAGCAAAATTACTAAAAAGTTTTTGTTGTATTTTTTTACTAGCAGAGAAAATTCCAAAATAATTTTGGGTGCAAGAAAGGTAATAAAATTGCAAAAAAGAACATGCCAATAGGATACAATCAGCTGTGAGGGAAAGGCGGATATACAAAAAAACGACTAAACTATACCCGAAAGGGGCTAAAACACTTATATAAGTTATTAAATATACCCTATAGGGTGTAATATTTAATTATGAATGAAATATCTGATGTTGTACGAATAAACAGGAAGAAACTCGGGCTCACTCAAGAGGAATTTGCAATGAGGTCGGGGTTAGGTCTGCGATTTGTCCGTGAGCTTGAGTCAGGGAAGAAGACCCTTAGGTTGGATAAGGTAAACCAAGCATTAGCCATGTTTGATATGAAAGTAGTCGCTGGGGCGAAGGAGAGAGAATAATGAATTTTCGAACAGCGTATATCTATCTAGATGACATATTTGCTGGAGAACTTTCTGAATGTGAAGACGGATATGTTTTTATATATGATGACAGATATTTTGAAGATGAAAGTAAACAGGCAATTTCATTAACAATACCAAAGAAACAAAAAAGATATATTTCAAAAATATTGTTTCCATTTTTTGATGGCTTAATTCCTGAGGGATGGATGTTGAATTTTGTTAGCACGAACTGGGGAATAAATATTAGAGACAGATTCGGCATTTTGATGGTGGCATGCAAGGATACAGTTTCAAGAGTAAGAGTTTTGGAGAAAAAAATATGATTTGCCTATGTTGTAATAAACCAATTAAAAACACCAATAGCGAACAGGCAAGTAAACTGGGGTGGCATGATAGTTGTGTAAAAAACTTCTTTAGAGTAGATGAAGTACCAGCGTTTGATAGGTCAGTTACAGACATAAAAGAGATGGCAAAGAAAAACATTTTAGTAGGTGGTACAGTTCAAGGAGTACAGAAAAAAATATCTTTGGGGCTGTCAGAAGGAGAACACAAAAAAATAACAATTGTCGATTATCCAATTGGATTTATACTAAAGCCACAAGTGGAAGAATACAGTTATTTACCAGAGTATGAACATCTGACGATGCAAATGGCAGAAATAGTTGGGATAAAGACAGTACCGAACGCATTGATATGCTTTGATGGTAGATTAGCATACATAACAAGACGAATAGATCGATATGATGAACAGGGAAATCATACACGACTTGCGATGGAAGATTTCTGTCAATTGGAGGAGAGACTAACAGAAGACAAATACAAGAGTTCATATGAGAGGTGTGTAAAGGTAATAAAGAAATATTCAAATAGGACGGGATTC
This sequence comes from uncultured Clostridia bacterium, assembly GCA_963542015.1. Lineage (GTDB taxonomy): Bacteria > Bacillota > Clostridia > Christensenellales > CAG-917 > CAUTUX01. The sequence goes on along the minus strand of CAUTUX010000002.1, from coordinate 17,507 downwards.
GATTTGACGGAAATTCTATTAAGAATAATATTTGCTTTTATCACTGGTAATTCAGATATGCACCTTAAAAACTTTTCACTTATTCAGGATTCTCAAAATTCATTTGAATATCACTTGTCGCCAGCATATGATTTGCTACCTGTTAATTTGATTATGCCAGAAGATCTTGAAGAGTTGGCACTGACATTGAATGGAAAGAAAAGAAATTTGAATATTAGAGATTTTAATGTTTTGGCAAGTGCATGTGGAATACAAGAGAATGTAGTGATTAAAATGATAAGGAAGATAGTGAGCCGTAAAAGTGAATTATTTAGGATGTGTGACAATTCATTGTTACCAGATGAACAAAAAGAAAAGTATAAGAATTTAATTGAAGAAAGATTAAAGAGAATTATTGAGATAGAAAATTAAGTACTATTCGTATCTTCAAAAAAATCCGAATTTTTGTTTGACATGAAAATTAAAAATCAATAAACTTAAAAGGCTGTGCAAACAGAATTTTTTATTTTTTATAAAAATATACTGCGATACACACGGATAAGTGATAGGTAGAATGAATAGGAGGCTACATAATGGCTGGACAGAAAATCAGAATTAAATTGAGAGCTTACGACCATAATCTTATTGATAAGTCTGCTGAAAAAATTGTAGAAACGATCAAAAAGACTGGAACAAAAGTTTTGGGTCCGATTCCACTTCCAACAGAGAAGGAAATCATTACAATTTTGAGAGCAACGCATAAATATAAGGATTCAAGAGAGCAGTTCGAATTAAGAACACATAAAAGACTTATAGACATATTTAACCCAACAGCAAGAACACTTGAGATGCTTAAGAAATTGGACATTCCTGCAGGTGTTGACATTGCTATGAAGTTATAATTTATAAAACACAAGGAGAGTGAACTTTACATGGATAAAGCAATCATCGGAAAGAAAATCGGAATGACTCAAATCTTCACCAAAGACGGTGCTGTTATTCCAGTAACCGTTGTAGAAGCTGGTCCTTGTCATATAGTCCAGATTAAAACAAAGGAAAATGACGGGTACGAAGCAGTACAAATGGGATTTGGGGCAATTAAAGAGAAAAAAGTAACTAAACCTTTAAAGGGACATTTTTTAAAGGCAAAAGTTGCTCCTGAAAAAGTATTGAAGGAATTTCGTTTTACAAACTGTGCAAGTTATACAGTAGGGCAAGAAATTAAATGTGATGTATTTAAAGAAGGAGAAAAGGTTGATGTAAGCGGAGTTTCAAAAGGACATGGATTTACAGGTCCTATAAAGAGATGGAACCAGCACAGAGGACCTATGGCACACGGTTCTGGATACCACAGAGGTGTCGGATCAATGGGTGCGTGTTCTTCGCCATCAAGAGTTTTCAAGAATAAGCATATGGCAGGTCAGTGGGGACATGAAAAGGTCACAGTGCAGAATCTTTTGATTGCAAGAGTAGATGTTAACAGAAACCTGTTGTTAATCAAAGGTGCTATTCCTGGACCAAAGGGTTCGATTGTATTTGTTAAGCAGACGGCGAAGGGTTAATTGGAGGTAGCGAATAATGGAATTGAAAGTAATTAATGCACAAGGAAAAGCTTCGGGTACAATTAAAGTAAGTGACTATTTATTTAATGTTGAGTATAACGAATCATTAATCCATCAGGTTGTAGTTGCACAATTAGCAAATAGAAGACAAGGAACACATAGTGCTTTAACAAGATCTGAAGTTCGTGGAGGCGGATGTAAACCATATCGTCAGAAGGGAACTGGTCGTGCTCGTCAAGGATCTATAGTTGCACCTAACCATGTTGGTGGTGGAATTGTATTTGCAAAAAAACCACGTAGTTTTGAACAAAAAATAAACAAGAGAATGAAAGACCTTGCATTTTGGTCAGCAATGTCTGAGAAGATTAGACAGAACGAATTGCAAGTAGTTTCAGGAATTGATTTGGCTGAAGCAAAAACAAAACTTGTTGCAGCGATGCTTAAGGCAATCAAAGTAACAGGAAAAACAGTTATCGTAATTGATTCAGAAGAAGGAAATGAAAAGATAAAAGAAAGTTTATATCTTGCATCTAGAAACATTGAAAATGTTGAGGTTAGAGATATTAATTTATTGAGCGTATATGATGTTGTAGCAAATAAGAATTTGCTCATATCTAAAGAAGCAATTATGAAGTTGGAGAAGGCGAACGATGAAAATGTATGATGTAATAATTGAACCGGTTCTTTCTGAAAAAAGTTATGACGGTATAGCTGATAAGAAGTATGTATTCAGAGTACATAAAGATGCCAATAGAACCGAAGTTAAAAAAGCTATTGAACAAATATTTAAAGTTAAGGTAGAAAAAGTAAATATTGTTAATTGCGATGGAAAGCTTAAAAGAATGGGCAGAACACAAGGGAAGACTGCTTCATATAAAAAAGCCTACATTAAGCTTACAAAAGACAGCAAGGCAATTGAACAATTTGAGAGTCTAGCGTAAGGAGAAACAAAAATGGCAATAAAGAAGTACAAACCAACATCACCAGCTCGCAGACACATGTCTGTTTCCGCATTTGAGGAAATCACAACTAAAACTCCGGAAAAGACATTATTAGCAGAGAAGAATAAGACAGGTGGAAGAAACTCATATGGTAGGATCACTGTCAGACACATTGGTGGTGGAAATAGACAGAAATACAGAATTATTGATTTTAAGAGATTGAAAGACAATATCCCTGCAAAAGTAGCTGAAATTGAATATGATCCAAACCGTACAGCAAATATAGCATTACTTCATTATGCTGATGGAGAAAAGAGATATATTCTTGCACCAGTAGGATTAAATAAAGGTGACATTGTAGAAAGTGGAGAAAATGCCGATATTAAGGCAGGAAACAATTTGCCAATATCAGCAATTCCTGTAGGTACAATGATACACAACATTGAAATGACACCTGGGAAAGGAGGACAGATAGCAAGATCTGCAGGTATATCAGCACAATTAATGGCAAAAGAAGGCAAATATGCAACATTACGTATGCCAAGTGGTGAAGTAAGACTCGTTCTTATCCAGTGTAGAGCAACAATTGGTCAGGTTGGAAATTTAGATCATGAAATTGTTAAGCTCGGAAAGGCAGGAAAGACAAGACATATGGGTGTTAGACCATCAGTTCGTGGTGTTGTTATGAACCCTTGTGATCACCCACACGGTGGTGGTGAAGGTAAATCTCCAGTAGGTATGCCATCTCCTGTAACTCCATGGGGTAAGCCAACACTTGGATATAAGACAAGAAAGAAGAGCAATAAATCTAACAAGTTTATTATTAAGCGTGTTAATTAATCGGAGGAACAAATGAGCAGAAGTGTAAAGAAAGGACCATTCGTCGAAGAAAGTTTGCTTAAAAAAATTGTTGCTATGAATAAAGCTGGTGAACACAAGCCAGTTAAGACATGGTCAAGAAGTTCAACAATTTTCCCAGAAATGGTAGGGCATACAATAGCAGTACATAATGGAAAGGAACATGTGCCTGTGTATATCACAGAAGATATGGTCGGGAATAAACTAGGTGAATTTGCTCCAACAAGAACATTTAGAGGTCACGCAGGTGACAAGGCTTCTAAGTAGGAGGACAAATGGCAAAAAGACAGAGAGAAAAAGCTGAAAAAATTGCTGAAATATCAGAAAAAAGACCACATGCCACGGCAAAATACATAAGAATATCAGCATTTAAAGTAAGAATAGTGCTCAATGCAATCAGAGGAATGGGAGCAAATGAAGCGGTTGCATTTTTAAAGAATACAAGAAAGGCGGCATGTCCTATTGTACTTAAAGTATTGAACAGTGCAATTGCAAACGCTGAGAACAATTTAAGTATGACAAGAGATGAGCTAGTGGTTGCTGAATGCTATGCGAACGAAGGTCCAGTTTTGAAAAGAGTTCAACCAAGAGCAAGAGGACAGATGTTCAGAATTTTAAAGAGAACATCGCATATAACAGTAATTTTAGATACAGCTTTCTAGGAGGTAACTGTGGGACAGAAAGTAAATCCAAACGGTTTAAGAACAGGAATAAATAAACAATGGGAATCAAGATGGATTGCAGACAAAAAGAACTTTGCTGCAAATCTTGCAGAAGATGCAAAAATTAGACAGTACATCTTGAAGAACTATAAAGATGCCAATGTTTCAAAGATCAGTATTGAAAGATCTGCAAACAACTTTATAAAGGTTGAAATATTGACATCAAGAGTTGCGTTACTCATTGGAGATAAGGGTGAGACAGCTCAGAACATAACAAAAGAATTAAAGAAAATAGCTGGAGGTAAGGAATTATCACTGGATATTTTCCCAGTAAAGAATGCTGATGCAGATGCAAAGATTTTGGCATTGACGGTAGCAAAAGAACTTGAAGGAAGAACATCATTCAGAAGAGCCATGAAACAGGCAATGTCAAGAGCTATGAAAGCTGGTGTAAAAGGAATTAAGTTAGTTGTATCTGGAAGATTGGATGGAGCTGAAATTGCAAGAAGTGAAAGTTATCACGAAGGATCAATTCCGTTACAAACATTAAGAGCTGACATCAATTATGCAACAGCAACAGCACACACAACATTTGGAGCTATAGGAATTAAGTGCTGGGTGTATAAAGGAGAAATTTTAGGAAAGAATCCTTTGGAAGGAGGAAATAGATAATGTTAATGCCAAAACGTGTCAAGAGACGTCGTCAACATCGTGGAAGAATGAAAGGAAAGGCAATGAGAGGCAATGTCATAGCATATGGTGAATATGGTTTGATGGCACTTGAACCAGCATGGATTACAGCAAATCAAATAGAAGCAGCTCGTATTGCAATGACAAGATATATAAAGCGTGGTGGTCAAGTATGGATAGATATATTCCCACACAAACCTGTAACAAAGAAACCTGCTGAAACTCGTATGGGTAGTGGTAAAGGTGCACCTGAATTTTGGGTAGCAGTAGTTAAACCACAAAGAATAATGTTTGAAATAGCGGGTGTTGATGAAGAAATAGCAAGAGAAGCTTTGAGACTCGCATCTCACAAGTTGCCTATTAAAACTAAATTTGTTAAGAAGGAAGACTTAACAGAAGGCGGTGAAGCATGAAATCAAAGAAATTTTTTGAAATGACAGATGCAGAATTGCAGACAAAACTAAAAGAATTAAAGGAAGAGTTGTTTAATTTACGTTTTCAACATGCAACAAATCAGCTTACAAACCCTATGGTAATTGCTCAGACAAGACATGACATAGCTCGTGTTAAAACAGCAATTAGACAACAGGAAATTGCAAAAGCCAAAAATGGTAATCAGGCGGTGAAATAATGGAAGCAAGAAATTTAAGAAAAGAAAGAGTAGGGATGGTTGTTTCAGATAAAATGGATAAAACAATTGTTGTAGCCATTGTTGAAAGAGTAAAGCATCCTTTATATAAGAAAACAATTAAAGTAACAAAAAAGCTGAAAGCTCATGATGAAAAGAACGAGTGTGGCATAGGTGATACAGTTCGTGTTGTTGAAACAAGACCTTTATCAAAAGATAAATGCTGGAGACTCGTTGAAATCATTGAGAAGGCTAAATAAGAGAGGTGAATAATGATACAGCCACAAACAAGATTAAAAGTAGCAGATAACAGTGGTGCAAAAGAAATAATGTGTATTAGAGTTCTTGGGGGCTCAGTACGCAGAAGTGCATCTGTTGGAGATATCATCGTCGCTTCAGTAAAAACAGCAATACCTGGAGGCAAAGTTAAGAAAGGTGATGTTGTTAAGGCGGTTGTTGTGAGAACAACATATGGACAACAAAGAGCAGACGGCAGTTATATAAGATTTGATGATAATGCGGCGGTAATAATAGATAACCAGAAGCAGCCACAGGGAACACGTATTTTTGGACCTATAGCAAGAGAACTTCGTGAAAAAGACTTTATGAAGATTATCTCATTAGCTCCAGAAGTACTATAGGAGGAATAATGAACACACATATTAAGAAAGGCGACAAAGTAATGGTTATTGCCGGTAAGGAAAAAGGAAAGACTGGCGAAGTGTTGATGGTAAATCCAGAGGCACACAGAGTTATTGTTGAAGGAATAAATATAGTTTCAAGAGCAAAAAAAGCAAGAAGTGCTCAAGATACAGGTGGAATCACAAAAAAGGAGGCAGCAATTGATTCTTCAAATGTTATGCCTATATGTTCTAAATGCGATAAGCCTGTAAGAGTAAAGCATGTTGTTGCAACAGATGCAAATGGCAAGAGCAAAAGTGTAAGAGTATGTGCAAAATGTGGTGCAGTTCTTGAATTTAAGAGTGAAGCCAAAAAAGTAGCAAAGAAAGCTAAGAAGTCTGAAAAAGAGGAAAAAGCTGCAGAAACAAAAGAACAAAAGAAAGTAGAAAAAACTGAAAAGGTTACAGATAAGGAATAATTGGAGGTAAAAGTGGCAACAAAGAAGGATCAGGTTGTTAAAGCAAGTACAACCGATAAGAATGCACTTAGAAAATTGTATGCGGATACAGTAGTTGGTGAATTGACCAAAAAATTTGGATACAAGAATAGAATGCAAGTGCCTAAGATGGAAAAGATAGTTCTCAACATGGGATTGGGTGATTGTAAAGACAATCATAAGTCATTAAATCTTGCTGTTGATGAATTAAAGCTTATAGCAGGTCAAAAACCAGTTGTAACAAGAGCAAAGAAAAGTATTGCGAACTTTAAAGTAAGAGAAAATATGAGTGTAGGAGCAAAGGTTACACTTAGAGGTGATAGAATGTATGACTTTTTCCAAAAGTTTACAGCAATCGCACTTCCAAGAGTTCGTGACTTTAGAGGAGTATCCAAGAAATCTTTTGATGGAAGAGGAAATTATGCTCTAGGAATCAAGGAACAATTGATTTTCCCAGAAATTCAGTATGATCAGATCGAGAAGATTCGTGGATTTGATATTTGTATTGTAACAACAGCAAAAACAGACGAAGAGGCATGTGAACTATTACAGTTGATGGGCATGCCATTTGCGAAATAGGAGAATAAAATATGGCAAAAACAGCTATGAAAGTAAAACAGCAGAGAAAACAGAAGTTTTCAACTCGTGAGTATACGAGATGCAATTTGTGCGGTCGTCCACATGCAGTTTTGAAAAAATACGGCATTTGCAGGGTTTGTTTTAGAGAGTTGGCATACAACGGTCAAATTCCTGGCGTAAAAAAGGCAAGTTGGTAGGAGGTAATAATAATGACAGATCCAATAGCAGATATGCTTACAAGAATTAGAAATGCAATAGTTGCTCGTCACAAAGATGTTGAAATACCTCAGAGTAAAGAGAAACTTGCGATTGCAGGAATTTTATTAAAAGAAGGATATATTAAGGGATTTACTAAAATAGAAAATCCTGTACAGAATACACTACTTGTAGAACTGAAGTATGTTGATGACAAAAATGTCATTACTGGATTGGAAAGAGTTTCTAAACCAGGATTGAGAATATATTCAGGTGTTGCAGATTTACCTAAAGTTTTAAACGGAATGGGAATAGCAATAGTGTCTACATCAAAAGGTGTTATGTCTGATAGGGAAGCAAGAGAACAACACATTGGTGGTGAAGTACTTGCTTACGTCTGGTAGGAGGAAAAATGTCTAGAATAGGAAGAGCTCCAATTAGTGTTCCAAACGGGGTTACCGTAGCTGTTGCGGATAACAAAGTGACAGTTAAAGGACCATTGGGACAACTGGAAAAAGAATTTGATAACCGTATATCAGTTAAAGTTGAAAATAATCAAGTATTAGTTTCAAGAAGTAATGATGAAAAAGAAGTTAGAGCTTTACATGGTTTATATAGAGCACTTATCCAAAATATGGTTAGTGGTGTTGTAAAGGAGTTTGAAAAGGCTCTTATTGTTAACGGTGTAGGTTACAAAATGACAGTTGCAGGTAAAAAGCTGACAATGAATATAGGATTTTCACATCCTGTCGAAATTGAAGCACCAGAAGGAATTACTTTCGCATTACCACAACCACTTGAATTAGTTGTTAAAGGTATTGATAAAGAACTTGTAGGTCAGGTTGCTGCAATGATTAAGTTTAAGAAACCAGTTGAACCATATCATGGATATGGAATTCACTACAAAGATGAAGTAGTTTTGAGAAAAGAAGGCAAGAAAGCCGGTAAATAGAGGTAGGATATGATAAACAAGATTGATAAAAATAAAGATAGAGTTATCCGTCATCAGAGAGTTAGAAAGAAAATTTCTGGAACGGCGGAGAGACCTCGTTTATCCGTGTATAGGAGTTTAAATCATATTTATACTCAATTAATCGATGATGTAAAAGGAGTTACACTCTGTTCAGCATCAACGATGGAAAAAGAAATTGCAAGTAAGGTTGCCAAAATGACTAAGACTGAAGCGGCAACATTAGTCGGAGAAACAATTGGTCAGAGAGCAATTAAAGCTGGAATAAAGGAAATCGTTTTTGACAGAGGCGGTTATATATATACTGGTAGAGTTCAGGCAGTTGCCGATGCGGCAAGAAAAACCGGACTTATATTCTAGGAGGAAATCATGGCAGAGAGAAGAAATGACAGAAGAAGAGAAGAAACGGATTCAATTCAAAGCAAGACTATAAGCATCAACAGAGTAACAAAAGTTGTAAAGGGTGGAAGAACAATGCGTTTTACAGCATTAGTTGTTGTTGGTGATGGCAACGGAAGTGTTGGTTTAGGTCTTGGGAAAGCAGCAGAAGTTCCTGAAGCAATTGAAAAGGCAACACAGCTTGCTAAAAGAAGCATGATAAAAATAGCAACAAAGGATACAACAATTCCACACAGAACAATTGGTAAGTTTGGAAGAGGTTCTGTTCTTTTAATTCCAGCAAAGGAAGGAACAGGAGTTATTGCGGGTGGTCCTGTAAGATTGGTTCTTGAGGTTTCAGGAATACAGGATATTAGAACGAAATCATTGGGAACAAGCAATCCTATAAACTGTGCAAAAGCAACAATAGCGGGCTTAAAAAGTTTGAGAAATGCCGAAGAAATAGCAGCACTTCGTGGTGTTGATGTTAAGGCATAGTAAGAGGTGTACAAATGGCAAAGAAGTCAGAAGATAAAAGTGTTAAAATAACATTGGTTAAAAGCACAATCGGATGTTTAAAAAAACAGAAGGCAACAGTTGAAGCATTAGGGTTAAAGAAGATTGGTTCATCAAATGTTCTTAAAGACACTGAGGTTCTTCGTGGAATGATCAATGTAGTGTCACATTTGGTTAAAGTGGAGGAAGCATAATGAAAATACATGATTTGGAACCAGCAATTGGTGAAAAGAGAGATACAAAACGTGTTGGTCGTGGAATAGGTTCTGGAACTGGAAAAACTTCAACCAGAGGACACAAAGGACAATGGGCTAGAAGCGGTGGCGGTGTAAGGCCAAACTTTGAAGGTGGTCAGATGCCTATGACTCGTAGACTTCCTAAGATAGGTTTTAACAACAAACGTTTTGAAAAGAAATACAATATAGTAAACCTTGATGATTTTGATTCATTTAATGATGGAGACAAAGTAGGTTTAGTAGAATTAGTAGAAAGTGGAAAGATTAATAAGGTTGCTAAAAACGGTTTAAAAGTATTAGGCAACGGAGAACTAAAAAAGAAGGTGGAAATTGTAGCCGCCAAAGCATCTAAGCAGGCAATCGAAAAGATTGAAAAAGCGGGTGGAAAAATATGCTTGAAACAATAAAAAATGCATTTAAATCTAAAGATATAAGAATCAAAATATGGATGACATTATTCATGGTCTTTATCTTTAGAGTTGGTTCGTTTATTCCGATTCCAGGTTTGAGTGGTGGAACATTAACTCAGGCTTTGGGGGCAAGTAAAGATTCAGGGTTGAACTTTGTGCAGGTGTTATCAACACTATCTGGTGGTTCGTTGGCACAAGGGACTCTTTTTTCTTTAGGAATCTTACCATTCATTAATGCATTTATTATTATTCAGCTTTTATCAATAGTTATTCCAAGTTTACAAAGACTCACAAAAGAAGGAGAGTCAGGTAGAGAAAGAATAACTCAAATAACAAGATATATAGCTATCGTTTTAGCAATAGTTCAGGCTATAGGCGTTATAGTAGCCTTTAAAAAGAACATCACACCTTTATTTTCAAGTTTTGAAGATAAGGACAAAGGAAACGCATACCTTACATATACATTGATTGCAACAATTCTTGTTGGTGGTAGCTGTATGGTTATGTGGTTATCTGAAAGAATAACCGAATATGGAATCGGAAATGGTACATCAATAATTATTTTTGTAGGAATTATAGCTCAAGCAGGAACAACACTTGCTGGATCATTTAAATATGCAAGCAATAATTTAGATAAATTGTGGAATATATTTGGATTCCTATTAATCACTGTAGCGATATTTGTATTTATTATTTTCTTCGACATTGCAGAAAGAAGAATAAATGTTCAATATTCAAAACAGGTTAGAGGAAATAGAATGTATGGTGGGCAATCTACATACATACCAATCAAGGTTAACGCAAATGGAGTTATGCCAATTATATTTGCATCTTCAATTGTTATATTCCCACAAATGATATTCCAGTTGTTTGCACCAGAGAGTAAAGCTACTGCATGGTACGCACAGCATATGGGTAGTGGTAAAGCTCCATACTATATATTCTTAATACTCTTTATATTCTTTTTCGCATTTTTCTATTCACAGATTCAATTTAATCCAGATGATGTATCAAAGAATATTCAGCAGTATGGTGGATTTATTCCTGGAATAAGAGCAGGAAAACCAACAAGTGATTATTTAAGAAAAATAAACAACAGAATAACATTATTTGGAGCAATATTCCTTGCAGTTGTTGCTTTGATACCATCATTAATATTTAGGGCATTGGCTGGTTGGAATTCAAATGAATTAGGATTTGGACATGCATTTTCTGCGACAGGGTTGTTGATTGTAGTTTCAGTATCATTAGAGTTACACAAACAACTTGAGGCACAGATAATGATGAAGCACTACAAGGGATTCTTGAAATAAACAGAGAGGAATGGTATAATATTTCGCATTCGATAAGAGGAAAAATGAAGAAAATAATATTGTTAGGAGCACCAGGAGCAGGCAAAGGAACGCTTGCGATAAAGATGAAAGAAAAGTACGGGATACCGCATGTTTCAACAGGTGATATATTAAGAGAAAATATAAGAAATAAGACAGAATTGGGACTTAAAGCAAAAGACCTTATCGATAAAGGGCAACTTGTACCAGATGAACTTGTTGTTGAAATCATAAAGGATAGGCTTTCAAAGGATGATGCAAAAAATGGAGTTATTCTTGATGGGTTTCCAAGAAATATAAAGCAGGCTGAAATTTTAGATGACTTTTATGACATAGATGTCGTAATAAATATGATTGCAGACGAAAAAGTAATTCTTGAAAGACTTACAGGAAGAAGAGTTTGCAAATGTGGCGGAACATTTAATGTAAAATATTTAAATGGTTCTGATACATGTAGCATATGTGGCGAGAAGTTATATACAAGAGATGATGACAAAGAAGAGGTAATACTTGATAGATTAAAGGTATATAACAGTTCTACAGCACCACTGATAGATCACTATACAAAACAGAATAAGGTAGTGAATGTAGATGCAAACCAAGATAGTGAATTGGTGTTAGCTGAAGTGGGTAAGCTGTTGAATGATTAGAATAAAATCAAAAGCCGATATATTAAAAATGAAGGCATCGGCTGAGATATTAAAAAATTTGCTTTTATATCTTGAAGAGATAACTGAGGTAGGAATAACAACAAAGGAACTAGATAGAAAGGCAAGAGAGTTTATAAAGAAACATAAAGGAATACCGTCATTTCTTGGATATGGTGGATTTCCAGCAACAATTTGTACATCTATTAATGAACAAGTTGTTCATGGAATACCATCAGATAGAGAATTGAAGGACGGAGACATTATAAGTGTTGATGGTGGCGTAATCCTTGATGAGTGGCATTCAGATGCTGCAAGAACCTTTTTAGTTGGAAATGTAGATGAACGGGTTAAAAAACTTGTTGAAGATACAAAGCAGAGCTTTTTTGAAGGAGTGAAAGCCTTTAAGGAAGGGAATCATATTGGGGATATAGGACACGCTATTCAAACATACTGTGAAAGTAGAGGATATGGTGTCGTAAAAGAAATGGTTGGACACGGAATTGGGAAAGACCTACATGAAGATCCATCAGTACCAAATTATGGTAAGCCAGGATTTGGAAAGAGAATACAAGTGGGGATGACACTAGCTATAGAACCTATGATTACTTTAGGAACAGACAGAATCGTTATACATAAAGACGGATGGACATGTACAACAGCTGACGGTTCGATATGTGCACATTATGAAAACACATGTGCATTGACAGAAAATGGAGTTGAGATTTTAACACTGTAATATGGAACTTGGAGAAGTAGTTTATTCTAAAGCAGGAAGAGACAGCAAATCATATTATATTGTTGTTGAAATTGTAAACGAGAATGCAGTAAAAATAGCCGATGGCGGACTCAGAAAAATACAAAAAGCCAAGCTTAAAAATATTAAGCATGTAAAAAGTATTGGAGTTGTCTTGGAAAAGATAAAATCGAAATTACAAAAAGGCACGAAAGTATTTAATCCTGAGATCTACAGTGCTCTAAAAGAGTACAACGACAAAAAATAAAGGAGGATTATGTCGAGAGACGATGTAATTGAGGCAGAAGGCAAGGTAATTGAAGTTCTGCCACAGACACAATTTAAAGTGCAGTTACCTAATGGACATGTTATACTAGCATATTTAGGTGGCAAGTTGAGAGTTAATAATATAAGGATTTTGGAAGGGGATAAGGTGAAAATAGAGTTATCACCATATGACCTTACAAAAGGAAGAATAATATATAGAAACAAATAGGAGATAGACAATGAAAGTCAGACCAAGTGTAAAACCGATATGTGATAAGTGTAAAGTAATTAAGAGAAACGGGAAAGTAATGGTTATTTGCCCAAAGTATCCTAAACACAAACAGAGACAGGGTTAATTGATGCAAAGCGGCTGGTCGCACATTCCAAGAACTGCGACACTTTGTATATATAGATAGATATACTAAAAATTTGGAGGAAATATGGCAAGAATAGCTGGCGTGGACTTACCACGTGAGAAAAGAGTAGAAATCGGATTAACATACATCTATGGAATTGGATTGCCTACATCTAAGAAAATTCTAGAAACAACCAAAATAGATCCTAATAAGAGAGTTAAGGATTTAACAGAGGCTGAAGTAAGTAAAATTAGAGAATACATTGAAAAGAATAATGTTCATGTAGAAGGAGATTTAAAAAGAGATGTTGCGATGAGCATCAAGAGATTGACTGAAATTGGATGCTATCGTGGATTACGTCATAGAAGAAATCTTCCAGTAAGAGGACAAAGTTCAAAACAGAACGCAAGAACCAGAAAAGGTCCTAAACGTACTGTAAGTCGTAAGAAGAAGTAAGGAGTAGAATATGGCAGCACCAGTAAGAAAAGTTAAAAAAAGAAGAGATATTAAAAATATTGAAAAAGGACAAGCTCATATACATGCATCCAGCAACAACACAATTGTTACAATTACAGATTTAAACGGAAATGCAATTTCATGGTCATCATCTGGAAAATTGAAACTAAGAGGTTCAAGAAAATCAACAGCTTATGCTGCACAGCAGGTTAGTGAAGATGCAGCAAAAGTTGCATATGATCTTGGAATGAGAAGAATAGAAGTTTATGTTAAGGGAGCTGGGCAAGGTAGAGAATCCGCAATTAGAGCATTGGGCAATATAGGAATGGAAGTTACATTGATTCACGATGTTTCTCCAATTGCACATAACGGATGTCGTCCGCCAAAGCCAAGGAAACTGTAAGATAGGAGGTTAATGAAATGGCAAAATATACGGGACCAGTTTTAAAAAGATGCAGAGCATTAGGAATACAGCCTATTGAAATAGGATATAACAAAAAAAGCGAGCGTGGCAGAATCCTTAAGAAGGGTAAAAAACAAAAAGGATACGCACTGCAACTTAGAGAAAAACAGAAAGTTAAATTTATATACGGTGTATTAGAAAAACAATTTAGAAAGTACTTTGAAAAGGCTGAAAAAATGCGTGGTATCACTGGTGAAAACATGTTAATTCTTTTGGAAAGAAGAATTGATAATGTTGTATACAGATTGGGAATGGCAAAGACAAGACCGCAAGCAAGACAGATGGTTAACCATGGATTGATTACTGTAAATGGAAATACTCTTGATATTCCATCAGCATTGATTAGTGTAGGAGATGTAATTTCAGTAAAAGAAAATAAGAAAAAGTCTACAATGTGGGATTCAGTTAAAGCTGAAAAGAATCTTGGCATTTTACCATGGCTCGAGTTTGATAATGAAAATCTTGTTGGAAAGGTTATTGCGTTACCAAAAAGAGAAGATATAAAGGATGTTGATATCAAAGAACATCTGATTGTTGAGTTGTACTCTAAATAATAAAGGAGGAATGATTGATGTTAGAAATGAAAAAGCCCGAACTAAAGACAGTTTCGGAAAGTGCAGACAAATCAAATTTAGTTTTAAAGATGGAGCCTTTAGAAAGAGGTTTCGGAATAACTATTGGGAACTGCTTAAGAAGAATATTGTTAGGTTCATTACCTGGGGCAGCAGTTGTCGGTGTAAAAATTAATGGAGTGGAACATGAGTTCTCAGCCATTAAAGGTGTAAAAGAAGAAGTTACTGAAATAATACTTAATTTGAAGTCATTGCGTTTCAAAATCAATGTGCCAGCAGAGAGCATTGTTCGTCCATTAGAGTGCCGTTTAAAGACAAATAAGGTTGGAGCTGTTCTAGCAGGTGAAATTGCAACTTCTTCAGATATAGAAGTAGTTAATAAAGACCAGACGATATGCACTCTTGATGAGGGTGGTAAAATTGATATGACAGTTTATATTGGACTTGGAAGAGGATATATTTCTGCAGATCAACAAGACAAGGCAAGTGAAGATCCTTCATTTATAGCCACAGATTCAATTTTTACACCAGTAACATCATGTAGATATGAAGTTGAAAAAACTCGTGTAAAACAAGATATAAACTTTGACAGATTAATTCTTGAAGTTCAGACAGATGGAACAGTTTCTGCAAAAGAAATAATTGCAACAGCGGCAAAAATCATGAATGATCATCTTGCAACTGTGATAGACCAAGTTGAGAATCTAAAGTTTTCAAACTTATTAAACGCATCTTCAGACGATGCAAAAATTGATTATTCAACAAAATATATTGAAGAAATCGGATTGTCTGTTAGACCAATAAATTGTCTTAAGTCTGCAAATATTTTTACAGTACAAGATTTGTTAAATAAGACATTGAAGGATATGGATGAAATTAAGAATCTCGGGAAGAAGTCATTAGATGAAATCGAAGAGAAATTGAAAGAGATGGGACTGTCATTTAAGGAAGAGTAGGAGGAATACATGTCTAAGAAAATAGGTAAACGTACAGATCAAAGAATGGCTCTGTTAACTAATCAGGTATCAGAGTTGCTTTGGTATGGTGAAATAAATACAACAGTAGATCGTGCAAAGCAAGTAAGAAGTATAGCTGAAAAATTCATCACAATGGCAATGAGAACATATAAAGATGAAGTTAAGGTTAAGAAAGAAGTAAAGAACGCGAAAGGTGAGAAGGTAACTAAATCATTTGTAAATGACGGACCAAAGAAGCTTGCCGTAAGAAGAAGACTTATGGCTGAGTTAATTGATATTCAGGAAGTTAAAGCTGAAAAGGAAAAGAAGTCTGCATTTAGAAAACGTATAAAGGATGTTAATCACCCATTAATTGAAAAAATATTTAAAGAATTAGCACCAAAGTATGCAAAAAGAGAAGAAGAACTCAAACAGGGTGGAGGATATACAAGTATCCTTAGAACAGGTCAAAGAATTGGAGATGGTGCAAGCACCTGTATTTTAAGACTTATCTAACAGATTAAAAAAAACGACATAGGGATTAAAAGGATGCGATAGCATCCTTTTTTTATTAAGAGTTAAATATTCTTGACAAATGCTTGCGGGGGGGGGTAAGATTAAAAAGAAAATGAGGTAAATAATGAAAAGAAGAGCGATTTTAAAGGTTACAGCACTCATGGTGTTTTCCATAATTTCTATGATATTGATAGCTGGGTGTGGCAAGTTAGATTCAAATCTCAGACAAAGGGCAGAAAGTAAAAATTGGAAATACCAGGAGGCATCAAGATATTCGGTGAAGATCCTGTTTAAGATTCTTAGAGGTGAAGGTCTTGGTTTCTTAGATAAAGGTGAGATGCCTGGATTAGATCCTGAGGATTTTGAAAAGATATGGGGATCAAAAATAGACTTTTTTAAAGGGTCATGCCTGATGCCTAAATATCATACGGAATCTGTAGAAAAAGCAATTAATAAAATAAGTAGCATTGAGTCATTTGAAAAGAAAGGAGATAGCTTCACAGTTTCCGTTGTAAACTTTGATACCTTAATCGCAGCAAGAACATTTTATAACATGTATAAAAAAATGATAAAAGAAGCAGTGGTGATTGATTCGATTGAGCGTGAAAAAAAGCTAAATGAATTTCTAGAGGCAAATCCTAATAAGCCAACACCAAAGGAATTGAAAACACCAAAAGATGATGAACTTTATGGCGTAAGGATTGAAGGGAAAAGAGTAATACTTGGAACCAAACAGTCAATAAAAGAGTTCAGAAAATCATTTGCGGGGAAGTAAATGATGTTGAAACGAATAGTATATTAGGTGTATAATTTTAAAGAATCGATCGGAGGAAAATAAAATGAATAAGAAGAGAGTTGGTATTGTTGTCTCTACTTTACTTGTGTTGGTAATGTCTATTGCGTTACTTGCAGGATGCGGTTTAGATATTAATTTTAGAAAAAAAAGTTGAAAAGAAAAACTGGGAATATTCTGAATCAGGCAGAACACTTGCAACAATAGGTTCAGAAGCATTAATAGAAAGTTCAGAAAGATCAGCAACTGTAAAAAAAGCAATTGAAAAAACCAAGAAAGTGGCTACAATAACAAAAACAGTTGGCGAGAAAAGTTATCAGATTACATATTTTGAATTTGACGACATGGGGGCTGCATCTAAATATGCTAAAGCTTTGAAGAAATCAATAAAGATCAGAAGGGACAAGGTAAGATATGAGACACAAAAAAGGATCGACGAATTAAATCATTTGATGCTAAACGGTGCTTTACCAATGCCAATAATCGAAAAGTATAACAAAGAAAGAAATGAATTAATGGCAGAACTAAAAGACAAAAACAATGAAATCATAGTAAAGAAGTCAGGGAAAGTAATTTCAGTAGGAACAAAAGGTTCATTTAACGCATTGAGCAAATAAATTTAAATAACAGAAAAGTTTGATTATGTAAATAATATTGTGTAAAAACAAAAATAGATAAGTAAAAAAAAGAGCC
>CAUTUX010000001.1:0-109889 GCA_963542015.1 uncultured Clostridia bacterium | reverse complement strand
GAAATTTTATTATTTTTTAATATTAATTTAACCAATAAATCTTCCAATGAAGTTTTTTCATCTCTAATATTTTCTACTTCATTTTCTACTTCATTTTCTACGTCATTTTTTACTTTACTGGTTAGAATACTTTCCGACTGCCTTGTTTTATTTTTATTCAGCTTACTCTGTTTTGATTTGTCTAAAATATTATATGGCAGTATGCATTGTATAAAAGATGAACCAAACTTATAAACATCAGTACTATATTTTAAAACTACTGTCGGAACACCTTTGCCGACTTGTTCCATATAATGAAGTCTCATAAATATCTTTGCAAACTCCTCATTTACTGGTTTGCTTATTCCCTTAAAAAACTCTTCTTTTGTCATTCCGTCTTTCAACAAACCATATGAAATGATTTCTACTCTATCATCAAACCCATAAATTGCTGGTGGCGTCTTCTCAGTCCACAAATTGTGACAAACGGCATTGTACCATGCTTCACGAAATGCTTCTGCATCAAAGTATGGAACATCTATTCTTTTCGTTCCAACTACATCTGTTTGAACAATGTCTAATATATTTAATGAGTACTCCAATGCCTCTTCCATTTGCCTAAAAATGCATCCCCTTTCAAATTCTTTGCGAGAAAGTATTTTTGCTTTTGTAACCCCATCAAACCTTATAACTTTTATTGATGTATCATTTTGGTCGGAAATCAAAAATGCAATATAGTTGTACTTGCCTTCATCATTTTTTAGGTTATAGTTGTCCTCAAATGTGTCTATATTGAAGTGTACATTTTTAAAATTTAATATTACCTGCATTTGATTAAATGTTAAATTTTGAGTAGGACTTAACATTTGTCTCATTGTATTTTTTGAAGCTGACATTTGTTTTATAAATCTTCTCTCAATTTCTTCTTCTGTCATGCTTCGACAAGTCGTTCCAATTCTAATAAAACATCCAGCTGCACTACGACCATATTTCTTAATATAATATAGTGCGTCTCCTTTCTTAACATTAATTACAACAACATTTTTCCCGTCAATGTATTTTGTTCCTAAATCTATTAAACTTTGTGGATTCGGCATTATTTGCATTGTTATAATATCTGCTATTCTTTTTTGTACATCGTCTAAATTTTTTACGCCACATACTGTACCGTCATCCTCAACTCCAATATAAATAACACCATCGTGCGTACTTAAAAATGCCACAATTTCTTTTGTTACAGATTCGTTAAGTTCACGTTTTAATTCCACACTTTCTGTCTCTTGAAATTTCATAATCTCCTCTACATTAATTATATTTTTCAAACTCACTAGAACTCAATGTTGTTCTAATATGCGACGATCATATTCGCTTAATATTAGGGCTTGTCATTCACAATTATTGGTCTGATGCGTCTTTTCTACTATCCTTTTCTTTTTTCTTTTTTAACAAAACAATGATTACCACCGCAACTATCCCTATTATAGCTACTAAAGAAACCGTTATGCCTGCTATGGCTCCTTTAGTTAAGCTAACATTTCTTTGCCTAGCTCCCTTCTTCTCTATATTTTTTGCCTCTCCAAAATCTACAGTAATTTCATTATAATTTTTATTATCTTTTACTCTCATTTTGACTTTGCCATGCAACATTTCACTGTTTGTATATTCTTTCCATGCGTGGCTCTTTTCATCAAAATACTCACCCTTGCTCCCATCTGCAAAATTGAATCTGCCATTTTTTAAAGTATATTTAGGATTGATGGATTTTATTTTATATTTTCCCGAAATTGTGTATTCTTCATTTTTAAATTTGTAATTGTCTTTATCTAGTATTTCAAAAGTTATTGAATACTCACCTGCATTCAAGCCTTTGTCCGCCACTGTGCTATAGTACTTGTTTGTATATATCGGACTTATTTCTTTTCCACTGTATTCATATTCTTTTATATATTTAGGAATCTCTATCTTTTTCTTTTGAACAATGATGTTTAATTGGTACTTAATCTGATAATCATAGAAGTTAAAAACTAATTCTACATTTTTGGTTGTTGCAAACACATATATTCCAGTTGGATAGTTCACTGTTATATTTTCAGTGATTGTGTGTGTTTGTCCATTAATTTTTGCAGTAACCTTTTCAATTGAAACAACATCTTCTGTCTGTAAAATTTTGTTATACATTACTTCCACTATTTCAACTTCAGGTTCCGTTATTGTACAAGTAACATAATGGATATCTCCATCAGCAAAGGTGAAATTTTTATCTTTATGAGAAACCCCCACTTGATAGCTACCTATATCCTTTTGTTCAGAATTTATAAACTCATATGTGTCGTTACCCCTTGCAAAATTTTGCATTTGCCCATTGTATCTTAATGTCAATAAAAGCTGTGAATTATCGAACTCAAATTGTTTTTTTGAAACATTTATTCCTTTAACAACTTTATATTCTGTGCCTTGATACTTAACAAAAAATGTAAGCTGTTTTGTATTGTATTCTACTTTATTTTCTAACACCCTAAGTAGGGTCACATGAGATGGATCCCCATTAGTTACACTTACTTCATAGTCATCCAATTTCACTTCGTCTAGAGCTGTATAATTTGTCTTACCTTTGATCTCAACTCCCAATTCATCAAATGTAATGGTGCTTTGAATTTCAAGAAAAAATACATGTTGATATTGTCTTCTCTCTGCAAGTGGCATCCTGCTTGTCGCTCTGTTTGTTTCTTGATATTTATATTTGTTTAAATCTGCTTCACTGTTAAATTTTTTAAACCTCCCAGATTCATCGGTATTTATAATTTCTTTATTACCATCCTTATCAAACAGATTAACAATTTTATGTTCATCTATATCCGACCCAAAAATTCCAGCATCCAACTTTGAATACTCTGATGTGGCATCATATGAAATTGGAACCAATATGCCTGGATAGTTACGAACATACTTATCTTTAATTGTATAGTCCCTGCCAAAAACTCCTGCAAAAGTTGTTTTCTCATTGGCAATCCATACCAGTCTTAATATTCTTTCAACTTTCGAATTATCATTTAGTGTAAACACAATTTTTTTATACGCTACCTGTTCTTTTTGCTCATCAAATGGAATTTCTATTTCCACCTCACCATTTTTTTTAACGAACGGTTTATCCCCTTTGCCATCAAAATTGTATTCCTTTATTTCTGAATACAGTGTTGGTTTAAGAGTTAGTGTTCCTTTTGTAGGCTCTTTATTAATAACTGTTATAGGCTTCTCTGAATCAACATGCTGATATGCTGTCATGTTCAAGTAGTTGTTTGAACTATTTGTTGTTAGAAATTCTGCAAAATCAACAATGTGTAATTGCCTATACTGAACATGTTTTTTGCCAGCTTTTTGGTATTCAATTTGTACATTATAGCTTTTCGATGCTAATGATTTTTCTTCTTTTTGGATTACGCTAATTCTATTGCCAGAAATGTCTATATTAAACTTATCTGAGACATCCTTATTCCCATCTGTTATTTTCACATTTAAATCGTTCCCGCCTGGAACTGTGTATGTAATATTGATTTGTTGATTTTTTGTGAAGATATTATTATTTTTAAACTTCCCTTGTTTCGATACAAAGTTCTCACTTGAATTATTTTTATTAACAATTTTATTATCCACATAGTCAACTGATCCTCTTTCAGATGTAACCTGTTCTCCTTTATTTACAAATTTATAACCAGCAACATCCAGTTGATTGTCAGCATTTTCAACATACTTATATGGCACATACACCACTGAATCCCCTTCATGGTATGAGTTGCTGTTCATTCCTATGAAAGCTCCTTTATAGGTTTTACCATTAAATTCATATTTGTATTCATCATCAAAGCCAATCAATGATATGGCGTGGTCCTCAAGTGTACTTCCCTTTTTTGCTTCAAGATTTACTGTTTTAATACTATTTAATGTATTTGACTTATATATGTAATTTTTAATTTCATAAAAAACGGAACTTTCGTTATATATGTGTTTTTTTATTTCCTCTACTTTATTTGCTCTACCTATTCTTACTGGTTCAATCATCTCCCCAAGCCCTTTCAATTTTAACTTGCTCAAATAGCTATTAATTCTTTTAGCCGTTCCTTCTGTTTTTCTTGGGTTACCATTAGCATAAAATAAAAGTTCATATGGAAATTGATTTTCAAAATATGTAAATCCATCTTTCTCGTCGTCATCTCTATCATCATCTCTAGACATTGCATAATGATGCGTGCTAAATGGACTTCCTGATCCTACTTCCTTTGTATAAAAAGCATATCCAGCTTCTGAAAGACTGATATACTCGTTGAGATGTTTTGCATAAAGTGTCTCTACAGATCTCGTACTTGCAAAGTCCCAACACAATCCCATCTTACTTTGATTTTTGTTTAATAAATAGTAATCATCAAGAATTGAATAGTAACTTGGTAGATGAGATGTTTCTGCTTCCGCCCGTTGCGACCCCAATGCCATCCATAATGTTGTTACTATGACAACGACACAAATTGCTAAAAACAAAAATTTACTATTCCTACTTCTCTTCATAACCTATCTTACCTTTACTGCCTTTTGATTTATACTCATTTGTTTCTTTGTATATATAATTGTCCATTTCTAAATACATTGTCCTTTTGAAAAACACTGTACTTATTTGCAAAATAAGTATTAACAATTCCATATATAAGAAACTTATTTGCCTTTATCCCGCCTAACGTCTGGAAGTGCATTACTATCTTATCTATAGCAACTTCCTCTTCATTTTTAAGATAATTATTTATTATCATTCCAAGTTGCAACAAATCCGATTCACTAATTTGTACTTTGTTTATTGATGCAAGATAGTTGCTGTCTACAACTATAAGTCGATCCTCCGCTTCCTTGATCATGTCAATAACTTTTAAATTTATGAATTCATGCCTACTGATACGTCCTTCAACATATGCTCTCGCTTTTGCTATATCTACCAAATCCTTTCCTTCTATATATTCGGCAAATACTTCCTGCCAAAGTCTTTTTTCTATTTTATCTTTACTTATTAAAGGATTGCTAAAACAATATTCATCTTTAAACATCTTTTCTAAAATGGAAAACAACTCATAGTTGCATCTAATTTCTCTCTTCTTAAGAAATTCGTTCATTCTTATTTTGAATATTCTATGCAATTCAGCAACACTTACAAGTGCTTGCTGACTACTTTCAAGCTCCGCTTCAATGATTTCTTTTATTTTTTTCTTTTCTTCTTCTGTTATATTTAAACAATCCCACCTAATGTATCCTCGCTTCCAATAATAAATTATATTCTTGACTTCACACCTTACAGTGACAAATACGCTTTCTGCCACTCCTTTGAATTCTTTTGTAAAGTCTTTATATGTAAAGAAGCCCGTCTGAGACAACATCCATTTTTTCATACTTTCTCTCAAAGTTGTCTTAACTCCAATTGGCACTACATAATCTCGTTTCGAATCAAAATATTTATTTTTATACTTTGCTATAGCTCCTTGCAACTTATATTTATTATCAATATCTTCTCTAAGTAGTTCTTCTTTAAATGTTTCAAATATGTCTGAATATGCTACACCTTCAGGATTGTTATCTATGTAACTTATTATCTCTTGCATTGTATTTTCTGATATTTGTGGAGCTTTAGAATAATGTATGTAAATACCCCTTCCAATTAATTGTGTGTCTGCCCTCTCGACAATTGCTTGTAAATTATGAATAGTGATATCTAAATATAATGGACTTCCGAATTCAATAATTGCATACTGCTCAAATTTTTTGAGATCATTCTTGTCAGAAAAATGCATGCCTTCATCAAAATATTTTTTAAAAATTATATTTACTTTATATACTTTATTGTTCTTTGATGCATTGCTGTAATATGCCTTATCTCTCTTTTTATATTTTGATTTTATGTAATTTAAAACTGACAGTCTCGAATAGCCATATGATTCAACCTCTTTAAAACATTTTGATACAATCTCTTCCATGTCTGATTCTTTAAAATATTCACCTAATATACTTTGCACTATATCTTCAAAAATTTCGTACTCGACAATATTACTAACAAGACAATCAATTTCTTCTATATATTTTGTTGAATTCCCATATTCAATACCTCTTATCAATACGGCTACAGCATCTTTATTCGATTGGATGGTGTCGGTTATTTTGTCTACTGGAACAACACTTACATTTTTTGGATATGAAAAAATTAAATCTTTATTTTCTGAGACAAAATTGCTTTGATAAAATTCAAAAAATCTTTCTTTCGCCCTTGCTTCAAGTTGTCGTATTCTTTCTCTTGTTACTCCTTTAGACTGTCCTATGGATTCAAGCGTTTCACTATTTCTTCTATTCAATACATCTATTGTTTGTTGCGAAAAACGATTTACAAAATTTTCAATTATTTTACTAATCCCATTCCCCTCGGCAGTTGATAAATTTAATGCGTTTATAAGTAACGGTAAATACTCCCCAAACATAAAGAGAAGTTCAGAAATGCTTAAATTAGCAATTTCTTCAAAAGTAAACTTCTTATCTGTTACATATGGCGTAAACTGAATATTGTCAGCCTCCGCATCAAATCTCTCAATATCTTCTTGCGACATGCTTGATATCAAATTCTTAAATATCTTAAAATCCAAAACGAAGTTATAAAAGAATTTTTCTACTTCTTCGTTCGTACACTCGAGATTTTTAAATAATGATTGTCTCACGCATGCAAAACTAAACATATCTATTTCTATACCGCATTCCTTAAGATAAGGCTTGCATATTTTTAAAACATCTGTCATTGATATATTTACAAGTTCCTCTATCTCATCCTCAGTTATTTTTGCATTTTTCTCTTTGTCTAAAATTTTATAAACTATTGCCATTCCTCGCATGAATATTTCATAAGTAGCTATCAGTTGTTTATATGTAGAACCCTTATATTGCATGTCTAATAGTTCGCCTAGCTTACCTGTACCTAAAATATCAAAATTGTCATTTAATAATTTTCTAACTGCATCAATATATCTGTCACTTACATCGAACGCTCTAGATATATCTCTAACAACATGCCTTATTTTTTGTCCAACTTTTCCTTGGGCAAATGCTACAATACACTCTTTAGGAATATATCTCTTGCCTATTTGCACCTGTGCTGCCAATCTTTCTTCAAATAAATCTATCATTGATCCACCCTCATATAATACTTGCCGTATTCATACCAAAATACCCACTAGTTAAATTATATAATATTTTTTGATTTTATTTATATTCGCTTCCTATCTAAAAAAATTCATTATTGTTATTGGAACATGTCAAAGAGATAAGGCTATTCTGAAAATTAACAAACGAAACATCTTACCTACTTTAAATACTGAATGTTTTAAAATGCTTATTTTTTTATTTTATCGGATTAGACTGCTTGTTTTCACCAAATCAACATTTAAATCAAGAATATTATTTATTATAACAGCTCCTTGTTCTAAATTATCTTCTGCCCTTACCGTTTTAAGGCATTCCATCAGATCTTTTATTCTGCTTTTTGGAACTAAGTCGCTTGCTTTAACTGATATAACCTTATCTGTTTTTGTAAATACGAGCGATGTAAATGACCTCATAGGGCATGTATATTCTGCAATGCCATATATTTCACCTCTCTTACAGCTATTCCCAGTAACTACAATCTTCCCATCTTTCTCAACTATTTTTAAACTGCATCCAATAGGACACATTATGCAAGTTGTTTCCATTATTCACCTTCAACATTTATGTAAATATCAGAAGTAAAATTACATGATACGGTTATCTTTTCCATCTCTCCTGGGGATAGAACCAAATAACTTTTTGAGAATACAACTTCTTCGTTCATTTTCACTTTCAACTTTGCTTTTTTAATTACCTTTTTGACTCTAAAATAAATATCTACTTTTTTGTCGCCTTTATGTATCATTTCTGGAAGTGCATAAATAAGGTTGTCATCTGGATGCACTTCTATTACTTCTTCATGTTTGTATTCACCTTTTGCATACTTAGCTGCATTCATTCCTGCTATTGCAGATTCATTGCTTACATT
The DNA here is from genome assembly GCA_963542015.1 of uncultured Clostridia bacterium. GTDB lineage: Bacteria > Bacillota > Clostridia > Christensenellales > CAG-917 > CAUTUX01. The sequence goes on along the minus strand of CAUTUX010000001.1, from coordinate 101,827 downwards.
ATCAACAAGGTCATGAACATGAAGCGTGTTGCCACAAACAAAAACTCCTTCAATAGATGTCATTCTATTTTCATCTACAAGCACACTTTTTGTAACGGCACATTGTTTTGCTCCCATCTTTTTTAAAATCTCACAATATGGTATTAATCCAACAGACAAAAGCAATGTGTCTGCTTTGATGCTTTTTTCTTTTTCCATAATGGGTTGTTTGTTGGCATCCACTGGAGCATACATTATTTCGCTTATTCTTCTTACTCCCTTTACTCCAGTTACCGTGTGTGAATATAGAATTGGAATATTAAAATCTTCCAAACATTGCACAATGTTTCGTTTTAATCCAGATGAATACTCCATCAGCTCTATAACCATCTTAACATTGGCTCCCTCAAGCATCATTCTACGTGCCATGATTAGTCCGATATCTCCACTCCCAAGTATTACTATTTCTTTTCCTACAAGATATCCCATGATGTTACAAATCTTTTGGGCAGCACCTGCTGTATATATTCCGCTTACCCTATCGCCATTTAAAAATATTGATCCAGCACTTCTCTCTCTACATCCTGTTGCAAAGACAATAGCCCTTGCCTTAACTGTTCTATATCCTGCACTCTTTGAAATGAATGTCACTTCTTTGTCCTTAGATACTGAAGTGCAAAGTGTTGAAACCAGAACATCTACATCTGTTGCCTTTAATTCATTTATAAACCTAGATGCATACTCTGGACCTGTTAACTCTTTTTTAAAATAATGAAGCCCAAATCCTGCATGTATACACTGATTTAAAATTCCGCCAAGTGTATCTTCTGATTCAATGAGTAGGGTGGAACAATTGTTTTTTGAACTCTCTATGGCTGCAGCCAAACCAGCTGGTCCGCCGCCTATTACAACTACATCGTACTCATTCTTAATCATCGGGCAACCCCTTTATTCTCGATACTGCAACTTCACTTCCTATATTATCCTTCCTTACTTGGTCTATAGGTATATTAAGTTCTCTTGACAGTATCTCAATTATCTTAGGCTGACAGAATCCACCCTGGCATTTCCCCATACCTGTCCTGAGCCTTTTTTTAATTGCATCTACCGTCTTTGCTGGGAATGGTGCGTGTATTGCTTCAACAATTTCATGCTCACTTACCTTTTCACATTTGCAAACTATATTTCCCCATGTCTCGTCTTCTTCAATCAATTTTGTTGCTTCTTCTGGTCTCATGGTTACAGTCCTTTGTCTTTGAGGTAATTGAGTTATCACTTCTTTTTTAACTTTATATTTCCCTTCAAAGGCAATTGCTTTTGAAATGTATTTCGCTATAGCTGGTGCACTTGTTAATCCTGGTGAACAGATTCCAATAGCCATAAAATAATGCTTATCATATTGTGATGCTCCCACTATAAAATCATCTCCAATTAGGGTTCTCACTCCAGCATACACTTTTAGTGTATTTGCCATACTCGGTTTTGAGTACATTCTCTTTATCCCTTCAGCTATCTCTTTTATACCTTCTGAAGTTGTTCGGGCATCCCCCTTTGTCGTTAATGTAGATGTAGGACCATATATCACATTTCCGTCTGCTGTAGGTGCAACAAGTATGCCCTTCCCTTTTTCTGTTGGCAACGGAAAGAGCACTTTAGAAATATTTACTCTTTCCGAAGCATCCAACAAACAGTATTCACCTCTTCTGTATGTTGTCTCGTAATGCTCATAACTTAACATGTCATTGATGTTTGAACCTTCTGCCCCAGCTGCATTAACCAAGAACTTACACTTCAAAAATCCCTGCGGTGCAGATATCCCAAAATAAATTTCATCATCGTCTCTACCACCTTTCATAAGTGCACAAACTCTATTGTCTGTCATTATTTTTGCACCGTTAAGCACTGCTCGATCAGCATAGGCAATCGCCAATTGATATGGAGAAACTATGCCTGCTGTCTTTGCATATAAGCCATACTTAATATTAGGCGTTAAATTTTTTTCCAATTGGTGTAACTGTTCACCCTCAACTATCTCGGTCTCTACACCATTTTCTTTACCTTGTTTTTGAAGTTTTATTAAAATATCTTTTTGATCTTCTTCTGCCAACACTAAGGACCCGCACTGCTCGCCTGGAACATTTAATTCCTTTATTACCTGCCACATTAATTTGTTGCCTTCAACATTGTACAGTGCCTTTAATGTGTTCGGTTTACAATCATACCCTGCATGTACTATTCCGCTATTTGCACCGCTTGAGCCTGTTGCTACATCATGAGCTTGTTCTATGAGTCCAACCTTCATTTTGTATTTTGCCAACGAATCCAGTATCGCTGTACCTATTATTCCACCACCGATTATAAGACAATCAAACTCGTTGTCTTTAAGTTTTTTCCCCATACACAACTAATTATACAAATGCTCTTTTTTAAAAACAATATTGAACTTTTAGAAATTGTTGTCGATAAAAAATGTTACTTTTTTTGTCGTCTCGTCCTTGCCCATTAGTAACTGCTCAACGCTGTATTGAGATACTCCAATATATTTCTTCGCCAACCTTTCAGATTTGGTGATCGATCCAAGCAACTGACATTTTACATCTTCTGTATTCTTTGTGTAGATGATATCCTTGCTACTCTTATACAAATTATATTTTGTTTCGTAACTCATTTCACAATCTAGCTTATTATCTTTGAAGTATCTTTCCCCAAATGTCCTTGTATGCACTTCTGATGATATTAGAACAGTTTTTTTAATCTTTATATCTGCCGCAAACAGCTTGATAATAATATCATTGAATATGCCATATCCATATGCATGAGCTATATGAGTATACCCCTTTGACTCTAAATAACCTTTTATTTCATCCACGCTATTCTCGTGAGAAATATAATCCGAACTATTATCTCCAAAACCTCTGAATAGAGGAACAATGATGTGATAGTCATCTCTCAAGCTCTTTATCAAGCACGATTGTTCCGTTAAATCTGCAAATCCTGGATGGCATAAAAGAATATGTTTTTTTGAACATGTACCAAATTCTTTAAAAACTATAACTCCATTTTCATCACTTCTTTTTTTCTCAACATACGCTGAAGATTTTTCTACGATATCACCAAAAGCTGTATATTTATCTTTTCGTATTTTTGACAGTGAATACTTTACCACATCAAACTCATCTTCTATTGCTTTCTTTATCTCTGGCTTTATCTTTCTATTTGTAGCATATGAAATCACATATAACATTAATGTGGACAAGAGAAATCCTGGTATCAATTCATATATCTGCCATATTCCTCCAAGTCGTGATAATCCATACTTAAACACTACGGTGGTAACCACTCCAGTAATAATTGATGCTACTGCCCCATACTTGTTGAGCTTTTTTGAATAGAGTGAAAATAAAATTACGGGACCAAAAGAGGCTCCAAGTCCTCCCCACGCATACTTCACTAATTCAAATATTGAGCTATGTTCGTTGAGTGCTATTAAAAATGCAACTATTGCCAAAAGGATAATTAATAACCTTCCAAGCCTTATCATTTTTTTATCACTCACATCTTTGCCATTTTTTTGTTTAATTTCATAATATATGTCATTTACAACTGCACTAGACGCAACTAACAATTGACTGTCTGCCGTTGACATAACGGCTGCAATTGTCGCCGATATAATTACTCCCGCAAAAACTGGGTGTAGTAATTTTGATGAGAGATCTATAAATATTCTTTCTGGATTGTCAGATGATTTGATATATCCAAAAGCCGTTATTCCCATAATGATTGTAGCTAGTACAGATATCGTCACCCACACGGATGCTATAAATATGGACGACTTTGTTTTCCTTGGATCTTTTATTGCCATAAATCTAACAAGCACATGAGGCATACCAAAATATCCAAGTCCCCACGCAAGACCCGTGAGAACTGTCATCCAACTGAATTCATCTCCATGTCTTGGAATTATTGAAAATGCTTTTATTAATGATTCTCTCGTTTGCACTTTTTGTATAGGATCCATTTCTGCTAAAGCTATAATAGGAACTGTTACAATTGCAAAGAACATTAGTAAGCCTTGAAAAAGATCCGTCCAACTTGCAGCAAGGAATCCTCCAAGCATTACATATGATGTTATTACCGTTACTCCAATAACTAGTGCTATTTTGTAATCAATCCCAAATAAATTTTTAAATAATACAGCACTTGCAGAAAACATTGACGCTGCGTAAACAGTAAAGAAAATACACAGTGCTAATGCTGATACTATTTTTAACAAACCTGAATTTTCTTTGAATCTATTTTTTAAATAACTGGATATTGTCTTAGCATCTCCAGACACTTGGGTATATACTCTTAATCTTTTCGCTACCAAAATCCAATTTATGATAGTACCGATCAAAACCCCCAATGCCGTCCATATTGCTTCTTTTGTCCTACCAATATTTGTAAGCATCCCAGCATATGCAAGCCCTGGCAAACCCATAAGCATCCATCCACTCATGTCAGATGCTTCTGCAGATAACGCCGTCACCCATGGATTGAGTTTTCTTCCGCCCAATACAAAATCATCATTTGATATCTTCTTTCGATAAAATATAAATCCAACTGCCAACATTGCAATCATGTAAACAATTAATACTACTAAATTTATAATTTTATCTTTTGCCATTATTCCTTTTACTGAGGCTCCACACGACTATAGTCATGAAATTCTTGTTCCTCCGACCAGTGCAGTGCGTTACTACAAGAGCTTTGTTTTACACGGTCTCAACAAGCGTAAATTCTCGTATGCCCTACGCTATTGTTTATGTTCAGGCTACAGGTAGCCCTTTGTTCAAGATGATAAAATCTAATCGGATACTGAATATAAAAATGCAGCCCCAATTATTCCAGCATCATTTTTAATATCTGAGGTTACCACTTTTACTTCTGGGACATACCCTTTTGCAAATTTATGTTCATCAATATACTTCTGAATAGGCTCTGTTAACCTTTTGCCTTCGTTTGAAATTGCTCCTCCGATAATAATATATTCAGGAACAAATATGGTATGTAAGGTCAATGCTCCAATTGCAACATACTTTAAAAATTGCTCTATTATTTGTGTTCCTAGAGGATCCCCTTCTCGTTCTGCTATAAAGGCGGTTCTTCCGTTTCCTCTACCTTCTGTAACCTTTGCAAGAATGCTATCTGGATTTTTATCAATCACTGCTTGAGTTTGTTTCGCAAGAGCCCTTATTGATGCATATGATTCAAAATGTCCTCTTTCGCCACAGCCACACATTTCACCATCCATATTAATTACAATGTGACCACCTTCTGCTCCAAGACTTTCTCTCCCCTTTAAAAGTCTGCCACCTGATATTATTCCTGTTCCTATCCCAGTACCTATCGTTATAAGCACGCAATCTTTACTGCCTTTTGCTACCCCAAATTTTGACTCTGCAAGCACTGCACAATTTGCATCATTACTAAGAAATATGTTGTCATATTTCAATATGTGCCTTAATTTTGAAATAAAGCTAATTTTAACCATATTTATATTGCAACAATATTCAACTGTCCCGTGCGCATCATCACATAATCCAGGTATTCCGATACCTATTGATATAAGGTCGGAAATTTTAAGTTCTCCCTCTTTTAAGGTTTCTTTTATCAAATCTGCTATATCTTTAATTATAATTTCACATGATTCATGTGCTCTTGTAGAGACAACTTTTTTAACTATAATTCTCCCCTCAAGATCTACTATGCCAGCTTTAATACTCATTCCGCCGACATCAACTCCTAGACTATACATCAAAACTCCACTGTATCTGGATGTGACCCATAGGCACTTCCTGAATACTTATCCAATTTATTTATTTCATCAATCGTTAATTTAAAATCAAATACTTTTATGTTTTCAGCTATTCTCTCTTTGTGCACTGATTTGGGTAACGGAACAGTTCCTTTGTCAATACAATACCTTATTAACACTTGAGCTGCTGTCTTACCATACTTCTTTGCAATATCAGAAATTAATTGATTCTGGAATTCATTACCTCTAGCAATTGGTGCCCACGCCTGTACAACTAAATTATTATTCATTGAAAAATCAACCGCTTCTTGTTGTGTATATCCAACATGAAACTCTATTTGATTAACCATTGGTTTAATTTCACAGTCGGTAAGTAGTGGTTTTAAGTGATGTGATAGTGAATTGCATACTCCAATTGCCCTTACAGCCCCTTCTTTGTACAGCCTTTCAAATGCTCTCCATGTATCTAGTAACTTTTCAGGAAATTCCTTTCTAAATGGGAATGGAGATGGCCAGTGCACTAAATACAAGTCTAAATAGTCTGTGCCTAGTTTTTTTAATGAGCCATCAAATGCTTTCAAGGTATTTTCATATCCTTGATTGGTGTTCCAAACTTTGGTTGTTAAAAAAAGCTCTTTTCTATCGATTCCAGAGCGTCTAATCCCTTCTTTTACTCCATTTTCATTCTGATAAAACTCGGCTGTATCAATATGTCTGTATCCGCACTCAATTGCAGTCTTTACAGATTCGGCACATACCTCGCCGTCTGGTGTCAAATAAGTCCCAAATCCTATTTCGGGCATTTTATATCCGTTTGCCAGAACTTTGTTTTCAATCATATTATTTTCACCCCCAACATCTGTGAAAGAAGCTTTTTATTATTAAAAAACTTTGTTCCTCCAAGAACTGTTGCGTTATCAATATCACTTAACAAGGATATTTTTAATTCAAGTGCCTTCTGGAAATATTCAATCAGACCTGGAATTTTAACTGAGTTTCCAGTTAAAAATATTCCTTTCCTTGAAATTTCTGATGCTAGTTCTGGAGCTGTTTCTGATATTACCAACATTACTACTTCTATAATGTCATTGATTCTTGGGATAACTGCCTCACGCATAAACTTCGCTGTCATTGTAAGTGTCTTAATTTCACCACTTGTTCCTCCGCCAGTTATTGGGTATGAACCATCATCATTTAAATACAAAGATAATGCTGTTTTCTTTAATGTTTCTATTGTTGTATTACCTATCTTCACTCCGTACTGCATATTGGCTTTGTCTATAATAGCTTGATTAAATGCATCCCCAGCAATGTTTACTGTATACCCATTAACTATGCCTCTATTAGTTACGGCACAAACTTCTGTCTTGTCACCACCAATATCAACAAATAGTCCACCTATCGTTTCTGTTTCTGCCAACAAAGAAATCGGAGACTCAACAACAATTATTTCCTTTATGCCCGCTTTAAAAAAACATTTTTCAACGACTCTTCTTTCGGAATTACTCATTGCTGATGTGATAGATATAATTGCCTTGATCGTAGGCATCATCACTTTTCTGTTATATATTTTTCTCAAGAAAAACTTAACAAGCTTTATGAAAATATCTTCATTCACTATAATGCCTTCTTTTACCGGTTCAACAATATTAACTCCGCCCATCGACTTGCTAATAATGCTAACTGCAGAAAATCCAGCGTCAACTATTTCATTTTTATTTTTTACTTTCTGAACTATTGCCACACAAGGCTCACACAATAAAAGTCCTACACCTCTCTGTGCAACTCTAAATGTCTTGCTCCCCAGATCTATAGATAACTCTATCATATTTCCCCTTTTTGGGCATTCTAATCGACTAATTTCATCATTATTGCCAATTTTTCTTTTGGCAATCCAACTATATTTGTGTAACTGCCCATATATTTTTCAACCACCATTCCATCCTGTATCCCATAACTACCAGCTTTATCCAATGGCTGATATTTTTTAATATATTCATCAATCATTTTATCACTCATTCTCTTTAATTTAACTCTTGAGCATTTAGTGAATGAAATGGTTTTTTTATCACTGAATATCCATACTCCAGTATATACTTTATGCCACCTTCCCGACAATTCTTTGAGCATCTTGAACGCATCCTCTTTATCTCTCGGTTTTGTGTATACTTTGTCTTTGTACACAATGGTATCGGCAGATATAACTATACTGTTTTTATTTTCCTTATATACTTCAATCCCCTTTCTATACGCAATATCAAGAACCATTTTCCTAGGTTCAATCGCTTTCGTCTTTTCCTCTGTCGGAATTACCTTTTTTTCAAAACCTACACCAAGGTCACGAAGAATCTCTGCCCGCCTTGGTGAATTTGAAGCCAGTATGATGTTTTTAGAGAATTTCAAGTCCTTTCCCAAATGCATTCTTGAAGTCATTCGCTGTCGTTAATGCTGTCTTTATTTCAATTGAACAGTCCGCACCTTCTTTTTGTTCTGTCTTAATTATTACACTGTCTCCAAGAACATCGCATGCCATATCGGTTATAGCTTGACTCATGCTTCTATCAAACGCCTTTGCTATTCTCAAAAGCACATTAAGCTGTTTTATATATGTGATATCTGTTTCGTTGATTAACTCACGATATCTTATAATTTCCTCTTTTGATATAGCTTCAGTCTGATTGCCTTGAACAACAATTGCCGCCATTAACATTTCCTTATGGGTGAGACCATATATATTGCTGTTTAAAATAATATATCCACTGTGCAGTTTGTGATTGTAGAATTTAATCCTCATTCCACTGTCTGACAACAAAGCTGCAGTTCTCAGTATCTTCTGGCAATTTCTTGGCATTTTATGAAGAACTCTTATTTGTCTATACAACTGCATTGCCAAATCGTATACATGTTCAGCATGCTGAATATTTACATCAAAGTATTTCATGTGCGTGTAAAGCGAATGTCCTAAGATGTCTGGTATTGGTCTTTCAAACACACTGGTTGATGCATGTCTAAACATTGCACCCTCTCTCAATCCGCAGCCGCCTATTGTTATGCTGTTAAATGAGAAGTTTTTAAATAATGCGTTCATAATTGACAACGCCGATGGGAATATATCTGCCCTTCCTTGCGACAACCCTTTTATTTGCATTGTGCTATTTATATCAAGTTTGCTTATAGTTTCATGAATTGTTTTAAAGTCATTCATTGACATCTCGTAGTTATGAGTCATGTTGATAGGATATCTTCTTATTAGTCTAGAAATTCTTCCCAAATTTCTAAATGCACCACCTATTCCAATGAATGTTGCATCCTTATCAACATTTTTAAGCCAATCTATTTTTGAAAACTCCTCAGTCATAAATTCTTCAATCTTACGATTTCGCTCAACTGGGTCATCTATTCCCTTTACCATATCTGTCATACTAACCGTTCCATACGGAATTGATGCACTATTTATCAAACTTCTACGATTGTAATGGAAAAGTGTTGTAGAACCTCCACCCATCTCCATAACAAATCCCTTAGAAATGTCCATTGAGTTTATTACGCCGTTGTAAATCAGCATCGTATGCTCTTCAACACTTAGGACTTTAATCTTAATTCCACATGTCATAGTAACTTCATCAAGAAAACTCTTCTGATTCTTAGCCCTACGTACTGCCGATGTAGCATATGCGTAAATTCTATCTACTTTGTTTGCTTCGCATAACTTTCTAAACATTGTGAGCGTCTTTATTGTCTGATCTATCCTGTGTGGTTTAATAAAACCATCTCCATTCCAGTCCAGATCTTGTCCCAAGCGGATGTTTTCTTTCAATTCGTCAAATACGACAAAAAAACCACCTTCCAGAACATTTACGAGCACCAATCTTGCCGAATTCGAACCGATATCGATAATTCCTATTTTTTCCATCCTGTTTTGCTCCCCGTTAGCACAAAGCTAACTGCATATATTTTAACAACAATAAGCGTAAATCACAATATGGAACTTTCTTTTTTTATTGCTTAAATGTGCTTCATTAGTTTATTATATATTAGTTAATTTAAATATATGGAGCTGACATGACAAAATTAAAATTTAAAAATGCTTTAAGACTTTTCTGCGTAATTGTTTCGGCGATTGTTATTTCTGCAGTGATGTTCGTCGCTTGTACAAAGAAGACAAAACCTTCTCAACAGACAAAACCTAACACTCCTGCCAAACAAGAAGAAATGACAAAAGATCTCATTCTTCCAAACTCTGACTTTAAAGTTACAGAAGCTAAAGACAACAAGTATCCTGCAAACATTAAAGGTTGGTCCAAGAAAAACATCCGTGGAAATATTGAGAGCAAAATAAACGCTGGTGCTATAGAAACTGCCCCAGACAAATATAAAGAACACTCAAAATCATGGGGTGACGAAAAAGGTGATAGCTCTGAACTATATTCAAAAATCAAGAGCAATTCTAATCTTCCTGCAAAACTCGCAATGATCCACACCCCTAAAGTTAAAAAAGAAGATGACAGCAAATACGAAGGTGCTTCTGCCTATTCGCTCTCTAACGAGTTTGAACTTGAAGGCGGTTATTTATACAAATTTTCGATTGATGTAATGACCGATCAATTAGAAGGCTATGAAGAAACAAACGACTACTACAAAGAAAAAGTAAAAAACCCAGGTGCTTGGCTCTCATTAACAAATTCAACAAGATCAACTTTTAAACACATAAATACAAATGGTGCATGGAAGACATATACCTTCTATATGCAGGCACCATCAAGTGATGCAAAATCAAAATTAAAATTTGAAATGTCCCTAGGAAACTTAGACAGACCTTCTTCATTTGAAAAAGGCTATCTTGCATCTGGGTATGCTTTCTTTGGAAATTTAAAGATAGAGAAAATTGCCAAAGACAAAATGACGGAAATCATGAATGAAGCAAAGAATGCAGATAAGGATCTTACAAGAATCACAGATTTGCGTTTCCTAAATGGCGACTTTAAACATTATAACGATACATACATTTCACAAGGTTCTGCTCCTGACTTCTTTACAACAAGACGTGGCACAGATAAAAATGATCCTAATCCTCCTGATGTTTCCGCTAGAAACCTCGTAATGGATTCAGATAAGTTTTTACAAAGATGGGACAACTTTGGTAACGATTTCTATTCTCCTGCTGGACCTACTGGAGTATTAAGAAAAAATTCCGCTCAATTCTCAGAATTGTATAAGGCTAATGATATCGTTAAAAATATGCCATCTGGAGTAGATGGTAGATACTACATAATGTCGCAGTCTCTTATGTCAGCACAAGAACTACAGACTAAGAATAAAATTGTGCTTGAACCTCATAAAAAATACAGAATTTCAATGTGGTTATACACATACAATATCCACGGTGCTGGTGTTGATTTGGTATTAAGAGGTGCGAATACAAAAGACATCACTATTAGAGGCATATCAAAAAATCAAAGCAGCTTTGATACTGTTCGAGAAGGATATCTAGATCCAGGTCGTGATCCGTTTGCAACAGATGGTAGATCAAATGGTGGCTGGAAGGAATATATCTTTGAGATTGAATCAAATCTACCATATTCACAAGAATATACCCTAGGTGTAGCTCTTGGTTCAGGTGGTCCTAAAGCCAATAAAGCAATTAAATATAATCACTTTACTAATGACGGCAAAATCGCAGAAAAGACTTTGTATAACGGAAATGGAACTTTCTCTTCTGGTTATGCTTTTGTTGCTGGAATGAAGTTCGAAACTATTGATGCTCTTTCAATTGCTCCAAATGCATCTGAAGACCCATCAAATGGCAACTACTATGTTGATGGTGATGATAAACAAAAAATTGCTGTACGCTTAGAAAATACAAATAATAATACTAAAACTAATTACAGTGATAATTTTTCTTACAATCTCGATACAGACAACAAATTTGCAAAAGGAACTGATGGTATTCCTGGTGGATGGAAACTTAAAGAACCTAAGAATGAAAATGACGATTATTTAATTCAACCTTCATGGGCAAAAGCAGGTCTTGTTGATTTAAAAAACCCTACAATGAATGATGAGTTAAAAAAACAATTGGGAGATGCAAAACTTCCTGAACTTCCATTTGATACTCCTAATAGCAAAGTAATGATGTTATCAATGAAAAACAATCAATCTTCTTTGTTTATGGAAACAAAAGATGGATTTGAACTTAACCCTCTATCATCAACGAGAGTTTCATTCTATATGCACACAGCACTGGCAAATAAAAACCTCAAAAATGCATATGTGCAATTGATATCTAAAGATGAAAACGGAAAAGAAAAAGTCCTTTCAACTTTCAGTGACTTTAAGACTCATGACAAGAACAATTTCTATAACAACTGGCGTGAAATATCAATGTATATAAATAATACGAGTCGTAAGAAAATGAAGTATTACCTTCGTGTTTCTTTAGGTAAGGCTGACAAGCGTTTTGCACATGCCGACTCCGCTCTTGGAACAATGTTTTTTACCCAACCTACATTTACAGATATCAGTGAAAATGTGTACTCAACTGTTTCTGCAAGTGGAGATGCTGTTAAAAAATATGAAGACAAAACAACTGCAAGAGAATTAATTTCAAACACTTCTTTCAATCAATTTGATAATAAGAACGGTCGTGCGGATGTTGACGAAAATGGACATTTGAGAAATGGAACGGCTGATCCTAAGGGCTGGGAAATTTCAGATAAAACATTAAAAGATCCAAACCTCGTTAAGGGCATAGTTGAATATGAAAGAGATAACTCTGATTATCCTGGCTCAGATCCTGGAGTAAAGAAGTTTAAAAAAGGTCACAATATAGATAATGTATTTGGTACCGACAGCCACTTGCTTGATAAGCCTTATGCGGACGATGTTGAGGGCGAACCAAAATATAGTGCTGGTTATAAATATGATGTAGATAAATATGGGTATAACGGACCTAATATGTTAGCAATGGGTGGCAAGAACGGTTCCCAATTCTCTTTTGGATATACATCAACCAAGAAGACTCTTGATGCTAATTCATTCTATGAAATTACCGTTTATGCAAAGAGTGTAAATGCAAACTTCTCAATGTACATAACAAACAGCAGTGGCGTTACTCCAATAGGAGCATCAAAGAAACTACTCGTTCAAAAAGGCACAAGTCAAATGACCGCATACAAGTTCTACATCAGAACAGGTGTTGATTCTGTAACAATGCAACTCAACTTCTGGCTTGGATATAATGAAAAGAAGTTCTCTGCTGAAGACATTGGTGACCCAAGCATTTCACCTAAGAGTAGCGGCTATGCTCTATTCGACCATGTTAGTTTGTCAAAGATCGATGAGAAAACATTTAATGAGGCACCTACAGATAAAACAAATGCAAAACTTGAGCTTTCAAGATCAAACTTCGATATTACTGATATTGACCCTACAAAGAGAAACGAACTTAAGAATCCTACAGACTGGACTACAGAAGCTGATGATAGTAAAAAATCCTCTACTGGTTTATTAACTGCAAATGATGCTGAATTGGATAAAAAAGAAGATGTTGAAGATACTGAAATAGATGAATCGAAATATTTCAAATCGTTTGGAAAAGAAAAATACACTGATGATAAATTTAAACCTACTCAAGATGAACTTGTTGATGCAAAAGCTGATTATCCAAATCTGTCTGATACTGACATTTCAAAAATATTAAGCATTAAGAAGTATACCGAATACATCAAGAAACATTGGTTAGAAGCAACAAGTGACAATGTTCGCACATCAAATAGCAACAATAATGCCAACTTCACTATTTATAACAGTGAGGAAACAACAACTGTTGTCAAGAAGAAAAACTTTAAACTTGAAAAAGAAAGCACCTATAAGATTTCTATTACATTACGTACAAAAATTGTTCGTAACGAAACAGATACTGATGAAGCCTTTAAAAAGCGTGGTGCTTACCTAAAGATGAAGTTTAATTCAAATGATAACTCTCCTGTTGAATTTGAGGCTATTCAAACTGAGACATACAAGACATATACATTCTACTTAAGAACTCAGAATACTGATGTTTCTCAAGTTTCACTTATGATGTCATTAGGTCGACAGAATGCCAAGAAGGAAGACAATGTTGCACAAAGAACTGCTGGATGGGCATTCATTGATACGGTATCTATTCAGAAAGTTTCAAATGATGAATTTGATGAATCAAAGAATGATGAATATACAATTTCAAGAAAGTTGAATGATAAAGCTGAAAAGGGTTCTAAAGATAAAACGCCTGATGTAAATAGCAAAAAACCTAAAGCAAGATTTAATACTGAAATGCTTTGGTGGATGATTCCAACAATTATCCTTGGAATATTAATCATTGTTGTTCTTGTAATTGCAATTTACAACAAAGTTCATAAGAAGACTGGTAAAGGGTTTATGGAATACATGCGAGACGATGTGTCAGATTCTGCCTTGGATGATAAACATAAGCTTTACGAAAGTTTCGATGACGATTCGCCTGGGGCGGACACCAAATGAATAAACTAAAATAAGAGCCTAAATGGCTCTTATTTTTTTACATCATTTATCATTATAAATACTTGTTCGTCCTATATCTCAAAATCGTAAAAAATCAATCTTAACAATCACCTCCTAATTATGGTATTTTAAATAGAGGTGAAAATTATGAATATTCCAGAATATATTTCTAAAGAGAGAATTCCGGTAGCTACTCCGGAAAGCATTATTGATAAAGATGGTAACGCCGTCTTTGGTACATTTGATACGCAATTCAAAAATTTGAATTTACTTGAATGCAAAAAACCATGTGGTATAGCATCCAACAAATCAAGGTTAACAGAATGGGAAGCTTTTGAAGTGAATTTTGATGAGTGTAGTATCGTAAGTGCCGTATATAACACCGCCGCATTAGGGTTCTCTATTATCGTATTTTATGATAAGAAAACTAAAAAAGTATATTCATGGCAAAATTATGGAAAGACGCATGTAGCATCAAATTTAATAAATGACAACTCTTATTTTAAAACAAAGAAATCTGATGTATATATAGAAAATCATTTAGATGTGGGCAAGGCATTCGCAAAAGAAAGTGCTACAAACAAAAAATTCGGTAGCATTAAATTTGAGATTAACGCTGAAAGAGTCTCACCTATCTCTAATGTTTCAATTCCATTTGGCAAGAATAAGCCTTTATATTCAGAAAAAGACTTCTTTAAAGCAAGCGGTTATATAGAAGTTAATGGAAAAAGATATGAATCAAATAAAAACAGTACAGCCATAATTGATGACCACAAGGGATACTATCCATTCAAAGCTCATTATGATTGGCTCACAACTATGAGTAAAATAAAGATTGATGGTACCGATCAATATTTCGGATTTAACCTAACAAGGAATCAATCAATTAATCAGGATAAATATAATGAAAATATTGTTTGGTTGGAAAATTCTGCTTTTCCTCTAACTCCTGTTTTCTTTACTCATGATAAGAAAAATAAAAACATATGGTATGTGAAAGATGAAAAAGGTCTTGTAGACATTAAATATGTGATAGATGGAAAATTTAGAATTGCTATGCACCTACTCTTTATAGATATTTCGTATGATCTAGTATTTGGAACTATTTATGGAACTATAAAGGGGTACGACGGCAAAGAATATAAACTAGACGGACTAACTGGCATCGGAGAAGATAAAACAACTAGAATTTAAATATCTATCCCTCTCAAAGGTTTTTTAATTGCATGACATGTTGTTCATGTATGTTTTCTTTTAGTTTATTTTGAACCTGTCAGAAATCCTGACAGGTTGGATTTTTTTAAAAATTACTTTTGTTATGGATAGAAAATCCCAATGTGGCATTAGCCGACGGTGTCCATTTTCTCTTTTTCAACAATATCTTGTTTAACTGCGTATTTGTATTTCTTTGCCCCAACTATTTCTGAAATGTCGCTTATCGCCACAAACGCTGCTGGATCAATTTTAGCTATTATGTCCTTTATTCTAACTACTTCAAATCTATTCACAACACAATACAGCATCTTCATTTTTTCGTTACTAAAATACCCTACGCAATCTAAAACTGTAACGCCACGCCTGAGTTCTTCCGATATCGTATGTGCTATTTCTTCTTTCTTTGTTGTAATTATTGTGCAGCCTTTAGCCTTATCAAATCCTTCAACAATGAAGTCCACCACCTTCAACCCAACGGCATATGAAACCACCGAGTAAAGACCAACTTTAAATTGGTTTAAAACAATACTTGCTATGGCGTATAGGATAATATTAAATACCATTACAAATTGTCCTATAGACATTCCGAGCTTTCTTGCAAAACATATGCCCATGACCTCTATTCCGTCAATTGCTCCTCCATATCTGATAGTTAATCCACTTCCAAATCCAGATAAGAGTCCACCAAAAACTGTCGCAAGGAACATATCTCCACTAATGGCTTTTAAAACAACATGGTCTATAAAAAATACACTTTTAAATAAAGCTGACCACACCGTATATGATATGATCGCAATTATTGAATAGATAATGAATCTGAAGTTCAACTTCTTAAAACCAAACAAAAATAATGGTAAATTAAGACAAACAAGAAGTATCGCTATATGTGCCTTCGGAGCTACTGCAGATATAAATATTGAGAGCCCTGATATACCACCATCGATTACTCCAAATGGCTGTAAAAAAAGAATTACTCCAATGGCATTGATAAAACCAGCTATTATAAGCATTAAAATATTAACTGGAGAAATCCTAGTTTCTTTTTTATTCATACTAAATAACCATATAAAGTTTCAATACTTCATCAATCTGACCAACAAGTTTTTCAAAAAGTCCGTCATAAGATAAGCATCGTCTAATTGCAGTCCACATAGCCTTAATAAGTTCCGTGTCTCTTGTTTCCATTGCGATCATAAAGCCTTCCATCATTCTTGTATATTCATTCCTGGACACTTTCCCCAACCTATTTGTCTCTCTTAGATTTTGAGTTAATTTATCAACATAGTATGCCAGTTGCTGTCTTATCCCCTCATTAACAAAATCAATTTCCCTTGAATCTTGTTCAACTGGCTTGGTTACTCCCTCAACAATTACCCTACATAATTTATTTGAGAACGGCACCAATACTTCTTCGTAGAATTTTTTAAAACTTCTCTGTTCATTTTCTGCTGGGAAATATGTCTTAAGAAACTGCAACAAATCGATTGTATTATTATCAAATTCAACCAAAAGATTTAGAGTAAAAACAACGCACTCATTATCTCCTACAGGCAAACTGAATATATTTCGTCCCTGCACCTCATGCATTGCTTTTTTCTTCAATGCCACATAGCTAGTAGCTTCACTGCATTCCCTTACAGTGTTTTTAATATCATCATAATATGCAATGCATCTTAGTAACCGCTTAATTTTTTTATCTACCACCAGCAAACTGCATTTTTTTAAGTCATCAAATGCCATTACCAGTGCTTCAATTGCTTCACTGTTTATGTCTCTCATTTAAAAAATCCTTGCCATAAAAATTCGTTTAATTTATAATAACACAATACTGGAGCGTGGTGTAGTGGTAGCACACGAGACTCTGACTCTCTTAGTGTAGGTTCGATTCCTATCGCTCCTGCCACAATGTGAACCCTTTGGGTTCTTTTTTTATACATTTTTGTCCAAATTATGCTGTTAACATTATTTCAATCTGTTTTTTCATTGATCTAATATTTGATGCACCTGTCTTTAAATTCATACTTCTCTTTGCCGTTTCAAGTTGCCTCAATGTCTTATTTGCATTCGTTACATTATTCATACCATTCATATATAGAGATTGCCTTTTAACTTTATTCATTAAGTTGGACACCTTTCCATATTCTCTAGTTGATGCAAGTTCTCTCTTCATCTTTCTAAGCATTTTCAAATTATTATATTCAATCTTAACAAATGCTGGTCTCTTATCAACAACTGCCCTTCTTCCAGGTATTTCCTTAAAATCAATAGAGTCTCCCTTTATTTTTTCCATTGCTTCTGCATGCAACTTTTTACTCAACGGATAGAATATCATAACAATTGCCATCAGTGCTGCAGATGCTGCCCCTATTATAAACACTAATCTAAACCAGTTATTTGCTGTATTTATCTGTGCTGGTGAATATTTGAATGCTTTCAATGCTTCTGCTGATAAATTTTTAGGAAGCTGATAATCATATGGTTCATACCCTACAGCTTTCTGTAATGGATACATAACAAGTCTGCCAATTGAAACAATAAATATTGGCATTGTTAATAGGAAATTTTGCACATGTCCTTCATATCGCCTTCCACTTATACTTTGCTGATAATCACATATATCTCCCAGCATAATAGGAATAAGTAATATTTCTGGAGTTATTCTTGCAAGGAAAAACGCCAAAGTAATTATAACTGCAGATGGTGTTCCGTCAGGAATCCTATGTAACCCTACTATTCCTAATGTACCGTATGACAAAGCCATTAAGCCCGTAAAGATAACTAAGATTAACCGCTTACTCATAAGTCTACTAAGTATTGGCAACATAATCATCGCCACAGTAACCCCAAATCCTATAATCGTTAACGGTAGACCGCTTAAATCAAGTGCCAATTTTACTGTAGGTGCCAACTTTGTTTGTAATATTATTCCTAAGAACTCTAAAGGAATAACCTTTAATGATCCAACTGTTAATGCTAGTGAAAATATTATTAGAGGTTTATTTGCAAATAGAGATTTCATCGTAGTCTTAAAATCCATCTTTGCTTGTTTTTCTGCCTTTACAACAAATACTCTTTCCCTAACTCTTATAATCAGCAACATGAATAAAACACCTAAAATAGTGCTAATAAATCCTACTATTCTGGCTTCCCACAATTCGCTACCTAAATACTTAGCACAAAATGTTCTTAATGGTCCTCTTATTACCTGCAATATGCTTGGGGCAGCCCCAAATATAAGCTGTATAGGACTCATGATGTCTATTCTTTCTTGCTGGTGTGAAGTTATAACTGTTGGAAATGTCTGATACATGAACATTATAAAGTTATTTATTACTATTACTGGCACAAATGTTAAATAAACATAAAGCACTCGCATCCCGCCGTCTTTAAATTCGGGCATCAACGAAATTAATATCGTAAATATTCCAGCTGCTGGCAAAACTGCAAGCATATACGGTTTGTATTTGCCATATTTAGTGTTTGTCTTTTCAAACATTCTTGCTAAAATCGGCTGTACTGCAAAATTTAAAAGTGCTGCCAATAGTCCAATTATATATGCATGAATACTAGATACTTTATAGTAATATGCAATATTTACTATCGTTGCTAAACTGTATATCCACGATGTTAAAAATGAAACACCTACTCCGAATCCCGAATAGGCTACAATTTCTTTAAGTGGTAGTTGTCTTCCTCTACTAATAGGTCTTGACCAAAATTTTACAATTGTTGACCCTATTTCTTTTAGTGCCTCTCCTGGCTTTTTCCCATACAACCTTGCTTTTAATGGCAAGTTTGCCTTTCCAAAATTTGGATTATACGGCTGTCTTCCATTTATTCTTTTTGATAAATTTGTGGAATCGCTGTCTGCAATATTATCTTTTACGGCACTTAAACTCATTTTTCCCTTGTCTCAATTCCTTAAAAAATTTTTTTAGAACTGTTGCACATTCATCTTCTCTAATCCCCTTATGAATGCCTACCATATGAGTATATAGTTTATTGCAATCCAAATCAATATTGGTACCTATTCCCTCTTTTTTGTAGTCGGCGGCACCATAATAGATATCTCGTATTCTTGACTGAGATATTGCTGAAAAACACATTGAACAAGGCTCTAGCGTAACATATATATCACATCCATCTAGGTGCCAATTATGCAATTTTTTACTCGCTTTTTTAATGGCTACCATTTCTGCATGCAATATAGCACAGCCTTTTTTTTCTTTTTGATTATATCCTTTAGCTATTATTTTGTTATCTTTAACAATTATTGCCCCTACTGGAACATCTCCATTCTTCGCTGCCACACGAGCCAAGTCTATACAAATATCCATGTATTCTTCGTGCGTCATTTGTGATATGCACTGTTGTTTAAAATTGATAATGCTCTATAAATCTGTTCTAGCATCATCACTCTAAAAAGCTGATGTGGAAATGTCATTTTTGAAAAAGATATTTTTTCATTTGCACTTCTTAAAATTTCTTCACTCAGCCCTGTGCTTCCCCCTATTATTATGCTTATTTCATTCTTTCCAGATACTTGTAGTTTTTCCATTTCTTTTGCAAATTCAAGGCTACTTTTCTGAATTCCATCAATTGCAGCTGCTATAACATAGCCTCTTAATTTTGTTTTGATTTGTCTTCCTTCTATCTCTCTTATTTCAACATCTGATTTATTAAAATTGCCTTCATCTATTTCTACAACATTCAATGTACACCATGCTTTTAGTCTCTTGATATACTCGTCCGCAGCATCTCTTAAATATGCCTCTTTTATCTTCCCGACACATATTAGATTAATTTTCATAGTACGGAGCTACCCCATACGAGCGTAAGCGTTGCCATTGCGACTCCTATGAGTATTGTAAGATAGTATGGAATATTGTTTTTCCATTCTCCTTGATAGTATCTGTCTTTCTCTTTAGGATTATATTCTCCAGTCTTTATTGCTCTGTATCTCATCCAAATAAATACCCCAATCATTCCAATGACACATCCTGTAACTAGTGCGGAAAATTTTGCGAGTCCAGCTATCGTTCCTTCTGGCAAAAAAGCATTTCTAACCTTTAACAACCATGGCATCCTACCCGTATCGCCAGCATACTGATATAAAACTTGTAACCCATTATTCAAGAAATGTATAAGCACGCCACCCCAAATTGAACGGGAATAAAACATGCATAGACCAACTAAAATCCCAAAGAAAAATGTATATCCTGTTTGTCTAATGTTTTGATGCATTAATGAAAACAATAAGGCTGTTCTCAACACGTATGTATGACCACGATCTTTATATGCCGAAAATAGCAATCCTCTATTAAACATTTCTTCTCCAATTGCTGGAGATATTGCTGTTAAAAATATTGATGCCATCAACGCTTGGACTGTTAGAATCTTGTCATCGCTTGCAGGGAATACATATCCAAATGGTGCAAGGACAAAATAATAAAACATGAGGTTAACCACTACTACCAGCGGTCCTGAGAATATAAATATTAAAAATGCCTGCACAAATTTCGTAAAAGAAAACTTATTAAATCCAAAGTCCCTGTCCCACCGTGAGGTATCATCTTTGTTTACTCTTTTATGTATTAAATATGCAGATATTGTCACTGCGGTAAAGAAAACCCACTGTATCAACATTGTAAAAACGGCATCTCCTTTGAGACCGCTAGGATCATTCTTTTCGCTAAATGCTGGCAACTGCAATACATAGCCAGTAATTATACGCACCATAAGTGTCGCTATAATTATGAAAAAATATATTGTATTAACATTTCTCTGTCTTGTTTTTAGAACATCATTCATCATTTACCTGCAATTGTTAGTATTGTCACTGCCACTAAGCTTGCACCGCCCAATGCAAAAACTATATACATGCTCAACATTGGTTGTTTTTTTGTTCCTATATACGGAACATTATGAAGGTCTTCAAGTTTGCTATCCAAGTTTTTCCAACCTTGCTTTGAAAAAAAGCCTCCAAAAAACTCTATTAGTCCTCTCAAAAAAGGTTTTTTAACGGTTTCAACTTTGAATGGCATTTCCCCTTTTTCCGTATCATATTCTCCCTCGTTGAGATATGTAATACGCTCAGCGTATCCTTCTCTAGTTATATAATAAAAAGCATACATTAACATTAATAAAATTGGTAGCCCTATAAGTATGGCTGCGAAGTCAGTAGCATAGATCCAGTTCCCGATTTTGTTAAGGTTAATTTTATCTTGCAAAAATGAGCCATATATTATCACTATAAGATTATTCAGAAAATGTGTTATTATCGTTGCAAATATCGAACCCGACATTAAAAGAATAATTGCCAAAATTATTCCAAAGATAAACTGGTATACAGTTTGCAAAATATTCATATGAAATAATGAAAACAATAGTGCTGAAAGCAATATTGCTTTTTTAACACCCATAGTTTTAAATCCTGAAAATACTGCACCTCTAAATAGAATTTCCTCACCAAATGCTGGAATTATTGCAATACAAAGTACCGATAAGAAAAAGTACCCAACACTTCCAGAATATATTTGAGGACCTTCTATACTATGTCCGCCCACTGCTTTTGAAATGGCACTCATTATCTTCACTATCCAACTTTGTATTGGAAGAAATGTTATGATACAAAATAATACTATAAGTGGAAGTATCAATAGGCTTAATGTCTTTATTGGCTTTTTAAATTGTCCAACCTCTACAGCATCAACCTTAAAGAATGCGCTACATCCAAAGAATACAATTATCAAAATGAGTGACACTGTGTTCGCCAAAATAGCTGCAAGAATTGAAAGATTTAACCTTATTATTATTTTTTCAAGGATGGCTATTATTAACTGTGCGATTATGTAGTAAATGATTGCCATGCTTACATTTATATACTTATTTTTCATGCCTGATAATTCTCCCACACCACATAGCACAAAGTTCCACATCAAAATTTTTCAATTTTTCCCATACTGTTCCGAGTGCCTTTCTCGGTTCATTATTATTCTCACTCAAATGTCCAAGTGTGAACTTCTTTACTCCTCTTTCGGCAAGACGGCTACAAACATATGCTGATTCATCATTGCTCATATGTCCTCCATCTCCCATTATTCTCATTTTTAATGATTCATCATATGGACCGTATTTTAACATCTGTACATCGTAATTGGATTCTATAAGCACTTCGTTACATACTCCAAGTGCCTCTACTATATTTTCTGTCACTTTTCCGACATCTGTACATATTCCAACTTTAGATTCATGATCTGATAAAACATAACCAAATGTTGGATATGCGTCATGAATAACTTCAAAAGGTTTTACATGAATATCTTCTATATGAAAACCATCGCAAAAGCCCTTCCGTACTTCTATATTATTTTTTTCTACTTCCTTATATCTCAATTCACTAAGATGTCCTTTATCTATAAAGACTCGAGAATTCTTTGCGACTAGTCTAATTCCATTAACATGATCGCAATGAGTATGAGTTATTAAAATACCAATGACATCAGCAAATGTTTTCCCAATTCCTTCTAACCCTTCCCTCACCCTTTTACATGAAATTCCAGCATCAACAATGACAACCCCATTGTCTGCAATTACTAAATGTGAATTCCCTTTGCTGCTACTTGCGATAGAATGAATTCTAAGCACTATTTGAATCCATCCTTTAATGACACAATGCTGTTGAACTCTTTATCGTTTCTCTTAACATAGTATCCTTTTCTAATAAACTGGAATCGTTCTCCCTGCTTCGCTGTTGATAAGAAAGCCTCTCCTTTTGCTTTAATTATCTTTAATGAATCCTTATTAATCCTATCCATATAGTCTCCCTCGGCTTCATTTATAAGATAACCAAATTCGTTTATCGTGAGATCCGCTGCATTTTCTGCACTTACCCAATGAATTGTGCCTTTAACCTTGATGTTCGCACCTTCCTCACCAGATTTTGTGCCTTCCAATATCCTTACATGTACTTCAGATACTTCTCCGTTCTTATCTTCCTTGTGAGAGACATACTCAACGACATATGCTCCCTTCAGTCGAACCATCCCATCTTTTTTCAATCTAAAATATTTTGGTGGTGGATTCGTTGAGAAATCTTCCCTCTCGATATATATCTCTTTTGTTAATAAAGATTTATGCTTCCCTGCATTCTCAATCTGTGGATTATTGTCAATTTCCATTTCTTCAGGCTTCCCCAAATTATCAATTATTACCTTTAATGGATCTAATACCACCATTACTCTTGTAGCTGTATTGTTTAAATTTTCTCTCACACAGTGTTCGAGCAACTTTATAGAAACCTTGCTGTCTGCCTTTGCCACCCCTATCCGATTGCAGAAATCTTTAATTGCTTCTGGCGGATAGCCTCTTTCTCTCAAACCTGACAATGTTGACATTCTTGGATCATTCCATCCCCAAACAATATGTTCGTCTACAAGTTTTTTTAAGAATCTTTTACTCATAACTGTGTTTTCAAGATTCAATCTTGCAAACTCTATTTGTCTAGGTCTCTTTTTAAATCCTGTATTCGCCACAACCCAATCATACAGTGGTCTGTGATTTTCGAATTCTAACGAGCAAAGAGAGTGTGTAATCCCTTCAATTGCATCTTCCAATGGATGTGCAAAGTCATACATCGGATAAATTACCCATTTATCTCCAGTTCTATGATGCGTACAATGATTAATCCTATATATAACGGGGTCACGCATGTTGATGTTCGGAGAAGCCATATCTATTTTCGCTCTCAGAACTTTTTCACCATCTTTGTATTTTCCGTTTTTCATTTCTTCAAATTGTCTAAGATTTTCCTCTACACTACGTTCTCTGTATGGACTATTTTTCCCAGGTACTTCAAATGTTCCTCTCGTTTCCTTTATCTCTTCTGCAGTAAGATCGCATACATATGCTTTCCCTGATTTGATCAACACACATGCACACTCATACATCTTGTCAAAGTAATCTGAAGCGTACAGTTCTCTGTCCCAACGAAACCCAAGCCATTTTATGTCCTCTTTGATTGAATTTACATATTCCACATCTTCCTTGCTTGGATTTGTATCATCAAATCTGAGGTTGCACTCTCCATGATATTTTTCTTTAACCCCAAAATTTATGCACAATGCCTTTGCATGACCAATATGTAGATAACCATTTGGCTCTGGTGGAAATCTCGTGATGATTTTCTCTTGTTTATTTTCTTTTAATTCTTCATCTATTATGTCTTCTATAAAGTTTCTTGTTTCTTCCATAAATATATCCGTAACTCCGATAAATTATATTATATATACAGTGGTCTATCAAGAAAGGTACTTAACTGATACCAAACATAGACCTTTTGCTGGTACGGTTTTTCCAGCCATATTCCTATCCATACTATTCAATATTTCTTTCACATATTCGGGTTTTTCTTTTCCATATCCTATATCTAATAATGTTCCAACTATTATTCTAACCATGTTGTACAAAAATCCATTTCCCCTAATTTCAAAGATTATTTCTTCTCCATCAATAATATCAAGGCTATATATTGTTCGCACAGTTTTTTCAACCTCACTCCCTGATGCCATGAAGCATCTAAAATCGTGTTCTCCAACAATATATTTCGCAGCTTTTCTCATAAGAGATACATCTGGTTTTTTGTTTAATCTCAAACTAAACTCGTCAAAAACTGGTATCATCTGCCTGCTATAATATGTCTTATATCTATATGTTTTTTCTTTTGCATCAAATCGTGCATGAAAGGTGTCTGCAACACATTCACAATCCAGCATTTGTATTTCGCTACCCAATTCCCTATTCACTATAAAGGGTATCTTGTCAGCCTCAATATCTGTGTCCAAATCAAAATGTATCACTTGTCCGATAGCATGCACTCCAGCATCAGTTCTTCCGCTTGCAACAATACAAACATCCTGTTTGAAAATTCTGCTTATACATTCCTGCATTGTTGACTGTGCCGTTACAGCATTATTCTGAATCTGCCATCCAGCAAAATTTGTTCCCTTATATGCAACTGTAGCCTTATATCTCATTTTATCAACAACCCCTTTATTCCCATCTTTTTATCTATAAATCCATATAGATGCCATCTATCAACGCACACAAAAACGCAGAATCCAATAATTAAAATCGTTGTAAGGACATCTAGTACTTTCACCTTGCTCTTATGCAACCTAATCGTTTTTTTACTAGCCCCATAACAGCGTGCATCCATCGCAAATGCAAGCTCGTCCGCTCTTTTAAACGAATTAACAAATAGAGGAATTAATATTGGAATGAATGCCTTTATCCTTTTAAAAATGCTTCCTGTGTCAAACGACGCTCCTCTTGATTTCTGTGCATTAATAATAGTATTCACTTCTTCAAAAATTGTTGGAATAAATCTCAACGCTATACTGATAATCATTGCAAGATCTCTAACAGGAACTTTAAATATTTTCAGTGGTTTTAATAAACTTTCGATTCCGTTAGCAACTTCTACTGGAGTTGTAGTAAGTGAAAATAATGAAGCTCCAATAATTGCAAGAACAAGTTTCAGCAATATTTTAATTGCCATATCAACTCCCTCTGCCGTTATCTTAATCTTGTTTCCAATGTTTGCCAATACATGTGTTCCGCCCGTGTAGAAAAATAAATTTAAAATTGATGTAAGGATAATTAAAAATAAAATTCCTCTAAGGGATTTCAGAACTGACAATATTGGTAACTTCGCAATTAAGATGGTTGCCATAATTATCACGAATGCGAGCATAAATGAAAAATAAGTATCTATAAGAAATATACTCACCACAAGAATGAAGTTCATGATTATCTTTGCTCTTGCATCTAATTTGTGGATTATAGAATTGCTTGGGTAATACTGACCAAAACTAATATCTTTAAACACCAGCATACCTCAAAATTTCTTCTTCAAGTTCTTTCATTGTAAGAACATCATTCCTTATCTTTACTCCTTTAGCGATTAATTTATTCGCTATTTTCATTGCACTTGGCAAGTCTAGGTGTAACCCCCTTATTAATTCTTCGTTATTAAATGCTTCTCTCACTGGTTTATCAACAACAATTTCACCTTTACTCAATATCAACACTCTGTCGGCAATTTCTGCGATATCATCCATATCATGTGAAACTATCACTATTGTTGGAGATACCTCAGTATGCAATTTCTTTATGAGCTTCTTCAATTCAATTTTGCCTATTGGATCAAGTCCAGCCATAGGTTCATCAAGAATTAGAATTTTAGGTTGCATAACAATTATTCCAGCTATTGCGACTCTTCTTTTTTCTCCACCTGAAAGTTGGAATGGATTCCTTCCATTAAACGACTCGTCTAAATCCAACATTCTCATTGCTCTATATACAAGCCCTGGAATCTCTTCTTTGTTCACTCCCAAGTTTTTAGGTCCGTACGATATATCTTTCTCAACAGTATCTTCAAAAAGTTGATGCTCTGGATATTGAAAACATACCCCCACCGTCTTTCTAATTTCTTTAAGATTTTTTTTCACAGCTGCATCTAATCCACAAATTTCAACTTTTGATTTCTTTTTATTTTGTACCTTTAACAATGCATTGAAGTGCTGTATAAGGGTGCTTTTCCCAGATCCTGTTTCTCCTATGATTCCAACTATCTCACCCTCATTTATTTCCAAATTGATATTCCTTAGAGCATCTGTTTGGTATGGTGTTTTCTTAGAATAAGTAAAGGATAGATTTTCTATTTTAATAACTGGTTGCACACTGCCTCCACTAATTCATCTTCCCTTAGGACTGTAATTTCATCAGATACAACACCTCTCTCTTTTAATCTATTTGCAAGTACCGTTACATCTGGCAAAACCAAATTGTTGTTTTCGACTTCAGCGCTTTTAAACAATTCTTCTGGAGTCCCAATAAATTTTAATCGCCCTTTATTCAACACTATAACCTTATCAGCATCTACAACTTCTTCCATACTATGTGTTATGTGAACAATGGTAATCCCCTCCTGCTTTAAAGTATGAATAATGTCAAGAATATCTTTCTTTCCTCCAGGATCCAGCATAGATGTTGATTCATCAAATATTATCACATCGGGTTTCATGGCAAGAACTCCAGCTATAGCAACTCTTTGCTTTTGTCCTCCAGAAAGTTTCGATACAACTTTGTACCTATTTTCAATCATTCCCGTTTTTTCAAGTGCCCAATCAACTCGTTCAATCATTTCGTCTCTTGCTATACCAAGATTTTCAGGACCGAAAGCGACATCATCCTCAACAATCGTAGCGACTATCTGATTATCGGGATTTTGAAAAACTATTCCAACCTTTTTTCTTATTTCATATGCCTTACTTTTCTGTCTTGTATTTATACCATCAACATTAATATCTCCTTCAGCTGGAAATGTTAGACCATTCAGTAGTTTTGCTAATGTGGATTTACCTGAACCATTAGAACCTATCAATGCTACGTGTTCGCCTTTAGATATCGTAAATGAAACACCCTTAAGTGCACACAAGCTTATATTACCGCTAATATCATATACAAAGCTCACATCCTTAACAGAAATTTGCATATCGCAATTATAACACAAGGACAATTTAACGACTATCACGCAAGTTTCATTTCGTTTGTTGAAAATCCTCTTTTTTTGTGTTAAATTATTGACATTGCTCGAATGGCGAAATTGGCAAACGCATACGACTCAAAATCGTACGGGAAACCTTATCGGTTCAAGTCCGATTTCGAGCACCAATTAAAAAAGGACGGTTACTCGTCCTTTTTTGTTATCCTCAACTACTACGATCCTCACTACAATCTTATTTTAAATTCTCTGGATTCAAACATTCCAATTCTTTAAGAACAAATCGACCATCTTTCCGTATAAGCACATCGTCAAAATAAATTTCACCACCACCGAACTCTGGTGTTTGAATTAACACCAAATCCCAGTGCACTGCACTTACATTTCCGTTATAAGCATCATCGTAGCAAGCACCTGGCGTGAAATGAATTGACCCTGATATTTTTTCATCAAATAAAATATCCCCTATTGCCTGCGTTACATACGGATTAACACCTATCGCAAATTCACCCACATATCTGGCACCTTCATCTGTATCAAAAATAGCGGTCGCCTTCTTTGTGTCATTTGCCTTTATATCTACAATCTTTCCATCTTTAAATTCCAATGAAATATTTTCAAATCTAAACCCATTTTCTATTGATGGAGCATTATATGAAATTCTTCCATTTACACTATTCCTAACTGGTGCTGTATAAACTTCACCATCTGGAATATTGCATCTGCCAGCACATTTTATAGCTCCTATATTTTTAATTGAAAATGTTAAATCTGTGTCTTTTGCTACCAAACGAACCTTGTCTGTTTTATTCATCAATTTAACCAGTGGTTCCATTGCTTTTTCCATTTTTTTATAATCAACACAACAAACATCAAAAAAGTAATCTTCAAACTTCTCTGTGCTCATTCCTGCAAGTTGACTCATTCCTTCTGTAGGGTATCGCAATATTACCCACTTAGTCTTCTTGACTCTTATATTATGATGAACCTTTATCGCATACAATTTATCATACATCTGCATATTTTCTTCTTTGATATCAGATAACTCATAAGAGTTGTTCCCACCTCGAATGCCGATGTAACAATCCATCTTGTTCATAAATTCAGCATCACGCTCAGCCATAAGATTAAGTTGCTCTTCACTTATATTTTTAAGCAACTCTCTTTTTATCCTTTTGTCCTCATATATGACAAATGGCATTCCGCCACCTTTATATACTTCTCTAATCAGATATCCTACAAACTGATAATCACATCCCGAAGCTTCAATCAGTACCTTTTCACCTTTTTTTAAATCTATTGAATAATTAACCAAATTATGTGCTAATAACTCTTGCCTTTTATCACCTAACATTTACTATCTCCTTTTTAAGTTAAGTCTACTATACTCTTTGCTCGTTGTTAACTCTTTTCATTTACATTTGCTATAAATTGTCGTCATTTTAATGCCCAAAATATTCTTCTAATAATTTTTCTAGCACTCCTCTTTTTGCCATGTAATAATTCATAATATTAATGCTTTTAAATGCCCTAATTAATTGATGTTTCCATTGATTATTCCAACAAAGTCCGTCTGTTATTAATCCAAAACCCATATCTATCTCGGAAAGATTTTTACACCTATTAATGTAACTATCCACAATTTCTTCTGGCTTTGAACCACCATCATTATAATAATTAACCTCTATATTAAAGGCTTTTTTATTATTGACCAGAATAAAGTCACATATTCTATTTGCAACATCAGGACTCAACTGAAATCCGTACTTTGATAATTCTGAAAACTTTGTTTGTTCTAACAATAAATAGTTATGTTTTTTTGCAATATCCTCAATCACCTCAAAGCATAACTTCTCAAAACTATTTCCACTTCTATTCTTTCTCGCATGGCTATCTAACCCTATCTGAATACCTACACAATAATCATAAATACTTTTTTCAACGATATTTTCAAAGAAAGTAACTAATCCAATTTTCTTAAAAAAATAATAATATCGTTCTATTTCTTCGTCAGTCAGTTTTACATCGCCTAAAATTGAGAAATCATACTTGTCAATATTATTTGTTTCAAGGTCAAAAACTCTAAGTACTCCAGTACCTTTCATTAAAGATTCAATTTCCTTTGCAGAGATTGCAATTAAAAACGGAAACACTTTTATTACACTGGGAATTTTTTTTAGCAGATCGTAAAATGCTGCTTTGAAGTTGTTGCATTTAATTAAAGAATCTAGTGCATGGAGTTCCACACTATATTTTTCTACTATAGTTGCTTTATCCCAATTTACAAAAAAATCATAATCTCTATTTGTAACTAACAATGTATTTACGAATTGTTCTATATCTGTATTCATCTTTACTAATCCTTTTATTAATTAAGATAATTCCTAACAATCACTTCTTCCCCCATCCGTCCCATTGCATCACGATTTATCAATCTCTTCACCGAGATTTCGTCAATGTAATAGTCTTTATACAATTCTCGCATCAATTGTGTATTATGATTCGTAAGCATCACAAAACATCCTCTTTTATCTAATTTCTTAAATAATTTTGCCAAGCGAACATGGTCATCCCTTGTAAATCCTTCCTTTGTGTATGCTTCAAAAGTATCACTCTTTAATGGCATATATGGGCTATCAAAAAAAACAAAATCACCCTTCTTTGCCCCTATCGTCGCACTTCCAAAATCGCCATTGATAATACTAACACCTCGCAAAAATTCACTGGCCTCTAATATATTTTCTTTAGAATAAGATTTCCCTATTTCTTTACCATTAAACGGTACATTAAACATGCCTCCTGAATTAACTCTATATAACCCATTAAAGCATCTTTTATTTAAAAATATAAACAAACTTGCCATTTCAACATCATATTCTGCCCTTTTAAGTTTTATATTATATCTATCCCTCAATCTATAATACTGCTCCTTAGTGCAATGCTGCGAGTCCATTTCGTTTAATCTTTCAATTACTTTTTGCGGATTATTTTTAATTTGAAAATATGTAGTGATTAACGCCTTATTGATATCGTTGATAATTGCATGTTGAGGTTGTAAAGCGAAAAGAACCGCACCACCACCTACAAATGGCTCATAATACTTAGCAAAAGTTTTGGGCAACCTATTCTTGATCTCATCTAATAATTGTCTCTTTCCACCAGCCCATTTAATAAATGGTGTTATCTCTCGCAACTTTTGTTCCTCTCACTAATGTTTTATATTAAAATATTCTTATTCTATAATTATTCAAACATACATAACAACACTAACAAGGTGTTTAGCATTAGTGTTGCTCAATTTGATATACCTATGATACTTACTTCTCCCTATTTCATGCTAACAGAAATCACATCTCGTACCTATTTGAATTACACTACTCTCAAACCCATTTAAATCTCCTAAAAAAGTAGTACTTTTAGTCTACATCACTGAAAATATTTGTAAAGGCATTTTTTTTGGGACAGTTGATTTTAAGATATTTTGGCGGTAAGAAATAGCCTTTTTGCGTTCTCTGTGGTGATTGCTATTAGTTCTTCTCTAGCGATATTTAGTATTTCCGAAGCCCTATCAACAACATAATTAATATGCTCTGGATAATTCGTTTTACCCCTAAATGGTACTGGTGCTAAATATGGGGCATCTGTCTCAAAGACAATACGATTTAATGGTACCGTTTTTATTGATTCCACTGCCTTCTGTGCATTCTTGAAGGTTAATACTCCCCCAAAGGCAAAGTACGGATCCAATTCTTTTATTTCTTCAGCAAATTCTGGAGTCCCAGAATAACAATGATATAAGAGTCCATTATTTATTAAATGTTTATATTTAAAAAGAATTTCTTTACTCTCGCCTAATGCCTCTCTGATATGCAAAGATACGGGCAATTTTAACTGATCTGCAAGATACAACTGATCGATAAATACATTACGCTGAACATCTCTTTCTGATAAATCATAGTAGTAATCAAGTCCTATTTCGCCTATTGCCACCACTTTTTTATTTTCTGCTAATTCGACAAATTTATCATACATCTCTTTCTTTGCTTCTTTAGCGCAATGAGGATGTATTCCTATAGCACAATATACATTGTCATATCTATTCGCTATTTCGTAGCATTTTAAACTTGTTTCTAAATTTGAACCTATAGTTATTAATTTTTCAATACCTTTCAACGGAGCTTCAGAAACTATCTTGTCACAATCTTTGTATAGCCTTTCATCTTCAAGATGACAGTGTGTTTCTATAATACCCATTATGATATCGTGCTCCCAGCTGGAACATCTGTATGTGGAGATATAAGGACAATCTTATCGTTGGTAGATGCACACAACAACATTCCACGACTTTCTATACCACACAATTTCGCAGGTTTTAAATTGCTAACGACACAAACTTTCTTTCCAATTAAATCTTGTGGATTATAGTATTTTGCAATACCAGACACTATACATCTAGGCTCTTTCTCTCCCACATCAACGCTGAATTTTAATAACTTTTCAGACTTCTGTACTTTTTCAGCTTCCAGTATCTCCCCAACCTTTAATTCTACTTTTGCAAAATCTTCTATTGAAATTTTATTAATAGTTACAACATTTTCATCTGCTTTATTCTGACTGCTTATTCTTGCCTTTATTTCTTCAGAATCAAGTCTTTTAAATATTATGTTGTTGTTTTGGGTAATCTTGTGTTTGTTTTTCAACAGTCCAAATTTATTTAAGTCTTTGTACTCTCTTGCCTTTATATTGAACACATCTAAAATTTCTTTTGCTTTAGTTGGCATAAAAGCAGACATCAATGTCGTCCCTATTATAATTGCCTCAGTTAAATTATATAGAACTGTTTTAAGTCGTTCTGGGTTGCTCTTTGCCAAAACCCAAGGGGTTGTAACATCAATATATTTATTTGCTTTTCTGAATATTCCCATTATTACATCAAGTGCATCCGATATCTTTAAATCTGAAATATTCTTTTCAACTACTTCTCTTGCTTCGGTTATTGATTGTATAAAATCTTTATCTTCATTTAATTCTTCCGATGTTTTATATAGTATACCGTCAAAATATTTGTTGATCATTGCCTGTACTCTTGAGACAAGATTCCCATAAACATTTGCCAAATCAGAATTGATTTTTTCAATTATCAAATCATAACTAATTAAACCATCATCATCTTGTGGCATGCTTGATAAAAGATAATATCTAATTTCATCAACTCCAAATATCCCAACAAGATCATCAGCATATAGGACATTATTTTTAGATTTTGACATTTTATCTCCATCTTGCAACAGCCATGGATGTCCAAAAATCTGTTTTGGAAGTGGAATATTTAATGCCATCAAAAATATAGGCCAGTATATTGAATGAAAACGTACAATATCCTTTCCTATAACATGAAGATCGCAAGGCCAGTATTTTTTATATGTCTCTTTACTATGTCCATCTGCATCGTACCCTATTCCTGTTATGTAATTGACAAGTGCATCTAGCCATACATATACGACATGCTTCTTATCAAAGTCTACTGGTATTCCCCATTTAAATGAACTCCTTGAAACACATAAATCTTGGAGCCCTGGAATAATAAAATTGTTTAACATTTCTTTTTTGCGAGAATGTGGGACTATGAAGTCTGGATGCTCATCAAAATATTTAATTAACTTGTCCGCATACTTCTTCATATTGAAAAAATATGTTTCCTCTTTTGCTTTTTTTACTTCTCTACCGCAATCTGGACACTTGCCATCTTTCAACTGTTTGTCTGTCCAGAAAGATTCACACGGCGTACAATACCAATCGGTATATGACCCTTTATATATATCTCCTCGCTTATATAATTTGGTGAAGATCTTTTGCACCTGATTTTTGTGATATTCGTCTGTTGTTCTTATGAAATTGTCATAAGAAATATTCATAAGATCCCAAATTTTCTTTATTTCTCCCGCTACCGCATCTACATACTCTTGTGGCTGTATCCCCTTTGCTTTTGCCTTCTCTTCTATCTTCATGCCATGTTCGTCAGTTCCAGTTTGAAAGAATACATCATATCCTTGCATTCTTTTAAATCTTGCCAATGCATCTGTTAATACTATTTCGTATGTATTCCCAATATGTGGCTTACCTGATGTGTATGCTATTGCTGTTGTTATGTAATATTTTTTTGCCATTTATTTTCCTTTTATTCGTTTATTACTGTGAGAAATTTTGCCTTTCTGTTATTCATCGGAACTTGTGCGTGCGGTATTGAAGGATCAAAAAAGATACTATCTCCTTCTCTTAAAAAATACTCTTTATCGCCTACTATAACTCTTAAATCTCCTTCAATAACATAATTGAATTCTTGTCCACCATGCACAACTAATTCTGGAGAACTCGTTGGTTCTATCTCAACTAACATAGGGTTCATTGATTTCTTTTTAAAGTCCGTTGCGAGAGCTGTGAAGCTGTATCCGTCATATCTCTGTACGGCAACTCCCTGTCCTGAATATACCACAACCGCATCATCTTTCGCTGGTGGATTCCCTGTGATGATATACCCAGGTTCTGCCCCGAGAAGTGATGCAAATCTATAGATTAGGTTGATAGGGATTTCGTTCTTTCCTGACTCATATCCCTTATATAGCTCAACATCTATATTGAGTTTTTCTGCAATTTCTTCTTCTGTATAATCAAAAAAAGTACGTAGCTCTATTAGTCGCCCCGCTACTGATTTTAGATTTCCTATAACATTATTTTTCATTCATCACTTCGTTGAGTTTTTTTACGAGCTCATCAACATCGATTCCGTGTACTGCTGCTGCCTGTTCTATAGATTCACCATGTGCCATCAAACAACCAAGGCAATGCATCCCACTTTCTTGAAGTACCCTAGCAAGTTCCTCTGCTTTCTCTTGTTGCAAAAGCTCTATTATAAGCATATCTTTTGTTATCATATGTCTCCTCCGTTATGTGAATAATTATATATTAAATATATATCAAATGCATGTCATCTTAAGAAAAAAATCCTACGAAAAACCTATCTTAGACAACCACATTGATAGTTTAAAATTTCAAATATTCAAACTGGAATTTATTTGAACCACTACCAGATACCTTTTTAAAATTTCACTCAACCGCAAGTCTCGTCTTCGCACTTTACTAATCAAAAAATCTGCTAATGATTTTGAAAATTTATATGTATCTATTTTACCTTACTTACAAATTATGACAGTTTAAGCTGAATTACCTTTACCATATTCAACATATCTGAAATATCCATGGATACTTTAGTCGCAAATGTCATACCCTTTTTATCGATTGCCTTAAACATCTTTTTATATTCAACTATTGTTGTTTGTGTCACTTTTGCAACATCTTCAGGCTTATTGCAAGAAAATTGTCCTTCAACTATTGCATCTTTCCTACCCATCTTTTTCATATACTTATGTGTTCTCTTAACTGCTGCAGCACTTACTGCATCAAAAATTAGATATGCATTTGTAAACTGTTTCATTTTCTTTATTAAATCAATTACAACATCGTGGTTAAAATAATAAAATAAACCACTAGCTATGAATAATGTAGGCTTTCCTTTTAAGTCAGCTTTTAACTCTTTGATCCAACAATCATCTAAAATGGATCCTTTGATATACTTCATTCTATCTTCGCATGGAAGTATTTTCTCACGCATATCCATTACTTCTTTTAAATCTAATTCATACCATTTTGCTGTACCGTTATCTGTTCTATAGTATGTTGTTTCTAGACCACACCCGAGCTCAACAATATTTGCATCTAAATTTTTAAGAAGAAACTTTTTAATACTGTCATCAATGTTCTTACATCTACTAGCACTGGACATAAATGTATATTGTGTTTGCAATTTATCTTTAAGAATTTCTTCTGGAATCAAACTTTTCAAATCCAAAGCTTTTTTGTCATAAAAACCCTCTGGGAAGTTTTCAGATGCATAAATTCTTCCACCCAACGGTACATATAATGTTTCAGATATTTTTGATAGTTCAGACATGGTTGTTCCTCCATAAAATAAAAAAGTTAATCTAAGTTTACACTGTACCTTGTAGAATTTAAACAATTATACCGTCTGATTTAAATAATTGGCTATTCTAATCCGCTATTTTAACCAAAATTCTCTTTGTTTTGCTATGATTTCTTCTATTCTGTTTATGTAGTCATACGGATTTTTTACATGTGCAAGTCTGGTTATAAGATTGGCTGAATAATCGATTTTTTTCGATATCGCCGCCGCTCCAAATGCTATGATATTTGTTCTTTCTTCCATAATATCTATGTTGTAAAGACATTCTTTTCTTTCTTTACAATATCCAACATTCTCTAAGCTTCCGCCCGTATATTTCTGTCTATACATATAATATGGAATGTATTCTGCTTTTTGCATTGCCTTATGAGAATAATCAATCATTTTATTCGCCAGAATATCATCTTGAACTGAAAGTTCATCGGCAAGTTCTGACCCTTTTTTTCTATACAAAGTGTGGATTGTTATGTTTTCTGGCTGATAATATATTGCTTTATCTAAAGAATACTTGAAGTCATAATATGTTTCATTAGGCAACATACTTATCAAGTCCATATTTATCACAAATCTATCCTTTGCAATTTTAAAAGCCTTTTCAATATCCTTTGATGAATGATGCCTTCCTATCTCTTTAAGCGTTCTATCGTTAAATGTCTGTGGGTTTATCGAAATTCTATTCACTCCCATTTGTGACAGCATTTCTATTTTTTCTTCATCAAGTGTTTCTGGTCTTCCAGCTTCAACCGTATACTCCACCCCACTGTATGGAATTATTGAGAGAATTTTTGCAAGATCATCCGTACTAATAGATGTCGGGGTGCCTCCACCCACATATACCGCTCTTACCTTCCCATTAACCTTTTTTAATATTTCGGGCAACAATGATAGCTCTCTTGCAAGAGATGATATGTATGGTTCGACTAGGTGAGCTGTCTTGTTTAGTGGTTCCGAAACAAATGAACAGTATTTACATCTAGATGGACAAAACGGTATAAAAACAAATATATCATACTCATCTTCTCTACTTAACAGAGGATTCTGTATTTCTGTTATTCTTCTAATTAACTCTACTTTCTTATCCTGAACTGAAAAGATGTTCGTAAAGAAGTCTTCCGCTTGTTCATTCAACTCTCTAAAGAACTTTGTTGGTCGTATTCCAGTGAGGCATCCATATGGAAGATTGATTTCTGTTAAATATGACAATGTGTTATATATGGCTACCTTTAAATAAATTTTAATATTGCGTTTCTTTTCAACTTCATCTTTGTATTCGATTTTATAATCACATACTTTTGAAAAATTGATAAACTTATCCGAAATGAGTTTTATGTGTAAAATGTCATTTTCTAAAATATATTCAACATCAAGTCTTAAATCGTACTTGTATCTGGGGTCAAACAGTCTGACAAGTTCCAGCAAGTCGTTCTCATATTCGCTGTCAGATATTCTAAAAGAAATCATGCAATATTTCGTTATGCTCCCTTTCAAAATTTAAACTTGTTGTTATTCCATGCCCTGGATAAACTTTATAGTCTCCTTCAAGTTTAAACAACTTGTTTTTTAATGAGTTTTCCATATCTGGAAAATTTCCGCCTGGAAAATCAACTCTCCCATATGATGTATAAAAAAGTGTGTCGCCAGAAAATATATTTCTATCGGCAACAATTGACATGGATCCTTTTGTATGCCCAGGAGTATGCATAAATTCAATATGCGATCCACACACTTCTATCTCATTTCCATCTTCGACTGCTATGTCAACATTAAAAGGCTTTACATCTATCCCCATGGTATATCCCATATTACTATGTGACCTTATCAGATAAGTGTCTTCCGAATGCATAATGACTTTGGCTCCACTGTGTTCTTCCAACATATCAGCAACGCCAGCAATGTGATCAAAGTGTCCGTGAGTAAGGATAATGTATTTTAAAATAAGTTTATTTTTTATTAAATACTTCCTAATATCCTCTATATATTCTCCAACATCTATTGCTATTGCTTCCGAAGAGCCATCATTATGACAAATGTATGTGTTAGTTTCAATTGGACTCGTATAAAAGGTTCTAACATTCATCTTCTCACCTCCAGTACTCCTTTTATTGCCATTATTTTTCTAACTAAGTTATCCAACTCTTCCGTATTATGAATTTCTATAGTTATCGTAATCTCCGTTATTTGTTCCTTCTCATCATTTCTTAATACTGCTGAATGTATGGGGATTTTTAAATTAGACATAAGTGCCGTTATACTTGCAGGGATTCCCAAACTCTTCTCTGCTCTTATAACCATAGACGAATAGAATGAGTCATTTGCCTTAACATCCCATTCGGCTTTTATAAGCCTATTTTCTTCCATACCTTTTATGTTGATACAGTCTTTGCGGTGTACCGATACTCCTCGACCTCTTGATACATATCCGATAATTTCATTCCCTGGAACTGGAGTACAACACTGTGCAATCCTTACAAAAAAGTTGGCGTTGCCATTTATTAAAATACCACTTTTTGATCTTTGATCGGATGATTTCTTTTCTTTCGCAACTGGTATAGGTTTTGGATTCTGCTGTTTAAAATTATCTATCAATCTTGATAAAACAACATTTGTTGATATTCCTCCATACCCTATAGCTGCATACATATCATCTTCTTCGGTCAATGATTGTTTTTGAAGTATTTGTATTATTACCGCCTGAGACATTATTTCGCTTAGGATATACCCCCTTCGCTTAGCTTCCTTGTCAAGCATTTCTTTTCCACGAGCAATGTTTTCCTCTTTCATTTCTTTTTTAAAGAATGCTCTTATCTTAGATTTTGCGGATGCCGTTCTTACAAAATTCAACCAATCAAAGCTTGGTCCTTTGCTCGTGGTGGATGTTATTATGTCAACTATGTCGCCTGTTTGTAACTTATATGTCAAAGGAACTATTCGCTTATTTACCTTGGCTCCTATACAATGATTCCCAACTTCAGAGTGTATCTTATATGCAAGATCGACTGCTGTTGAACCGACTGGCAGATCATACACATCTCCTTTTGGTGTAAAGACAAAAACTTCATCATCAAACACATTTATCTTTACTGCATCCATAAACTCTTCAGCACCGCCTATATCTCTTTGT
The DNA here is from genome assembly GCA_963542015.1 of uncultured Clostridia bacterium. Classification (GTDB taxonomy): domain Bacteria; phylum Bacillota; class Clostridia; order Christensenellales; family CAG-917; genus CAUTUX01. The sequence continues at coordinate 62,592 of CAUTUX010000001.1, read as the reverse complement.
GCTTCCACAACTTCTCTTAACCATCTGACTTTGCTGTCGAGTTCGGTCTCTACCGCTGTCTTCCCTTCTTTGTACTTCCAATGTGCTGCAATTCCATATTCAGCAATTGCATGCATTTCGTGTGTTCTTATTTGTATTTCAAATGTCTCATTAAACTGAGTTATAACTGTCGTGTGTAACGACTGATAATTGTTTGCTTTAGGCATTGCAATATAATCTTTAAATCTTCCTGGTATTGGTTTCCATAGATTATGTATTGCTCCCAACATCGTGTAACAGTCCTTTACTGAATCCACAATTATTCTGACTGCGAGTAGGTCATATATTTCATCAATACCAATATTGTTCTTGACCATCTTCTTATATACGGAATAGAAATGTTTTGGTCTGCCGTTAACTTCTCCCTTTATCCCAAGTTGGTCTAATTTCTCTCTTATCCTATTGCTTACAATATCAAGAAATCCCTGCCGTTCTGTTCTCCTCTTCATTACTTCAGTTGTGACTTCTTTATATTTCTCTGGCATAAGGTACATCATTGCAGTATCTTCAAGTTCACATTTAAAGAAGGATATACCCAGTCTTCCCGCTAAAGGTGCATATACATCTAATGTTTCTTGGGCTATATACTGTTGCTTTTCTGGAGGCAGATATTGAAGTGATCGCATATTATGTAACCGATCTGCCAATTTAATTATTATGACCCGAAGATCTTTCGCCATTGCCATAAATATCTTTCTGAAATTCTCGGCTTGCTGTTCTTTCTTATTTACAAATTGCAACTTCTCCAGCTTTGTTACGCCTTCAACTAATTCAAATATTTCTTCTCCAAATTCCTTTCTCAATTCATCTGCACCTATCACAGTATCTTCAAGCACATCATGAAGAAACGCTGCAACAATTGTTGAACTATCAAAACCAAAGTCTGCCAGTATTTCAACTACTGCACATGGATGAATAAAGTAGTCTTCCCCAGAAACTCTTTTTTGCCCCAAGTGTGCTGTGTATGCAAAATCATATGCCTTTTTTATAAGGGAATATTTTTCTGGATATGTTTTTCTTAGTTTCAATAAAAGGTTACTCATGTTTTAAATTTTTATAATAATTTGATTTCTCCCAATCAAATTCTCCATTACGAACCTCTACATTATTTTTCTGAATTTCCATCTGTCCGATATCAATCATTATATTGCATACAATAAGGAAATCTCTATAACTGATTTTATATGAACTGTTCAGATTTTTGTATAGGCTTTTCAAACCAACGACATCTCTTGCCGATCTGCTCATCATCTGAATGTTGTATATTGTTTCTTTGATTTTTTTGTCAGAAAGCACAATTGGGGATACCACTTCATCTTCGAAAAGGTATGTTTGTACATAATCTGGGATATTTTTCATGTATCCAATTGATAACGGTGCTTTCATAAAGATAACTTTTTTGTAGTATTTAAAATCGAAATCTTCACCAGGAGCAATAATTACGGATGTGGTTGGCAACATATATGACTGATTTACCAGACGATATGGCAAAGACTTTATACTCTCATATTTGCACGATTCATGTTCTAGCACCGAATTAAAAACAAAAAGAATCCCATGCTCTACTTTGCTATTTTCAATAACTTCTTGTTCTGAAATAGCTAACACTTTACCATCTGAGTAATATTTCATTTGGTGTAGATTAAAGATATCAAATTCTTCTTGAGTCATGTTCATCTGCAAAATGTTTAGACCTGCTATTATACCCTGTGATGTTATATTTCTACCGTACTCATTTAAATCTAAATATAATTTATACTGTGCTGTGAATTTTCCCATATCTTTTAAGTATGGATATTTTTTAAATCCGATTACTTCAAGGTATTTGTTTTTACTCTTTACATGTCGAGTTGCAGAAATTTGAGAAAATTCCAATTCACTAGATGTTAATAAAAATGATGGTCTTGGATTACTTAGTCCAGTTGGTTCAAGATAATCAAGCTCAGCTATGAACGGCTTCATGTCGGTATGTAAGTCGATCTCCATGTCTGTGTATTCATTTTTTTCAAATATGCTTTCATGGAATTTACTGCGGACAATGTCATTCATTCTTCGTTTAAATTCAGCATAGTTTTTCTTTTCAAGTATTACCCCTGCAGCCATAGCATGACCACCAAATGATGTGCATAAATCGGAAACCTCAGAAATGCATTCATATAAATTAACATCCTCTATGCTTCTTGCTGAACCTTTTAACACTCCTTCTTTTTCTTGGAAAAGAATAACTGGAAGATGAAACATCTCACACAGTCTTGCAGATGCTATCCCAATTACTCCAGACTCCCAGTTTTCTCCCGAAAGTATAATTATTTTTTCTTTATTAAAATCTATTTGTTTTATTTCTTCAAGTGCTGCCTCTACAACTTCTTCACACAATTTTTGTCGCACTGCGTTTTGTTCGTTCATTTTGGCTACAATGTCTGTTAAAAGAAAATAGTCATCTTCAAGGAACAATTCAACCGCTCTTCCTGCAATGCCAACTCTTCCCATTGCATTGATCTTAGGAGCAAGTTTAAATGATATTTCTTGAGTCGTTACGACATTGTTATCTGCGAGCATTCTGAAGCATCTGCGTGAATTCCTGTTCATATTCTGAATTCCAAGTTTGGTTATTATTCTATTATCAGATACAAGTGGCACAATGTCCGCAACTGTTGCTAAGGCAGCTATGTCCAAATATTTCTTTGCCTCATCAATCCCATACATCGCTTGTATGATCTTTAATACTAGACCCGCTCCGCAAAATTCATAAAAACCAATCTTCTCAATTTTAGGATCAACAACTATACAATCTGGTATTTCTTCCTTGGGCTCATGATGGTCTGTGATTATAACTTCAACACCTTTTTGCTTTAAGTATTCAACTTCTTCTATTGCAGTTATCCCGCAGTCAACAGTTATGAATATATCGGGTTTCCACCTGCCTATAGCGGAATCAATACTTTCTTTACTTAAGCCATATCCTTCATCTCTGTTTGGAATATAGTATTGAATATCAAGTTTATCTCTAAGGGCAAGCATAAAGATGGATGTTGCACAAACTCCATCACAGTCGTAATCTCCAAAGATCATTACTTTTTCTTTATTTACAACTGCCCTTTTTAATCTTTCAACTGCCTTGTCCAAATTTTTAATGTCATATGGATCTGTTAGGTCCTTTAAACTTGGATTTATGAATTTATCTATCTCTTCAAGATTTATGCCTCGTGATATAAGGATCTGCACAAAATCATGTGAAAACCCTCTGCTTGTTGCTATTGCACATTCTCTATCTGATATTTGCCTATCATTTTTCTTTGCCGTTATCATGTTTTCCTTTTGTTAAAAATTATTGTACCACACATGTCTCTTTATTTTGTCTAATAAATTATGCCTCTACATTAGGCACATTTGCTTGGTTAAAAAACTATATCAAATATCAAGATGACGGACTAACTGAATATCATTATTTGAATCCTATATTTATGCCAACAAATGTGTCCTTTTTTGCTACAAAGTTAAGTTGACAATAAAATATATGACGAATTGTTGATGTGAGAATAAAATACAACAAAAGTTTTTTACCATAATTTGCTTAAAATGTGCCTATTTTACTAGGATTTTGGTGAGTTTTTGTTCAGCAACTGTCAAAGCCTAACAGACATTATTTGCCACTATTTACATATCAAGCCAAACATGGTTTTTAGTGCAAGTAAATTGCAAAAACATACCGTTGTTTATATACTCTAGTTATGAAATTATTTGTTGCGTCTGACATACATGGAGATGCTGTCAGCTTAAAAAAGTTTTTTTCAATTGTGGATAAATATCTTGAAAAAGATAGAAACTGCAGAGTTGTTCTGCTTGGAGATATATATAACCACGGTCCTCGAAATCCTATACCTGTTGGATACAATCCTCAAGAGGTCGCACACACTTTAAACGAAGCTATGACATTTTTAACAGTTATTAAAGGAAACTGTGATAGTGAAGTCGATGAAATGATTTCTAATTTCCCATTCATTCCTTATTTTGAAATGGATTGGGGTAATTCAGCATTATATTTCACTCATGGACACAAAATAAATAAAGATATTCCGTATAAAGGTGATCCTAGCAAAAATAATATTGTATTGCACGGACACTTTCATGTTCCAAGAATTGATGTAGTTGATGGAGTTACATATGTATGTGTGGGTTCTATAGGGATGAATCCGACAAATGTTCCAAAATCATACTGTGTGCTAGATGACAACACTTTATCCTTATACGATTTAAATGAAAATTTACTCGAAACAATAAATATTTAGATGTTCTAAACCGTTAAATACTCTATTTTTCTTTTTTCTCTGCGGTATCTTTTTCTGCAGTATCAGCTGGCGGTGTTCCTTCTTTGTTGATAGTATTTTGCCTTATATAATATTTCTTTGATGAAACAAACATCAAAATAATGAATACTACTGCAGGTATTGTCACTATAAGTATAACAAGCATCTTCAATCCAAGTGTCTTTTTGGGAGCTTTTTCAACCTTCTTTTCAACTTTATTACTTTCTATATCATCTGCGTTGATAAAGCCAATAAATTGCTCTCCGTTGTATTCAACCCACACGCATATTCTCTTCTCATTGCCACTGACATATCCTATACGATACATTTTAAATCTATCATTTTTTGATAATGTTAATTTCTTATCAAGAGACCTCTCAACAACTGTTTCCTTCTTTATATTTATAGCTGTTCTATTTGGTTCTTTACCCTGAGTCTTTATTTTTTTAAAATCTTCATCAGATATATAAAATTTCTCTTTTGAATCAAAAACTCGCACAATGTGATATTTTTCTTTATACTTTTCATCTGTTGTTCTGATTATTCCTTTATCTACAACAACATTAAATGTATAATCTCCGACCTTCCTTAAAGTTACGGTGTTTTCTTCTGATGTTGACAAATATTCAGCATGTGCAGTTTTAACCCCACAAAATAGAGCCGCACAGATGCACACAATCATTACTAAAGCCAGTATTGTTTTATGTTTTAAAATTTTGCCCATCGAATTACATTATACCTTTTATTATTGTCGTATACAAAATTAATCAAAACTTCTTAACATTATTATTTTTATATACATAATACTGAATTGTGTATCCGTTATCTTCAACAGTATCTTCTCTTGATTCTATAGTCCAGTCGGGACTTATATCTAGATTCTCAAAATATAGGGTCGCTTCTCCGTTTGCAAATACCTTAGTTATATAGGCTTTTTCACAATATGGTAGCATTGTCTTATATAACATTGCTCCACCTATTATAAATATTTTATCTGTATCAATTTTGGCAAGTTCTTCAGATAATTCTTCTAAACTCCTCACTACAATTGCCCCTTCAACATCTTCACCATCTGGCCATAGGACAATATTAATACGATCTGGTAGTGGTTTGGATTTAGGTAAGGACTTCAATGTATTGGAGCCCATAACAACTATATTTCCAGTCGTTATCTGTTTGAAATGTGCTAAATCCTGCGGTAGTCGAAATAAAAGAGAATTGTTTTTCCCTATTCCCCAATTGTCATCAACAGCTACTATTATATTCATTTATACCGCCACTTCTATTTTATGATCAAACTTATTTGCGACATAATTTTCAAGTTTAAAATCATCCGTAGTGAAATCATAAAAATTCTTTATATCTTTATTGATAATAAATTTTGGTGCTTCGTATTCTGGATTCTTTAGTATTTCTTCAACTATGCTTACATGTCTATCATAAATATGTGCGTCTGCAATTACATGTATAAGTTCACCGACTTTTAAACCTGAAACTTGTGCAAACATATGTACTAATACAGCATATTGTACAACATTCCAATTATTGGCTGTGAGTGTGTCTTGTGAACGCTGATTTAAGATTGCATTTAATTTATCTCCTTCCACATTAAGCGTAAGGGAATATGCACATGGATACAAATGCATTTCATGTAAGTCTTGGAAGTTATATATATTTGTCATTATCCTTCTGGAATTTGGGTTGTTTTTTAAATCATAAAGAACTCTATCAACTTGATCAAACATTCCTTCTTTATACTGATGTTTGATTCCAAGCTGATACCCATATGCTTTTCCTATGCTTCCTATTTCATCTGCCCAGCTATCCCATATTCTACTATTTAAATCATGCACATTATTGGATTTTTTTTGCCATATCCAAAGAATCTCATCAATGGCGGATTTAAAATATGTTTTACGTAAAGTGATGATTGGAAATTCTTTTGAAAGATCATATCTGTTAACTATTCCGAATTTTTTTATTGTATGTGCTGGAGTTCCATCAGCCCATCTTGGTCTAACATCATACTGTGTATCCCACACTCCATGATCAATTATCTCTCTACATGTATTAATGAATATCTTGTCCGCTAAAGCCATTTTACTCCTAATATAATTCGTATCCCGCTAACAAGCATTTTTTATTTGATTCAATAAATTGAGGTTTATTTGCAAATACCTTCTCTATTGTAGACAGCATTTGTTCTTTTGTGAAAATCCCAGTGATCTTTACATATGCTCCAAGAATAACAAGATTCATTGCTTTATCATTTCCAACTTCGTGAGCAATATCGTTTGCCTTGATGTAGTATGTCTTTACATCTTTTCTATTTACTTTATCTGATATTAAAGAACTGTTTACAATTATGATTCCACCGTCTAAAACATTACCAGCAAACTTATCAAGGCTTGGCTTATTCATCGCAATCAAACAATCAGGTCTTGCAATAATTGGTGATGCTACTTCATGATCATCTATAACTACAGAACAGTTTGCGGTACCTCCTCTCATCTCAGGACCATATGAAGGCAACCATGTTGCAGCTTTATTTTCATACATCGCAGCATATGCCAACATTTGCCCCAATGACAAAACTCCTTGTCCACCAAATCCAGCAACTATAATCCTCTGCATATTAGACCTCCTTGAAAACTCCGAGTGGATATACTGGAGTCATTTTTTCTTTAACATATTCAAGAGCCTGTAACGGAGACATATGCCAGTTCGTAGGGCATGTTGAAAGCAACTCAACAAATGAGAATCCCTTCCCTTCAACTTGATAGTTGAATGCTTTCTGAATACATTTCTTTGCATCTCTAATTCCTTTTATGTCTGCCAATGTGCATCTTGCTATATAACTAGGTCCATCTAAAGTTGCCAACAATTCACACATTCTTACTGGATAACCATTTTTAATTGGATCTCTTCCATATGGTGATGTTGTTGATTTTTGTCCTAACAGTGTTGTTGGTGCCATTTGTCCGCCAGTCATTCCATATATGGCATTATTTATAAATATAACCGTTATGTTTGTACCTCTCATTGCTGCATGTACTATTTCTGCCATACCAATTGATGCCAAGTCTCCATCACCTTGATATGTGAACACAATTGAATTAGGTCTTACAAGTTTTGTTCCAGTTGCTACTGCTGGAGCTCTTCCATGACTTGCTTCTTGCATGTCAATATTAAAATAATCATATGCGAAAACACTGCATCCAACAGGACATATTCCTATCGCACCTTCTGGCATCTTCCCAGCTTTTTCTAAATCCTCAAGAACCTCAGCAACAAGCCTATGTGAAATTCCATGAGTACACCCTGGACAATAATGCATTGTTTTATCTGTTAAATATTTTGTTTTTTCAAATACTACTGCCATTTTACTTCGCCTCCTTTTTTACAAATTCAACGATATCTTCTGGAGACATAACATTTCCACCACTTCTGCCAAAGAATAAGACTGGTTTCAATTGCTCTGTGTACAGCTTAACATCTTCGATATATTGACCCATGCTTAATTCTGTAACGACAAATTTTTTAACATTCTTTGATTTTGCAAGTTTCAACATATCCGCTTTTGGAAATGGCGAAAGGGTAATTGGTCTAATAAGTCCTGCTTTGATTCCTTCAGCTCTCAACATGTCAACTGCAGATTTTGCTATTCTGCCAATTGTACCGTATGCAGTTATGATTATTTCAGCATCTTCAATTTTATACAGTTCAACCATTGTTTCATTCTTTTCCATTTCCTCATATACTTTTTCTAATCTATGGTTAACCTCTTCAAGTTCATCTGGAACAATATAAAGTGAGTTTACTATTCTTCTAGTATCACCAAACCCTCTGCCGTCAGTTGCCCACTTCAAAGGTTTAAGCTTAGATACATCTTTCATTTCAGGTAATGTTATTGCTTCCATAATTTGTCCTAACATACCATCACCCAATATCATTACTGGAACTCTGTATTTTTCTCCTTTCTCAAATGCATCGTAAATAATATCAACACACTCTTGAACTGAACCAGGTCCATATACAAGCATTTTATAATCGCCGTGTCCACCACCTTTTACTGTCTGGAAGTAGTCTCCTTGTGCTGGTTGAATTCCGCCCAAGCCAGGTCCACTTCTAACCATATTAATAATTACGCATGGAAGTTCGGCTCCACACATATAGCTTATACCTTCTTGTTTCAAGCTTATTCCAGGGCTAGATGAACTTGTCATGGCTCTTCCACCAGCAGCTGCTGCTCCATACAACATATTAATTGCTGCAACCTCACTTTCTGCTTGAACAAATGCCCCACCTACTTCAAATTGTCTCCAGCTCATATATTCTGGAATTTCGTTCTGTGGAGTTATTGGATATCCAGCATAAAATCTACAGCCACCTCTTATTGCTGCTTCTGCAATTGCTTCATTCCCTTTCATTAATCTCTTTTCAGCCATAATTTATTTCTCCACTTTAATTACACAGTCGGGGCACATCATCGCACAAAAAGCACAACCAATGCATTTGCTTGGATCTTTTTCTGTAAGGACAAAGTAACCCTTCGCATTACTTTTCTCTTTCGATATTTCTAAAATTTGTTTGGGGCATACATGTGTACAAAGCCCACATCCTTTACACTTCTCAGTGTCAATTGTTAATTTTGCCATTCTTTACCTCATATATAAAGCACCGTTGTACAGTGCTGAAATTAACATAATTATAATATTGATTTTAATGATAAATCTGCACTAAATATATTTTAGTAGCTCACTCGTACTGCGTTCGATAATCGGAACGCATCATCATAAATATATTTAAAATAATAGCTTTGCAACATATTACAAAAAGGCAAACTTACAGTCCCTGGTTTGTATATCATTCTGTCAAACATTTGATGTTTCATTTTGTCACCTCTTGCCTTTCAGTACATTTTACATGAGCAATATTTTTTTGTCTAATTTAAACCCTCTCCGATACTAATATAAAAAATCACCTCCAACCTTACATATTTAAAAGAGGCTGTACAAATGTCAGCCTCTTTATCCCTCGTTGGATTTACTGCCTTCGCCAAGCTACTGTGTTACTTCCATGTAACATGTGCATTGCTTCCTTCAAATACATTTTCCTTTGTTGCATTTCCTTTTAATGCACTTTGTTTTAATTCAAAAGTTTTATCAAATTTAACACAGCCTTTAAATGCATATTCATATATTACTTCTAACTTGCTGAAGTCATATTCAAATGTCTTTAACTCTTTGCATCCTTCAAAAGCTGATTTTAGGATATGTTTAATATTATCGTTCAGCTTTACTGTCGTGAGTTTTTCACAATTTCTAAATACATCGCTGTTGATTTCTTGCAACTTACTTCCAGTCAAATCTACTTCTTCAATCTGCGTCTTTGCAAATGCTTCGCTACCCATATGTTTCAACGCATTATCAGAGGCCGTAAATTTAAAGTTATTTAGTTTGGCTCCTTTAAATGCTGCAACCCCTATATCTTCAACAGTATTTGAGAAGTATTTGTCCTCATTTCTAACTTTCTTTTCATCAAAGTTGTATACCCCTACATACTTAAGATATTCTCCTTGACTTATTGAATCTGCTAAATAAAGTTTCTTCCCCTCATTAAGTGCTAACCCATCAAATGCTTCTTTAGTATACGCAACAAGTTCATGCACATCTTTCTCGTTTGAATTTTTAAGATATTTCCCAGCAATTATTTTCCCACTACTCAAATCATATTGTGACAAAATAGCATCTTCATTTTGAGTGCCAACTATTTTGTGTTTGGAATATTTTTTAGGTTCACTATCCTTTGTCTTATAATCTTCGTTAAAGGTTAAATGCATTATTTGTGTATCATTACTCAAACTGCCAACATTATAGAATCTATATTGACCGCTTGCGAATTTCCCTTTTAACTTTTCATTTTTTGATATTGGGTTGCCATTATTATCTTTTTTTAAGATTTTCTTTTTTACCTTCGTACCATTTTCTTCAACTTCTATTTCTTCTACTTCACACTCCAATAAATCAATGAAATATTGTGTGCTTGGTATTGATACAGTTATACCTTTCAATATGTTATTCTCATCCTCAAAGACTGACTTTTCTGCTCTTATATCTGCTATATATTGGTATCTTGCCTCATATTCATATCCTGAATCGTGAGTTTTTATTTCTCTTGCGTTAATTGTAGCCTTATCTGGAATTATAAGATGCTTTTTCTTTATGTTGTTCACAAACTGTATTCCAGTTATTGTCGCTTCTGTTTTGTGTATTTCTTCGTATTCAACCAATTGAGTTTTGAAAATATCACTGTCTATAGTCGTTTTGTGTTCACCGTCAGTTACAACATTACTTACATTATATAGTTGTACTGATTCCAGTTGCGTACAACCTTCAAAAGCTCTTTCGCCTATTCTCTTTATTGTATTTGGAATATACATACGAATTATGTCATCTTTACCAGCGAATGCTCCATTTGCAATTCCTATAACAGAATATGTTTTTCCATCATTCTTAATTGAGACTGGAGCAACAAGAATTTTTTTATACCCAGATTTTAATCCTGTTATTGTTGCACCTTGGCTTGAGTATGAAAAATCAAAATCGTCAACATTTTCTTTAAATGCGACTTTGTATCTTATAACCCCTTCTATCTTTTTGCCTCTTTCTTCGTAACTAACCTTTATATTATGAAAACCTGGATCTACTGTCTTTAAAACTTTATTTTCAAGAATATCTCCACTGACTATATGATTACCGTCTAGCTCAAGATATGTAAGGTTGTCATTTTGTGCATTAATTTCGTGTTTCGCTCCATCTCCCTTCGTTACTGACAAAGTTATTTGACTCGTATCTACATCTTGTCCCTGAGCATATACTAACTCGCTATTTTGTTCTACAGTTGTTATTTCTGCCTCTTCGACTTCATATTTATGTACAACTTCAATAGGGTCGCCATTTTCTTTTTTAACTTCACCCCAACCTTCTATTTCAAATCTTTTCTTGATTTCATATTCGCCAGGTTCATTTTTATATGTTGATACATCATTTTCTGTAAGCTTAATTTTCTCAGCAGTACCGTCTATGTCAGTATATGAAATATATGCATTTGTTATATCCATAACAATGTCACTTGTGAAATATTTATTTTTCAACCCTGTTATCTGGATAGGTTTTGTTTCATCTGGTGCGTTATAAATTGAATATGTAAACTTTGTTTTAATCTCAGTTACTATTTCAAATTCAACTTCATGTGAGCCTTTTTTGTTTAAGTCCTCATCACTAAATTTTCCTTCCACTGCTGTCTTCTCAAGCTTGCCGTATGCCTTACCTAATAATCCATCACCGTATCCGATTTTAATCCCCTTTTCTATCGATGTATCAGGATCCTTAAAAATGTCATCGATGACTTTATAATCAACTTTTCTTCTCAAATATTTAGTTGATACAACACTTTCATTTATTTCAATATTCGCAATTTTTAATTCTAAGAAGCTTGCAATATTTTCTTTATATAGAATATGATTCGTGTTGATTAGTTCCGTTACCGTCTTATTTTCAACTTCTGTTTTAAGCTTACTTAGTACTTCTCCCTGAAGATATATTTTGCTACCTTTCTTTAAATTAATGCTATCCACATCAATATCAAGGTCTCCATCTATCATTGTTGCGTCTTTTGAAATAAAGGCTACTTTCTTTAAATTTTTGTTATCTGCAAACGCATTATTTGATATCTTGATTTTCTTTGAATATATAAATAACTCTTTAAGATTTAGTGCATGCTGTCCTGAAAGTCCGCATTCGACAATTTCCTCTATATCTTCATCAACATGTACTACATCAGCCTGACTTAAATTTGCAATAACCTTTTTATTTACAACTACAAGTCCTTCACTATTTTTGTGTTTGTTCAAAAATTCTAAAGAATCCTTAAATGCATATTTTCCTATCTTCTGTACACCGTCGAGATTGTTAACTGTTTTTAATTTGTGCTGTGACTTAAATGCTCTATCGGCTACTGTTGTAACGGTTGCTGGAATTGTATATTCGGTAATATTTGGTTTTGTAACCCTATACAGTGCATTCCCAAAGATAACATCTTCTTCTTTTCCAAATTTGTCATCTAAAAGTTTTGTGCCTTGCAAAGCACTTTCAGACATATATTCTATTTTTGTTGATGATATATCAAGTTCTTCTAAATTCTTCAGATATGAGAATGCATTATCATATATCTTTGTAACCTTATCACCCAGTACAACTTTTTTTACATGATTAAGTTCTCTAGTTTCAAGTTCTTTAAAGTTATCAAACGCATCAACACCAACTATGCTGATGTTCTTTGCAGTTAAATCTATCGTATCTTTTGCGGAAGGTGTGGTAGCTTTATATAAATATCTACCATCTGCAGTATCAAATATTATTGAATCATCAGCATTTTTATCAAGGAAGTTGGTTGCCTTGAATGCATCTCTACCTATCTTCTTAATTGTGTTAGGCATAAGAACTTCAGATAATCTTGAACTCTTTTCAAATGCATTTGGAAGAATTTCTCTGATTTTACTCTCACTCATGTCAATACTTGTAAGATATGTTAAGCCTGCACATCCACCAATTTTTGACACATATCTTTCCACGCCTCCGACTTTTACTTTTTCAGGTATCTTCAAATTGCTTGTTGTTGTATCTTTGAGATTTAACAACGAAACAGTTCCGTCAGAATTAATTTCATATCCTGGTTTATAGTTAGGTTCTTGTTGATCTGCTGGTAGATTATAGAATGCAGCATCAATAATATAGCTCGACAATTCCGCATCATCTACTGCCCATTTTGGGAACAATCTAACTTTACCGTCTGTTACTATACTCTCAATTTTTGAGTTTTCTGATATCTTGTCGGCACTTACAAATGTATTGTTTTTATACCATCCTTCCTTATGAGCACCTTTTGCTTTGTTAATTTTATTGAAAAGGTCTGTCAATTTAATTCTCTTTTTTACTGATTTACCACTGTTTTTAAATATTTCAATTTCTGTGACTACATCCCCTATTTCCTTCCCAAATGGAATTCCATTTATTACAAATGATGATGGAAAATTCCTTCCATCTGCATATTCAGATTCTGCAGATACGCCTTCTGTTAAAGGATCATTGGTGGCGTCAAAAGCATTTGCTTCTTCATATGTCTTTCCGAAGTTACCACCATATGTGTAAATTTCTGCCTTATACTTGTTTTGATTCCAATGAGCATACAAGTCTACGACATCACTTTTTTCTTCACCTAGCTTGAATAAGTATTGAACTTCTTTTTCAACTCCATTCTCAATTACCTTCTTATACCACCCTTTAAAACTATGTGACTTATATTTATTCAATATTTTTCCATCAGGTAACTCATAGTCATTATCGGTATTTGCAATCTTACCAGTTACTTTATTGACTGTGACATCTTCCATATCTTGTGGATCATTTTCTCCTGTCATGAGTTCTCTATCTTCTGGAAGATTTAAATGGTATTTGAATGTTACATTTTTTGCTTCATACTGTGGAATAAATTTATACAGATACTTTTTCTCATCATCTTCTTTTCTAAATATCAGGTTTTCATTAAAATCTTTATTTATGTGTTTTGTATCTATTAATGAATAATTGTCGTTACCTTTCTCAGATGCATAGACTTGCATAGTATATTCTTTAAATGTATAGCCCTGCTTGGTTACACTAAATTTCTCTATGAATCTTTCACCCGTTGTTTTTTCACCATTAACTGCTTCTATTGCGATGTTTGTTCCAAGTTTTTTTGCTGTAACGACTTGTTCATGAGGTTCAACTACACTTCTCAAACCTGAGTCATAATCAAAAGATATTCCTTCATCAGATACAACAAATTCATTCGCCACTTTAAATACATGTCTTTTTCTAACTATTCTAAGTGAGAATGTTCCCAAAATGCCGTCGTATTTTACTTTAACAGAACCTCGCCAAACTGGAATTTGTGATACTGTTTGTGGTTTATCTATCGCTGATTCTATCTCGGCAAGATTTTGTATCCATTCTTTTTTCAATGAAACTGGCTCGCCTATATTGACCATCTCTTTACTGGACACTTTTTTTCTCTTCTGGATTTTTACCTGACTCCAATCGATATCCTCATATACTGCATACTGAGTGAAGGGACTTGTTCCTCTGGATTCAGGAAAATCTACAGTGAAGTGAAGACTAATTCCTTTTTTGCTTTCTTCATCTTTCTTATTTTTATTTTTCTTTACACAGCCTGTGAGTATCGTTGTAAAAATAAGTGCGAAAACTACCAATAAAACGGCTAATCTGGATTTTTTCATAATTTCCCCTCTATATATAAATATATATATTTCAAGTATAAATTATTTGAATAAATCAAATCAATATTGAATTTTTTTACGATAAAATATATTAGCAGTATGCCAAAATATATTTTTCAAAAAAATCAACTGACTTCAATAGAGAATCAATAGGAACACATTCATTGTTGCCATGCATTCTAGATAATAGCTCCTTCGAAAGAACTAATGGAGTACATCTAAATGCATAATCAACGCATTCTTCCATTGTTCTACTATCAGTGCCTCCAAACAACATAAAAGGAGCAACTCCCACTTTTTGTTCGTACACATCCTTTATGATTGAGCTCAATTTTTTATATTCTTCACTCTTGAAATCTGATAATTTTGAGGCATTTCGGGCATTCTGTACCGTTAAATTGATATTTTCGCTGTTTATAATCTCTTTTAATTTTTTCTCAACTCTGTCTTTATCATCCCATGGAGCAAGTCTTATATTTGCTAAAACACTTGCTCTAGAAGGAATTATATTTGGTGCGGACGATCCATTCATCATCGTAAAGACAAGCGTTGTTTGATATATTGCTCTATTATGCTCATCGGCTGACAATTTATCTTTAATAAATTTAGTGATCTTATTTTCTAAATCTTTATAGTATTGATCATTTGGGTACATGTTCTTATACATCTCTATGGTTACTGGATGTATAGTCTGTTTCCATTCCTGTGGATCCTTATATCTTTCTTTTACTTTTAAAATAACTTTCGCAAGTTCATCTATTGCCTGATTATCTCCAGGTTGGGAACTATGTCCGCCTTTATTTTCGGCAGTAAATATAACATCCATGTAACCCTTTTCAAGAACTCCAATCATGGCACATTTATAATCTGAACCTGGCACATCTTCTATTGCACCGCCTTCGTCAAGAGATACTACGGGCTTTATTTTATGCTCTTTAAACCACTTTACGCTTTCGGCACATCCTTCACCGCCTATTTCTTCATTATCGCTCAAGCTTATGTAGACATCTTGTTCTGGTTTCTCTCCTCTACTCAACAATCTTTCAACGGCTGTCATTATTGCAAAAATTACATTTTTACAATCAATTGTTCCTCTTCCAAAAACATAGCCATCACGCACTTCTGCTTTAAATGGGTCGCTATTCCACATGTGCCTATCAGCATCTACTACATCTTGATGTGCCATGAGTACTAAAGGTCTATTATGTTTTTTCCCTTCCCATTTATATAGTAAGGCATTACCTTTTAAATTATATTTTTGCAGATTTTTATGTAACAACGGAAAACATTTTTCAAATTCACGGTGTAACATGTGAAACGGTTCATCTCCAGCGTTCGACACTGTTGGGCAATTAATTAAACGACAAAACTTCTCTATTTCAGGGTTCATATATTCTCCTTGTTTTTTTGTAGTATACCACATTATTGCTTTGCTTTTAGTTACGAAATCAACTTTTTATTTGACTTGATATCTGCTGTTTTGATAAATTAATTGCTGTGCCGCACAAGAAAGGTTTTAAGTTTGCTTAGCAACACCCAATTGGCGAGACTGGAGAGAGGAGGTATTCTATGTACGCTATTGTTAAGACAGGCGGAAAACAGTACAAAGTTGAAAAAGACATGCGTGTTAAAGTTGAAAAACTTGATGCAAAAGTCGGTGATAAAATCAGTTTAGACTGTATTCTTGTAGTTGATTCTAAAAATAATCTCACCTTAGCTAAAGATTTAGACAAAATGACAGTTGAAGCAAAAGTTGTAGCTCAAGAAAAACAACCTAAAGTTGTTGTTTTCCACTACAAAGCTAAGAAACAGATTAGAAAAAAACAAGGTCACAGACAGCCATATACTGAAATACAGATTACAAACATAGCTGTTTAATGACAAATATTAAATTTAAAAAAAATAATGACAAGTTCTGTGCTGTAGCATGCTCGGGGCACTGTGGATACGATGATTATGGTAAAGACATCGTTTGTGCAGCAGCAAGTTCAATAGTACAGACGGCGGTACTCGGGATAATTTCATTAGTCGGTGTTGGAATTGATTACAAGATTGATGAAAAAAAGGGAAACTTAAAAGCCGTACTCCCAGAAAAATTAAGTGCATCTGAAGAACATGACTGTGACTTGATTTTAAGAACCGCATTTTTGGGCTTGTCCGACCTAGTGGAAACATATTCGGACTACATAAATTTGGAGGTAGAATAATGTTTATTAAAATACAGTTATTTGCTCATAAAAAAGGTGGTGGATCTTCTCGTAACGGAAGAGACAGCAACGCTAAAAGACTTGGATGTAAGCGTGGTGATGGTCAGTATGTACTATCAGGCAATATTCTAGTTCGTCAAAGAGGAACAAAGTTCCATGCTGGTAACAATGTTGCAAGAGGGAAAGATGATACTTTGTTTGCTTTAATTGATGGCATTGTAAAATTCGAGCATATTTCAAGGACAAAAAGACAAATATCAGTTTACGCTGAATAATTAAAGTCACTCATAATGACTTTTGTCTATGATTTTTTCAGTTACAAAAAATGACTTTTTTAATTTGACCGACACTCTTGAGTGCGGTCAGATTTTTCGTTATAAGATAAATAACAATCATTACACAATACTTTCAAAAAACAATTACGCCGAAGTAGTAGAAAATGACAATTGCTATTATTTTACTTGCAACGACGCAAATTATTTTAAAAATTTTTTACACTTGAACTATAACTACGCTTCTCTAGCTAATCATTTTGAAGATGACCTCTATCTAGAAAAAGCACTTGCATTCTCAAAAGGAATCCACATATTAAGACAAGACCCTTTTGAAATGATCATCTCATTTATAATTTCACAAAATAATAATATTCCAAGAATAAAAAAAACAATTGAAAAACTTTGCACGGCACTTGGAGAAAAAATTCCCGATACGAATTATTATGCATTCCCAACATGCGAATCATTGGCAAGTGCTGATTTGTCCTCTTTCGGTTTAGGATATAGAGAAAATTATATTAAAGAAACTGCAACATTTTTGCTTAATATTGATTTTGAAAATCTAAAGACTTACAACACAAAAGAACTATTTGATTTTTTAATTTCACTTAAAGGGGTAGGACCTAAGGTGGCAAATTGCATACTTCTCTTCGGATTTGGCAGATATAATGTCTTTCCAGTAGACACATGGATACTTAAAATCTTTAACGAAACAGACAGTGTAAAGTTGGCGAAAACACTTGAAAACAAATATGGAGAATATTCGGGTTTTGTGCAACAATGGTTATATTATTATAAACGTTCTATAGATATGCACCCGTAGCTCAACGGATAGAGCAACAGCCTCCGGAGCTGTAGATACAGGTTCAATTCCTATCGGGTGCACCAGCATATTATACGCTATTCTAAAATTAGCTCTTTCCTTGCCACATCTTTTTCAAATGTAATTCCATGTATCGCTTTTTCACATATGAATTCCTTTAAATTGTCTTTTTCATCAAAACTATAGAAGCGTGACAATAGACGATTAAAATCTGGAATGTCCTTCTCTTCAACTGAGATTATTCCCCTTCCATGTTCAATTAGATCTTTGTTTGCAACCATCATTGAAGTGCGTTTGTTTCCGTCCCAGAAAAGTTGTTGTTTAAACATCCATAGCATTCTCTCAACAGCTCTATCTGTATCAGAAGTCATTTGATTAAAAACATCAAGTTTGTTAATAACTTCATCCCCAACTGGAATTGGTGGTTTATAGTCTGTTCCAGAAATTCCAACTCCTCCAGTCCTCAACTCTCCCCAAGATATTGCTTCATCTTTTGCGATTTCTCTATGCACATTGCAAATAAAATTAAGATCGATTGATTTGTCAATGTTTGCTAATACATATTGCCAGGCATATTTTAAATTCAGTACAGTGGCTATTTCCTCAATTCTAACACTACTTACTCCTATCTTGTAGTAAATAGAATATGTATCTGGAAATGTTACATGAAGTTCCTCGAGCTTTGCACTATTATATATAGTTTCAACAATTGTTTTTTTTGCCAAAAAGATATTTTCTTTCAAAGTTAGATTATATCGATCTTTTATAATCATATTTGTCTCCTACTTGCTCTTAGTGCAAATCAATTTATAACTTTAATGCATTTCTCAATTAGTCTGCTTTGCTCTTATTGTTTACAATTTCAAGCAACTTTGAATAAATTTCTTCTCGAACATCTTCATTTGTTTCTAAGAAAGCCAAAACTTTTTCTTTACCTTGTCCAAGTTTGATATCGTTGTAACTGAACCAGCTTCCACTCTTTTTAATAATTTCATGATCGCATGCCAAATCAAGAACACAACCCCACTTTGAAATTCCTTTCCCATAGTATATATCGAATTCTGCTGTTCTAAATGGTGGTGCAACTTTGTTTTTAACTATTTGAACTCTTGTTCTATTTCCAATCTGATCTCCGCCTTCTTTGATTGCATCTGCTCTTCTAACACACATTCTTACAGATGAATAAAATTTTAACGCATTACCACCTGTTGTTACTTCTGAAGGACCATACGGATTTCCTATTTTATCTCTTACTTGATTTATAAATATAATTGTTGTTTTACTTGCAGATGTCGCTGCAGTTAATTTCCTTAATGCCTGTGACATCAATCTTGCCAATAGACCAATATGTCCATCTCCCATGTTGCCATCTATTTCTGCTTGTGGAGTTAACGCTGCTACAGAGTCAACAACTATCAAATCAACAGCTCCAGACTTAACTAGTATTTCAACAATATCCAATGCCTGTTCTCCAGAACTTGGCTGTGAAATATATAAATCATTAATATTTACCCCTAATGCTTCAGCATATCCTGGATCTAACGCATGCTCTGCGTCTACATATGCTACAGTTCCACCAAGTTTCTGAGTTTCCGCAGCTATATGCAATGCTACTGTTGTCTTACCTGAAGATTCATGTCCATATATTTCAACTATTCTTCCTCTTGGAATTCCTCCAACTCCCAACGCCATATCGAGTGTTAAGCAACCTGTTGGGATTGTTTCAATGTTTTCCTCAGTGTTATCTCCCATTCTCATTATTGAACCGCTACCAATTTCTTTGGATATCCTCTCGATTGCAGCCTCAAGCCTTTCATTCTTTGGTAGCTTACTATCAAACTCTTTTGTTATTTTCTTTTCTGCCATTTGTCATACCTCCGCAACAATGTGATATGACAATATTAACACACTGAATTATTTTTTCAAGCATTTTTTGTCTTATTTGTACCTATTTATAGACACTAAATGCTATTTTTGCTTGTTTTTAACAAAATCTAGTGCTTTTTTGTATCCGTCAACCCCCAAGCCAGCAATTTTTACATCAGAAACCTCTGAAATATACGATTTTTGCCTATATTCCTCTCTTTTAGATGTGTCTGTTAAATGAACCTCTATAATCATTTTTTTATATGTTTTTAATGCATCTAATATCGCAATTGATGTGTGCGTATATGCTGCCGCATTGATTATAATAGCTGAATGCTTTTTTGCCTTTTGTATTATAGACACTATTTTACCTTCATAATTAGATTGTATGATCTTTACTTTTACTCCGATCTCCTTTGCATATTTTTTTATTTCTTTACACATATCTGAATATGTACAAGTTGGATAAATGTCTTCTCTTTTACCCAGCATGTTGATGTTAGGTCCGTTAATAATTAATATTGATTCCATTTATATGTTCCTTTATGTTTTTAATCGTTGCTTTGGCAACATAAAAAGGCTTTCTATCATTATGTATAACAACATCAGCCATGTCTTCGTATATTTTTTCCCTCTCACTTGCCAACCTGTTGTATTCTTTCTTATTTTTAATCAAAGGTCTTCCTTTAAAATCCTTAATTTCTCTATTTGTTTTTAACCATACAACAACTGAATTGCTTTTTATCAACTGTCGATTTTCTTCTTTTAAAACGATACCTCCACCAGTATCTATAACTTGTCCACCATTATATGCATACTTTAACAATGTTTCTGTTTCTTTTTGTCTAAAATATTTTTCACCTTGTTCTTTAAATATTTTCGCAATCTCACTGCCATTTGCTGTTTCAATATCTGTATTAATACATGGTCTATTTAATATCCTTGCAACTTCTTTCGAAATTGTTGTTTTCCCAACACAGGACATTCCTATAAATGTTATGTTTAAATTATTGAAGAGTAACCGTTTATGGATTGCATTCGCTCCATTCTTGGGCTTTCTTTCTGTGAAGATTTCAAATGACATTAACGCCTGATGTACAAGCATTGGCAATCCATTAATGTATTCAGCATCTTCTGGCAACCCAATGGCAAGTTTAGTTCTATATGGAGAGTAATTAATATCTATTACACTTTGTATATTTTTAAATTTACTTAAATCTAGAAGTCTTTCTCCTGGGAAATTTGGCCCCGAGATAGGGGTGGTGTTGCAAATAAATTTAACATCATCGCTGTATTCATATATATTTTCGTAATTTAATTCACCTGTTCTAGAAATGACATGGGTGTTAATCCCTAATGATTTACAATATGCCATTACTGTCCTGCATGTTGCTCCCGATCCCATAATATATACTTCTTTATGTTTTCTAAAAATATGTTCGTATGCTTTCTTAATTCCATAATAATCGGTATTGTAACCCGTTAAATTGCCGTTTTTGTTAGCTACAGTGTTTAAAACGCTCGTCCTTCTAACAATTTCAGAATTCCTGTCCATATTATGTATAAGACTTCTTTTGTATGGAATTGTAACATTTAGTCCGTCATATTGTTTTGAACGCACAAATTCTTTTAATTTATCCTCGTCTTCTATATTTTTAACTTCGCACTCAACCCCCAACATTTCGTATATTTGTGGAGATAATGAATATGATATATTCTCGCCAACAAGGTAAATTTTTTCCAACTACTGCAACCTCCTACTTTCTTTAAATATACTGTCATATATTTTATCAATGCTCGTACAGTTTTTTGTTAGCAGTATTTTGTATTTAATATCACTTTCTCGTGTGCTGTCTAATACTTCCTTTTCTTCATCAATTTTAACTTTCCCTATTTCTTTAACAATATTAAATCGTCTATCTAGTAATTGCATCAATTCATCATCAATACTGTCAATTTGAGCCCTTAATTCTGGTATAGCTTTTTTTCTTTTAAAATATTCATCTAGTAGAGCAATATAAATTGCACTGTCTATACATATTGGTATCCGCATTGCAATACAACTGTCATATCTGCCAGAAAATGAATGAGTTACATTTTTCATTGTACAAATATCCACGGTCTCTTGTTCCATAGATATTGTTGGAGTCGGTTTAACGGCTGTTGAAATAATAATTGGATTGCCATTTGCAATGCCTCCATCTATTCCGCCTGTATGATTTGTTTGAATAATAATGTTGTTGTTTTCCACCCTCATTTTGTCGTTTTTATCACTTCCAAATCCATTAACAAATTGAAAGCCATCACCAAACTCAACTCCCTTAACGGCTGGTATGGAATAAATATAATATGCCAATTTGCTTTCGAGCCCTTCAAAAAGTGCATCACCGAACTTGCCTTTATAATCTTCAAGAAAAACTGCACTCTGAATAATCCCACCAACACTATCACTTCCATTAATACTGCTTAATAGGTTGTCTAGTTTTTTTCTATTATTCTCAGAGCACTCATAAAATGGATACATTTTTGCTAATCTATCTTTAACGACATTTCTTATGGGTCGCGTGTTCTTTATGTCTACAAACGAAATCCCTGCAACATTTGAAATAAACGAATATGAATATATCCCTTCGGCATTCAATATACTAGCTGCAATACCTCCCATGATACATAGCATTAGAGTAAGCCTTCCAGAAAATCTACCACCTCCACTTTTTATTTTTCCATCTTTAAGTAGGGCAACATAGTCAGCATGCGAAGGTCTTAAAATATTCAGATCATATGCATCAGATTGAATGTCTTCGTTGTATGCAACTATTTCAATTAGTTTGCCTGTCGTTTCACCATCAGCTATTCCAGATACGATTTCATACCTATCTCGTTCTGTTCTTTTGGTTATTCCGTTATATGCTTTTGTTCTCTTTGATATAAATTCATCTATTAAATTTGTATCTACTGGCAAGCCCTTCGTCATATTGAAAATCTTAAGCCGCATCTCTTTGGTGTGAGATTCCCCTATTATCTCAAAATCTAATGTTTTGAAATCTGTTCTCATCTTTCTATTATTGCTCCACATTTAATTAAATTTTGAATAAAGCTCGGATGCGACTTATTGATACTTTTAAATTCATCCATCTCTCCGCCCGTTTCCAAACATATCATTACTTTCAACATATCACATCTATGATCTAATGAAGAATTGAATTTATATGATTCTTTTAACCAGTTATTATTTGAATGCACTCTAAGACTGTTACCACATAAGTTATATTCAACCCCAAGTTTATCTAATATTTTCGTACTTTCTAAAATCCTATTGCTTTCCTTATGTGCTGTGCGTGCTATACCCCTTATGTTCGTTACCCCGCAATTGTATATCGCCAAATACAGTGCAGGAAATATTAAGTCAACGCTCTTCTCAATGTCTATATCTAAATCTCTCATTATGTTAACTGCTGTATTGTATGAGCCTTCGGGTTCGCTTTCAAACTTACTTCCAATGGCTTTTAATATGTTGTTGAATTCAGCGTCTGGTTGCAGATTATCATCTGCAAGTCCATTAATATATATTTTATTGCCTACTATATTTAATGCTCTATATACAGCTTCGGTTGAACTATCCCCAGGAACACTTATTTTCTCATCTGCCATTTCAAATTTCCTAATGGCATCTTCTGTCATTGACACATACGGAATAACATTGTCTGAAATTTCAAAGTTGATTTTTAAGTTTGCATAATGTGAGACCATCATTAACCCCGAAATTGGCTGGGATGTTTTTTTTGAGCTAAAACTCTTATATGTGTATTCCCTAATTCTTTTTCCTCTTAGTGTATCTCCAACGATACAAATTTCTGCCCCATTTTTATTTAAAAATTCTATCAGTTCTTCGTGTGGTCGTTCTTTTAATCTATGACCTATTGTAACTGCATATTCATTACAATAGGTTGCTAGGATGGGAAGTATAAATCTGAACGTGGCTCCACTTTCTTTAATGCATAATTTTGGAGAGCAAACTACTATTCCCGAAGTACTATCTATCAATATCTCGTTACTGTTCTTTTCAATTTTAATTCCAAGTTCTCGTAGTGCATAAATAGTTTCTTCAATATCATTTCCTTCAAAGAGACCTTTTAAAATTGTTTTCTTGTTTGCCAGTGCTGCACATATTAGAAATCTATGCACATATGATTTTGATGATGGGATTGTAACTGAACCATTTAAATGTGACTTCTTAATTATAGGCACAAAAAATCCTCTACACTGATTTCCTTAACTCTACAATCTCCGACTTCATCGATGTCAATAAATTCAAGTTTTTGGTCATCAATCATTTTCTTATCTTTTAAGATATATTTTTTCAATTTATTGTTATCTATTTGTATTGTGCCAATATCAAAAAACTCAAAGACTTCATTGTACTTATTTCGTTGCTCTTCGCTGAATAGCCCAAGTTTATATTTCCTCTCAATGATATATCGTATTCCATATGCGACCGCTAACCCATGTGAAATCTTTCCCCTACTCATTGCTTCCAATGCATGTCCAATAGTATGTCCAAGATTTAATATTTTTCTCTTTCCATTTTCATTTGGATCTTCTGTAACGAATGATAATTTT
Organism: uncultured Clostridia bacterium; assembly: GCA_963542015.1. GTDB lineage: Bacteria > Bacillota > Clostridia > Christensenellales > CAG-917 > CAUTUX01. Next base: position 38,116 of record CAUTUX010000001.1, on the reverse strand, counting down.
AAATCTATACATTTGGATATGAAGTCGCTATCAACTTTAAACCCTTCTTTTATTAAAGAGTATATACCCTTTGATATGAATGCATACTTAATTATCTCTCCATATGCTGACTTGTATTCGGCTTCTGGCAATGTGTTTAGAAAATTTGTACAGATGATTATTTCATCTGGTTGTTTGATTGTTCCAACTTGATTTTTAAAAGAATGAAAATTAATTCCGCCTTTACCACCTATTGAAGCATCTATCATTGCAAGTAAGGTCGTTGGAATTAATGTATGTTTTATACCTCGTTTAAATGTTCCCGCCACAAATGTTGTTAGGTCGCAAATTATTCCGCCACCAACTCCAACGAGCATATCTTTTTTTGTATATTGTTTTTTTAACAATTCATTTATTATTTTTCTGTATGTTTTAAATGATTTATTTTTTTCTGTTGATGTTACAAAAAAAATATTTTCACCATTAAGAAAATTCATTTTTTCTTTATTACATTGATAACAGTTTTTATCGACAATACAAAATGCCCGAGCGTGACTTTTTTTTATGTCTTGAATTTTATCTGCAGTTTCTATCATAGTATCTTTCTTATTTGATACATCTTATCTACTACCTGTCTAAATTCTTTCACTGAAATAGTTTGTATTGAATCGGATATTGAATTCTTTGGTTCATTATGTACTTCTAACATTACTCCGTCTGCCCCCGCTGCCGTGGCTGCTAGTGCGATATTTGGAACTATCTTTGCATTCCCTGTGGCATGTGATGGATCGACAATTACTGGAAGATTTGTTTTCAGTTTGACAGTGGCTACTGTTGCAAGATCTACTGTATTCTTCATGTCTTTCTGAAATGTCCTTATCCCTCTCTCACATAAAATAACATTTGGATTGCCTTGTAAGAGGATATATTCCGCACTTAACAACCATTCTCTCACAGTTGCTGAAAATCCTCTTTTGAGAATTACTGGTTTCCCAATCTGCCCTACTGCTTTTAATAGCTCATAATTTTGCATGTTTCTACATCCTATTTGCAGTATGTCAATATCTTTGAATATCTCAATGTTTGATACATCTGTAATCTCTGAAACGACTGGCATTCCAGTTGCTTTTTTTGCTTCAAGCAAATATCTAATACCTTCCTCTTTCAATCCTTGAAAAGAGTATGGTGATGTTCTCGGTTTAAATGTGCCTCCTCTCAAAATCGTTGCACCTGCTTCTTTAACACTTTTAGCTATTGCTGTAATCTGTTCTTCACTTTCCACAGAACATGGTCCTGCAATTATATTAAATGTTGATTGCGATATTACTGTTCCATTTGTAAGTTTGATTTTTTTGTCTGATTTATCAGATACAAGTTTGTATCCTTCATCTTCATAGCTAATGTCTTCTACACATTCAAATGTTCTTAGCCTATCTGGTTCTATTCCATCTTCAACATACATTATGTTAATTCCGGAAATATTAGTTTCATCATATTTACACTTCTGTTCTTTTAACCAGTCCTTAAGTTCCTGTGCTGGATAACTATTTAGTATTACTATCATTTTTTAATATAAAATCCTCCGCTTCAGAATATGACTCACAAAGTTTTTTTTCAAAACCATTTTCTATCTCTATTGGATAATGTTCAAAAACAACTTCGTTAAGTGCCTCTTTGGTATTATTGAATTCTTTATCATTAAATCTTATTTTATGCATCAACACATTCTCCTTCAACGAGTGCCCTATATAACCTATGACCTCCACTTAGATTGTATGCATCAAAACCGTTTGCCTTAAGAATCTGACATGCAATATATGATCTCATTCCTGTCTCACAGTTTACATATATTTTTTTACTCTTATCCAGCTGGTTTAAATTCTCTCTTAAGTCTTTAAGTGATATGCGTTTTGCCTTATCAAACATAGAATAACACTCAACTGCTTCCCTAACATCAAGGAATGATACATCATCTCTCTCAGACAATTTTGCGTAGTCGCTCCAATGCCAAACTTTTACTTGTCCCTTCACAATATTATCCGCAACAAGACCAGCAACATTTACTGGATCTTTAGCCGATGAAAATGGTGGTGCATATGCAAAATCAATCTGAGTTAAATCTTTTACTGTCATTCCAGCCTTAATTGCCACGGCAATATCGTCGCATCTCTTATCTACACCTTTCCCACCAAATACTTGTGCTCCATATATTTTACCGTCTTCTTTATCGAATATTAGTTTGATAGACATCATTTCAGCATTTGGATAATATGTCGCATTTGATGCTGAATATGTAAATGATTTTTCATAATTCAAACCAAGCATTTTTGCAGTCTGTTCTGATATGCCAGTAGAGGCAAGAGCTTTTTTTTCAAATTTGAGAATGTTCGTTCCTTCTGTTCCTTGATATGTTTCTTTCATACCGCATATATTATTTGCAACAATTCTTGCTTGTTTATTTGCCGAACTCGCAAAAGGGGATACTCCACGCCTATCTGAAACAATATTTTTAATTTCAACAGCGTCTCCTACTGCATAAACATTGCTGTCACTTGTCTGCATATAGTCATCTACAATTATTGCTCCTTTGTCTGTACATTTTATTCCAGACTTAACTACAACATCTGTGTCAGGAACTACGCCAGCTGCTAGTATAAGAATATCCGTATGTTGTTCTCTTTTGTCGGTACGAACTACAAACTTGCCATCTTTATCCTTCTTTACCTCTGTTACCTTTTCGCCAAGGTGAACATCTATACGGGCTGCTTTTTCTATATAGTTAAGAAGTTCAGTTGTACCTTCAATGTCTGAGGCTGGAAGTATTTTTTCTGCAGCATCTATTAAGGTCACAGATAACCCTCGCTTTTTTAAATTATCTGCCATTTCAAGTCCTATGAATCCACAGCCCAGAACAACTGCACTTTTACATTCATTCTCTTTTATGTATTCATCTATCCCATATGTGTCTGGAATGTTTCTAACAGAGAATATTCCTTTTTCTTTTTTAATTCCTATATCTCTTGGCTTGGCTCCTGGCGAAAGAATCAACTTGTCATATGATTCATATGACTCACCAGATGCATCTACAATTTTTACTCTCTTTTTTGCCGTGTCTATTTCCGTTACCTCAGAATTGTTTTTAACATCTATACGATAGCGTTTATAGAATGATGACTTGGTTTGTAGAGTGAGTTCTCTTTTGTCCTTTATTACTCCGCCGATAAAATATGGCAACCCACAGTTCGCAAAGGAAATATATTCTCCTCTCTCAACCATTACTATATCCATCTTTTCATCCAGTCTTCTCAACCTTGCTGCTGCTGTAGCTCCACCAGCGACTCCCCCTACTATTACAACTTTCATTATTCCCTCACTTTAAGTTTTTTATTTAAAAATGCTTCACATCCTTTTTTTATATCTTCATATGCTAAATTGAAATCTCCCGTATACCAAGGGTCGGCTACATCTCCTGGTGTATCTGTATAATCCAACAATCTATATACTTTATCTTTATGTCCCAATATACGATAGGTATCTTCTACATTTTCCGAATCCATGCATAGAAAATAATCAAAGTTATCATATTGATCTTTACTTAATCCTTTCGCAAAATGCTTACCATAAGGTATCCCTTGTTTATCAAGCATATTCCTTGCTGCTGGATATATCCCATACCCATGATTACAGTCAGATGTCCCAAATGAATGTACTTCAACTTCATTCATTTTCTTGTTTCTGGATTTTGCTAATAAGTCTTTCATGACAAATTCTGCCATTGGTGATCTGCATATATTCCCGAGACATATAAAAGCAATTTTCATGTTTTAATTATATCAAATCCCTATTGAAATATCTTTAAAACTTCTGCCTACTAAATTGTGCATATTGTATCGTTTTTTTATAGGATGTACCCCCTTTCTCATATTGTATGTCAAAAATATTAGTGTTAAAATTGATGTGTACTTTTATTTATATGGGGGAATTATGAACTGTTTTTCAAAGTGTTATTGTAGATGTTATCAAAGAATAATGTACATGGCTTCATTTTTATTGCCATGGCGTGTACCAGAACAACTTTCTGGAGAAGGTAGCCTTGCCGACCTACCAAAGTTCATTAAAGAAAAAGGCTGGAAAAGTGGTCTTGTTGTTAGTGATGAAATGTTAGTTAAATTAGGTCTTGTTGAACCTTTACTAGAAGGCATGAAAAAGGAAGGTATCAAAGCTATATTGTTTGATAAGGTAGTCCCAAATCCTACAATTACAAATGTTGAAGATGGTTTGGCAATTTATAAAAAAGAAGGATGTGATCACATTATTGCTCTCGGTGGCGGTTCAGTTATGGACTGTGCAAAAATTATTGCGGCGAGAGCTGTAAAACCAAAACAACCTATTAACAAAATGAAAGGTATCCTTAAAGTTGGTAAAAAATTACCACCTTTAGTCGCAATCCCAACAACTTCTGGCACTGGTTCTGAAGCTACTTTAGCTGCCGTTATATCCAATCCAGAAACACATGAAAAATATCCAATTAACGATCCACATTTGATTCCTGCTTATGCCGTTATGGATCCTTTATTGACGATTGGTCTCCCTAAACCTATAACCTCTACAACAGGTATGGATGCTTTAACTCATGCTGTTGAGGCTTACATAGGAAGTGAGAATACTAAAGCTACAAAGAAATATGCAATTGAAGCGACTCAGTTGATTTTCAAATATTTAAAGAGAGCCTATGACAAAGGTGATGATAAAGAAGCCAGAAATATGATGCAAAAAGCTTCCCTACTCGCAGGCATGGCATTTACTCGTGCATATGTTGGATATGTACATGCAGTAGCACATACGCTCGGTGGATTCTACGGAGTTCCACACGGATTGGCAAATGCTGTAATCTTACCTCATGTGCTTAAAGAATATGGCAAAAAGGCTCATAAGAAACTTTCACAACTCGCAGATGCTGTAGGAATAACTGGGGCTAATATACATGAAAAAGCTGAAAAATTTATTCAAGCAATTCGTGACCTTAATGCTTCAATGGATATCCCAGAAAAGATTCAAGGCAAATATACCATTAAAGAAGAAGATATACCTTTAATGGTAAAGCGTGCTCTGGCTGAAGGTAATCCGTTATACCCTGTTCCTGTAATTTGGGGTAAAAAGGAAATAGAAAAAATTTATAGAATTATTATGTGAAAAATAAAAACACTTTTTTAAGTGTTTCTATTTGTTTCATTCTTATTTTCTTCGTTCGTTTTATTCTTTGCTTTTGTTGCTTCTATTTCAGCAAGTTTTTTCTTTGCCTCTTCCATCTTTTTATTTTTTCGTTTCGTAACGAAAAACATTCCTATTGCTGGCACAACACTCAGTCCGAGGATTACACCACCTACTATTCCAAATACTTTCTGATCTTTAGGACTTATTGTTCTCTTCGCTAAAACTCCACTTGCTTCAATCTGCTTATTATGTTCGCTTGCATTTGCTGTCTTGTGATACTGTCCCACAAATACACTCATTATTATGGCTAATATTATCCATAAAAATCCTATTATTATTTTATTTATCTGTTTCTTCATATTTCTCCATTTAGTTTTATTTTAAAATTTCCCACTCTCCCTTTTTTGTGGATCCAATTCTTTTTAATATTCCTTCCTTCTTCATATTTTTAATATGAAACCTTATTCCCTCTTCAGTTACATGTAACTGTATTGCCATCTCTTTTGCCGTTATCTCTGGATATTCTTTTATTAACCTTATAATCTCTTCTTTTACTGTTTCTCTGGTAGTATTGCCCGATTTCTCTGGTAGTTTTTCTTGTTTCTCTGGTAGTTTTTCAACTTTTCTCTGGTAGTCTGAACTATTTTCTATGGTAGTTATGTTACTAGCATTCTGCATAACCCTATCTGGAATAACTCCTCCTAATTCAGAACTATCTTCAGAAACTCCCCCAAAAAGAAAATTTATTTCATTTCTCATTATGTTATTGGCAAATACACAAACTGGCTTCAATATTTTATCCTTGAATTTTGAAGACTTTTTGTATTCAACACCAGCACATTCAACGCCCTAGCCAACAATATTTCTTTTGTAGTTTTATTTATATCTACAACATTCATAATTCTTGATAATTATAACATTTTAAACAAATTAACTGTAACTGTCCTGGATCTTTTGGTGGTGGAGAAGCAGGGAATTGCACCCTGGTCCAAGTAACCCATCATAGCACTTTCTACATGTTTATTGTATGTATCAATTTTTCTCAGAACCATGACATACACACATAGAACTTTGATGAGCCTATAATAACGATACTTAGCCTAGGCGTTCTAAATATCTTCTCTGTCTGCTATGACATCAGCTTGTCGATCGACAGCTATCGAGGCTGACGGCAACAATTAAATTATGCTGCTAAAGCGAGCTCTTGTGAGCCCATATCATTTTTTGCATTTATTTTGCAAGTTCCGTTTTTAAGTAGACGAGCCTACTACATGCTTATGCTACCAAAAATCACCTGTCGAATCTTATACATCCCCACATGAATTGGTACATTGAAATTACATTAAAAAGTTAGTTTAGTCATGCAACGCAAATACATTCAATAAAAACAGTTATTCTAACCCGTTTAATCTGCATAATTGGAGAAATAGTTTTGTATATACACAATTGGTGTACCTTTATCCCCACTTCCAGATGTTAAGTCAGATAATGAACCAAGTAAGTCTGTTAATCTTCTTGGTGTTGTTCCTTGCGATGCCATGTTTGCTTTCAAATCCTTATCTTTTTTCTTTATTGCATCTATAATCTGTTTTTTTACTTCGTCACCTTTGAGATCTGCAAATTGATTATCCGCAAGATATTTTAATTTAAGCTCATTTGGTGTGCCCTCAAGTCCGTCTGTATATCCAGGAGATACAACAGGATCTGCAAGTTCCCAAATTTTCCCTACTGGATCCTTAAATGCTCCATCACCATATACCATTACTTCAACTTGCTTTTTCGTTTTTTCAAACATCATCTTTTGAACTTTTTCAACAAAATCCTGGCAATCTCTTGGAAACAACTTAACAGTATCTGTTGTTGAAAGATTTGATCCTAACAATCCATACTCTTTATTGTATCCACTGCCATCTACAGATGAAGTCATTATGTCGTCTAATGAAAGAACTGTCTTTGCACCTGCTTCTTCAAGAATTCTCTTTGTTCTTTTTCTCGTATGTATGTCGGCATTTATTACTTTCTTTGTATACTTCAAAATTGTTTTAGGATTATTTGATAGAATGATTGTTGCTTTGTCTCCACATATCTCTTTGTAGTACTTTACATAATCTATGCCAGTAAATGGATGTCTTATATCTTTGAATTTTTTATATAATTTGTCTTCTGTAAAAACATCTTTATATGGATTAACTTTATTCCTATCTAACTCATCAACGCTCATTAAATGGTTCCCAACTTCATCACTTGGATATGAAAGCATTATAACCAATTTATCAGCTGCCTCCTGAATTCCCTTCAACAGCAATGAAAATCTATTTCTTGAAAGTATAGGAAAAATTAGCCCTATAGTTCCTTCTCCCATTTTAGCTCTGACATCTTTTGCAATCTGCTGTACTGTTGCATAATTACCTTGTGAGCGTGCAAGAACAGCTTCTGTCACTGCAATGACATCTCTATCTTGTATTTTAAATCCCGTATCTTTGTCAGCCGCCGCATCTAGTACACTTTTTACGACAATCTCTGCTAGATCATCACCAGACTTTATTATTGGGGCCTTAATGCCTCTGGATATTGTTCCTACAGTACTCATATATTACCTCTTTTCAAAAAATCTTAACTGATGTTTTTGACTAACAAAGTATATTGCAATAAATCGGAAAAATCAAATTTGACTATTTTTTTGATTGCATATGTAGTCCTTTATTTACCGATAAACATACCAAAATAAAAAGGCATATATATCGTACTAGCATCATCCGTAAAGATATTCCCACTATATAAAATTATCTTCTTATTTATATTGTTTCCAAATATTAGAGACGCATTATCTAAGCTTGCATGTCTTTTATAATCCCTGCCTGATTTAACTTCTATTAGTGAAATTTTATTTCCATCTTCATAAACAAAATCTATTTCCATCCTACTCTTTCGATCATAGTAATTTAACTTTATTCCGTTTTTCACAAGCATTCCAGCAATCGCATTTTCCATTATGCTTCCTTCATTAATACCAGCATCTCCGAAAAGTAATTCATGCTGTATCCTTCTTTTTGATAAAAATGCAAGTAATCCTGTATCCAATAAATACAATTTAAACATATTATGTCTTTCTCTAAACGCTAGTGGATACTCAAGTGCACTGATGTTATAACATGGATACGCTATGCCTGCATCAAACAACCAATCAACGATATCTCCATATTTTCGTTCATTTCCATTTTGATCAATTTTTGAATATATAAAACGTTTTGATCGATCATTAAGTTGTTCTGGAATAGCATCAAACATCCCTCTAACAAGTGCTGGTCTCTTTGCATATTTGGCAATGTCATATTGATAACTTATAACTATTTTCTTTTGTTCAGTTAATGTTTTTGTTAAATCAGAATCATTGACAAACATTGAAACAACAGCTGGCATTCCGCCAACTACCAAATATTCTCTGAAATATTTCATCATCTGAGAATGTATAAATGAATCAACTTCTAATGTCTTATCAAAACAATTGCGAAGCTGATTTATTAAATCTTCACTTACATTGCGTGCCCACAAAAATTCTTCAAAATCCAATGGGAACATTTCGATTTTTTCTTCAAATCCAACAGGGTACGAAGAAACTTCTCTATAATTGATACCTAAAAGTGAACCACTTTCGATGTAATCATATCTTCCATCCTCTACGAGAAATTTAATTGCCGTTCTTGCTTCTGGGCAAGACTGAATTTCATCAAAAAATATAAGGGTATCCCCTTGAATAAATTCTCCTACATTTGATAAGGCTGTGATATTTCTTATTATTGTATCTGCAGAAAGGCTTCCAGTCATAAATGCTGATTTAAAAAATGGATCTTTTTCAAAATTTATTTCTACGAACCTCTTATAGCTTTTCGCAAACTCTCTAACAATAAATGTCTTTCCTACTTGTCTTGCTCCACTCAATAGCAAAGCACTCTTATTTTTATTTTTCTTCCAAGAAAATAACTCTTCTAATATTTTTCGTTTCAGCATCATTAATCCCTTACATTTAAATTATATGTTTGCAATCAGGTACACTCAAGATTTTTTATTGTTTTACATGGAATTACATAAATTATTTTGCATTTTTGCATGAAATTACATAAATTATTTTGCATTTTTGCATGAAATTACATGAATTCATCTGCTTGTAATCAATGTCATCTTTTGAAAAGTTATCTTTATCATCTCTAATTTGAGATCAAATTGACAACTATCACCTTGTACAGTAGACTTTAAACAATATCTTTGGGTAGGGATTCCTAATCGGTGGTAATGCTAGCTTTGACTAGACAAGTCCAACAGTCTCAACGGTTGATGTGGTGAGATTCCACAACCGCCTGTAAAGTCAGAATGGGAAAGATATAGTTTTAATGCACCCTGCTCTTAGTATGGAGTGCGTAATATGTCAAGTATTCAAAAAAGAATTAAATTCATAGTTCTCACAGGTCTCATGACCACTTTTGTCTTTATTACTACTGTTCTCGGCATTCATATTGGACCAAGTTATTTTAATTTAGGCGATTCAGTTATTTATATTGCTTCTGCCATTCTTGGTCCTGTTGGTGGTGCTTTTGCTGGAGGCATAGGCTCTTGCTTTGCAGATTTATATGTATACCCATTAACTGCTCCATACACTCTATTTATAAAAGCATTTGAAGGTTTATTTGTTGGATTTGCTTTTAGCATTTCAAAAAAATTTTTTAAAAAAAATCAATTCATGGCAACCTTAGTTCAAGTCATAGGACTTTTTATAGGAGCAACAATAATGGTTGCTGGATATTTCTTAGCAAAATGGTTTTTTTATGGCAGATATGAAACTGCATTGATTTCTTTAACTGTAACGAATATTCCGCAAGCTATTATATCTATCACAATAGCATGCATACTTCTATATGGAAAAAGGTTACTAAGGCTGATTAAGCCTTAGTCTTCAACTTTTTTAATTCTTTTCCCCTAATACGAAGCAATGATGCTGATATTAATACAACTGTAACCGAAGTGCAGTTATGTATTAATGCTCCCAATATTGGATTAATAAATCCGAACATAGCCAAAATTACAGCCACAAGATTTACCGTCATCGCCACAGCAATGTTGGCCTTGATGATGTTTAATACCTTCTTAGAGTATTTAAGCATATATGATACTTTTGAAATATCTCCATCCATTATTGTCATATCTGCAGAATCTATTGCGGTGTCACTCCCTATTCCAGCTACAGCAAACGAACAGTTTGCTGCCTTCAACGATGGTGCATCATTTACGCCATCTCCAACCATTGCCGTCTTCCCTTCCTTTTGAATTTCATATATCTTATTAAGTTTATCTTCTGGCAAAAGCTGTGAATAAACTTTCGAAATATTTAACTTCTTTCCTGTGAAACTTGCACTTTCTGCATTGTCTCCCGTGAGCATTATCGTTGAATAACCGCTGTTATTAAGTTCTGCTATCTCATCTGCCGCATTTATTTTCAATGTGTCTGTAAAGATTATAATAGCAACCACTGTACTGTTCTCTTGAAGTACTGTTATTGTCTTTCCAGATGCTTTTGCGTCTTTTATTTCTTCTTCAAACATTTCTGGCATTTCTTGATTTATCTTTGAGATTGAAATCAAACTATACTCTTTGCCACTGTATTTGCACATTATTCCAACACCTGGATTTACCTTAGTATCATCTGCCGAAATGTTAAAACCTTTGATGTCTTTTGAGTATTCTAAAATAGCTTTTGCAAGTGGATGTTCTGAAACACTCTCCATGCTTTTAACTATTCCTTTATATTTATCCTCTTTCGATGTATCGCTCACTATAAATTTCTCAACAGCTATTTTGCCTTCTGTAAGAGTTCCAGTTTTATCAAAACACACATTTTTAATTCTTGAAAGTTCTTCCAGCATAGCCCCAGATTTTATAAGGACACCCTTTTTTGCTGCATGCCCCAATCCTGCTGCAATGGCTGTTGGAGTTGCTAAAACAAGAGCACATGGACAGAATACCACTAAAACTGTTATTGCATTGGATACAGCTTGCCAATTGTATTTAGCATCTGCGCTTCCATGCGATAGTGCAAACTTTGAAATCAAACCTACAACTACTGAAAGTACTAAAACAATCGGAACAATTACTTTAGACCACTTATCTGCGACTCTAGCAACTGGAGCTTTCTTGCCCTCTGCTTCTATCGTTAGGTTAGCCATTTTAGAGATAATCATATCTTCTTTCTTTTTTTCTACTACTACTTTGAACACTCCATCTTTATTAAATGTTCCACCATACACATGGTCGCCAACTCCCAAATCAACTGGAATATATTCCCCTGTCAGTGATGACTGGTCTATTGATGCATGTCCTTCTATAATCTCACCATCTACGCTTATTTGTTCACCTGGCTTAATTAGAACGATATCTCCCTTATTTATTCTTTCAAGGGGTACCGACACAATACCATCACTAGTTATAACATTCGCATTTTGCGGAATTAGTCCGACTAATCTTTCTATACCAGAACGACATTTTTTAACTGTTATTCCTTCAAGAAATTCTCCTAAGAACATAAGAAATGCAATTTCTCCAGCAGCGAAGATATTACTATGCTGATGTCCTGATTTAAACAATCCATCAAACTTATTCACATCACCATGCGGTGTTTTATTAACTCCTGTTAATATGAGAATTTCTATAACTATAGATCCTAACATCGCAAGCGTGATTAATAATGGGGTTGTGAGTTTACCTTTAAACAAATTTTTAAATGCGTTATAAACTATTTTCCATCCGCAAATTATAACCGTTGCCCATGCTGGATTTACATAATAGAATGGTAAAAATTTAAACTTGCCATCTTTAGCCCAAGGCAATACTCCTATGATAAGAAAAATTAAAGATATTGAAAGAATTGCTATATTTTTAGAAAGTTCTTTCTTCTTTTTCTCTTCGGGAACTTTATAATCTGCCTTCAAATCACAGCACGCACATGTGCCTTCTTCATGACCTGATGCACCACAACCACATGCAGTATGTTCTTCATGTTTGTGACAATGACAATCGCTTTGTATCTCTTTGATTTCAGAATGACAACTGCATTGTTTTTCTTTTAAATTATGATGACAGCATTCTTCTTCTATTTCATGTTCATGGCAATGACATTCACTGTTATGACCCACCTCAATATTTTCATGACAACAACACTCTTGAGTGCCTAAATTAGTGTCTGCATTTTTTATTTCATCAGATCCACGATGACATTGACATTCTTTAGTTTTGTTGTCATCTTTGTCTGCCATTTTCATTTCATGTACCTATCTATAAGGACTACAAGATCATCTAGCTTTGTGAGATCCCCTGACTGTACGGCATTTTTTATACAGTGCCCAACATGATCCATAAATATTTTTTTCTTAACTTTATTCATTGAACTTTCAACAGCTGCAAGCTGTATCAAAACATCCTCGCATGACCTCTTATCATCAAGCATTTTTATTACCGCTTCAACATGTCCTTTTATTGTTGCAAGTCTATCTGACACATCTTTGCTTACGGTATCCATTATTGCATCTGGTGAATTCATTAAAATATTTTTTTTGTTTTTCTCTTTCTCTTTCATTTTTTCTCTCCTTTAAATATAACTAACTCCCCTAAGGGTAGGGGTAACTTAAGTATAGCAAAACCATATTCGTTGTCAAATCATTTTTAATTTAAAAATTTTATGCGTATCTTTCTGGATATTCTGTAAAGATTGTTGCCCTTACTTTTCTTTCGTATTTACGTTTCCAGCCTTTTGTTAAAACAAATATAATTGATAATATTGCACTCACGATCCATCCAACTATAAAGCCAGCTGCTATTCCAGCTACTCCATATTTAGGAGCAAGAATATATGAAAGTGCGACACGTATCACCAAGTCTATAAACGTTGATGCAAAGAAATATCCGACTCCTCCAGATCCTCTCAATATGCAGTCACCACACATTTTTACTGCAAGAATAATCATTATTGGAGAAACTGGGACTAAAAGTATTTTTGCATATTTTCTACTATCTTCATTCATGTTTTTGTTAAAGATATCCATAACTCCATTAGGATCACTTTCAAATATAGTTACAAATACTAATGATATAAATATTGCCATTCCTATGGTAACCCAAAATCCTTTCTTAATCCTTTTATATTCTCCAACTGCAATGTTTTGTGCTGTAAAGTTTGATAAGCCGTTAGCCCCTTGGAATATGCACATAACAGCTAACCCCAACAAACGACCTGAAATGGTATACCCCGCTGTTGTGTTTATGATTTTTTGAGCTCTTTCTGGATTTGGAACTCCTGGATAAAGTTTGAATAAAACATTTTGAATAAGCAATGCTCCTATGAAGATAGACATCTGCTGAAGCATAATCGGTATTGATATTTTTACTGAAGATAAAACATTCTTAAAGCTGAACTTCTTATATGGTTCACTTTCCATTTTTTTGAGATGTACAAAAATTATAGACATCGCCAATATACATGCAACAATTTCAGATATTACCGTCGCCCACGCCGCTCCAGCAATTCCCCATTTAAGTACCATAACAAAAATATAGTCGAGTATGATATTTATGATCGTTGAAATTATTAAGAATAAAAGTGGTAACTTTGTATTGCCCAATGCTTGATAAACACCAACTACAGCATTGTATAAGAATGCTCCAATGCTACCAGCCCCAATAACTATGTACTGATATTCGTTAGCCATTTTAAATAGCCCTTTTTCAGTTGGTGTTCCTATTGCTCTCAACAATGGTTCACTAATTCCTACACCTATTGCAGTTGTAATGACTGCCAAAACAGCTGCCGTTATCATTGTGGTAAATATTGCAGTTTTTAATTTTCCTATTTCCTTCTTTGCAAAGAGCTGTGCCAGTATAATTGAACTTCCGACGCAATATCCTATAGCTACAGACATGGTAATCATAACCAATGGGAAAGATGCTCCCATTGCTGCCAGTCCTATTTCTCCAACAGCCTGACCTATAAAAATAGTGTCTATCATGCTATATAATTGCTGGAATATAACACTTATAAGCATAGGAAGACTAAAGAAAAATAATGTTTTAAATATCTTGCCCTTTGTTAAATCTGTTGTCATATGTTTGTATTAACTGTTCTTCCCGCAGCAGTTCTTATATTTTTTCCCGCTACCACATGGGCATGGATCATTACGCCCAACTTTTTCCATTTTTGATTTTTCAGCAGAAGCAGCTGCCTCACGACCAACAACAACTTCTCCATCTTCGTTTTTATACACTTCAAGTTTTAACAATACACTTGCAGTCTCTCTATGTATTCTTTCGGACATATCTTCAAAAAGCCCCCACGCTTCACGCTGGAACTCAATTAATGGATCTCTCTGTCCATAACCTCTTAAGAATATTCCATTCTTTAATTCGGATGCCACATCTATATGATCAATCCACTGACGATCAACAACATTCAACAAAACGGTCCTTTCAATATCTGAAAAATCAAAATCTAATTCTTTTGCTTTTGCAATTTTTTCTTCATACAACTCTACAGTTTTTGTTGAAACTAGTTTCCCAAGTTTCTTCACATCGTAACAACTTGCAATATCTTCTGTCATATATTTGGTTCCATTTGGCAATAAAGAAATTTCAAGAGCTCTATTGAATTCTTCGTAGTCCCACTTTTGATAATCCACTTTGTAGTTTGCATGTAACCCTACAACATAATGAGCAAGATCATCTATCATTTTCAAAACTTGTTCGTGAACATTAATGCCTTCAAGAACTTGGTTCCTTTCTTTGTATATTATCTCACGCTGTACATTCATTACATCGTCATAACTCAATACCTGTTTTCTTATAGAATAATTCTGCCCTTCTGACATCTTTTGTGCTCTCTCTATTTGTTTCGCCACAATCTTGTTTGTTATAGGTATTTCATCTTCTCCTTCTGCAGGAACAAGATTCAACACTTCCATTATTCTTTTAATTCTTTCACCACCAAATATTCTCGCAACATCGTCATCAAGAGAAATATAGAACTTTGTTGAACCAACATCTCCTTGACGTCCTGCTCTTCCTCGTAACTGATTGTCAATTCTTCTGCTTTCATGTCTTTCGGTACCAATTATTCTCAAACCACCAGCTTCAATAACTCGACTTTTTTCTTCGTCACACTCCTTTTTAAAGTCACTATAAAGTCGTTGATATTCTTCCTTTGCCTTCTTAACTCTTTCATCTGTGTATTCGTATGGTGATGTAGCCATTTCAATTGTATCTAAATCAAATCCATCTTTTTCAAGTTGTTGCTTTGCTTTATAATCAGCATTACCGCCAAGCATAATATCTGTACCACGACCAGCCATATTTGTTGCTATTGTAACGGCTCCTTCCCGACCCGCCTGTGCTACAATAGATGATTCTTCCTTATGGTTTTTAGCATTCAATACTACATGGGGTATTCCCACTCTATTTAATTTTCTTGAATATTCTTCAGATCTTTCAACACTTACTGTACCTACAAGTACTGGCTGTCCCTTTTCGTGGCAACTCTGTATGTCTTCAATAACTGACTTTATTTTGCCTTCTTCGCTGTAGTATATAGAATCGACTTCATCTCTTCTTTGAGATGGTTTGTTTGGTGGAATTATAACTACATCCAATGAATATATAGTTTTAAATTCATCTTCCTCTGTTTTAGCAGTACCTGTCATTCCACTTAATTTTTTATACATTCTAAATAAATTCTGGAATGTAATGGTTGCCATTGTTCTATTTTCTGCCCTTATCTGAACCTTTTCCTTTGCTTCAATTGCTTGGTGCAATCCATCTGAATATCTTCTTCCTACCATTACACGACCAGTGAATTCATCAACAATTAATACTTCGCCTTCAGACACAATGTAGTCCTTATCTCTCTTCATCATGTGCCGAGCTCTCAACGCTTGTTGTATGTGATGATACAGGGTTGTGTTTTCAATATCTGTTAAATTATCAACTTTGAAAAAGTTTTCTGCTTTAGCTATACCTTCATCAGTTAGCATGATCGTCTTATCTTTTTCATCTATTACAAAATCCTCTGGCTTTGTTAATTTCGCAAATGCATCCGCTACTTTGTATATGTTACTAGACTTCTCACCTTGCCCAGATATAATCAGCGGAGTTCTTGCTTCATCAATTAATATCGAATCAATTTCATCGATAATTGCAAAGTTCAAGCCCCTTATATTTTTTTCTTCCTTCTCTGTAGCCATGTTGTCTATAAGAAAATCAAATCCAAGCTGACTGTTTGTACAATATGTAATGTCGCAATTGTACATCTCTTTTTTATCTTCTTGTTTTGTTGTTGAAACTATTACTCCAACTGTCAGCCCGAGGAATTTATACAATTTTCCCATCCACGCTGCGTCTCGAGCAGCCAAATAATCGTTGACTGTAACGACATGAACACCATCGCCAGCAATCGCATTTAAATATACAGGCAATGTAGCTACAAGAGTTTTACCTTCACCTGTTCCCATCTCAGCAATTCTTCCTTGATGTATAGCAATACCACCCATGAGCTGAACAAAGAAGTGCTCCATGTTTAATATTCTCTTACTTGCTTCACGAACTGTTGCAAATGCCTCTACAAGTAAAGAATTAAGGCTTTCTCCATTCTTGTATCTATCTTTAAATTCTTGAGTTTTTGCGACAAGCTGTTCATTTGAAAGTTTGGAATACTCCTCTTTCAAGCCTTCAATTTTCATTGCCGTTTTTTTCAGCCTATTTACTTTGTATTTATTTCCATCAAATATCGACATCTCTACCTCTAACTTACCTGTCCAGTTATCAATTCTTTTAATAATGTATTTCTTTCTTCATGATGATAGTCGTTTATCATCATTGCTATTGTTTTCCTTGTACTTATGATTACAACATATTTCTTTGCCCTTGTTACTGCCGTGTACAACATATTTCTTGTCAGCCCATATCCCTTTGGAAGCGCAATTACCAGTGTATCAAATTCACTGCCTTGCGACTTGTGTATTGTTGTCGCATATGCCAAAGAAAAATCAAAAAGGTTTTCCTCTCTATATCTTATAACTCTGTTATCAAATCTTATATCTATTGTTTTATTTTTAGGGTCAATACTTTCTATGAAGCCCATGTCTCCGTTGTATATACCTTCTGCCTTTTCTACCCCAACCTCTTCTGGTTGATAGTTATTCACCATCTGCATTACCTTATCTCCTGGTCTATAGTACATACTCCCGACACTCAACCCATTGTTGAACTCTCTGTCTGGATTAATAATGTCTCTTAAAAGTATATTGAGATTCTCTGTTCCTGCATATCGTTGTTTTGTTGCTGATAGTACTTGAATATTTTTTGGATCCAATTGGAGTTCATTTGGCATTTTCTTTGTAACGAGAGTAACAACCACGTTTGCGATATCACCGTCATACTCTTTTTCAACAAAATAAAACCCACTGTTATGTTCATTACTTAAATTTGGCATTTTGCCTTCATTTATAAGGTGTGCATTCTCCGCAATTTTATTCCCATCCGCTTGCCTATATATGTGCGTAAGGTATGCTGTTTTAATTTTTCCACATTCTATTAAATCGGCAAGAACATTTCCGCATCCGACTGACTGAAGCTGATCTTTATCTCCAACAAGAATAAGTCTAGTTCCAATCTTTAGTGCTTTTAATAATGAATTGAAAATATATTCGTCTGTCATAGACATTTCATCAACTATTACTACATCTGCTTCTATTGGATTGTTTTCATCTCTTGCAAACTGTGTCCCACCGTCACTTTTCCATTTATATTCTAGTAGCCTATGAATCGTCTTTGCTTCTGATCCAGTAGCCTCTTCCATCCTCTTTGCAGCTCTACCTGTTGGAGCACAAAGTGCAACTTTTTTCCGTAAGTTTTTAAAAATCGCAATGATACATTTTATTATCGTTGTTTTACCAACTCCAGGACCTCCAGTTATAATTGCGACTCCGTTTTCTACAGCACTCCTAATCGCCTCTTTCTGACTTTCATGGAATGTCACTTTATATATATTTTCATACAACTCTATTTCATGGTCTAAATCAATTTGAATTTTTTCTTGTCTTAATATCAATTTATTTATGTTTTCTGCAATTTTCCTTTCTACAAAATAATTGATCATAAGCATATATATTTTTTCATTATTTTTTTTGAATGAAAAAATCTGTCCTTTTTGTAGGAGCCTTTCAAGTCCTTCTTTTATCTTATCTACCAATTCATTTTCATTAATACTTTTATTACTCATGTTTCTAATAGCATGTACAAATAAATCATTTCCCTTAATGTATGTATGCGAACCACTTGTGCAATAATTTTCAATACTATATAAAATCCCAGATTCTATTCTAGAATCACCTAATAATGGGATCCCCAAAGCTATTGCAATAGCATCTGCCCTTTTAAATCCTACTCGATCTATTTTACCTATTAAAAGATATGGATCTGCTTTTATAACATTTACGGAAGAAGCTCCAAAAGCTTCAAATATTTTGCAAATCATACGACTTGTTATTCCCAATGGACTTAATAGCATGATTAAGTCTCTCATTTCGGAAATTTCTTTGTATGACTCTGCTATAAGATTGGCTTTTCCGTGACTAATTCCATTTACCTGAACTAATTCCATCGGATTAGACAGCACATCTATTGATCTGTCGCCAAATTTTTTAACTATTTTTATTGCCGTTGCCTCTCCAATTCCAGGGATTGCACCACTAGCAAGGAAACTAACTATATCATCTGCTTTGGTTGGTAAGACCTCCTTAATTAATGAGGCTTTAAAAGTTTCTCCATATTGATCTTTCTTAAAATCTCCTTCTAGCTCCACTCTCATGCCAACTCTTACTTTAACAAGTTCGCCAGCAACTTTAATCTGCTTCTGACTTTCGTCATCAGTTATATTAAAAACTTTAAAATTATTATTTTCATTCTTATAGATTATGTAAGTTACTTCGCCAGACTTCTTCATAATAAAAAACAGACAAGGTTTTACCTTGTCTCCTTAAGTTTATTAACTTCGGCAACAATCAGTTTTATTTTATCTACTTTTTCCCAAGGCAGTCCTGGTTTCCCAAAGTGACCATAATTTGTTGTCGACCTATATATAGGATTTCTTAATCCTAATGTTTCTATTATTGCCAATGGTCTTAAATCAAAAACCTTTTTAACTACTTCACTTAAAAGTTCGTCATCTATTATTCCAGTTTTATGGGTGTTTACATATATAGAAATTGGATGAGCCATACCGATAGCATATGATACTTGGATTGTAACCCTTTTACATACTCCAGCTGCAACAAGATTCTTGCATATATATCTACACATATATGCTGCACTTCTATCAACTTTTGTAGGATCCTTGCCCGAAAATGCACCACCACCATGTGGGCAAATTCCACCATATGTGTCGACTATTATTTTCCTTCCTGTAAGTCCGCTGTCTCCTTGTGGTCCACCAATAACGAACCTTCCAGTTGGATTTATATAAATCTTTGTATCATCATCAATATATTTGCTATTTATTGCTTTTTTAACAACATGCTGAACAATATCTTCTTCTAAAGTTTCTTGATCGATATCTGGATCATGTTGTGTTGATAATACTATTGTGTCTACTCTATACGGAACTTTATCTTTATACTCAACTGTAACCTGAGCTTTCCCATCTGGTCTTAAATATGGAATGATATTTGTTTTTCTTACTTCAGCCAGCCTTCTAGTTAATGCATGTGCCAAAACAATAGGTAATGGCATATAATTCTCAGTTTCATCTGTGGCATATCCGAACATCATGCCTTGATCTCCGGCTCCCATCGTTTCATAAATATCTTTAGAGTGTTGATCGCTTGCAGAAACTACTCCTTGAGCTATATCTGCTGACTGACCATTTAATGATGTTATAACAGCACATGTGTTATAGTCGAACCCAATATCACTACTGTTATATCCTATATCGCTTATAACCTCTCTTACCGTATTTTTTGGATCATATGGTTTACTTAATGATGTTTCTCCAAACACCATTACCAATCCTGTATATGCACATACCTCTACTGCTGTTCGTGCATTTTTATCAAGCTTTAAAATGTCATCAAGTATCGCATCTGCAATTTGATCACATAGCTTATCAGGATGTCCTTCGGTAACGCTTTCTGAGGTTACAAACTTTTTCATTATTCCTCCTCACTGGCATAACGGTCTATATATTCCGTATTTTGTGCCGCATTCACTCCTTCTGGTAATGCTGTTGTTATTGTAGCATATCTTTTCATTCCTGTTCCTGCAGGTATTAATTTACCAATAATTACATTTTCTTTTAATCCAAACAAAGGATCACGCTTGTTATTAATTGCTGCTTCTGTCAATACTTTTGCTGTCTCCTGGAATGATGCTGCTGACAAGAATGATTCAGCATTAAGAGCAGCCTTTGTAACACCAAGCAATATTCTCTTTCCTTGTGCAGGATTTTTGCCTGAGTTTACAGCCTTGCTGTTTGTTTCCATGTAATGCTGTAAGTCAACATATGTTCCAGACAGCATATCTGTATCTCCTTGATCTTCAATCAATACCATTCTTAACATCTGTTTAACAATTACTTCAATATGTTTATCGTTAATTTCAACACCAGCCATTCTATATGCAGACTGAACTTCTCTTGCAATATATTCTTCAACACCCGTTGTTGATTTAACTGCAAGCAATTCATGTGGATTGATTGATCCAGATGTTAACGGATCACCAGCTTTAATTTCTTCTCCTTCTGTTACTCTAACTTTTAATCCAAATGGAATCTGGTATTCTTTTACTTCATTTTCTCCAGAAGCTGATGTGCTTGTTACTGTTACTGTCTCTTTATTTTTCTTTTTAGAAAGTGAAACAAATCCATCAATTTCACTGATAATTGCCTGTCCTTTTGGTTTTCTTGCTTCAAACAATTCTTGAACACGTGGAAGACCTTGAGTGATATCATCTCCTGTAGCAACACCACCAGTATGGAATGTTCTCATTGTAAGCTGTGTTCCAGGTTCACCGATTGACTGTGCTGCAATAATACCTACTGCCTCACCCAATTTAACTGGGTTTCCGCTTCCCATATTCTTTCCGTAACACTTAACACATAAACCATGTTTGCATCTACATGACAATACAGAACGAACTCTTACCTTTACTTCTCTGATTGAGATATTATTTTCATCTGCATATTTATATAGCACTTCTTCTATATATTTTGCTTGTTCTTCATTTATAAGTTCATCCTTATGTACTATCGCTTCCTTTGTATATGGATCGATTATATCTTCTACAGCAAATCTTCCATTAATTCTATCTGACATTGGTTCAATAATATGCTGTCTAGGATCCTTCTCACTCTGTGTCTTAGGTTCAAAAATTGCTCCTAATTCTTTACCTCTTGTATCTCCGCAATCTTCTTCTTGGATTATAACTGAGTGAGCTACATCAACAAGTCTTCTTGTTAAGTATCCAGAGTCAGCTGTTTTCAAAGCTGTATCTGATAAACCTTTTCTTCCACCGTGTGATGATATGAAGTATTCAAGCACTGACAATCCTTCTCTAAATGATGCTCTAACTGGAAGTTCGATTGTTTTACCAGTAGGGTCTTTCATAAGTCCACGCATACCAGCCAACTGTCTAATCTGTTTCATATCTCCACGAGCACCAGATTTTGCCATCATCCAGATTGGATTGAAATCATCTTCCAAGTCCTTTTTCAATTCAGCTTCTATTTTCTCAGACGCTGTTTCCCAAGCACGAACTATTTCGTTGTATCTTTGCTCTGCAGAGATAATTCCTCTTGCATAAGATCTTTCTGTATTAACAACATCAAATTCTGCCTTCTGTATAATGTCCTTTTTCTCTTCAGGAATATGCATATCAAATACACTTGTCGTTACTGCTCCAATTGTTGAGTACTTATATCCAAGTGCCTTAATCTTATCCAATACAATTGTTGTATCTGTTGCTCCATGATATTTAAAGCAATGATCAACTATTTGTGAAAGCTGCTTTTTGCCTATTGCTATTTGTTTCTGACCAAAAGCATTTATTTGTATTCTTTTTCTTATATTTCCAAGTATGAGCTTTTTATCATTCTCATAACTGTCATTAATTCTATCTAGATCTTTAGAGCTAGCAGAGCCTTTCTCATTTTCCAATTCTGCAATCTGTGCTGCCTTTTTCTCATCGAGTTCAGCAAGTTCTTTTAGCCCTACTTTAATTGCACTATCTATTTTTTCAGCTTGTTCTGCAGTCAACTCTTTCATTCTCAATTTTGTGCATACATTTGCTGTTGAACGCTTTAATGAGCCTGATTTTTGTGCTTGCATCAATATGTCGAACTGTCTATCGTCAATTGAAGATTCAATACCTAAGATTCCTTCAACTTCCAAAGCTCCTTCATTTGCTGGGTTGCTTCTATCTACAAATCTTAAATCTTGTGGTAGGTTGGAGTTGAATATAAACCTTCCCAATGTAGAATGCACCAATCTGCTTCCAGTTGCCGTCTTTACACGAATATAACATAATGCCTGCAATTCAAGAGTCTTCTCTTGATATGCCATCATTGCTTCGTCAAATGATGCGAAGTATCTACCTTCACCCATTGCACCTGGCTTAACTATTGTTAGATAGTATGAACCTATAACCATATCTTGTGTAGGTGAAACAATAGGCTTTCCGTCTGATAACTTCAAAATATTGTTTGTGCATAACATCAAGATTCTTGCTTCTGCCTGTGCTTCAATTGATAGAGGTAAGTGGACTGCCATTTGGTCACCATCGAAGTCAGCGTTAAATGCTCCACATGCTAATGGGTGCAATTTTATTGCTCTACCTTCAACAAGGACGGGTTCAAATGCTTGTATACCTAATCTATGCAATGTTGGAGCACGGTTTAATAAAACTGGATGATCTTTAATAATTTCCTCAAGAATATCCCAAACTTTTTCATTGTCTGAATCTATATATCTCTTTGCTGCCTTGATATTTTGGCTTAATCCTTCTTCAATTAAGCGACGCATTATAAATGGTTTAAATAATTCAAGTGCAATTTCTTTTGGAAGACCACACTGATATAGTTTTAATTCAGGTCCTACAACTATAACTGAACGTCCTGAGTAGTCAACACGTTTACCAAGCAAATTCTGACGGAAGCGGCCCTGTTTACCTTTCAACATTGCCGTTAATGATTTGAGTTCTCTTCCACCTGCACCAGTTACTGCCTTTCCTCTCCTGCCGTTATCAATCAAAGCATCAACTGCTTCCTGCAACATTCTCTTTTCATTTCTTATAATCAGCTCTGGAGCTCCAAGTTCCTGTTGCCTCTTAAGACGATTGTTTCTGTTAATAACTCTTCTATATAAATCATTTAAATCTGATGCTGCAAATCTACCACCATCAAGCTGAACCATAGGTCTTAAATCTGGTGGAATAACAGGGATTACATCCAAAACCATCCATTCTGGTTTATTGCCAGTCTTTCTAAATGCTTCAACTACATTTAATCTTTTGGCTAACTTTGTCTTCTTATTTGGAGTTGCAATTGCTAATTGTTCTTTAAGTTTTGCCGACTCTTCTTCAAGGTCAACTTCCATAAGAAGTTCTTTTACAGCCTCTGCTCCCATTCCTGCTTTGAAATCTGTTGGTTTATATTTTTCAAGAAGTTTTCTGTATGTATAGTCATTAATAACTTGTTTTTTCTTTAATTCTGGTACAACGCCTGGATCAATAACTATATATGCAGCGAAATATATAACCTGTTCTAATTCTCTTGCAGATACATCCAAAATCGTGCTGATTCTTGATGGTGAGCCCTTGAAGTACCAAATATGTGTTACTGGAGTTGCCAATTCAATATGACCCATCCTTTCTCTTCTTACTTTAGATTTTGTAACTTCAACTCCACATTTTTCACATATAATGCCTTTGTATCTAACTCTCTTATATTTTCCACAATGACATTCCCAGTCTTTAACTGGTCCAAAAATCTTTTCACAGAAAAGACCGTCTCTTTCAGGTTTTTGTGTCCTATAGTTAATTGTTTCAGATTTTGTTACTTCTCCTTTAGACCATGATCTGATCTTTTCTGGTGAAGCTATTCCTATTTCTATTGAATCAAAACTGCTTAATTCGTACATGCTTCATTACTCCTTATCATCACTGTTGTTTTCTAACAACGAACTTAAAACATCAATATCATTTACTTCACTTTCACCAGGATCTATTGCACTTAACAGATCTGCCAATGAACCGATACCATCATCGGAGTCACTACCCAATCCAGAAATCTGATCTGCCAGATTGATTTCAATTTTCTCCTTCTCTTTTTCCATCTTATTTGGTATCTCATAATCCTCGTTTGGTGAGTAGTCTCTTATCTTAATTTCATTATTATCATCTGTCATTACTTTCAGATCGAGACACATGCTCTGCAACTCTTTAACGAGAACTTTAAATGATTCTGGAATACCTGGTTCTGATACATGTGTTCCCTTAACGATGGATTCATATGTCTTGACTCTTCCGCCAACATCATCAGATTTAACTGTTATCATTTCCTGAAGGATGTTAGATGCTCCGTATGCTTCAAGTGCCCAAACTTCCATTTCACCAAGTCTCTGTCCACCGAACTGAGCTTTACCACCCAATGGTTGCTGAGTAACTACTGAATATGGTCCTACGCTTCGTGCGTGAATCTTGTCCGCAACTAAGTGACCTAATTTCAAATAGTACATGTATCCTACTGTAACTGGATTTTCAAATTTCTCACCAGTTCTTCCATCATATACTTCTATTTTCCCATCAACTTTGCCATTCTTGTTGCATATTCCTGCTTCTTTAAACAACTTCTTGATATCTTGCTCATTTGCTCCGTCAAATACTGGAGTTGCAACCTTCCATCCATTCATCTTTGCAATATAACCAAGGTGAACTTCAAGGACCTGTCCGATGTTCATACGTGATGGAACACCCAATGGGTTAAGAACGATTTGCAATGGTGTACCGTCTTGTAGATATGGCATATCTTCTCTTGGTAACACTCTGGAAATAACACCTTTGTTACCATGACGACCAGCCATTTTATCTCCAACGGAAATCTTTCTCTTTTGTGCTATGTAAACTCTAACAAGAACATTTACTCCTGGATTCAACTCATCTTTGTTTTTTCTTGTGAAGATTTTTACATCAACAACAACACCACCTTGTCCGTTAGGGACTCTAAGTGATGTGTCTTTAACATCTTTTGTCTTATCTGAGAAAATAGCTCTTAAAAGTCTCTCTTCTGGTGTTGGCTCGCTTTCACCCTTTGGAGTTACTTTACCAACTAAGATATCTCCAGCTTTAACTTCTGCACCAACACGAATGATTCCATCTGCATCCAAATTCTTTAGTGCATCTTCAGATAAATTAGGAATATCTCTTGTTATCTGTTCAGCACCTAATTTGGTGTCTCTTGATTCAAGTTCATATTCTTCAATATGTATTGATGTGAATACATCATCCTTTACAAGATCTTCACTGATTAAGATAGCATCTTCGTAGTTATATCCTTCCCATGACATGAACCCTACAAGTATGTTTCTACCAAGCGCAAGTTCACCCTTATCTGTTGCAGGTCCGTCAGCAATAACTGTTCCTTCTTGTATTAGTTCTCCATTCTTATCATATTTAGGTCCAACAACCCTATCACCCTTGTTTACAATTGGGAACTGATTAACACATGTTGATTGATTGCTTCTTTGGAATTTTGCAAGTTTGTATTCACTAATTGAACCATCATCACATTGGATTACAATTGTCTCAGCATCGACATAACTTACAACACCATCTTTCTCTGCAATCTTAAGCACACCACTGTCATATGCAATTTTATGTTCAACCCCTGTTGCTATAATAGGTGCTTCTGTCTTTAATAATGGAACCGCTTGCCTCTGCATGTTAGATCCCATCAATGCTCTGTTTGTATCATCATTTTCCAAGAAAGGTATAAGAGCAGTAGCTACAGACACTAACTGCTTTGGTGATACATCCATATAATCAACATTGTCTCTGTTAACTTCTGTGATGTTGTTTTTGATTCTACATGTAACACGTTTCTTTACAAACCAACCGTCCTTATCAAGAGCTTCGTTCGCTTGAGCAACAATATACTTGTCTTCTTCATCAGCTGTCATGTATACAATTTCGTTTGTAACTTTTTTGTTTTCTTTATCAACTTTTCTGTATGCTGTTTCAATAAATCCATATTCATTGATCTTTGCATATGTTGCCAAAGATGATATCAAACCGATATTAGCTCCTTCTGGAGTTTCTATAGGACATATTCTTCCATAGTGCGAATAGTGAACATCTCGAACTTCAAAACCTGCTCTTTCTCTATTCAAACCTCCTGGTCCTAAAGCTGATAATTTTCTTTTGTGTGTTAATTCAGCTATTGGGTTAGGTTGATCCATAAACTGTGAAAGTTGTGATGATCCAAAGAACTCTTTAATTACACTAGTTACAGGTTTGATATTGATAACTTGTGATGGTTGTAAATCAACTTCTTCTGCCGTCTGTGAAGCATTCAATCTATCCTTGATAACTCTTTCCATTCTGGAAATTCCAATTCTAAACTGATTCTGCATCAACTCGCCAACTGATCTAACTCTTCTGTTTGATAGGTGGTCAATATCATCACATACTCCGAATCCATGAGCAAGTCCTAGGTTGTAGCTAACTGCTGCAACTATATCATCCAGAGATATATGCTTCATTATTAATCTATCTCTATCAGCCTTTATGTATGCAATTCTTTCATCTAAGTTCTGAGTTTTTTCAAGTATTTCTTTTAGTGCTGGATAATATACCTTTTCTGTTATCCCTATTTCTTTTGGATTACATTTAACAAATGCATCAAGATCTACAGTATTATTACCGATACATCTGTATGAGCATTTCGCACCGTCTTCGTTTGTATACTCGAGATCTACGACATTTACACCACTGTTTTGAATAAGCTCAGCTTGTGCTGGTGTGATTACATCTCCATGTTTCGCAAGTATTTCACCTGTAACCATACTGATTACATCTGCAGCAACCTTATGCCCTGTAATTCTTTCTGCAAGAGATAATTTTAAGTTGTATTTATATCTTCCTACCTTTGCAAGTTCATATCTTTTGTAGTCATAGAATATATTTTCTATTAATTTTTTTGCACCTTCAGTTGTTGGAATTTCACCCTGTTTTAATGCTTGGAATAATGTGATCAAACCTCCTTCGTAGTCATTTGAACCACCATCTTTCTCATATGTTGCCTTTATTAAAGGTTCTTGACCAAACAAGTCATCAAGATCTTTATCGGAACCAAATCCTAAAGCTCTTAAAAAAGCTGTTGTTGTAATCTTCTTTGCTTTATCAACATGAACATACAAAATTCCCTGTGCATCTTGAACAAATTCAAGCCATGCTCCTCTGTTAGGGATAACGGTTGTCATATATCTCTTAACACCGTTTCTATCTCTTTCCATCTCGCTGTATACGCCAGGGCTTCTAACAAGCTGGCTTACAACAACTCTTTCTGCTCCATTTACAACAAATGAACCAGAATCTGTCATTATAGGAAGATCTCCCATAAAAACATCATTTGTTACAGGTGGTTTGTCAGCCTTAAGACTTTGTAATCTTACTCTGACCTTTAGAGGTAACGAATATGTTGCATCTCTATCTTTACATTCCTTAATGTTGTACTTTGGTTCTCCATCAAGATAGTGTTCAACAAATTCAAGTTTATAGTTTCCACCACTGTCAATTATAGGTGAATAGTCCTGAAGGACTTCTCTGATGCCTTCACCCAAGAAATTTGCATATGATTTCTTTTGTGCATCAATTAAAAATGGAATTCTAAGAATGTTTTTGATTTTGGAAAAATCTTTTCTCTCTGTCATTCCATACATTTCGTCGTGGTACATTTCAGCCATTACATTTTACTCCTTGTTTTAATAAATTCGACAAATAAATGCTAATTACCCCAACCCTTAGTATTAGTATAGATACAAGGTTCTTTGAGAAAATTTACGATATTTTGCAATATAAAATAATAGCAATCTATGTGTACATAGTCAAAAATTTTTAAAACTTTTTTAACGGTTTAGATGAATATTTTCAAATTTCTACAATTTTTGCGTTTTTTATCTATTTTTGGCTTTCCTTATCACATTCCTTATTATTTTTAAGTAGGACTGAAACATATGAGGCTATGGCATCACCTTTCCCAATCTCCCCTACCTCTTCGTTTGTCGTTACAGATATACCAACCTGTTCTTCTGTCACTTGAACTATTCTGGCTATTGTTTTTTTCATCTCATTAATATATTTTACTAACTTCGGTTTTTCCAAGATTATACATATTGAAATATTTGCAACATGTTTTTCTTCATTTTGCATAATTTTAACAACTTCTTTTAGTAACTCCGTACTTGCTATATTGTCGTATCTACTGTCATCAACTGGGAAATAATGTCCGATATCTTTCTTTCCCATCGCAGACAACATCGCATCCATTAGTGCATGAATTGGAATATCTCCATCTGAATGAGCTATAGGTCTTTTGTTAAAATCAATTTTCACTCCACATAGATATAGCCCGTCACCTTCTTCCAACTGATGAATATCATACCCCACACCAACAAGATCCGCCCTTGCCTCGATATCTTCTCTATATGTTACCTTCTTATTACTAGGATCGCCGAGAACAGCCTCAGGTATCTTGCCTGTATACTTTATTACCAATGAAACATCATCATAAAGTGTCTCATGCTTGGTATTCTTTTCATAAGCTTCGTTTATTAAACTTCTTTTAAAACAACATGGGGTTTGAATTGCCATATATTTGTTGCGATCGGTTATTAAAAATCCAGATTCGTTTTTCTTTAATATTGAATCGGTAATGGGAGTGTATAAAAATGAACCAACCTCATTCTTTTTCTCTAAGAGCCTATCAATTAATGATTTAGTTACAAATGGTCTGGCTCCATCATGAATGATTACAAAATCATTTTTATTAATTTTACTTAACGCCTTCAAAACGCTTTCTGTTCTATCGGTTCCGCCTTCAATGACTTCAACCCGTTCATCGCTGAACATTTTTGAGACTTTATCTACACTTGTCTTTTGAACAGCTATTATAATCTCTGTTATATTTTCAAAATTTAAAAAAGGTTCTACACTTTGTTGCAGTACCGACTTGCCGTTATTTATTTCTGCAAATAATTTATCTGAGCCGAATCTTGAACCTGAGCCACCAGCTGCTATTATTAATGAGTACCTGTCCATAAACACAGTTTATAAAAAAAAGCTCGCATTTGCGAGCTTTTGAAAACTATCTCTTACTGAACTGTGGTGCTTTGCGTGCTTTGTGTAATCCGTATTTCTTTCTTTCCTTACATCTTGAATCTCTTGTTAGGAAACCAGCCTTTTTAAGTTCGGATCTATATGCCTCGGCATCAACAACACACAGTGCTCTTGCAATACCATGTCTAATTGCACCAGCCTGACCTGTGATTCCTCCGCCTCTAACATTTACAACTACATCAAATTTGTTTTTTGTATTTGTTAATTCCAATGGTTGATTAACAATTAGTTTTGTTGTGTCCAATGGAAAATATTCATCAATTGTTCTCTTGTTGATAACAATTTTTCCTTCTCCACCTTCTAGAAGACGAACACGTGCAACTGCAGATTTTCTTCTTCCTGTACCAATAAACTGTACTCTTTTGCTTACTTTTTTTGTTGCCATACTTTACCTCTAATCCAACTTGAGTTCAACAGGCTGCTGTGCGGAATGTGGATGTTCCGATCCTGCATATACTCTCAATTTTGTTAACATTGCTTCACCTAAAGAGTTTTTAGGCAACATACCTTTAACTGCTTTGTATACTGCGAATTCAGGTTTTTCTTGCATTATCTTCTTGTATTGAACTTCCTTTAATCCACCAATATATCCAGTATGATGTCTGTAGTATTTCTGCTCAAGCTTCTTTCCTGTTAATCTAACTTTATTACAATTAATTACAATAACGAAATCTCCGCAATCCACATTTGGTGTGAATTCAGGTTTGTTTTTCCCTCTTAATATAGTAGCCACCTGTGATGACAGTCTTCCCAAAATAGCATCCGTTGCATCTACAATATACCATTTCTTTTCAACTTCACCAGGTTTTGCCATATAAGACTTGTTGTTCTTTGCCATATAAGACAAATCTTTAGCCATAATGGACCTCCAATGAAAATTATTTTATATTTCCTTTGCGGATCTGTGTTGGAATACCGACACAAAACCAACAGATTAACTCGGCAAAAGGGGCTAGTTCTTACCGACATAAATTGCTAATTAATGATAAAGAAAAGCTTTTTTTTAGTCAAGCAAAATTTTTTAATCATCAAGATCTATAACTTTAACATCATCTGCTATCCTATATACCCTTCTTCCATCCTCTACTTTATATATTTCGTTATGACCGTTTTCACTTCCATTTATCAATAGCTTATAAATACCGTCACATCTTGAGAAAATTCTCTCCCCTATTTTTTTTACATTTTTCAAATCTACATTTGTTAATGCTTCACATCCAGCAAACGCATATGGTTTAATTTCTTCAATATTGCTCAAATCTATATATTGCAATTTCTCACAATCGCCAAACATAAATCGCCCGATTGTTTTTAAATTATGCAAATTAATATTCTCCAACGATTTACAGCCACTAAATACTCTATCTCCTACTGATTCTATATTTGGTAGGTCAATTGTTTTAATTTTTTTACATTTATTGAAAGCATCGTGCTCAAGTCTCTTATCACTAGCCAAATTTATCTCTTCAAGCGATTGGCAGTTTGAAAATGCTCCCAGTCCTATTACTTCAACTTTGCTCAAATCAATTTCCTTTAAAGAAGTGCACTCATAAAATGCACTTTCAGGAACTTCTTTCAACTTGTTAAGATTTCTCACTTCCACAAGTGAACTACAATTTGCAAATGTCTGTGTACCCAATTCGACTATATTTTCAAGATCTACAGCCCATAATTTTTTACATCCATGGAATGAAAATGCTCTTATTTTATTAACTCCTGATAGGTTTATAAATTCAAGAGAACTGCAATTTGAAAATGCATCATTTTTTATTTCACTTGCCTTATTTAATCGAGCAACTTTCAGTGATACTGCACCTGAAAATGCGTGGTCTCCTACCGCTGTTGCGTTGCTTATGTCAATCCATTCCAGAGCTTTACAATTGTAAAAAGCATAATCTGGAATCTCTTGTACTTTTTCAAGATTTATATTCTCAAGCTTTTCACATATATTAAATGCTCCATATTCCATTTCTTTTAATTTTGGTGTATTTGCTTTCCTGATGTTTCTAGATTCGCTGAATGCTAGTTTCCCAACTTTTAGTACCGATTCAAGATTAAGTTCTCTCAAATCTGTTTTTGAAAATGCCTCTTCTTGTATTTCCTTTATATTTTGAAGATTTATAGATTGCAACTTTTCATAATTCTTGAATACACCTTTGCCTATTTTAGTTATGTAATAGGGAAGAGTTATTTCTTTCATTTCTTTAAAACTTTCGTCTACTGAATTTAATACTATGTCATCGTTATCTTTTGAAAGAGCAAATTTTAAATTGTATGGTTTATCAAATTGTGAATAATCATTATCTATTATTGATGAAGCATTAAGATTGTATATGTCAGTATCTTTAAAAATAAATGAATATTTTATATTACCGCCAACTAAAGAATAAAAATATAATTTCCCATCTTTTGGCATAATATTTCTTTCCATCCCAATAACTTCTTTGTTAAGTTTTAAGTAGCTTATTCCATCTTTTAGTTCTTCTGTTAATCCAAGATTTTCTCTGCCTTCTACTGCATATACAGATTTAGGTATGCTGTATTCAAGATTAATCTTCTCTATAAGGCGTTCATATTTAGTATTGTTTTCTTTTTTAAAATTTTTATATTCCTCTTCTGTGATGTTTAATCTAAAAAACAACTTCTGTTCTTTTTCGTTGTCAGCTAGTTTTTTAAAACCAGCATCCAACAATGATGTACTACCTTCACTTTTAACGAAGTATTTCTTTCCATCCTTATTTGTACTGACTAATGTAGCTTCTATGCCTATATCATTTATTTCATCTATGCTTCGTGCCGTATGTTTTGTCTGTTCAAATTCCTTTTGCTTCTTTTCATACTCAGTATATTCTTTTTGAACTTCTGGTTTCTTTTTTTGCGTTTTCGCACATGCAACCATCGTCACAATTGAAAACATCACCAACATTATTGATATCAATATTAAGTTTACATTTCTTTTCATAACCCTAATTTGCCCTCCACCTTTTTTATCATTCTATACTAAGTATCACTTTATTATTTTTTCTAGTAACCAATTTTTTTCCACCTTCCACTTTATATGCGGTATTGTATCCGTTGATATCTCCGTTTATAAAGATGGTCTCCATTAATTTACACTCATTAAAAGGTTTCTCTCCCACACTCTCAACATTTCTCAAATCTATTGTTTTGAGTTGTTTGCAACTTTCAAAAGCATTATTCTCAACTTTTCGTACAGTCTTTAAATCAACGGCTGTAAAGCCACAATCTGCAAATGCAAAACTCCCTATTCTTTCTACTCCCGTGAGATCCATTTCTTTCAGTGAATAACAAAACGCAAAACAACTATCTGGGATTTCTTTTACTCCGCTTATATTGCCTAAACTTTTCAATTTAGAGCAGTCATAAAAAGCACCGTTCCCAATTTCTTTAACATTTCGCATATCAACTGCCTTTAATAAATGACAAAATGCAAATGCATCTTCGCCTATTGACTGAATGTTCTCAATGTTTATTTTTGCAAAATTGCCATTGAAAAAAGCTCTGTCTGAAATTTTCTTTACACTGTCTGGGAGTATTACTTCCCTAATGTTTAGCACCGTCCCAACTTTATTTTTGAACCCTGTAACGGTATCTCCTTTTATATTAAGTTTTTCTTCTGTTGCAACTTCATAATTTCTACAGTTATTAAATGCAAGCTGATGTAATTTCATATTCAAAACTTCTTTATTAAATTCCAGCTTATAACAGTTTGAAAAAGCATAATCTTCAATATCTTTGCATTCCGACAATTCAATATATTTAAGATCTTGGCAATTCTCAAATGTCTTATATTTTATAGACTTCACTGCAGGCATTACCGCCTTCGTTAACTTTTTACACAAATTGAATGCAAATGGTTTTACTTCCAATAGCGATGGAGCAATAACCTCCTCCAATGCGGTTTCCTTAAATGCCTCCTCGCCTATTCTTTTTATATTTTCAAGATTAATCTTTTTTAATTTTTTCCACTCTTTAAAAACTCCATCATCAATCTCTGTTACAAATTCTGGCACTGTTATTTCTTCTGAGTCTTTTAATGAATCATCCACCGATTTCAATAAAACTTCATTGCCTTTCATTTCAACCTCAAATTTATAAACATCAGGCTGTTCAAATTTCGAATAATCATTGATTGTGCATTCTTCATCTTTAAGATTAAATATGTCAGTGTCTTTAAACATAAAGCCGTATTTTATTTGCTGATTAAATAAAGTATATAAATATATTTCATCATTATTGGGAAGAATATTTTTATCGCTTCGAAGGACCGACGTGACCAATTTTAAGTATCGACTTGATTCGGACTTCTTCTCCAACAAGCCTATGTTTTCTCTCTCATATATATATTTATTAGTTCTCTTAATACTATATTTAAGATCAATATTTTCTATTAGCTCGTTATATTTACTTGCATTTGTTTTTATCAGCTTCTCATATTCATTTTGGGTAATATCTAATATGAAGTTTAAACGATATATTCTTTCCCCTCTGCTCATTCTCTCAATTGCATAGTCAAAGATTGTCTCATCGTCTGCTTCTACATAGTGTTTCCTATCCTTGCTGTCTACCGTAATAAGCTGAGCCTTTATTGAAATTTTATTAATTTGATCTGGTTCTCTTTCTTCAAAAATTCTATTTGCAAATTCCTTCTTTTGTTGATTGTATTTTATTGCTTCTTTTTCAAATCTACTTATAACTTCTTTATTATTTTCTTTTTGTTCTTTTTGTTTATTGTTTTGTTTTGATTTGGTACAGGAGAATAAGAAAAGTGAACTAAATAAAAAAATGATTGTAAGGCAAAGAATAAATAGTATTTGTTTTTTTCTAATATCTCTCACGATCTGATATGTATTCCCATATAAAGTTTCATCCGCTTAGTGTCTTTTTCTCGTAAAACTGCACTAGTTCTCTGTATCTCCATATCCAAACCAGTTAAAGCTGTTTCTATATTTCTTCTTGTTTTCTTCATTATTGCTTAGCGACTTACCCAATGTTTCATTTGCAAAAAAATCACTTATATAGCTATCCAAAACTCGCTTATTAAAAATATTATATCTGTTTATTACTTCAAAATCTTTCTTCGTAATACCGACAGCTTCTAAGAATTTTTTATCTTCTGCATTTTGCAATATCTCATCAAATTTTGTTTCTCTGTATACGCTAATATATAGAAATTCAAACAATCTAGTAAGTATGTGTTTTAAAATATTACTTACATCTTCCTTTTTGCATTCATTAGTTACTTCTGTAAGTTCCGTCCTTACCTTTCTCTTAAATGAATCAATATACCACTTTTTATATAGCACGCCACTATACTCATTAGGTATGTTTTGTTCCAAATATACATTCATAAAATAATTGATATCATTCCTTGTCGAATCATTATATTTAATTTCTGAGCCGAACTTTTCTTTGACTTTTTCTACAAAGTTTTTGCCATCCGGATACCCACATTGCAATTTCTTTACTGGTATCTCAAGACCCCTAAAATATCCTTTCCTAAATCCGTTTTGATACCACCTTTTTTGATTTTCATCATAGTCTTTTTTTTCTTTAAGAAATTCATTAGTATAATTTTCTATCCTTTGTTCAACCATCTTTTGGATTTGTTCATCATCATATGATTCATACATATTAAAATCTGCTTCACCACATTCTTGTCCTGCTTTTATCCCTTCTCTCGCTGGTATGGTATCAAAGCCATCTTCTGATTTCGCTGGAATTTTAGTTTCCTTGTTTGGTTTGGTAAATTTAGCATGTGCGAATACTTTTTTTAATATCTCACTCGCTTCCTTATCATTCATCATATCAGCCAGTGCTTGATCATCATCTATGGCTGTAACCGTACTTACATCTGTAATTCTTTTTGAAAGTGTTTTTGCACTTACATCACCCCATTCCGCTAACTGATAAAATACTTCTTCACCGATTTTTTTTGTTGTATCCCCATTTATAAATATCGGCAAATATTTAACAATTAACCGAGCTATTTCAAGTTTTTTAAAATTTCCTTCACTCTGTTCTTTTGCATATCTTAAAAGTAACGAAGCTGCCCTATCTATATTAAAATCAAATACCAATCCTTCTTTTTTTAATATTTTACCATCTTCCTTTAGTGGAGTTTGTACTCTAAAAATCGCTTGGAAGTATTGCTCTGGACTTGTAAGGTCTTTTAATACAAATACTCCCGACCATTTTTTAACTGTTACTCCTATTGTAAGTTTGTTTACAGTTATAGCTATAGACCCTTTCATTTCTGTGTTTTCACTTTCATTAATTCCTTTTTCTAAAAACCTAAATGCATTAGCCCCAGCTCCTACTCCACTTGCAGAAAGATTGATTATTTTAAATTTTCTAAAATAGTTATCCTCTTTAAGGAGTCGTTCCATTGCTTCGCATGCATTTTGTGTGGGCATAAGCCACAATGTATGTTGTATTTTTTCTACAAAATCTAAACTAAACGGAGCATTAAGTATGCTATATTCGAAAGCTTTCCCTGATATTTTACTTAGCCACTTCTTAACATATTCTTCATAAATAAAGACACTATGCTCATCCGATTGATCATCTTTTTTAGTTTCAAAAAATTTATTTAAAGAAAAATATTTTCTCCCTGTTTCATCTTCTTGATAGAATAGTGACTCGGTTGCATTGGCAAAAAGGTTTGACATGTTGTATCCATATATTTTCATATCTGGAAACTCTGCATAGTCAGGATTAATTTTCTCCCTATTATTTTCTTCAGGATATTTGTTTCTCTGTTCATCAAAATATGAATATGTATAACTTGACTCTCTGTTAAATTCCCCTTTCGCTAGAATTTTAAACGGAGTTCCTGACAAGCAGACGGTTTTCTCTGTCTTTATCTTAAATTTTTCAATAACATCTATTTCCTGTTTTAATACCTTTTGAAATTCTACATCTATATCTTCTGATATCTCCTCTTTACTATTTTTCAGTGTTGTTTGCGTTCTAGAATTCCATGCTCCAAAATGGTACTCATCCA
This sequence comes from uncultured Clostridia bacterium, assembly GCA_963542015.1. Lineage (GTDB taxonomy): Bacteria > Bacillota > Clostridia > Christensenellales > CAG-917 > CAUTUX01. The sequence continues at coordinate 1,428 of CAUTUX010000001.1, read as the reverse complement.
AAATTACCATATCCCATTCAACATCACGTAGCTTTGCTATTCTTGCTTTTATGCTAGAATCCTTTTCTCTTCCTAGATAGTTTTGTAAAGACAAAAAAAGTACAAATGGTTCATTTATTTCAGATACTACAAAATTATCTTTCTTTAAATTTCCATCAGTATAGTACTTATAGTCCTTTTCTATGTGTAAAAGATCTCCTTTCCAAGAATCTTGCACGGCAGGCACGAATGTAAGGATCAGTATTTTATTTATATTTGCTTCTTCACAATATTTATAAGTTGTGTATGATTTTCCAAATCTCATTTTGCAATTAAGAAGAAATCGTCCCTTCGGATGATTACTAAAATACTTCTTCATTCTTTCGACACATTCCCTCTGTTCCTTTCTTGGTTGGAAAATTATTTTCTTGCCTTCTTCCCTTACATCTTTAAATATTTCTATAATGTCTTCTGCCTTAATACCTAAAAACCACTCTTGCTCTCTTTCAAATATTCCTGATTCTCTAGTCATTATTTCTTTATGAAGTTTATAGTCTTTAAATGACTCATTTGCCACATTTACACAAATACCCCAATAAAGAACCTCTCTTTCTAATCCATACTTTTCATATTGATCTGGCTTCAGCGCAAGTTCCCCTTGCTGTTCTCTAATTCTAGTTTCTATAGCATCACAAAACTTCTCTCCCTCTTTACATCTAGTCATTCCTATCTTTATACCGTGTTCTTTAAAATTTTTGAGCTGATAAATATAAAGTAAGATTAAATCTCTACCGCTATCATTAGACTCATCAAGAAAAAACTCTTTTTCTTCTCCATTGATAATTACTTTATCTATTAAACCTAAATTCCCAGACCTGGTTACCGTTACTTTCCCCATCTTATTCTTTCATCTCACTAATGTTCTTTTTTATAAAATCAATTTCTTCTTCATTTAAATTGTATTTTTTAAATAATTGACTGTCTAATCCGTTAATATTGTCATTCCAGTCAATATCAGAATCTGGAGTAAAGTCCTGAATCGGTACAAACCGATAGACTTTTCGTGTCGCATCTTGAGTTTGTTTTGGAATTCCTACTAATACTCTAAAAAATTTAGTTTTAATATATTTGATCACATTCGCAGCTTCTGTTGCAGTCTCAAATGGGCCTATTTCTATAAATGTTTCGGTGCAAACTTCTCCTGGCGTGCTCAGCACTGGCGTGCTAGGTACCTCTCCAATCGCTCCACATCCATATGCCTTTGCAATAAATACTTTATACTTATCAATACATGGACTCTTTTTAGGAAATGGATAATCTTGTGGTAAATATTTCCACATCCTTTCTTTCTTTTCTCCTAATCCAAAAATCTTGTACCCCCCCCCCACTATTTCTTTGTCACAAAATTCTGGCAACCCGTATTTTTTAGCAGATACCATAGTCTCTCCT